>CAJTSL010000010.1 GCA_910578845.1 uncultured Lachnospiraceae bacterium
CAGCGTAAAATTGAGTTTATCATAGCCGAAGCTGCCACCCGGTTTTTAAGGTGATCGGCATGTCAGGAGATTACAAGAGCGAGGGGGCGATCCTTCCGAATTCATCTGCAAAAGAGAAGAAAGAATTTGCAGACTGGCAGAAGAAAATCAATCAGACAAAGATAGAGAGTGATTATACCAATACGGATAAATCGGATATCCATTCTTTTATAAATGATATTCTAGAGCAGAATAAAGTTCTGGAAAAGGATTATCTGTTAAAGAACCTACAACATTTCGAAGCAATTATTGCTGATGATGCGGTTGTTTATCCGGGGAAGTGGAAGTAAGCAGTACGCATGATATGGTCATGATTCGCGATAATATAGAATTGATCTTAAGAATCCCGTTAGTTCTGGCGTTTAGAACCGACGGGATTTTTTGACGTTTCGGGATTGTCTGTAAGAACAAGGGCGCCATGGCTGATGATATAAAAGCCAGGCAAGACACAACCTGTGGTTGATATGACAGGAGCTGGCTCGACAAAGCGGTTATTGATAGGAAAGCGCTTACATGATATATTGATAGCGGAAAGCAGCAGGGCGGCAGCCCTGCCTTCCAAAGCGTTTTTGCCCCGCAGAAGACGGGCATGATAGAGTAAAAGCGTACAGGATGGGGCTTTTATAGGAATAGAGGATGAAAGGCTGGTGGAATATGTTGAATAGGGAAAATATAGGGAAAAGAATTGCTTTTTTCAGGAAAGAAAAAGGGATCACACAAAGAGAGCTTGCGGATTTTTTGCATATTTCTTATCAGGCAGTTTCAAAGTGGGAGTCAGGGAAATGCCTGCCTACGGTTGATATGCTGTATGAGATATCAATGCTTTTAAACGTGACAGCCGATGTGCTATTAAGCGAGGATGAGTGGAAAAACAGGCGTATCGCTTACCGGGATTCAGGCTTAGATGTCCAGAAGCTACATGCCTTAAAAACGGAGATCATGAAGCTCAATGCCCACGAGCAGAATATTTTGTCAGCAGATTATGCGGATGCTTGTCTCTTCCAGATAGATACGGCTAAGATGCGGGAGCCGGTCTATGCCTGTATCACCTGCGTACCGGGATCTAAAGAGAAGTTAGCGAAAGAGTACCGATACAATCAGGAAATCTGTGCGGATGTGGCTGCAAATGCCATGAATTTTATCTTACAACATGGCATGAAAACGGTGATTTTAAAAGCGATGATCGTATGCGGGAATTATAACCAGGAGCAATTATATCTCATGGCGCAGGCATTCCAACAGATTTGCCAAAAAAATGAAGTCTCTTTCACTGGCATGGAGATTTCTTCCCAGCCGCTTAATTTTCATCCGGAGGAGTATGAGATCAGCGTTACGGTGGTGGGCGTCCAGGACAAAGACAAATTGCTGGTGGGAAATCGCTTACAAGAGGGGGACGTTTTGATTGGCATACAGACAGAGGGCATAGATGCGACGAATTATCCGTTTGTGAAGATGATGTTAGATAGAAGGCCAGGGCTTTACCATGCCAAAATTGATGAAAACAGTTTCTTCCTCGATGAGCTGATGAAAGCAAATGTAGCGTTTACAAGGGAAATAGCGGCATTGCAAGAGAAAGGATATTTGCATATGGCTTTTCGGATGGGCAATACTTTGTTGAATGATAAAACTTTTGGGAAGGTGCCGGAAGGATTAGGAGCATGCATTGATTTGGGAGCGCTCCCGATCTTGCCTCTATATCGGTTTCTCCTTGAACAAGACATGATCGGGGAAACTGTATTTCCCTATCATTTCCATATGGGGATTGGCATGATTGTTGCTGTGCCGCAAGAGCGCGGAGAAGAAGCCATGAAAGTAATCAGGCAGTACTCCAATTGTTGGCGCATCGGCGTGATAAAAGCGGATGAGGGGCATAAAGGAGAAAAGGTTTGGAGCAAAGGGAAGTTATCGTGCCGTTTTGCTAGTACCTAATTATTCATTGTAGAGAAAGGAGCCGTTTCACGTTATGAAGACAGATAAAGAAATCTTAAAGCATATCTTACAGTATGTGGGTAAGCATAGAATGCTCATGCTGGTTGCGTTCTTAGCGGGAGCGATGTGCGCCGGATGTGGCGTTGCCGGCTCTGCGTTATTGAAGCGTGTGGTTGACGGGTTATCTGCAGGGACGCTTGGGGATATCGGAAAGATCATTTTCATGTGCGTCTGTATTCTCGTGGTAGGAGCCGGTTGTGCATGGATGACACGGTATGCATCCGGGAGCGTGGCAACGAAAGTGTTACAAGAGGTGAAAGACGATGCGGTAATCCATATTACGAAAATGACGACGGAATGTATGGCGAAGAGCCATTCTGGGGATATCCTCTCTAGGCTGACAGATGATGTGAACCGGGTCAGCAGTTTCGTACAGGATGATCTCATCCTTGTCATACGGAATCCGTTTCTGCTTATTTTCTATTTGCTCTATTTGCTATACCTGAATCCGCTTTTGTTCTTGCTTTCCATTCTGCCGACGCTAATCTGCCTGCCGTTTGGCGCTATGCTGACGACGAGGTTTAAGGCAGGCTCCAAAGCATATATGCAATATTCGGCGGATGTCATTAGCTCATCGGCAGATATGATAGGAGGCATAGAAGTCGTTAAGAGTTATTCTCTGGAGAAGCCTCTTTTAGAGGACTATCGCAATCATGTTCAGAAAATGACGGATATGGCAATCCATAATGATATGAACCAATATAAGGGACGGGCATTTTGGATTTTATCGGGGACACTTTCATCTATAGTTTGCCTTGTGGCGGGAGGATGGCTCTGTATACAGGGGAAGCTGACGGTGGGTGGCCTGGTAGCGTTTTTCGCCCTTTTGCCGAAGATGGTGGAAACGATCAATGACATGGCGAATAGAGCCTTTAACAGCAAAGTGGCCTTGGCGGCAGCGGAGAGAGTGTTTGAGATCTTACATACGCCGATAGAGCCGGAGGGGAAGGCAGTGAGCGGGATAGACGATGCGCCTGCCATAGAATTTAGGGATGTGTCATTTGCCTATGAGGAAGGCGTTCCTGTATTAAATGGTGTGAGCTTCCAAGTGCCACGGGGCAAGACCGTGGCAGTCATCGGGGCAAGTGGGGGAGGCAAGAGTACATTGCTGCGGCTTTTATGCGGATTTTACCGGCCACAGCAAGGCAGCATTTTCATTGATGGCGTACCGCTGGATGATTGGGATTTGGAAGCGTTGCGCGCCCGGCTGTCCTATGTATCACAGCACTCCTATTTGTTTCCGGTCTCAGTGGGAGAGAATATTGCGATGGGAAAGCTTTCGGCAAATGAGGAAGAGATCCGCATGGCTGCGGAGGCGGCGAATGCTTCCGCTTTCATTAGCGGGTTGCCACAAGGTTATGATACGCTTGCCGGGGAAAGGGGATCACGCTTATCGGGAGGGCAGATACAACGTATCTCCATCGCGAGGGCGATCTTAAAAGACGCGCCGATCCTGCTCCTGGACGAAGCAACCTCCGCGCTTGACGTCCAGGCGGAGACCGACGTGCAGAAAGCGCTTGATAGCCTGGCGAAAGGGCGCACGACGCTTGTCGTTGCGCACCGGCTCTCTACGATAAAAAATGCGGATTATATCGTTGCCATGGAGCATGGCCGGGTAGTTGAGGTAAGGGCAAATGTTGCCGCAAATCTGTTTTGACGGAGCCGGATTGGAGAATATATTGATTAGGGGATCCGCTGATTGGGGATCCGCTGATTGGGGATCCACTGAATAGGGGTTTCGCTGATAGGGGTTCTGCTGATTGGGGTTCCGCTGATCGGAGATTCTATCGATTGGAGATTCCGTTGAGTAAGATCATGGAGGTAGGTATGCAAAAAGACAAAATAACAGTGGCAGGGATCCGGAAATATCTCTCGCTATTTGAAAAGGCTGGCGTGTATTGGGCAAGCCTGTTGGTCATTCCTGTTACAGAAGTGTTTGTAAGTGCAATGAACGCGCTATTTTATCAGAAAATTATCAATGCGGTGATAGCTTCCGATATGGCATTGCTGAAAGCTGCACTTTGGATTGCCATGGTTGTGCTGATAGCAAATATGGCAAAATGCATTATCCTTTTTAACTATATGTATCAGATCCGCCAGATCATGCAGAGGCTCCGCTTGCGGGTGATGGGACATTTATTCCGCTTGCCGATGTCATATTTTGAAGGCCACCACACCGCCGATTCCATACAGAAATTATGCTTCAATGTGGAGGACATCAAAACTTCTCTGGCGAACAGGCATCGGAGAGTCATTGATCCTTTGATGATCGGAGGCTCTGCGATCATTCTTATTCTCATGTTAGATTTTCGGATAGGGATTATGGTGCTTATTGTGAGCCTGGTATCGGTAAGAGTGAATATGCGCCTTTCAAGGCCGCTTCGCGATATGGCAGTCGGGATACAGAAATTATTTGCCTTATGTACGGAAAGGCTGACGGATGTGCTGGCAGGGATGGATGTCATCAAGATGTTCTCAGGAGCGGGGACGATGGTTGAGAGATATGCTGCTATGAATGCGGATGTAGCGGATGCGTCAATGAAGCGGTTTTGCAGGATGTCCGATGTGCAGGCAGTAGAATGGGCATTTGGGTTCTTGTGCAATATTGTGATCCTGATAATCGGGGTGTTCATGTCTTTTGCCGGATTGGTTGATTTCGGCACGGTAGTAGCGATCCTTAGCTTACAGGACATGGTGACCTATTTCTTAAGCAATATTGGCAGTGCATGGGGCATGTTAATAGATTCTTTTGTCCTTGCGGATAGAGTATTTGAAATTTTGGACGAGCCGGTACAGGGGACGGATGTCCAGGCTAGCGCAGACAATGCTTGGAGGGGAGAGGTAATCCCGGGAGAAAATGATGCAGAGGGAATTGTCATCAGCGACGCGGTATTTTCCTATAGCGGCTTGGACAATGATGCAAGGATGGCGCTAAAAGGAGTTGGCCTTACCGTGGAAAGGGGTAAAACAGTGGCGCTTGTCGGGGAAAGCGGCGGTGGCAAGAGTACGATAGTCAAACTGATCTTAGGCTTCTATCAGTTAAATGATGGCATGATAAAAGTGCTTGGGAAACCGTTGCCCGGATATGCGCCGGACGAGTTGCATAGTCAGATTGCCTATGTCCCACAGGATGCTTATCTGTTCGCGACAAGCATCAGGGAGAACATACGGTACGGACGGTTGGGCGCAAGTGATGAGGAAGTCGTGGAAGCTGCCAGGCGTGCCTATGCCCATGAGTTTATCATGGCCTTCCCGGACGGATATGATACGCTTGTCGGGGAACGTGGGGAAAGCCTCTCAGGCGGACAGAGACAACGGATTGCGATTGCCCGTGCTTTTATCAGGAATGCGCCCATCCTCCTTTTAGATGAGGCGACTTCTGCTTTGGATACAGAGAGCGAGCGCCTCGTACAAAAAGGGATCGAGGCGCTCATGGGAGGACGGACAACGCTTGTGATAGCACACCGCCTCTCGACTATTGAAAAAGCGGACATGATATATGTCATAGGAGGCGGACAGGTATGCGAGAAAGGCAGGCACGCCGAATTAATGGAGCAGGATGGCCATTATAAGAGGCTGGTGGAACTGGATTCCCGATAGCGCGCCTATGATTGCTATGCTTATCCTGCCCCGGTTGACAAAGTGGGGATGGCTGCGTTAGCCAATGTTTCATTGTTTCTCTATATTGATCGTCTTATGTGCCCATTCTTTATAGAACGATTCTTCGTGTGATACAAGGAGGACGGTTCCCGGAAATGCCGCTAAGGCTTCTTTCAGGGCAGCCTTTGCCTGAACATCCAAATGGTTTGTCGGTTCGTCCATAACGAGGAAATTATAGGGTTTGCGCATTAATAAGCATAGTTTGACTTTCGCCTGTTCTCCGCCGCTTAGCGTACCAATCGCCTGTGTGGCATGCAGACTGGAAATGCCACAGCGGGCGAGCGTTTTGCGGATTTCTTTACCCGGCATCTCGGGACATGAGTCCGCGATCATCTGTATCGGGGTTTTCCCATTATCTTCCCATAGGAGATCCTGCTCGAAATATCCGGATACGACCTGGTCTGAAAAACTGTAATGCCCATCTATAGCCGGTAGTTTTCCCATCAGCGTTTTTAACAGGGTGGACTTCCCGATCCCATTAAAGCCTGTCATTACGACCTTTTGCCCACCCGTTATGGTGAAATCAATAGGAGACAGGACCGGATAATGATAGCCTACCGATAGATGTTTCACCAAGAGGTGCATCGTATTGGTAAGGGGCAATGCAGGGAAATGAAAAGAGGGGATGATCTCCTTTTGCCTGATGGCCTCCATTTTATCCATGCGCTCTAGTTGTTTCCGGCGTCCTTTCGCCATCTTGGATTTGCGCCCGGCGATATTCTTACGGATGAATTCCTCCGTTTTTTTGATTTCCTTCTGCTGTGCAGTGTACTGGCGGATATAATCTTTACGCAGAAGTGTCTTCTTCTTCAGGAATTCTGAATATGTCCCATGATATTTGGTAATCGTGTCATTGTCAATGTCGCAGATACGGTTGGCAATTTTCTCAAGAAAAGCATAATCATGTGATACAGCCATAAAGGCGTTCTCCAGATTGGCAAGGTAACCGGAGAGCCATGTGATATGCTCTTTGTCCAAGAAATTGGTCGGTTCGTCGAGCAAAAGGACGTCTGGCTTTTCTAAGAGCAGCTTTGCCAGGATTACTTTTGCCCGCTGTCCGCCGCTCATCTGATGGATCGGCCGTTCAAGGCCAATGGAGACAAGGCCAAGGCCCGTTGCCACTTGTTCGATCTGGGTATCAATAGAATAAAAGCCGCTTGCTTCTAGCTGTTCCTGATAAGCTGCTGCCCGGGCAAGGCATTTGTCTCCCCCGTCGGCCGCTTGTTCGTATAGTGCCATGGTTTTCTTTTCCAGATCATATAATTTGGTGAAGGCTGACTGCAAAAAAGCATACATGGTCATATTTTTATCTATTTCGGCGTATTGGTCAAGATAACCGACAGAAATACCAGGTTGCCAGACAATGCGCCCGGTATCCGGGATGACTTGTTCCGTACATATTTTGATCAGGGTGCTTTTCCCAGTGCCGTTTTGGCCGACAATGCCGATATGTTCTCCTTTATGCAGGGACAGGCTTGCGTTTTTGTAAAGCCGATTGTCGCCGAAAGAATGTGTTAAATTTTCAATTGTTAATAAGCTCATGTTCATCAATTCCTTTCTAACAGATAGAGATATGGCATCAAAAAAGGCAGAAAGCTTCCTTACACAGTCGTGTAATGCCTTCTGCCTGTTTTGCATATATGTTCTATGACAATAATATATGCCCATAACAAAAGGCTATAGACAAAACATTGTCCATAGCCTTACCTGCGCTAAATTTGCATACGGAAAATAAGCAATAACGTGCCATATGGCGGCATCTTTATTGCTTCCTTTTCCGATGAAATCTGATTGCGCCGTTTATGCGCTATACTCTGTACAATGTTTCATCGGCATGGATTGTACAGAGATTTGCTTTCTTGTGATCTGATCAGTTGGATAAATGCTCATGTGGCTCCTCCTCTGGCGTATTGTGCCATATGGGATATGATACTATACCTGTAGGAAGATGTCAAACCCCATGGTGCATTATGGCATATTATCGCAAGACAATCTTTACTACCGTATCCGCAGGATCCGGGAGAAGCTGTGTCTCATTTGATTTCGTGGAGATGCTCAAAAAGGTATAGTCTGGATAGTTTTCGGCTGCCCATCCTTGTGTAAGGACTTCTACCTTAGCTCCTGTAGAAAGCATTCTGGCATAGCGGATGTCTTCCGGCCGGATCCCTGCGAGAGGGAGCGGCCCTACAGGCTGCTGCATGATATGCAGATATAGGACATTGTCTTTGGCAGTGACGCGACAGCCATGGGCGGAAAGCGCAAGAGGGCTTTCTGAACAGCCGTAAATGCTTTCGTTGTTTTCTTTCATCCATTTCCCAATGCCTAATAAGGTCTCTTCTGCCCAAGGGGGAATGGAGCCGTTGGCATCGGGGCCTATATTAAGCAGGTAATTGCCGCCTTTTGAAACACAGTCCACCAGTTGCTGGACGCAGATGCGGGCATCTTTGTAAACATGGTCATCGGCAGTATAGCCGAAGCTGTTATTCAGTGTCTGGCAGGCTTCCCAGCATACGGGCGTATTGCATGGCGCTTTGAGCGGCGCTGGGGGTATGACTTGTTCAGGGGTCACGAAATCGCCTGCCCAGGGGGTCGGTGAACTGGTTAAAAGGCTTCCCAGATTGCCCCCGCTTGCTTCTAAGCGGCTGTTAATCAGGATATCCGGTTGGAGTGACCTGACCATTTCTGTCAGTTCCTTGGCGCGCCAGTCAGCGCCGGAATGTCCTTCATAGGAGAAATCAAACCATAATAAGTCTATTTTCCCGTAATTGGTGCATAGTTCCTCTACCTGTGCGTGCATATAATCAAGATAGCGGTTAAAGTCGCATTGTTCGTTGCGGGCAGTTTCGCTGTTGCGCAAAGGGTGGAAAGGATCCTGATATGCCGGATAATCCGGGTGGTGCCAATCGACCAGGGAATAGTAGAGGCCTACCCGTAACCCTTCGTTACGGAATGCGTCCACATATTCGCGGACTAAGTCCCGTCCGATCGGGGTGTTGACGGACTTATAATCCGTATAGGCTGAATCGAAAAGGCAGAATCCTTCGTGGTGCTTTGCTGTCAGCACGGCATATTTCATGCCTGCTTGTTTGGCGGTACGTGCATAATGGGCAGGGTCGTAACGGATAGGAGAGAATGTCTCAAAATATTCCCGATATGTTTCCGCAGGGACTTGGTCGATACTGGCATGCCATTCCCCTTTGGCAGCCACGGAGTAGAGGCCAAAGTGGATGAACATGCCAAATCTTGACTCAGTGAACCATGTATGGTCAGGCATTAGGCGTTACCTCGCTTTCTAATAATGATATGAGATTGTTTTTCATTTCTGTAAGAATAGTCCCGTCACGGGTATAGTCACGGAAGCTTGTGCACACGCTCCGGATGAGCCGTTCGGTTTTGTCAGGAGCGATTCTGGCAGCTTGGACGAGAAGCTCATAATCTTCTGCGCCAGCGCATTGCGCTTCGAAGCGCATGCTGCGAAGCGGGCCGTTTTTGCCCGGGTATACGATATGCGCGTCTCCCGCGGGCAACAGGGCGCCTTTATGAGGACAGCAGGCGCTATGCCAGATATCGTCGCCGATGTAATAGTTAAAGCCCCAGTGTAAGAAGCCGCTTAGCCTGTACAAAGCGCCCATCCAGAATACGGCGCGGCTCGCAGTAAGGGGCAAATCCATGCTGCGGTTCATAATAGGCCCGGCGGGAAACGCACAGGTGTAAAACCACATAGTCTCTCCGGCAGCTTGCAATTTTTCATATTCGTCACGCCATTTCTCGTAGGTATCTTGTTTTGGGACCCATATATCAATGCCGCCGCCCAGGTTTGTGGTCTCTACGGCGTCAATAATCGGTATGCCGGGCATAAATTTGCGGAAGATGCCGGCGAGAATACGGTATGTAGCGTCATTATGTGTCTGCGGCTCATCCGCAAGCGCCTGGGACATATATTCCTGCCAATGATTCTTCGTCACGATTTCGTTCCATTTCGTCAGATAAAGCCGTAATTGCAGATAGCCGTCCGTAGTCGTAATCCCAAGAGTCTGATCCCAATTGGGGTAATATTCCTGTTCATCCCATTCATGCCAGTGGGCGATATGCCCGCCGCAGAGAAAACGGGCGCCTTCTTGACGGGCAATCTGCCCTGCCCTTTCCGCCATGGAGAAATCAAAGTCTATCAGTTTACCGTTCTCAAAAATCGCTTCTCCTGGAGGCAGCAGAATATGGGTACAGCGCATCTGTATTTGTGCTTTGACATAGTGCGAGAACAGCGCCCAGTATTCCTCACTGTTCTTGGCAACATGATGTTGGTTGGCAAGGCCGTCGTAATCAAAGAAGTTCAACATGCCAAGAGCGGATGATGAGACAGGCGGCACGAGGACTGGGCTGATTTTGCATGTCAGAGGGATCTTCGTTTCCCGGTTGTCTTCGTATAGGCACAGTTCGCCGGAATAGTTCCCTGGAACAGCATCTATGCTTGCGTCTATACGGAGATAGAGGACAAGCCTTTGGCCAGATGAACCATTGTTTAGCGAGTCATTCTCTAAAGGGTTGTTGTTTGAAGAGCCGTTCTCTAGAGAACCATCCTCTAGGGGACAGAGGGCATCATAGACATCGAAGGGTGCTTTTCTTGTGACGAAGGATTTGCACCGTTCATAGTCGGTAGTCGTCATCAGCTCGCTGTCGGTATTCTCGTTTACCCCGACAGGCAGAAGCCGGAACAGGCTTACAGTCAGCCCGGCCTTCTCGGCATCTTGGCTCCAGGTAAATGCCAGACGAGAAGGCCTCTCTGGGATATCTCCCAAGATCTGTGCGCCTGCGTGGCCTCCTAATGGGAGCGTAAGCTGGATATCCTGATTCCCGTTATGGGGAGAATCGGGATAAAGCCAGTCGGTATCAGTGAAAATAGAATAATGCATATAAATATCTCCTTTCTATTGGGCAGATTCCATGGCTGGAATCGTGATGGTAATCGAAGTTCCTTTACCGGGTGTGCTTTCGCATAAAATGCCATATGGCTCTCCGTAAGCGATCCGCAGGCGGTCACATATATTGCGCACACCATAGCTGCCAGTAGTTTCGGGGACTTTGGCACGGGTGGCGGAGAAGTTGTTGCGGAGAGTATCTTCATCCATGCCAACGCCATCGTCTTCTACAGTAATCACGATGGCATCGTCTTTTCGCTTGGCGCTGACCCAGAGATTCCCGGTTTTGGAAGGCTTTTCGAAAATACCATGTATAATGGCGTTTTCGATCAGTGGCTGGAGTATGATCTTGATGATATAGCATCCGCCGGCCTCTTCCTCTAACGACCAATGTGCCGTTACCCTATCCTCAAAACGCATGTTCTGTATGTCCACATAAAGCTTGGCATGCTTCATTTCAGCGGATAGAGGAATTTGCTCATTGCCCCCGCTTAAGGAAAGGCGGTAAAACTGTCCCAGCGCTTTTACCATGCGGCTGATCTCCGGCACGCTGTAGGTGATGGCGGTACAGTTGATTAAATCGAGCGAATTGTAAAGGAAATGTGGATTAATCTGTGCCTGTAAGGCTTTTAGCTCTAAGCTTTTGATCTGTTGTCCGTAAACAACTTTTTCTTCCATTAATGTATCAATACGATCCATCATTTTGTTGAAATTGCCCATTAATTGTGCGACTTCATCATTCCCTGACGGCTCGGGCCTGACATCAACGTTGCCTTCCTGCACTGCCTGCATTGTTTGTGTCAGAAGCGAAATCCGCTTTAGGGTAGATTGGCTTATGGCAACGGCAAGCAGATATGCGATGACGCTGATCAGAATAACGGCGATCAGCATTTCCAAACGAAATTCGTGGCTTAGCTGGAAAATATCGCTAAAAGGAAGGACGCTTGCCATATACCAGCCGGACTTGGAAAGAGAGCTGCACTGCGCGTAATACTGTTCTCCTCCGGCCTCGATCGGTATCCACGTATTGCCATCCGGCACCGGGAGTTCTTCTACGATGGCGCATAATGTATCAGGAAGCGTGCTATTGTCTGAATGATACAGGATCTCTTGATCTTTTAGGAGAAGCAGGATGCCGTTTTCCGTAACGGAAGTGTTTTCGACTAACGTGATCATGCGCTCTGCATCCGCATCGGCACGTAGGACGGCAAGCGGCTCTTTGACGTTTCCGGGGTTATAGATAACTTGCATGGATGAAAAATATGTTTGTTCGGGCAGCGGCTGGTCGCTAAAATCTGCCGGCGCAAACCACATTCTTTCATCCTGGCTTAAAAGGGCGTCGTACCAGTGGTCATTTGCCGCTTCGCGGAGCTGGATAATGTCATTTTGCCCGGAGGCATATAGATAATCATTATCGGCATACAGACGGATCCGCTGTATGCCGGAGAGGTTACATAGATGCTCAAAGGTAAGGGCAAGACTGTTCGAATCTTCTAGCCGCCGGATATAGGTATGATCTTCCGGGTCATTCGATGCGATGGCGTATACAAGTGGGTCCATGGCGAGAATATCAATGACTGCGTCCAGTTTTCCCAGAGATTGCTGCATGGAATTCACTGTGTCCTCAAAAGCGTTCTGCATGGCGATAAAAGTCTGCTCCTGTACGACATTTCTTACACGGCGATAAGCATAAACGGTAAAAAATCCCAGAGGAAGCACAACTAAAAGAAAATAAGTGCATAAAAGCTTATGCTTGAGGCTTTTGGTGACAGGGCGTTTCGGTAAGTAAAGTTTACGTTTCATGGCGGTGTCGCTCCCTGTATTCTTTCGGTGAAAGCCCGGTTTCCCGGGTAAACAGTTTTGTAAAATATTTCCCGTTGGCATACCCCACATTTTTGGCTACTTCATAAAGCTTTTGCGTAGTATTGGCAAGGAGCTCTTTGGCATGCAGGACACGTAGCTGTGTGAGATGCTGGTTAACGGTCTTGCCGCAGCTTTTTTTGTAGGCGGCACATAGATAAGTATTGGCAAAGCCAAGGTCATGGGCTGCGTCTTGTACGGTGAGACAGGGATTCTGATAATGTTGTTCCAGATAGCGGTCTACACGGGAAACAATGTCCGTGTCCTGGCATGTCAAGGCGGCAAAGTATGTCCGGGAAATCTGGTATAAGGTATCCCAGAGCGCTGATAAGGTTTCCTGGTCTGCGGCAGTATATAAGTAATAGTCAGCATTTTGGGTGAGCGCGGTTATATTATAATTTTCAGCGGCTGTCAGGAATAAGAAAACGATCTGGCGGTAAAAATGCCGCAGATAGGCGGGGTCTGTGCCTTCACATAAGGCAGCTTCCCGGTAAAGCCTGCGTAAGGCGGTTTCCGTATCCTGCTCTTTCCGATGCCTGATGCAGTCGGCAATCGTATCGAGATGGAGCTGGCTGCCTTGGAATATGGCATCGTTGGGCTGATAATCCGAATCTTGCCGTCCGTGGAAGAAAATCTGGCGCCGGATGGCAGGATCTTCTGTTTTTGGCTGCTTGTCCAGTTCTTCTATGACTTCCATTAGCGCTTGTTGCATTTCGTCAAGGTCTATTGGCTTTTCTACATAATTCGCTGCTTTCAGCTTGATGGCGCCTTTTAGGTACTCTTTGTCTGAGTAACCGCTTAAGAAGATGAACTGGCAATGTGGGCAGAATTCCCGGATGATGGCTGCCATTTGGATACCATTCATCCGAGGCATCTTAATGTCGCTGATCACAATATCCGGCTGGCATTGACGTGCCTGCTCTATGGCTTCCTCGCCGTCCGATGCCTGGAAAATGTGGGCGACTTTTAGTGTTTCCCAAGGAAGGTGTTCTTTGAGCACTTTTCTGGGCATTGCTTCATCATCGACAATCAGTACTGTGTAATTCATTCAATAACCCCCTGCAAAAAATCTGGTTTTATAATCATAATATACAAAAGATATGGATATTTCAATTTAAAATGGGACCGTTTATGCGCAAAATGACAATTAACACAATCCTGTGCTCCTTTCATAAATTAGTTCCGTTGTCATCACTTGTATGTTTTTGCTAAGATAAGCTTGTCAGGAAAAACAGGGACATATTCACGGGAGAGAAAAGGAGGGGGAAAATTTATGCATAACGGAAAACATCCGTTTTTACATGATTTACATAAGAACCGTACTAAGTGGCTGATGTTATTGCCGGCTGCGATCGTTGTGATTCTGATGTGCTATATCCCGATGGCAGGTATTGTTTTGGCATTTAAAGAGTATAACTATCACGATGGTGTTTTTGGAAGCCCCTGGGTCGGTTTTGAGAATTTCCAATATTTCTTTAAATCCGGCAAGGCTTGGCTTACCACAAGGAATACAATACTTTATAATCTTGCGTTCTTGTGCGTCAATACTTTTTTGCAGATTGCCTGCGCCATTATGTTAAGCGAGCTTGCAGGGAAAGTATTTAAAAGAATTACCCAGTCAGCCATGTTCCTTCCCTATTTTATTTCATGGGTAGTGGTCGGCGCTTTTGTTTATAATCTTTTTAATTATGAATTTGGCGCAGTGAACGCTTTCCTGAAAGGGATCGGGGCAGAACCGATAGACGTATATTCCAATAAAAGCGCCTGGCCGGTGATTTTGATAGTAGCCAGTGCTTTTAAGAATGTAGGATATGGCACGGTCATGTATTTAGCAAGCATCGTCAATATTGACGGGGAAATGTTTGAAGCCGCTGACCTGGATGGCGCAACGATGTGGCAGAAGATACGGTATATCACCTTGCCGAGTATCCGTCCGACAATAGTCATATTGTTCCTGCTTGCTATCGGCACGATCATGAAAGGCGATTTCCAGATGTTCTGGCAGGTGACCGGCAATAATCCGATGGTATTGGATGTGACGGATGTCATTGACACATACGTGACTCGTTCCTTGCTTACTTTACAGGAGTTTGGAATGACAAGTGCCGCAGGGCTATATCAATCCGGGGTTTCTTTTGTGCTGGTATTGATTGCTAATTATATTGTGAAAAAAGTAGAACCGGATTATGCACTGTTTTGATAGGACGGACAAATGGAAAGGAGGATTCTTTCATGTCGGCAACAAAATCTGGGAAAAGGAAATATAAAGGATATGACAGGCTGGTATTCAATCTGATATCATATGTGGCGCTTTTTGTGCTTTCCGCAATCTGCCTGCTTCCTTTTTGGCTGGTAATAAGCGGCTCCGTATCAGACCAACAGTCTATCCGGCTCAATGGCTATCAGTTGATACCCTCGCAGTTTTCCTTGGATGCATATAAGATGCTGTTTCGCATCCCGCAGGAGCTGATCCGTGCCTACGGAGTGACCATAATGGTGACGGCAGTAGGGACGGGCCTTGGCTTATTGGTGATCAGCATGGCTTCTTATGTGTTAGCGAATAAAAACTTCCGGTATCGGTACCAGGTTTCCTTTTTCTTTTATTTTACTTCTATTTTTGGAGGCGGGCTGGTGCCATGGTACATATTTAATACGAAATACCTGCGTTTCCATAATAATGTGATAGCGCTGATCCTTCCGATCCTTGTCAATGTGACATATTTGTTGATCCTGAAAAGCTATATGATGAGCATTCCCGAATCTTTATATGAATCTGCTTATCTGGATGGCGCGGGAGATATGGTTGTCTATTTTAGGATCGCGTTGCCGCTTTGTAAAGCAGGATTGGCTACAGTAGGCTTATTTATCGCTCTTAATTATTGGAACGATTGGTATAATGCAATGCTCTTTCTGGATGAGGGAAGCAGGGATCTATACCCGCTGCAATACTATTTGAATAATATACTGACAAAAGCGCAGGCAATTAATGCCGCAGCCGCAAGAAGCGGCATTGCGGCAAGCGATGTGCCAAGCGAGCCGATGAAGCTGGCAATGACAGTGATTGCAACAGGGCCCATTGTTTTGTTGTATCCCTTCTTGCAAAAATATTTTGTAAAGGGGGTTACCATTGGGGCAGTAAAAGGATGAGTCATATCAATATATCATTTTCATACAAAAAGGAGGAAAAAAGTATGTTTAGTAAGCTTAGTAGAAAGAAAAGGGGCATAGCATCATTGTTGGTGTTATCCTTGCTGCTAGTAACGTTATGTGCCTGTGGAACTAAGGATTCTGCTGGAACGGATAGCCAGGCGAATACCAATGCCACATCGGAGAAGCAGCCTGAAACAGGGACAGAAGAGAAACAGGATGGCGAACAAGCGCAGGATACAGCTTCTACAGAAGCAGGGCCGGATATTTCGGAAGAAGTAACGCTTGTCATGTATCTGATCGGAGACCGTCCGGTAGACAATGACGAAGTCTTTGCCAAGATCAATGAACGCTTGAAAGCAGAAATCAATGCAACGATTGATGTAAAATTTATGAGCTGGAGCGAATATGAGCAGAAATATCCGTTGATCTTTGCTTCAGGAGAAGATTGGGACATTATCTATACGGCTGACTGGTGTTTCTATAATGCACAGGCTACGAAACAGGGATTCTATGAGATCACACAAGAAGCATTAGAGACCTATGCGCCGATGACAGCGGAAACGATGTATGAAGAAGCGTGGGAACAGGCGAAAGTAGACGGCAAGGTGTATATGCTGCCGATGAATTACAAGGAAATCACCGCTTATGTTTATATGGCGAGAGGCGATTTAATGGATAAATATAATATTACATCCGTTTCTTCGCTCGATGAAGCAGAAGCTTATATGGACGCGATTGTGAAAAATGAACCTTCTTTGATACCAATCGACGTAGGATCTGACTATGATAAGCTGTTCTTCTATGACCGTATGTGGAAAAAGGCCAATTGGGAGAACAATGCGGCAGGCAATGAGATCATTTCAGAAATCGGCCCTTGGCAGGTTATGGCAAGCGCAAGCGAAGTAGATGGCAATCTTACCGTTATGGGCGATTTTGACCAGGAGACGTTTTATGATGTCATTACACGCTTAAAAGATTGGAGAGACCGTGGGTTCTGGAGCAAGAATGCGGTTGTCAATACTCAGAATAATACAGAAAGCTTCCAGGCCGGGAAATCAGCTTTGGCGATGATGAACGGCAACACAGCTAAGAGTGTCTATGCTTCTGTCAGCGCTGAGCATCCTGAGTGGGACATCAGGGTATTTGACGCACAGGATGGCGTACCGCCGGTACTGAATTCTTATTTGGCAAATGGTATGAGCATTTTCTCCAAATCGAAACATCCGGAGCGTGCATTAATGGCTCTTGACTATCTGCGTAATGATGAGGAAATCAATAGTTTGTTCTGCTATGGTATTGAAGGCAAGCATTGGGAAGACGCGGGCGAAGGCTTATTGGTATCGCTTCCGGACAGTGCGAATTATGCTTACGACAGTAACTGTAACTGGGGTGTCAGAAACGACGCAAACTGGCGTATGATCGAAGGCGGTATTCCTAATCTGGCAGAATTGAACAGTGCATGGCAGGAATCAGCAGAAAGTGAACGTTTCCAGACTTTTGTCTTCAATGACGAGTCGGTTAAAAATGAAATTGCGGCGTTAGGCGAGATTTTCAATACAGATTATAAGCTTCTGGGACTTGGATTTACAGATGACCTGGATGCAGATATTGAGAAACTGCGTGAAAAGATGGAAGCCGCAGGCGCACAGAAAGTATATGAAGAGATCCAGAAACAGGCGCTTGCATTTTTAGAAGCGAACTAATTTTTAACAGTAGTAAGAATTAAAAATAGGAAAAAAGGGCGGGCAGATGCCTGTCCTTTTTTTCAGAAGAAATTGTCTGGCTTTCAGTTGTCTGGCTTTCGCAGATTGTCCGGGCAGCTTTGAAAACGGGCAGGAGGGGATGGATATGAGAACAATTTATGGTGCTAATCTGGGAATTTTGCCGGGAGACGATCCGCGTTTGGCTCTTGTGATAAAAGAAGCGCTTGCCAAGTTACACGGCATAGAGAATGTGTCATTGACATTAGAGCCTGGCGAATACCATTTTTATCCGCAATATGCGGCGTCGGGCAGATTTAGTATATCGAACCATCACAAATGTGAAGAAAGAGCGGTGGCGTTTTGGCTGGAAGATTTTACGCATTTTGAAATTAATGGCGCTGGAAGCAGGTTCATTTTCCATACGGACATTCTGCCCTTTTATCTGCATAAGAGCAGAAATATTTCCTTTCGCGATTTTAGCGTGGATTATGCCATCCCTGCTTATTCGGAAGGAGAGATCATTAGCGTAAGCCGGCAGAAAATGGTGGTGAAGATCAACCCTGAAAAGTATCAATGGCAGGTGAAAGATCATTGCCTGTACTTTACTGGTGAGAATTATTGTCATCCGCTGCATCTTAGCATGGAGATGGATAGCATGTCTGGCGGGCCTGCTTATGGGACGGACGATCTTTATTTTGGTACGCCGCAACAGGAAGTGGGGCTTCACCCGTTCATTGAACAAGTAGATTCTGACAAAGTATGCTTTACTTTAAGGGAAGAAGAACATTTCTTTGCAGGAAGCCGTGCGGGGAATAAATTGGTGCTACGGCATCATCCGCGGAGCAATCCGGTCTTTTATGCATCCGATACGGATGATCTGCGCTTAGAGAAAGTGAAGATCCATCATGCGGAAGGCATGGGCATCCTGGCGGAGCGCTGTACGAATATCAGCCTTTATGATTTTCATGTGCTTCCAGAGGAGAGGAATCCTCGCTGCTTTAGTGCGTCGGCTGATGCCGCACATTTTGTAGGCTGTGCAGGGAAGATTGTGCTGGAAGGCTGTCGCTTTGAGAAGCAAATGGATGACGGGGTGAATGTACATGGTTTCTATTCTCCGGTGGAGAAGAAGATGGGTGATAATCAGCTAATGCTAGGATGGGGACATCCGGAGCAGGTTGGCGTGAGACTGGCGCGCGAAGGTGATGAAGCGGCAATTATGGGGGCACGGAGCCTGCGGCCTGTCTGGAAGGGACGTTTTGAAAGTGTTACGCTTTTAGGACAGGGCGTATTGGCAGTATTCGACAGACAATTGCCGGAGGCCTTTCCTGAAAATGCAGTAGTCGAAAATCTGACGCTTTCGCCGAATGTCGTGATCAGGAAGTGTGAATTTCGGCGGAACCGGGCAAGAGGGATTTTGCTTACGTGCAGGAAAGCCTTGGTAGAAGATTGTGTATTCGAAACTGCGGGAGCGGCTGTTTATCTGGAAGGAGAGGCCTGTTCCTGGTATGAATCCGGGGCAGTTGGGTCAATTGTCATCAAAAATAACCATTTTCTAAACTGTGCTTATATCCCTGCGTGGGGAGAAGCACCTGTTACAGTATGCCCTAAAGTGGAAAGCGATGAGGACTGGTACTATCATGAGAACCTGGAACTGGTCAAAAACAGATTTGCTTGTTTTGATGAGCGGGTACTGTATGCGAGACATATTAGGCGTATATTGCTCATGGATAATATCTATTGCCAGACCGGGGCGTATCCGCCCAGAGAGGGCAGGCGGTTTGATTTGACAAATTATGGGTTTTTCTCTGAAGAATATAATTTATAGCATAGCCTGCGCTTCCTTTTTGTGTAAATGAATGGTAAAATAACTGATATCATAGAATAAGTCTTAGCTTATTCGTAAGCTAAGAGAAAGGCATGGTTTATCGGATTGAAAATATTAGTCACCGGATTTGATGCGTTTGGAGGAGAGAGGATCAATCCCGCGCTTGAGACTGTAAAAAGATTGCCTGATTATATTGCGGGCGCGGAAATCGTGAAATTAGAAGTCCCGACAGTATGCCATAAATGCTTACAGGTAATCGAAGAAGCGATCCGTCAGCTAGACCCGGATGTAGTCTTATCCGTAGGACAGGCAGGAGGCAGAGCGGAGATTAGCGTAGAGCGCGTGGGGATCAATGTGGATGATTACCGGATCCCGGATAATGAAGGGAATCAGCCCATTGATGAGCCGGTTGTGTTAGGCGGCCCGGCAGCCTATTTCGTGACTGTTCCGGTCAAGGCAATGGTACAGAAGATTCGGGAGAGGAATATCCCGGCTTCTATCTCTAATTCGGCAGGCACTTTTGTCTGTAATCATGTGACGTATGGCGTCTGCCATATGCTTGCCACGAAGTATCCTGGCAAGCGCAGCGGATTCCTTCATATCCCGTATTTGCCTGAACAGGTGCTTGATAAGAGGAACCAGCCGTCGATGTCCCAGGAGATGATGGTGCATGCTATGGAGGCGGCGATAGAAGCAGTGATTGAGACGAAAGCGGACATAAAAGCGATAGGCGGTATGCTTCACTGAAAAATTTTACAGAAATAGGATTGACATGTAAATCCTACTAATGTAAGATTTGAATAGGGCGAAATCCACAAAAATTTTTGGATTTAAATCTTACATATGTAATATTTATGAATGTAGTATATCGCGAAGGAGGATTTTGAAAAATATCATGTCGTGGAAGTACCAGATCAGGCTTTGGCTGCTGCAAATGATTCTGATTGTCCTATGTGCCTTGTTATTGTATCGTTTATGGGTCTTACAGATCGTGAATGGCGAACAATATGCAATGGATTATGAATTGAAGATCACCAGAACGGTGCGGGAAAGCAATACAAGAGGCCTCATATATGACTGCAACGGGGAAATATTGGCATATAATGAACTTGTCTTTACCGTTACCATGGTAGATGATGGGGAATATGCTTCTAAACGCGAGAAGCAGTTATCTTTGAACAGCATGATTTATCGTGTCATTTGCAAGCTTGCCAGCCAGCATGAGAAAGTCAATAATGAATTAAAGATAGAGGTGGGAGCGGACGGCAACTATGAATATACCGTAACAGGGAACGCGCTGTTGCGTTTTCAGGCGGATGTTCTCGGGATAGCGGATGTTAGTAAAATGACAAGCGAGCAAAGAGGAATGAGCGCAGAAGATATGGTCAGCTACCTTGCAGGAAACCAGAGGTTCGCATTATATGGGGAAGGAAAAGACAATTATACAGGAGAAGCGCTACAGGCATATGGATTGCCGGAAGCATATACGAAAGAAGAAGCGCTGGCAGTCGTAGGGATCCGTTATATGCTTTCTGCCAATGCCTATAGGAGATATGTGCCTGTGACGATAGCAAGGGATGTATCGGAAGAAACGGCGGCGTATATCATGGAGAATAATCAATCTTTAGCAGGCATTAGCATTGGAGAGGATTGGGAAAGGATCTACACCGGGGGAGAAGCTTTTTCCCATATTCTTGGCTATATCGGTAAGATTTCAGAAGATGAGCTGGAACGGTATGCAGATTCGGACAAGCGTTACACGGTAGATTCCATGATTGGGAAAGCAGGCATTGAGCAGTACATGGAAGAGACGTTGCAGGGGATTGATGGTGAGAGGCGGATTACGGTAAACAATGTCGGCAAGGCGATCGGAGAGGGGGAAGCCGTCAGGGATATGGTAAGCGGCAGGGATGTATTTCTTTCCATTGATAAGGATTTACAGATGGTGGTATATGATATATTAGAGCAGAATCTGGCGATGATTGTATCTGATAATCTGATCAATGCCAAAAGATTTGACAAGTCACGGATTACGGATACTACCGATATCCGTATCCCGGTTTATGATGCCTATATGGCGTTAATCAATATCAATGTGATCCGGTTACAGGAGTTGGACAGTTCTTTCGCCACTGACTTGGAACGGGACATAGCAGGCGCATTGCAAGAGAAATATAGCGAAGCGATGGAAAGGCTCCAAGACGAATTGCTGGAAGGCTATACGGATTTTCAGGCATTACCGGAAGAAATGCAGGAATATTTATCATATCTGATAGATGAAAAGGAACTGGTCAGGAAAGAGACAGTCAATATGGAAGACACATTATACCGGGAATGGGAGCGCAAAAGTGATTTAAACATCAAAGAATTCTTGCTTCATGCAATGGACAATGGCTGGATAGCATCAGAATTCATTGACACAAAACAGCGGTATCTGTCAATGGATGAAATGTATAGCTTATTGATAGAAGGCATCAAGAAAAGGTTAGATCATGATATAGGATTTCAAAAGCTGTTGTTTAAATGGCTGCTGATGGAAGAACAGATCACGGGAAGGGAAGTATGTTTGCTTCTCTATGCCCAGGGCGTTTTGTCCGATATGGATAATGACTATGTTAAATTATCGTCTGGTGGGATAGATGCCTTTTCTTTCCTGAAGAAGAAAATAGAGCAGACAGAGATCACGCCGGCAATGCTGGCTCTTGACCCCTGCTCTGCGTCTGCCGCTGTCGTATGCCCGGAGAATGGGAAAGTATTGGCATTGGTCTCGTACCCGGGCTATGATAATAACCGATTGGCCAATCAGATGGATGCGGCTTATTATAACAGCCTTTTAAATGATGCATCGCTGCCTTTATATAACAGAGCCACCCAGCAGCTAACGGCGCCGGGGTCTACTTTTAAACCGATCACTGTAATAGCGGGCATGCAGGAAGGCGTAATCTCTCCCGACAGCGCTGTTTTCTGCGACGGCATATTCGATAAAGTAGAGCCTGTGCTAAAATGCTGGAAGCATTCCGGTCATGGGAATGTAGGCAATGTAGAGACTGCGTTACAGTTTTCCTGTAATGATTATCTATGTGAAATTGCATATAAGCTGGGCATGGGAGATAATAAGGAATATACGGATGCCAAAGCGTTACATACATTGCAAGAATATGCCGGGATCTTTTATCTGGATGAGAAATCGGGCGTTGAAATCGCAGAATCCGAACCGCATCTGACGGACGCTTATGCCATCCCTTCTGCAATTGGGCAGGGCACGCACAATTATACGACAGTACAGCTTGCAAGATATGTGAATATTGTTGCCGCCAAAGGAGAGGCTTATCCGCTGTCCCTCATAGAGGGGATCACGGATGTGGGCGGAAATTTTGTAGAGGTGAAAAAGCCGCCAGGAGAAAGAGTGGAATTACCGGATACGGTATGGGATGCGACATGCCTTGGCATGCAGCAGTTTGCGCAGAGTAACGCCGCGTTCAGGGATATGGGGATTCCTCTTTGCGGGAAAACCGGGACAGCACAAGAAGCAAAGAACAGACCGGATCATGCGCTGTTTGTCGGGTATGCGCCAGCAGATACGGCAGAGATCGCAATTGCAGTGCGGATTGCCAACGGGTATGGATCATCCAATGTGACAACAATAGGCAGGGCTATTTTTGATTACTATTTTGACCAAGTTCATGGCATGGAATAGATGCTTATAATTGCCTGATAGAGGCGGTCGGGAAAGGAGACGAGGAGAAGCATGAAAATAAAAGCTTGGAGAAGATGTCAGGGAATGTTATGCTATGTGCTTTTGGGCATGGCAATCCTGACAGGATGCGCAGATAAGAAAGCGGCGCATGGTGACGGGGGAAACATAGCAGTTAATGAGGAATTGGCAGCAGATGTAACGGTAGCAGAGAGCAGCATAGAGCTAGAGGGAAACACGATAGCAGATGGTGGCACAGGTTTAGAAGGAAACACGATAACAGATGATGGCACGGATTTAGAAGGAAACGTGATAACAGACGATGGCACGGATTTAGAGGGAAACACGATAGCAGATGATGCCACAGGTTTAGGGGAAACGATAGCGATAGAAGAAGTGGCAGGAAGCGCGGAGCAGGAGAAGGAGCCGGAAATGGTGGAGGCAGACTGGTCAGCGTATTTCCACGGCTTAAATGGCGCGGCAGTTCTATACGATGCATCGCAGAACCGATATGTGGTGTACAATGACGATTTGGCAATGACAAGACGGTCACCTTGTTCTACTTTTAAGATTATTTCCTCGCTAATCGCCTTAGAGAAAGGGATCATTGTGCAGGAGGATTCCGTACGTACATGGAGCGGTGAAACGTTCTGGAATGAGGATTGGAATAAAGACCTGGGATTTCAAGAAGCATTTCGTTGTTCCAGTGTCTGGTATTTTAGGGAGGTAATTGATGAGATCGGCAAAGAGACGATGCAGGAAGAGTTAGACAAGCTCGGTTATGGCAACTGTGACATTACCGATTGGGAAGGCAGGTTAAACAGCAATAATAACAATCGTGCCCTGACAGGGTTCTGGATTGAATCATCGCTTGCAATTTCCCCGAGAGAACAAGTGGATGTGATGAAGCGCATTTTCGGGAGCGATTCGTCATATTCGGCGCAGGCGTTGCAGGAATTAGAGCAGGCAATGTTCCAGGAGGAAGAAAGCAAAGAGGGTCTTTCCCTATACGGAAAGACCGGGATGGGAAAAGCGCAGGGCATTGTCGTTGACGCATGGTTTACCGGTTTTGCAAAGCATGGGGAATCGAAGCTGTATTATTGTGTATATCTTGGCAGGACAGATGGCATGCAAGTATCCAGCGCTGTGGCAAGAGAAATTGCAACAGAAATTGTCTCGGAGTATTTAGTCAATTTGCCATAAATGGCAATCCGAGAGAATCGCAAGGGTAAGGTCTGCGGCAGCAGGGCCGGTTGCGGCTTCGCTGGCATGGATATTGGTGGCGAAGAAATAGGTGTTGTCTTCTTGTTCCAAATAGCCGATGAACCAGCCGCAGACATTTTCTCCGCCTGTTTCTATCGTACCGGTTTTTCCATAGAGCGTCCCCTGGCTGTCGCTAGACAGGAGAAGCGTCTTTTTCATGGCTTCCATGTTCTCCTCGGAAAAGGCAAATCCGTCAAATTGGTTGTCGTATAGTTTTTGCAATGATTCAACTTGCTCAATAGGAGAGATCTTTAGGGTAGAATCTAACCAATAGGAGGAAATATCGTTGCCAATGCGCTGGTTGCCATATCCGATCTGTTGGATATAATCGTTGATTGCTGTATACCCGGTTTTCTGATCAAGCGCTTGGAAATACCAAGTAACGGAGTCCTGCATGGCAGTGATAAGCGTCTGGTCTTTGTTCCACTGCTCGTATTGATACGGCGTCCCGTCCCATGGGATAAGGGACGATTCTTCTGTAA
The DNA here is from genome assembly GCA_910578845.1 of uncultured Lachnospiraceae bacterium. Taxonomy (GTDB): domain Bacteria; phylum Bacillota; class Clostridia; order Lachnospirales; family Lachnospiraceae; genus UBA3282. The sequence continues at coordinate 24,582 of CAJTSL010000010.1, forward strand.
TGGCGCCGGATTCCAATGCGAATAAGGCACTATAGATTTTATAAGTAGAGGCAGGCGGTATACGTGTGACGGCGGCTTCTTCGTTATAAATCTGCCATGTGTCTTGTGCGCGATCGTATAGTACGAAACAGCCGTCATAGCCGCGGAATACATCTTCTAAGTCGAGAGATAGGATATTCCCTCTGTTTCCTGCAAAAAGATAGGTATCGTCAGCGGCGTGAATGGATAAAACCGGAGCCACACTTAGAACGAATATGACGATAATGGCATAAATTAGCACGTTTTGCAGTTTGCGCCGGAAGGAAGATGGACGATAGGATGCAATATTCATAATTCTTTTCCGCATCTGTTTCATGCCCCCGCTTATGCCAGTCATGAAAGGAAAAGGCGCAAAAGCGGCTTCTTTGGTGAAATTTAACAGCGTATGCCCATAATCTGCATAAGCGTCTTCCCCGAGCATCTCCAGGACGGCAGTATCGCAGGCGATTTCCCTGTCATTGTGCATTTCTTTGATCGCATATCTGACAACCGGATTGAACCAGTATAAGATACTAACGACATTTGCCAGATAATTTACCAGCGTATCCATATGCTTATAGTGTTGTAATTCGTGCAGCAACATATAGCGGATGTCTTTGAGCGGATAATCACCGATCAGGCCAAGCGGCAGATAAATGCATGGCTTGAAGAAACCTGCTATGACGGGAGATTTTAAAAAGGCGCTGGTACGGATCGGGATGTGCCTTTTAATGCCCATTTCATTTAGGCAGTCAAGATATAACTGATATAAGATCCTGTTTTCTAAAGGCAGGGTGGATTTGTGGAAAATACGGAAACGGTACATTGTTCTGATCGTGGCTAAGAGCGTGAGGAACATGCCTGTCATCCATAAGGCGCATAGAAGGATGCCGATAGAGGAAGGCGCGTTTTGGCTGATGGAGACAGAGAAATCATTCATCCAGCTTGCCGCGGGCGCAGGCGGTTTCATTGTCAGGGTGCCGGCGCCTGTCGCCGTAGAAGAAGCGGCAGTGTCTCCTAGAAAAGTAAGCCATGCAAGGAGACGGGACAAGAATGCATGCGGAAAGCGCATTATTTTGATGGGCGCAAAGGGAACGGCCAGTATGCCAAAGAGCAAAAACCATATTTGGTATTGCGTACGGCTCGTCAAAATATTTTTCAAACCATATTTGAGTCCCGTCAGGATGCCAATGAGCAAACTAATATATAGGTTACAGAGAAAGAAGCGAATTGCAAAGCCTGTCATTTTTATGGTTCTCCTTTTGGGGGATTCTTAGAAAGCAGGGCGCGCAGCGAAGCGATTTCGGTCTCCGAGAGCTTGTTGTTGTCGATATAAGCGGACAGCATGGAAGTAATATTGCCATTATAGAACCGTTTTAAGAACGAATTGCTCTCCTGCCCGATATACTCCGCTTCCTTTACGAGTGGCGTATAGACGAATACGCGGCTCTGCTTCTCATACGTAAGCACGCCTTTTGTAACCAGGCGCTTGATTAATGTCTGAATGGTTTTGGGGCTCCATGCCGTTGTTTTGACCAGGCGGTCCGTGATGTCGTTTGTGCTGATAGGGGCATGTTTCCAGACGATCTTCATGACCTCGAACTCAGCTTCAGAGATTTGTGGTAATGCTTTCATATGACATCCTCCGATGTTCTTACAAATGTAATAGTATAATATACTTAGTATAGCTTGCTTTGAGGAAGATGTCAATTTTTACATAGGCAGAATAGGCAGGATTTTATAAATTTTCTATACCAAAACGGTCATTCCTATGTTAGAATCTATAGGAATCCTCTTTGCAGGATGGCAAAAGGATGAATGAACCAGAAAGCAGGTATAGAATATGAGGAATCAGAATTGGACAACGGCGGTGCTTGGCACCGTATTATCATGCGCGCTCTTATTGAGCGGATGTGCAGGAGGGCAGGATGTAGAGGAACCTTCAGGCACGGAGCAAATGGAGCAAACAGAGGAAAGCGTTACGGAGACAACGGAAACGACAGAAGAAACGAAGATTCGTGTTTTAGAATCTTTTACGGCTAAAACATTGGAGGAAGGTACTTTTACGGAGGACGATCTCGCCCAAAAGGATGTCACGGTGATGAATTTCTGGGCGACATTCTGTGGGCCTTGCATCGTGGAGATGCCGGACATCGCGGAATTTGCAGAGACATTGCCGGACAATGTGCAGATTGTCACGGTCTGCTTAGACGGTGAGAGCGACTTAGAAGGGGTAGCGGATATCCTGGACCAGGCTGGCTATGCGGGCATTACCTTGCTTAGCGGAGACGGTGATTTCGAGGCGCTTTGCAGGCAGGTTATGTATACGCCTACGACAATCGTAGTGGATAAAGACGGAAATATGATAGGAGATGCGATTATCGGTGGGCAAACGGATCTGGCGAAATCGTATACGGATGCGATCAATAAGGCGCTTCTATCGATGGGAAAGGCGGAGCTTGGCAGTGAATAAGGCAGTAAAAAATGGGATCGCGTCCTGTATCCTGGCGCTTTCTGTTATTTTCATCATAGTAGGCGTTGTAGGAGAGGAACCTGTAGAAGTCATGCAAAAGGCGGTGAGGATATGTCTGGAATGCATCGGCATCGGATGAAGAAGGGTGAGAGAAAGCGGATATCGTTGCAACGGATCACTCAGGTTGCTTTTGCGGTTTTCATAAACGGTTATGCAATCGGATTTGCAAAGGGCAGGATTTATACAGGAGACAGTAAAGGGATCTGTGTGCCGGTACTGAATTGCTATTCCTGTCCGGGAGCTTTGGGTGCCTGTCCGATTGGCTCGTTACAGGCAACGCTTGGCGCTAAGAAGCCACATTTTCCTTTTTATGTGCTGGGAATGATGATGTTCTTTGGCATTTTACTTGGGCGGGCAATATGCGGCCTTTTATGTCCTTTTGGCTTGCTACAGGACTTGTTGCATAAAATTCCTTTGCCGAAGATGAAAATACCAAGGAAGGCGGACAGGGGCGCAAGATACTTGAAATATTTGGTTTTATTGCTGATGGTCGTTTTATTGCCTGCCGTTGCAGCGGCAAAGACTGGGATTGCTTTGCCGTTTTTCTGTAAATATATCTGTCCCGCAGGCACATTAGAGGGAGGGATCCCTTTACTGATAGCAGATGAAGGTTTGCGAAGCGTAGCAGGGCGTTTGTTTGAATGGAAGCTTTTCCTGTTGGCAGTGATCGTCGTAATCTCTATGGTGGTCCATCGCCCGTTTTGCCGCTACCTATGCCCGTTAGGAGCGTTTTATGCCTTGTTCCAACGTTTTAGCTTTTACCAGATGGAACTGAACCGGGCGAAATGTGTAGATTGTAAAAAGTGTGAGCGATCCTGCCCGATGGCAGTGGAGGTGACCAAAGAGATCAACACACCGGAATGCATCCGTTGCGGGAAATGCAAAGAAGTCTGCCCGGTAGGTGCGATCACGTCCGGCTTTGTAGGCAAAGGCAAAGAGGAAGAAACGAGAAAGATATAAATTGATTTTTTACCGATATTTGGATATACTAATCAAAAGAAGAGAGAATAAGGAGAGTCAAGATTATGAAAAAATTTGTCGTGTTAATATTAATGGTTTCGATGCTTTTTTCACTGTCGGGCTGCGGGAGTTCGGCGGAGGAAGCAAATGGAGGTGGCGAAAAGTCACAATATGCGCAAGCGCTTGACGTATGGAACGCAATAGTGGCATCTTACGGAGAAGGCGAATTGTTCTCTGTTTACGGTGGGGATTCGGAAAATGCGGTGATGGATGCGCCGGGCAAGTTTGACGTTAGCAAAACCGAAGAGCTGGAATATACGTTGAGATTGCCACAGAGCCAGTTTGATAATATTGACGATGCAGCTTCCATGGTACACATGATGAATGCCAACACGTTTACAGGTGCGGTCTATCATTTAAAAGATGGCACGGATTTAGAGTCTTTTACAGATGAAGTCAAGACCAATGTGCTTGCGACACAATGGTTGTGCGGCTTCCCGGATACGCTGGTGATCATCAATGTGGATGGCGCGTATGTCATCACGGCTTTTGGAGAAGCGGGGATCATGGAGACTTTTAAGGCTAACGCCTTATCTGCATTAAGTGGCGCCGAGGTGATTTTGGAAACGCCGATTGCATAGATTTTTAGCCGTAGGGACTGAAAGTGTTGTATGCAATGAGACATGACACAATAGTGTAGTAAAAATGCCGGGAGGAAAACATTATGCTGTTTTCCAGTATTACATTTTTATATTATTTTTTGCCGTTGACAGGACTTGTGTATTTTCTGGCGCCAAGGCGCATGAAAAACGCAGTCCTGCTTTTGTGCAGTCTTTTTTTCTATGCCTGGGGAGAACCGAAATATGTTCTGCTGATGGCAGTCTCTATTATATCTGGGTATATCTTCGGATTGTTGATAGAAAAATATAGGAGCCAAAGAGCCGGACAGGTACTTTGTGGGATTTCTGTCGCGGTCAGCTTATCCTTTTTATTATATTTTAAATATGCAGGGTTTTTCGTTAATAATTTCCGTGCCGTAACAGGATGGGACATTCCGGTTTTGCAAATCGCACTGCCGATCGGCATTAGTTTTTACACATTCCAGATCATAAGCTATACCGTAGATGTATACCGGGGAGATGCTGCGCAGAAGAATCTTGTTTCCTTAGCGGCATATATCGCGATGTTCCCACAGCTAATTGCCGGGCCGATTGTAAAGTACAGCGATATAGCGGAGCAGTTGGATAAGCGGCAGCATTCTATTGCGATGGCGGCGGAAGGGATACGTTTTTTTATCATTGGGCTTGCTAAGAAGATTTTATTGGCGAACCAATTAGGAGAGCTTTGTAATGTCTTCCGGGCATCAGAGGAAAAGTCGGTGTTGTTCTATTGGCTGTATGCGCTTGCTTTTGTTTTGCACATTTATTTTGATTTTTCCGGTTATAGCGATATGGCGGTCGGCCTTGGGCAAGTGTTTGGCTTCCGCTTTGTCAGAAATTTCCGTTATCCCTATATTTCTACGAGCATTACCGAATTTTGGCGGCGGTGGCATATTTCCCTGGGAAGCTGGTTTAGGGATTATGTATATATTCCGATGGGCGGAAACCGCGTCGGAAGAGGACGTCATCTTTTTAACATTTTGGTTGTCTGGATATTGACAGGGTTCTGGCACGGGGCAGCATGGAATTTTATGGTATGGGGGCTTCTTTTTGCCGTGTTATTGATGGCTGAGAAGTTATGGCTGCTTGATGTGATGAAAAAGAACCGTGTTTTTTCACATATATATGTATTGTTTTTTGTGGTCCTGAGTTTTGTTATTTTTAATGCGAATGATATGGGGCAGGCATTTTCTGATATAGGAGGCCTTTTTGGCGCAGGCGGGATTGAGATGGTCTCGGCGGAAGCTTTGTATTGTCTCCGCAGCTTCGCTATTGTCTTATTGATAGGATGTATTGGGGCGACGCCCCTGGTTTCTAAAGTATTTGGATGGGCGATGCGACAGCCTCTTTGCAGTAAGGTTTTGAATGTGGCAGAACCGATTGCGCTTGCCATCTTGCTTTTGGTGATGACGGCGTATCTTGTGGACGGTTCGTTTAATCCCTTTTTATATTTCCGGTTTTAAAATTTCGGATAAGGAGCGGTTTATGGGCATGCATTGGAAGGATAAAGTTGTTTGTCTCTTGTTTTCACTGTTGCTTGCAGGAGGCTTTTTGTTATGTGTTTTCCTGCCGGAGAAGAAATACTCAGATAGCGAGCGGCGTTTTCTCGCGACGATGCCGTCCTTTACGGCAGATGCAGTATGGAGCGGGCGTTTTATGTCCGATTTTGAGTCGTATGCGGTGGACGCTTTTCCGGCCCGGGACGCATTTAGGAGGGGGAAGGCGCTGACGGCGGCACATGTTTTTGCAAGACAGGACAACAACGGTATTTATACGGCGGACGGCTTTCTATGCGCTGTGGAATATCCTTTGGACGAAGACTCGTTTATGCGCGCCATAGAGCGTTTGCGTTATGTCTGTGACAAATACCTGACAGAAGAAAACCGTATCTTTATGTCTCTGATACCGGATAAGAACTGCTTCTTGGCAAAAGAGAGCGGGCATCTGTCCCTGGATTATGATGAAGTGGAAGAGCAGGTGGCTAAGATGGCGGATTTTGCGGAATATATCCCCATATCTGATCTTTTGGGCAAGGAGGATTATTATAAGACAGATACGCATTGGCGGCAGGAGAATATTACCGATGTGGCGGATAGGCTGGCGCAGGCGATGGGGACAGAGCTTTTGGCAGAATATGAGTTTTCGGTAGCAAAAGAAGATTTCTATGGGGTATATTATGGGCAGGCGGCGCTTCCGCATGAACCGGACCGGTTATGTTATCTGACAGGAGATGCGATTGACCAGGCTATAGTCTATGACTGGCAAAATGGGCGTAAGATACCAGTGTATGATATGGAAAAGGCAGACGGGAGAGACCCATATGAAATGTTCCTTTCCGGCTCGCTGTCGCTGATTACAATGGAAAATCCGCATGCAACGGGCGATAAGAAGCTTGTGCTGTTTAGGGATTCTTTCGGCTCTAGCATAGCGCCGTTGCTCATCAGCGGGTATTCCCAGATCACGCTTGTGGATATCCGGTATATCCATCCAGATTCACTGGGACAGTTCATAGATTTTACAGGATGCGATGTATTGTTCCTATATAGCACGCTTGTATGGAACCATAGCGAGACGTTGAAATAGGGCTGGAATAGGAGAAAAGGGAAAGCCGGCCCGGATATTAAAAATTTGCAAATAAGCTAACGATTCTAACCATTATATGATATACTATAGGAAACAGATTAAGATCTTTACGGAGTCTACATTTTCATAGTGCGATAGTAGAAGAGTATGTGAAATTAGGAATATAGGCTATACAACTAAAATGATTCACAGAGGTTGTAGATTTTGCTGTGATGTAAGGAGGGCATGGCATGGAGAAACAATTGGTATGGCAAGACAGGTTTAATATTGGGGTGGACTTTATCGACAGGGAGCATAAGAAGCTTTTCAGCATTTTGAATAGGTTATTTGCTTCCAGGAAACTAGATGGGAAAAGCCAATGGGCGTGCCAGGAAGGTATTAAATATTTCAGAGACCATGCGATGAAGCATTTTACGGAAGAAGAGGCTTATATGGCGTCAATCAATTATGTGGGGTTTGAGACGCATAGGCGCCTTCATGATAATTTCAGGAAGAAAATGCTGCCGGCGCTAGAGAAGGAACTGAGCCAGGCTGCTTATGCGCCTGAAGCAATTGATCATTTCCTTGGCGTCTGCGCCGGTTGGCTGATCGGCCATACGCTTATGGAAGACCGGGCGATCATCGGGAACACAATCAGCAAGTGGGGAGACCTTCTGCCTGATGAAGAGCAGTCTGCTATGAAACGGATCATTATCCAGCTTTTGCATGATTTGTTCCAGTTAGAGACACAGGTTGTCAGTGAATGCTACGGTGGGGAGAAATTCGGAGAGGGCATTTATTACAGGCTTGTGTATAGCGGCAAGAATAATGAGAAGTGGGAGATTATATTAGCTTTTGAGGAGAAACTGATCCTTAGCACGATTGGCAGTATGATGGACACAGATTCTGATGCTGTCAGCGTTATGATGGTAAATGCGGCAAGATATACGGCACAACAGTTCATCCATCGGATAAAGGAGCATTTCCCATCGGCGGATTTCTATGAAGTAAAAGAGGAGAATCTGTTGACGTATGAACAGTTTCACAAAGCGTTTGAGAAGCAGATCCCACAATTTAGCTTGCTCTTTGATACCGGGAAAGGGTATTTTGCATTTTGTATCGTTGCCCGCCATCTGATCCAGAACAGAGGAGCGGTTGCGATCAAGGCAGAGAATGCCATGTCGGAGATCCAGAATTATCTTGAAAAAGGCAGTGCAAAAACGAATAAGAAAAAGAAAATACTGGTGGTAGACGATTCGGATGTTGTGCGGGAGGCAATGAAACAGCTTTTTGGTAAGGACTATGAAGTCTCTGTTGCAAAATCAGGGATGTCGGCAATCAGGAGCATCATACTGGATCGGCCTGATCTTATTTTGCTTGATTATGAGATGCCGGTCTGTGATGGGAAACAAGTATTGGAAATGATCCGTGCCGAAGAGGAAACTGCCGATATCCCGGTCTTTTTCCTGACGGGCAGGGTAGATAAAGAGAGCGTCCAGAAAGTCATAGCCTTAAAGCCTGCGGGATATCTTGTAAAGACATTGCCCCCTGCGGAGATTAAGAAGGGCATTGATACATATCTTAACAAATAAACGATGGAAGAAGGCTGTTATCAAATCGGAGGTCGTAGGGATACGGCCTCTTTTGCAAAAACGATAGGAAGGAAATTATGAAGATCATTGTCTTGATGGAAGATACCGGTGGGCATCCACAATGTGTGTATGAACATGGGCTTAGCCTCTATATGGAGACTGCGAAGCATAAGCTGCTGATGGATGCCGGAGCAAGCGCCCGAACGATGGAAAACGCAAGAAGGCTTGGCGTAGACATTGCCGGGGTGGATATGCTTGTCTTAAGCCATGGGCATTATGACCATGCCGGCGGCATACCTGCTTTTTGTCAATGGAACAGTAGCGCACGGATCTATATGCAAAGAACCGCTCTTATGGACTATTATCATGGCGAGCGTTACATAGGAATAGATAAGGGGATCGGCGCCCTGCCCAATATAGAAATGTTAGACGGTGACATGGAAGTGGATGAGGAGATTTCTATTTTTTCCGGCATCAGAGGGCGCAAATTCTGGCCGCAGAGCAATATTGGCTTATCATGCAGAGTAGACGGGGAAGAGAGACAGGATGGATTTGCCCATGAACAGTGCCTTGTAGTCAAGGGAGAGAAGAAAATCTTAGTTTCGGGATGTGCGCATAATGGGATTCTGAATATTCTCGACAGATATGAAGCGTTATATGGCGGATCGCCGGACATTGTCATCAGTGGGTTCCATATGATGAAGAAGTCGGATTATACGGAGCAGGAGTCGGATGTGATATATCAAACGGCATTGGAGCTTGTGAAGAGAGATACGGTTTTCTATACCGGACATTGTACGGGCCAGAAGGCGATAGATATCATGCGCTCAGTGATGAAAGATAAGATCGTGCCGCTTCATTGCGGTATGGAAATAGAGTGGAAGACCAGATAAAATGAAAATGCGATAAAGGAGGATATAGGCATGTTATGTGTGAAAAACGGAATGGTTCATGATGCGCTCCACGAAGAAGCGTTCCGGGCGGATATTTTGGTGGAGGACGGCAAGATAAAAGCGATCGGGGAAAATCTGGAAACAGGCAGCGATGCCCGTATCATTGATGCAGAAGGCTTGCGGGTCTATCCGGGGTTTGTCGAGGCGCATGGACATATCGGCCTAGATGGTTACGGCATCGGCTACGAGGGAATGGACTACAATGAGATGAATGATATCATCAGTCCCCAGATGAGAGGCATTGATGGCGTAAAACCGTTGGATGCCGCTTTTCCTAAGGCTGCGGCAGCGGGTGTTACCTGCGTCTGCGTAGGGCCAGGCAGCGCCAATGTGCTAGGCGGTACTTTCACGACGATCAAGACCGTCGGGAAACGGGTAGACGATATGGTAGTGCGTGACGGTGTAGCGATGAAATGTGCATTTGGCGAGAACCCGAAGCGTGTGTATAAAGATAAGAAAGACTCTAGCCGTATGACGACCGCAGCGTTGTTGCGGGAAACCTTGTTTAAGGCCAAAGAATATATGGAGAAGAAAGAAGCGGCGGGGGAGGATATCTCGAAAAGGCCGGCTTTTGATCTGAAATTGGAAGCGCTCCTTCCGGTGATGAGAGGAGAAATACCGTTAAAGGCGCATGCACATGCCGCAGAAGATATTTTCACGGCGCTGCGTATTGCGAAAGAGTTCCGGGTAAAGATAACGTTGGAGCATGTGACAGAAGGGCATTTGATCGTGGAGGAACTGGCAAAAGAGAATGTGCCGCTGGCAGTAGGGCCGACCTTGACAAGCGCCTCAAAATTTGAACTGCGCAATAAGAGCTGGATTACGCCTGGGGTGCTAAGCCAAGCAGGATGCCAAGTTTCTATCATTACGGATTCGCCTGTTATCCCACAGGAGTACTTGCCGCTTTGTGCAGGGCTTGCAGTGCAGGCGGGCATGCAGCCTTTCGCAGCGTTACAGGCGATTACGATCAATCCTGCGAAGCATGCAGGGATAGCGGATAGGGTAGGCTCTTTGGAAGTCGGAAAAGACGCGGATATCGTCATAACAAATGGCTGTCCGTTTGAAATATCTACGGAAGTAAAATACGTATTGATTGACGGGCAGGAAATTGAACTTGCCAGGCACTGAAAGGAGAAAGTAAAATGAAGAAAGCCATGAGCCAGTCACTATTATCGCTTATTTTAAATGGGATTTGTATTATCTCGTTGTTATTTTTAATGTTTTCCCTATCCCGGTACAGTGACATGAACAGTCAGTTGGATAAAGCAAATGAAGATAGATTTGCGTTGACTTATAATGCCAATCGTTTCATGAACGGGTCTGCATATCTCACCAATGAAGTACGCGCCTTTGCATCGACTGGTTTACAAGAGCATTATGACAATTATTGGAACGAGATCAATAATCTGAAAAACAGGGATATCGGCGTAGCGACTATGCAGGAGATTGGCATAACGAAAGAAGAGCAGGAAATGATAGATGCGATGTCGGCGCTTTCCAATACGCTTGTCCCTCTAGAAGAAGAGGCAATGAATAATGTGCAGGAAGGCAAGATGGAAGAGGCAGTCAATTATGTATATGGGGAGGAATACAGTGCATCCATAGAACAGATCAATGCCTTAAAAGAGCAGTTCCTTGCTGCATTAGACAATCGGACTTCCCAAATGGTCAATGAGCTGGTAACGGAAACGGAACGTATTAGGATGAACATGCGGATCGTACTGGCGGTTGTCGCTCTCATTCAGATCGCCAGTATGCTGATCATTAGATGGAAGGTGATCCGCCCGGTAATCAAGGTGAAAGACCAGATGGGAGAGATTGCACAAGGAAATCTTTCTGCGGATTTCGCATTAACATCCAACACGTCAGAAATTGGGATGCTGGTAGAATCGATCCATGAAACAAAACGAGAACTGAAAAAATATATCCACGATATTGATTCCAGATTGTCCCAGATGGCACAGGGGAAGATGAACATCGTGGCCGATGGGCAATACCGTGGTGAATTTGTGCCGATCCAAAATGCCATGAAGCAGATATTGGATTCTTTGAATAATGCCCTTTCCCAGATTAATGTCATTGCCGCGCACGTTTCTGCCGAATCGGAGAGAATGTCGTCGGATGCACAAGTCTTATCAAGCGGCGCGGTGAAACAGGCATCGGCTGTAGAAGAGCTTTCTTCTGGCATCCAGGATCTGTCAATGCAGGTAGACCGGGCATCGGCGGATGCAGATGATGCAAGGAAATCGACTTCAAATGCGACAATGCAGCTAGAAGTATGCAGTGAGAAAATGCAGGAACTGACATCAGCCATGAATGATATCTCGCAGGCGTCCCTTCAGATCGGGGGCATCATCAAGACCATTGAAGACATCTCGTTCCAGACCAATATCCTCGCGCTGAATGCAGCGGTAGAGGCAGCGCGTGCAGGGGAAGCCGGCAAGGGATTTGCCGTAGTGGCTGAGGAGGTAGGAAGCCTTGCGACGAAGAGTTCCGTAGCGGCACAGGATATCACAGATTTGATTGAGAACTCTATGCAGCTAGTCAAGCAGGGGACATCATTATCAGTGGAGACGATGAATGCGCTTGCAGAAGGCGTAGCAGGCGCTCATAAGTCAACGGAGTTAGTGGATCATATTGCCGAGTCAGCCAAACAGCAGGTACAGGCAATCCAGCAGTTGACATTGGGCATGAAGCAGATTTCGGATGTGGTGCAGACCAATGCCACAATGGCAGAGAAATCTGCATCGACAGCACAGGAATTGTATGGCCAGGCAGGAAGACTCAAAATAGCGATCCAGCGTTTCGAGCTTCGTAGATAAAAAACGTTGGGCAATGAGAGATAGAAAGAATGCCCGGATAGAAATGTAGCATTTTCTGTCCGGGCATTTATTTTTTATCTTGGTCTTAAGCTTGCTGGGCAATTTGTAGGATTTTCTCCATATCCGAGATCAGCTCTTTAGAGAAAGTTACCGCTTCCCGGTAAGTTCTTTCCGCATCCGTATAAGAGCCGTTGTTAATCGCATTAATGACAGCGGCACCGTATGTATGGAATTTACGATGTTTCGGTCCGAGGCCTTCCCATAAGGGTAAGATCTCTGGTATCGCTGGCGTCATTGCATAATAGAAATGACCAAAGCCGCATTTGGTGGAATCTAATTGCAATGGCGTGACAGAGCGTGCATTTACCATTTTCTCCAGATTACTAAGCCATGTATGGTGCGAAGAGATAGCAGTGACCATATACTCGGCAAATTCGTTGTTTTCCAGATGATAAAAGGCATCTTTGGACATGTTGCCCATTTGCTTGACACTATCATCGAGCGTTTTTTCTATGCCTACTACCGGTTCCGTCGCTATGTGCAATTCTTCTCCGACAGTGCGCATAAATTCTGTGCTGTCTCTTAGCTGGTTCTCCATTTCCGTCATAGAGCTGCTGATTTCTTCGCTTAAGGCAGCAATGGAACTAATGGATTCATTCACTTTAGAGACGTATTGTTTGCTTTCTTCGTTTAATTCCCATACGTTGTTGATGCCGTCAGCCATGGCGTTTAAGGACTGGATTGTGCTAGTAGAGCTGTTTACGCTCTTCTCGGAAGCCTGTTTCATGCTTTCTACGAAAACGCTCATGTTCTTCGTCATTTTCTGGGTCTCTTCGGCAAGCATCCGTATTTCGCTTGCTACTACAGCAAAGCCTTTTCCTGCTTCTCCTGCTCTTGCCGCTTCTACGGAAGCGTTCAGCGCCAGAATATTTGTTTGTAAGGAAATAGAGTCGATTCCGGAGATGACATTGTTGATCTGATTGATAATTGTCACGAGCTCATCCATATCGCTCTGCATTTCCCGGGAAACAGAAATTGTCTGTTCGGAAAGGCTTTTGATATTTGTCAGTTCATTTTGCCCTGCATCTATTTTGCGATAGACCTCATCAGTATCGCCCGATACATCAATAATCGTATTGGTGAGTTCCTCATGCTGGTTGTTTGATCTGCCGCTCGCGCCCGAAGGCCCGAAAATGGTTTCCGTCGCTTTGCTTACTTTGCGGGAAATATCCAATATTTTTTCTGTTTGATACTGCATTGTCAAATCAAGAGAACTAATCTGCATGACAGCTTTGATGTTTTTCTCAAAGACTTCTGCAAACTGCCTTCGGCCTTGGAATAGTCTGGAATATATTTTGTTTAGTTCCGGCTCCCTGGAATAGTCAGTATCTTTTAATTCCGAAACAGCCCGCATAAGTGCAGTCTTATTATTCTTGATAGCCATTCACATACCCTCTTTTCTTTCTTAAGATTTAACTGCCTATTCTCATAATACGGGATTTTTTGGTTTTTGCAAGCTTTTTTATTATTTTTTACTGTGGAAATTTGTGTTACAATAAGAATGCGTAAAATTAAGGTGATTAGCATACCGTTTTGGGTACAGGAAGCGAGCCATTTTTAAATTTGGGATAGTAACTGTTTTTACTTTATGATAGAATAAAAGCATGTGAATGCGAAAGATATGCTAAGGGGAAGGAACAATGCAAGGCAGGATACTGGTAGTAGACGATGCAGAAATAAATCGTGAAATACTGCGTGATATGCTGGAAGATGATTATATTGTAGATACGGCGGAGGATGGGGAGGAGGCGCTATTGAGGCTGTGGGAATATCCGGAGGAGACCGTGGCGATTCTTTTGGACCTACAGATGCCAAAGATGGATGGCTTTGCCGTAATTGCGGCTATGAAAGGCTATGGGTGGCTTAAGAAGATCCCGGTGCTGGTCATCAGTAGCGAAAGCGCTGTGGACATAGAAAACCATTGTTTTTCTCTTGGAGTCTCGGATTTTATCCATAAGCCGTTCGAATCATCCATTGTAAAGAACAGAATCCGGAATACAGTGGAGCTTTTTGTCTGCAAGAAGCAGTTGGAACAGAAAGTAGAGAAGCAGTCGGAGAAGCTAAAAGAGCAGTCCCAGATTATTGAGATGCAGGCGGAGAAATTGCGGAAAGCGGAGCCTTTTAATAATCTGATGATGCAATATCATTGTGCGATCATGGAGATTGAGACGAAGTTAAAGATACTGAATGAGGAATTCTCCCGTGAATATAAAAGGAATCCCTTTGAGTCCATTAAAAGCAGGCTTAAGACGCCCGAGAGCATATACGAAAAGCTGATACGCAAAGGACATTCGATCTCTGTTGAAAATATAGAAGAACATCTGGCAGATGTAGCAGGCGTCCGGGTTATCTGTTCTTTTCCGGATGATATTTACCGGCTGGCAAAGTTATTGATCAGACAGGATGACATCATTCTTCTGAAAGAAAAAGACTATATCAGGAACCCTAAGTCAAACGGGTACCGGAGCCTTCATCTTATTATCAGCATTCCCATTTTTTTATCCCATGAGAAAAAGTACAGGAAAGTAGAAGTGCAGTTTAGGACCATTGCTATGGATTTCTGGGCTAGTCTGGAGCATAAGCTGAAATACAAAAAGAATGTAAAGGATGCGGAAGAAATCGTAGAGCAGTTGAAAATATGTGCAGATTCCATAGAAACATTAGACTATCAGATGCAGGAGATTAGGAATAAAATTGACAGGCATAATAAATAGGGTAAAGAAAATATTCTTACAGAAGGCAGAAGGGGGAAAAAACATGGATTTCACAAAGCAGAAACCACAAAGGGGAGTGGGGCTGCAGCCATTGGACGTGATAGACGGGTTCAAGGTACGCCCGGGATTTTATAACAGGGACGGGGCAGCGGCATCACCGAATGGCGTTAGTTTTACGATCCATTCTTTTGGGGCGACAAGCTGTACTTTATTGCTGTTTCATCCGCATGAGACAGAGCCTTATGCGAAGCTGAAATTTCCGGAATCATATCATATCGGTAATACGTATTCTATGCTAGTATTTGGCTTGAAAATTGAGGAATTTGAATATGCGTTCCAATTGGACGGCCCATATGACAGAGAGAAGGGACTGCTGTTCAACAAGGACAATATTCTGTTGGATCCTTATGCGCGCGCGGTGACAGGGCAAAGGAACTGGGGCGATAGGCCGGAGAACGACAAAGGCTTCGTCTATCATGCAAGAGTCGTTGAGAACAACTTTGATTGGGGCAATATCAGACAGCTAGAACATCCGCTTGAGGATCTGGTGATATATGAGATGCATGTCAGGGGATTTACGAAAGACGAGTCTTCCGGCGTGACAGCGAAAGGCACATATGAAGGGTTGCGACAGAAGATCCCGTATTTGAAAGATCTTGGGATCAATGCCGTGGAGCTTATGCCGATTTTTGAATTTGACGAAATGGAGAGCGCAAGGGTCGTAGACGGACAGCAGCTATACAATTACTGGGGATATAATACGGTCTGCTTTTTCGCGCCTAATACGAGCTATACATCCGTTGTAGAGCATAATCATGAAGGTGATGAGTTAAAGCAGCTCATTTATGAGCTCAAAGAAAACGGCATTGAAGTCATATTGGATGTCGTCTTTAACCATACAGCCGAAGGCAATGAAGACGGCCCTTGCTTTTCTTTCAAAGGAATTGACAACAATATTTATTATATCTTAACGCCGGGCGGATACTATTATAATTTTAGCGGGTGCGGAAACGTCATGAATTGTAATCATCCGACGACGAGAAGGTTTATCATTGACTGTCTGCGCTTCTGGGTGATCGAATATCGTGTGGACGGTTTTCGGTTCGATTTAGCGTCCATCCTCTCTAGGGACCAGAATGGCGCGCCTATGGCGGAGCCTCCGATCTTGCATGCGATAGCATGTGACGCGGTGCTTGGGAAAGTAAAGCTGATAGCGGAGGCATGGGATGCAGGCGGCCTATATCAGGTAGGGAATTTCCCTTCTTTTAAGCGATGGTCCGAGTGGAATGGAAAATACCGTGATGATATGCGCCGTTTCTTAAAAGGAGACGGGGGATTGGCAGGGACTGCGGTGACAAGAATTACTGGTTCGCATGACCTGTATGATCCCGTCAAGAGAGGGCTAGGGGCTTCAGTCAACTTCCTGACCTGCCATGACGGGTTTACGCTCTATGATTTATATTCTTATAATACGAAACATAATGAGAAGAACGGCTGGAACAATACAGATGGCGACAACAATGGGAACAGTTGGAACTGTGGCGTTGAAGGAGAGACGGACGACCCGGAGATCGAGAAATTGCGTCGCCGTATGGTGAAGAATGCCTTTGCGACATTGATGTGCAGCAGGGGAACGCCGATGTTCTATGCTGGGGATGAATTTTGCAATACCCAGTTTGGGAATAATAATGCATACTGTCAGGATAACCTGATTTCCTGGCTGGATTGGAACCGGCTGGAAGAATATAAGGAGATACACCACTTTTTCCGCTATATGATAGCTTTTCGGAAAGAGCATGCCATTTTGCGCAAGTATACGCTACAGGCATCCATAGGCTTGCCAGAGATCAGTATCCATAACGGTTATCCATGGAACAGTGGGACAGACCATAATAGCCGCCTGATTGGCGTTATGTACGCCGGCAGGGATGAGCAGGATACGAGGGACGATATTGTATTCTATGGCATGAATGCATATTGGGAACCGCTTAATATGCAGCTCCCGGAATTGCCGGGCGGCATGAAATGGAAAGTACGGGTCAATACATACGTAGAGTATGAAGACGGACGGGATGTTGAGGCTCTTACAGAATTCCTGTATAAGAACACATTAAGGATCCCGCCGCGGACCGTCGTGATATTGACAGCGGAAAACTGATGGCATATCCTTGGGAACCATGAAACGAAAGAGGAGATTGCAAGAGGAGATTCCGAACGGAAGGAGCAGGCTATGAAACCGGTCATATTATGTTATGAGAGATGTAGCACTTGTAAGAAAGCGCTGAAATGGATAGAAGAAAAACATTTGGAGGTAACGCTTCGCCCGATCAAAGCAGAGAATCCTACGGCAGAAGAATTAAAAGAGTGGCATCTAAGGAGCGGCTTGCCCCTAAAGCGATTCTTTAATACGAGCGGTAACTTATATAAAGAGATGGGATTAAAGGATAAACTGCCGGACATGAGCGAAGAGGAACAGTACCATTTACTGGCTACGGACGGTATGCTGGTAAAACGGCCTCTATTGGTAGCTAAAAGCGGTGTTTTCCCAGGATTTAGGGAAGCAGAGTGGGAAGAGATATTGGAAACGGAAAGGACGCTTTAGGGGTTAGGGCGCAAATCTTTGATTGTGCCCCAATTCGCAAGTTTAGCAAGAATGGGGGATTCATATGAGGATCGCGGATACGCCGTTTGGAAAGGAAACACAGGGCAAGGTACATACCGCTAAGCGTCAGGGAGTTTGTGAAAAGACAACGGCTGCGGGACAAGGAAATGCTATTATATACAAGGCGGAAGATGTCGGCTTATATGAGGAAGAAGGTGCTACCGTAGCAATTTCCGGTGAGGGCATGGGATTGGCGCAGAAGTCGAAAGACGAAGAGAAATCTGCCATGCAGGAAGCGCTTGAATGGTCTATGTATCAGGAAATGCTAGAGAAGTCGAGAGAAGCCGCGGAGGAGCAGGGTGAGGGCTTTGGCGATTTGGCAAAAGCGCTGGAAATTGCCAGGCGTATTTTAAATGGCGATATCGTACCGCAACAGGACGAGAAATTCCTCATGGAGTTTAACAGTGAGATCTATATGAGGGTTAAGAGTATGGCGAAAATGAAAGAAGACCCGAAGGAATATGATACGCTGTTAGAGGAAAAGGAAGAGGATAATAAGAGCCGGGAACCAGAGGAAGCTCCAATGATTAAGGAAGGCGCTTCCGGCGAGGAGACACAGGCAGAAGGTGAGTAATAAATAAAGGAAAAATAAAAGGGTTGCTTTCTATAGCAACCCTATTTGTATATCTGGTAGATATACGGTCATTATTGGTTATGACGGGTCAGCAATACTCCCGCATATTAATGAAAAAGTGGCAGGGAAGCGCTTTTTTAGTATATCCGCTTGTAGAGATGTGGATTTCTTTTTGCTGTTCCCTTTCACATGCTTCGTCGAGCACTTCCGAAAAGAATTTTTTCGAGAGAGCGCTAGACTGCTCCTGCTTGGACTGGTGCTTTCTGTCTTCAGAAGAAGCCTTCCTTGGACGCGGTATCACCGTGACCGCTTGAACTTTATAAAGCGATTCATATCCGTATGCGTCATGTCCCTCCTTGGATTGCCTTTTTCTGTTCTATTATATATATCGGCATAAAAGGAGATTCTTATAGCTTTTTCACTTTTTTATTGCACAAGTTTTATAAGGAATGATATTGCGCCGTTTGCTTTAAAAATAATGATATTGTTTCCTTTTCGCAATGAGGAACACGATAGAGACGATAAAAGCCAATGTTTCCGCAAATGTGACGGCGAACCAGATGCCGTCGAGCCCTAGCAGGAGAGGGAGGGCCAATACAGCAAACGTCTGGAATACTAGCGTGCGCAGGAAGGATATCGCTGCCGAAACGACACCGTCATTTAGCGCAGTGAAAAAGGAGGAAGCAAATATATTGATGCCGTATAGGATAAAAGAGAAGGCATACAGTGTAAGGGCATGTTCGGTCATAGCGAGCAGTTCTGCATCATAGCCTACGAAGAACGCAGACAATGCCGGAGCAAGAGCCCAGGCGAGAAATAGCATGGCTATGCCACTGCATAACATAAGGAGCATGCTTTTTTGCAACATATTCTTGAGCTCGCCGTGATGGCCTGCGCCATAGTGATAACTGACAATGGGAGCCGAGCCAATGGTATAGCCGAGGAAAATAGCGGCGAAGATCATTTGTGTGTACATCACGACGCCATAGGAAGCGATGCCGTTTTCACCAGCGTATTTTACGAGCTGGAAGTTAAACAACATACTGACAACGGAAGTCGATATGTTCGTCATCAGTTCAGAAGAACCGTTCAAACATGCTTTTAGCAGGATTGATAATTCTATTTTTGTTTTCTGTAGCCTAAGCAGGCTGCTATTAGGACGTAAGAAATACAGCAGTGGCAAAACACCGCCGATGCATTGCCCGATGACGGAAGCCCATGCGGCTCCGGCGACGCCCCAATGAAAGACAGCGATAAAGAGCGCATCCAATACGATATTGGTCATTCCGGCTGCGACGGTTGCCATAAAGCCAAGCTGTGGCTTCCCGGCAGTTACGAAGAAACTCTGGAATAAGTACTGGAGCATGAATGCTGTGTTGAATGCGTTCATAATCCTGCCGTATAGGACGCAGTCTCCTATCATGGCGTCGGTTGCGCCTAATATATGGGCAATTGACGGCATAAGGATATGGCCGATGACGGATAAGAAGATCCCTAATGCAATGGCAAGCCACACCATCATTGTAAAATAGCGGTTGGCATTCTCCGTTGCGCCTTCGCCTAATGTTTTCCCGACCAAAGCGCCGCCGCCGGTTCCGATCATAAACCCGAAACAGCCTAGTATCATCAGGAATGGGAAGATCAGATTGACAGCAGCGAAAGGCGTTTTGCCTACATAATTGGAAACAAAAAAACCATCGACGATGCCATAGAGAGAAGTGCATAGCATCATCGCTATTGTCGGCAGACAGAACCGAAACAGCTTTTTATACGTGAAATGTTCCGATAATTGTATGTTCATTTCTTTTATCCTTTCCCATTATGAATAATTCTTTTTGTATATTCTTTTAATATATTCGTATATTTGTCGAACAGGAGCAGGAATTGTTCCTGTTCTTCTTCCGCTAAGCTTGCGAAAGCATCCTGTTCCAGGCTAATGACTCTATCCACTGTTTTTTCACAAAGGCCAATGCCTTTTTGCGTAAGGCAGATTTGTTTGCTGCGGTGATCTTTGTCATGTAACAGTGTGATATAGCCGTCAGCCTCCAATTTCTTCAAAGCGGAGTTTACCGTTTGCTTTGGGTGGTGCATGGAAGAACAGATCTCACTTTGGAAGGGCGGGATGAAATCCGTCCGCAGGGCATATAGGATCCAGAAGCCACCTTCGGATAAGCCAAGGCTTTTGGTCAGGGCACGGTATATATTGTTGTTTTCCAGATAGATGGTGTTGTATTTAGATAACTGTTTACAGATTTTGTCTTTTTGCATTGTCTTCCTCCTTTTCGATAATCCGAATTTATAGGAGTTTGCGAAACTCCTATTTTTTAAAACCTAGCTGTGCAAAATAGACAAGATCACGAGCAGGGTACTTTGGCACCGTCGGCACTTAGAC
Organism: uncultured Lachnospiraceae bacterium; assembly: GCA_910578845.1. GTDB lineage: Bacteria > Bacillota > Clostridia > Lachnospirales > Lachnospiraceae > UBA3282. The sequence continues at coordinate 45,083 of CAJTSL010000010.1, forward strand.
GCTGTGTTTTAGCGGCTTATGTGCCGTTACGAGTGCCAATGTAGCGAAAGCGACCTTGCGACGATTTGTCTATTTTGCACAGTAACTGATTCTCAAAACCTAGTTTCACAATTGCTTATGTCCGATTACGGACTTTTTTGGCATTATAGTCCGAAATCGGATTAATGTCAAGGCTTTTTGAAGAAAAGGATGAGTGATAAAAATATAAAAAATTATGGCATAATAAGGTTGACAAATGACTACCTAATGAGTATACTGGTATCATCAAATGGTAGTCATATGTCAACCTACATATAAATAATTGCGAAACTAGGTCTTGAACCTGCTTCCTAACCAGAGCCCGTTTGGTTCATTATGATCAGGCTCGTGGCATGAAACAGATGTTTCGCAAGTAACGGATCAAGAGGAACGACAGAAGGGAGTTATGCATGATGGTAGTCAGGCTTTCAGAAGCAGAATGGAAAGTAATGGAACTTTTATGGGACAATGCCCCTCAGACAATGATGCAGATCACTAATTATTTCAAAGATTCTACAGGATGGACGAAACATACTGTTATGACCTTCCTGCGGCGGATGGAGGAAAAGGGAGCCATCCATTTTGAGGAAGGCGGACGGGCGAAGCTGTATTATCCTGATATAGAGAAGAGTGAAGCCATGCTACAAGAGACAGAGGAATTTTTGGATAAAGTTTTTGGCGGGCATCTGGGGCTTATGCTCAATACAATGGTGGAGAAGAAAGCATTATCCAAAGATGAAATTGAAGAGTTATATGCTATTTTGAGGAAAGCCGAGGAGGAAGACTTATGAGGGAAATCGTTATTACATCATCCGTACTGATCGTGGCAATTTTATGCATCCGATTCCTGACAAAGGGAAGGATGAGCCCGATTTTACAATATGCTCTGTGGCTGCCGGTAGCCGTACGGTTAATGCTGCCAGTACCGCTTTTTCATAGCAGCATCAGTATTTTAAATATATTCCCTGAGAGTTTGTCGATGGATAGATGGCAGTTGGGGGAAATGACGGAAGAAAGCGGTATCATGGATAGCAATGCGCAAGACGGCATTGGGGAAGGGCGTGGAGATGTAGCTAGCCGTATGGAAAATGATAACGTGACATCAGGAGGCATGACAGATGGCAGTTATGTAATGGATGGCAGCGTGACAGGCGGTGATGAGACAGGGGACAATGTGACCGGCAGTGTGGCAACGGATCCTGGCATGGCAGGCAAGAATACTGTCAATGGAAGTCTTATGGATAAGCTGATGGATGGCAGAGAATCTTTTGGAAGCATCCTCACTGCCATTTGGATTGTCGGCATGGTATGTATGGGCGCATATATGCTCTGTTACCAGATTAAGTGGAAAAGGTATTTGCAGAAGAATAAAGCGCTGCTATATAGCAGGAAAAAATACCGGGGCAAATTATCCGTTTATATTGTGAAAGGATTACCCTCCCCTTGCTTATGCGGACGCAATATTTATCTGACAAAAGAGATGGCGGCAAATGAAGCACAGCTAGCGCATATATTGGCGCATGAATATTGCCATTACAGACATCTGGACTTTATATGGGTGTCGGTGAGATGTATACTGACAGTAGTATATTGGTTCCACCCTCTTGTATGGGTGGCGGCATATGTGTCCAAACAGGACAGCGAGCTTGCCTGTGATGAAGCGGCGATCCGCCTGTTAGGAGAAAAAGAACGGCTCTCCTATGGTCAGACATTGCTTAATCTGATCGCTGATAAATCCCAAATGCGCGTTGGCGTCGGCATCGCATCTACTATGAGCGGTGGGAAGAAAGGGATCCAGGAAAGGATTTTCAGGATTGCCAGAAGGCGCAGATATGTTCTGGCGGTATCAAGGATTGCGGTTTTGCTTGTGATAGCGCTTATCGTAGTCACATTCTCTGGAACCGGGCAAAAAGCAGTTTGGGCAAAGGATACAGGCACAAAAACAGGTACACAAAAGGGACAGTACCAAAATGCGCAGGCGGGAATTCAGTCACAAGAAGAGATGCAAAAGGTGTCGGAGCAAATGGATGCATTGGGCAAAATGATAAAAGAAGAAGATTCCGTATCTGTAACCCAAAAATTAGCTTCTTTCAATCAAAGGGTAGAAAGGCTTGGCTCTAGGGTTGGCATCGTGGATGCGAAGAACCCGGCGGATTATTGGCAGGCATATGCACAGGGAGAGAGCATGCCGCCAGAAGACATCTATTTATTAGAAACGATAAAAGACCCGGATAACTCTGATATCAAGGTATACGGCATGTATTCGAAAGAATTTGGTTTCCGGGGCATTAAAATATTGGTAGGAGATGCGATTAATGATTATGACGAACCCTGGCTCATGAGCGGCATGAGCGGGTCTGCTGAAAACATTGCTCTTTATGAGCGGGCGCAGGATGGCATGCCGAAAACCTTTGCTTATAAGATGCTGTCAGAAAATACCAGAACGTCGGAGATCTGGAATCTATACCTATGCGACAGGGATGATACGGGAACGATTGCGATGCATGTGCTTACGAAAGACGAGGTCATAGCACAGGTCAAAGAACGGGTACGGTTTGAAATAGATGCTGCCGGGAGCAAAATTAATGTTTATGATGAAGGGCATCTGGCTGGCTCTATTGCGGTTGCGGCTTCGCCTGAGTCCATGGAGAGAATAAAAGAAGTTATTTATGAAAGCATGGCAATATCCTATCAGCTTGGTGAGAGCGAGGGGGAAATAAGGCTGATAACGGCAATTGGCTTAGCGACAGAACAGGCGGATGAGGTTTGGTACCAGGGATTACCGCTGTTAAGCTTCCCGGTAGAATGTGGCAGATTCGGAGGAAGAGAGTTCCGTTTAGGAGAGGTGTCAGTCGAAGCCGGGACAAAATGTAATATGATACAGAATGCAGAGTCAATTGAAGAATGGATAGAAGGAACGGGCAATCCTCTTGCATTGGCGTTTCCAAACAAGGCGGAGGGACATCATGACGTCGAAGTATCTTATGTCAACCCATGCCCTTCCTATACCCGGATCTCTGACGGCTTTGGGGAACGTATTAATCCGTATACGCAGGTGAAGCGCATGCATAACGGCATTGATCTGGCGGCGCCGGCTGGCTCTGACGTATTGGCGGCAGCAGGCGGTGTTGTAGAACAGACTGGATTTGATACAGAGAACGGTCATTATGTAGTATTGTTCCATGAAGCTAACGGGGAATTTACCTACTATACAGCATGTCAGGAAGTGCTTGTTGAAGAAGGCGAGAGCGTCCTGGCGGGAGAAAAGATTGCTACAGTAGGAAGCAGTGGGCGCTCTAGCGGAGCGCATCTGCATTTTGGCCGCAGCAAAGACGGAGAATATATTGAGCCTGTTTTCGTCATATTGTAGCAGAAAAAGCATGAAAACGCCTGCGCGATGGTAATTATTACAATGTGGCAAACACCCTCTTCCACAATTATAATTTCTGTGTTATACTATACGCGATAGCAGTGAGCTAGTCAGGCCACTGTGCTGCAAATAACTCAAAAACACGAATCAGAAAGTAGTTGGGGATAAATGAAATATAAGAAAATTAATGAAGCGACTGTTCAATGCATCATATCTGAAGAAGATATGGAAGAATATGGATTGACGTTAGCGGATATCTTCGAGCGAAATGAAAAGGGCGAAGGTTTTTTGCGGGATGTTGTAGAAAGAGCACATGATGAGGTTGGCTATCGGCTAAATGGCGACAATATCGCGATGCAGATTACGCCGATTCGGGACGAAGGGCTGGTCATTACTTTTTCTGACGAGGGCATTACTGGATTCCAGAATATGTTAGAGCATATCAAGGAAGTACTCTCCGGTCTTGACCCAGAGAGCATGCGGGAGGCGGCGCGCGTCATAGCAGGGAAAGAAAAACCGAAGGCCAACGGGATGGAAGAAACCTGCCGGATGTTCCTGTTCGCCTCTATGAACCACGCGATGCGCTTTTGCGCGGCAATCCCGTCGGAACTGACGGTCAGGAGCCATTTATATAAGCTGAAGGACGCTTACTATCTGGTGATCGAGAAAAATCGCCTTTCTAAGAAGAATTTTAATAAAATCAGCGCGCAGGCGGTTGAGTTTGCAAGGCTCGTTGCACCGTCGGAAGAGAAACTTCTTTATTTGCAGGAACACGGAGAGTGCCTGATCAAAGACAGGGCAGTAAGCGGACTGCGTAAAGTATGCTTATCACGTTAGGCAACTATCGGATTAGCTGCTTTTTACCCCCGACAAGAGAACGCGGGAGGGTGGTCTATCTACATATGACTGAAGGCAGCGCGGAAGCTGTTATCAAAGCAGCCGGTACGCAGGATTTTGTTTTGGTAGTCATAGAAGGAGTCGATTGGATTAGAGAGCTTTCTCCTTGGAAACATGAGAAAGTATTTGCCAAAGGCGAGGATTTTGCCGGAGGAGCAGACGAATATTTGACGGTTTTGACGAATCAGTTGATCCCGGCAGCAGAGGAAGCATTCCAACTGCTGCCGGAGAAACGTTATCTTGTGGGATATTCATTAAGCGGTCTATTTGCAGTATATGCAATGTATCATACTTCTTTATTTGATGGAATAGCATCCATATCAGGTTCGTTATGGTATGACGGTTTTTATCGCTATGTGGAAACACACACTGTCAGACGAAATCCCGACAAACTATATTTTTCATTAGGAGATAAGGAGGCAGCATCTGCACGAGGAATCATGCAGACTGTTTTTGTGCGCACTGCTCAAATTGTAGAAAAGTACCAACACGATGGGATCAATACAGTCTTTTGCCTGAACAAAGGAGGCCATTTTGCACATGTGCCGGAGAGGATCGGAAAAGGGATCGGTTGGTTACTAAATGAAACGTAAAAAAATAGGAGAGTAAGAAATTGAGAGAAAATCAAACAATGAACGCAGAAGAAATCAAAGAGACAGTAACGGAAGGACAGCCGGAGGCCAAAGAGGAGAAGGCAGTTTCCTACCGTGAATCAGGGATTGATGAGAGGATCATCCGTGCGGTAGAGGAAATGGGATTTGAGCATATGACGCCAATCCAGGAGCAGGCGATCCCGGTCTTTTTATCAGGGAGGGACGTGATTGGACAGGCACAGACGGGAACGGGCAAGACAGCGGCATTTGGGATCCCGATTTTGGAGAAGATAGATCCGGAAGATAAGAACGTACAGGCGGTCATCTTATGCCCGACAAGAGAGCTGGCGATGCAGGCGGCGGACGAGATGCGCAAGTTTTCTAAATATATGCATGGCATTAAAGTCATGCCGATCTATGGTGGACAAGACATTGTCAGACAGATTAAGAATTTAAAGACGGGTGTACAGATCGTTGTCGGCACCCCTGGGCGTGTCATGGATCATATGCGCCGCCGTACCTTGAAAATGGAGAACGTGCATACGATTGTCTTAGATGAAGCGGATGAAATGCTGAACATGGGATTCCGGGAGGATATCGAGACAATTTTGAAAGAAGTGCCGCAGGAGAGACAGACCGGGCTTTTCTCAGCTACAATGCCCAAGCCCATTTTAGAGATTACGAAGATGTACCAGAAAGATGCGGTATTCCTCAAGATGACGCCGAAGGAAGTAACGATACCTTTGATTAAACAGGCATACTATCAGGTACAGCACAAAGATAAAGAAGAAGTGATGTGCCGTCTGATGGATTATTACGATCCGGCGCGCGCCCTTATATTCTGTAATACTAAGAGGATGGTAGACGAGCTGACAGAGCACCTGAAACAGAGAGGGTACGGGGTAGAAGGCCTGCATGGCGATTTGACGCAGCACCAGCGTGACACGGTCATGAATCTGTTCAAGAGCGGTCATGCAGCGGTTTTGATTGCTACGGACGTAGCGGCAAGAGGAATTGATATTGATAATGTAGAAGCAGTCTTTAACTATGATGTGCCGGAAGATATCGAATATTATGTACACCGGATTGGCAGGACAGGCCGTGCGGGCAAGACAGGGCGTTCTTTTACGCTGGTAACGGGACGGGAGATTCATAAGTTACGGAATATTGAAAGAATATGCCATACGAAGATCAAAGAAAGAAAAGTCCCTTCTGCGGCAGACATTATGGCGAGAAAATCTGAGAAGATCTTAAAAGAAGCAGAGGCTGTCATCATGGAAGGGAACATGGATAATGCGCTGCGTTTCATAGAAGAGAGATGTCTGCTTGGAGAATATGGCGCGTTGCAATATGCGGCAGCGTTCATGAAGATGAAGCTTGGCGATGACATTGAAGATTTTAAGACAGAGCTTTCTCCTCTTGATTGGGTAACGAAAGGCAGGAAGAGACGCCGGGGCGGACGTGGCGAAAGCGCTAAGGAACGCCGTAGCGAAGGCGGCAGGGAACGTGCAGGCAAGGAGAAGGCTGCCCAGGATAGACCCGAATGGGGCAGGCTTGGGAAGGGCAAAGCGGAGAAAGGAAAGCACGACGACTTTGCCATGTATAAATCTGATAAGAGCAGGTCTGGTAAATCCCGTGACAGACGGGAAGCGGATAAGAACAACAGATACGCGGCGCTTCGGATCAGGACCAAAAAGAAGAAATAACGAATTCATAGAACCAATTCTGCGCCATGTTCTTTTAGCCATTTCCTCGCATTCCGGTAATCCGGATAAACAGATTCTACCGCCTGCCAGAAGGCGGGGGAATGGTTCATATGTGTCAGATGGCATAGCTCGTGTACGACGACATAATCTAAAATGGCAGGAGGCGCAAGCATTAAGCGCCAGTTAAAGGAGAGCGTTCCTTTGCCGCTGCAACTGCCCCATCTTGTCTTTTGGTCACGGATGCAGATCCGGTGATAGATGCCGCCAGTGAGGCTATGGTAATAGGCAACGCGTGCAGGGATATAAGAGCGGGCAGCTTCTTTGTAACGCTTTTCCAGAGCGCTTTTTTGAACAGCAGATAAACCGGAAACCGGCCTGCTGTTTTTCTTTGCACAGATTTCCAGATAATGTTTGATGAGCCAGTGCTTTTTTTCTTCCGCCAACTGTGCTACTTGCCGTTCGCTCGTATGAAGCGGCACACGAAAGATAATAGAGGCGTCTTCTTTGATGGAGATCGCATAAGTTTTGCGCTTGCTCCTTATAATAGCATAAGGGAGCGTATAGGTAGCGCCTTGATAATTTATGGTGATGGATGGTGACATGTGGCATTCCTTCTTCGTAAGTCTTATTTGGCTTATTTTACCACAATCTATTTGTAAATCAATAGAATCTGTGATAATATAAAGGTTAGGTTTAGGAAAGGTAAAGGAGAGAGAAAAATGGGAAAGAAACCGGCAGTATTAATGATTTTAGATGGTTATGGACTCAATGAAAAGACACAGGGCAATGCAGTCGCTGAGGCGAAGACGCCTGTTATGGACAAACTGATGGCAGAGTGCCCTTATGTGAAAGGGAATGCAAGTGGAATGGCAGTAGGCCTCCCGGACGGACAGATGGGAAATTCGGAAGTCGGGCATTTGAATATGGGCGCGGGGCGCATCGTATATCAGGAACTGACCAGAATTACGAAAGAAATCCAGGACGGTACTTTTTTTGAGAATCCGGCGTTGCTTGATGCAGTCAATAATTGCAAGAAGAACGATTCTTCCCTGCATATGTATGGTCTTTTATCCGATGGTGGCGTACACAGCCACAATACACATTTATACGGTTTGTTAGAGCTTGCTAAGAGAAACGGCCTTTCCAAAGTATATGTCCATGCGTTCCTCGATGGACGTGACACGCCTCCTGCGAGCGGAAAAGGATTCGTAGAAGATTTAGAAGCGGAAATGAAAAAGATTGGCGTAGGCGAAGTCGCTACCGTGACAGGACGCTATTACGCAATGGATAGGGATAATAATTATGACAGGGTGCAAAAGGCTTATATGGCGCTGACCAAAGGAGAAGGCTTAAGCGCTGAGAGCGCGCCCGCAGGCATCCAGGCATCTTATGACAGGGATGAGACGGACGAGTTTGTAAAACCGACGGTAGTGATGAAAAACGGTGCGCCGATTGCTACGATACAAGACGGAGATTCTATCATCTTCTTTAACTTCAGGCCAGACCGTGCAAGAGAGATCACAAGGAGCTTCTGTGACGATGATTTCAAAGGGTTTGACAGAGAGAAACGATTGGATCTTACTTACGTATGTTTCTCCGATTATGACCCGACGATCCCGAATAAAGAAGTGGCATTTCATAAGATTGCAGTGACGAATACTTTTGGAGAGTGGCTTGCTGCCAATCATATGAAACAGGCAAGGATTGCTGAGACAGAGAAGTATGCGCATGTTACATTCTTCTTCAATGGCGGCGTCGAAGAGCCAAATGAAGGCGAAGAGAGGATTCTTGTGAATTCGCCCAAAGATGTTGCTACCTATGACCTGAAGCCACAGATGAGCGCCTATGAAGTATGTGACAAGCTGGTTGGCGCGATCAAATCCGGGGAATATGACGTCATCATTATCAATTTTGCCAATCCCGATATGGTAGGGCATACTGGCGTTGAGGCTGCGGCAATCAAGGCAGTGGAAGCAGTGGATGAATGTGTTGGGAAGGCAGTAGAGGCATTAAAAGAAGTGGACGGCGTGATGTTCATCTGTGCTGACCATGGTAATGCAGAACAGCTTATTGATTATGAAACCGGGGCGCCTTTTACGGCACATACGACCAATCCGGTACCGTTTATCTTAGTCAATGCAGATCCTGCCTATAAGCTTCGTGAAGGCGGCTGTCTGGCGGATATCGTACCGACGCTGATAGAATTGATGGGCATGGAACAGCCTGGAGAAATGACAGGGAAGTCTTTGCTTTTAAAATAATTCCATATCTAACAAGTCTAATGTTATTGTTTTAGGACAGAGGATAAGGGGAAGCTATTATATGGGGAAGGGAAAACAACGGGTCTTTAAGGCCAGCTATATTATTGTTTTATTGATAGTAAGCGTTGGGGTGTTTATGTGGTATTCTAATGTCCTTAAGGATGAGCTGAGAGGATTGGTACGGGATACATTGAAGGAGGTCTCCAACCAGAATGTTCTGGTCGTCCAGAAAGAAATTACAGGAGATTTGAATGCGCTGGCAGAGATTGCAGATAGGATCGCGCCTTTGCAGGACACGGAAGAGATCATGGAAGTTCTTGATGAAGTCTTAATCCGGTACTCTTTTAAAAGAATGGGGTATGTCGGGAGTGACGGTATGGCACATACAACAGACAGACTCTCTTTTGATGTTTCCAACAACGCTTACTACCAAGCTTCCATACAGGGGGAAACCTATATTTCAGATATTGTGATTGATTGGACGGACGGAGAGGAGACGATCATCTTCAGCACGCCGATTAAAAGCAATGGAGAGATCATCGGTATCGTCATAGCGACTTATCGGGTGGAGAGTTTGAAGGAAATATTGTCGGTAACATCTTTTGACGGAGAAGGTTACACATATATCATACAGCGTGACGGCAGCAAAGTAGTCGATTCCATTAATCCTACGAGTTTTCAGAATATGACAAACATATTCACTTCCATGGAGGAAGCGGATAAACGCAACACGAAGGTGATCAGGGAATTAAAGCATCTGTTGGAGAACAACCAGACAGGCTTTGTCATTTTCTACAATATAATCGGTAAATATATGTATATAACGCCGTTAGGGATCAATGATTGGTTCCTGATCGATGTCGTGCCAGTGGATTTCATGGAAAGCACGTCAAATTATATCATCCAGAGGACTTATTTGGTATTCGTGGTCCTGGTTGTCGTATGCGTGGTTATCGCGGTGATGATTTTCTGGGAAGAGCGCAGGAAGAAAAAGGAGATGCAGAATCTCCTCTATGTGGATGAACTGACGAAGGGTAATACGCTGGCAAAATTTAAACTGGATCTGAAACAGAAAATATTCGATAAACATAATAGCGCGGCGCTCATTGTATTGGATTTGGATGATTTTAAGCTGATTAATGAACTGTTTGGTTATGATGAGGGCAATAAGGTATTGTGTGATATATGGACGACTTTGCAAGGGAACTGTGGCAAAGAAGAGGTCGCAGGCCGCGGTATTGCCGACCATTTTGTCATGTGCCTGCAATATGGGAAGAAGAAAGAGATTGAAGAGCGGATATTAAAAATTACGGAAGAGATACAGCATTGCTTTATGCCAAAGAGCATGGAATATATTCTGCATCCTGTCTTTGGTGTTTACTACATGGAACAGTATGATGAAGATATCGAGGCAATGATTGATTGTGCGACGCTTGCCCATAATCATGTCAAGCAGGAGAGGAATGGCATCTATAAAGTATATACCGATGTCATGAAAGAACGGATCCTGGAGAAAAAGCAGCTTTCCGACCAGATAGAGCATGCTTATAAGAACCATGAGTTCATTGTCTATTATCAGCCTAAATATGGTTCAAAGTCGCAGCGGCTTGTAGGGGCGGAAGCATTAGTGCGTTGGCGTAGGCCAAACGGGCAGATGGTTTCCCCGGGGCTTTTCATCCCGCTTGCGGAAGAGAGCGGATTTGTCCGTAAGCTGGACGAATATGTTTTCAAGGAAGTCTGCTTGGCGCAGCGGCGTTGGATGGATAAGGGACTGCCGATCGTACCCATCTCCGTTAATATTTCCAGAAGGCACCTGGAAAACCCGGAATTTATTGATGAATATAAGAAAATATTGGATGATTCGGGCGTGCCGATTGAATACATACAGTTAGAGATCACGGAGAGCGCTATGCTAGACGAGCATGAGGAACTGATCGCCATTATGGAAAGGCTGCATCAGCTTGGCTTTATCATATTGATGGATGATTTTGGAACCGGATATTCTTCTTTGATGATGTTAAAGTCTGTGCCGGTTGATATCATGAAGTTAGATAAGAGCTTCGTGGATGATTATGATGATGAAAGAGGAGAGCAGATTATCCGCCGTGTCATGCAGATGGCGAAAGATTTGAAGATTGAAGTGACGGCAGAGGGTGTAGAGACCGAAGATCAGTATGAGTTCTTAAAGAGCATCAATTGCGATACGATCCAAGGTTACTATTTTGCAAGGCCGATGCCGGAGGATGAGTTTGAAAAATGCATGAATGAAGAAAGCGCCTGACAAGTAGGCGGAGGAAGACATAAAACGGTGACAGGGAATGATCAGATTTCTTTGTCACCGTTTTTTTATGCAATGTGCTTGACACGTGGCAAATATTGGAGTATGCTTACTGTATTAACATGGATAGTACACATGTGACGCAATCGCCTAAGCACTTCACTACCATGAAAGGAGGAACCCATGATTATCATAGATTATAAAGATACCAGGCCGATTTACGAGCAAGTCTCTGAGAAGTTCAAGCTTCTGATCTTAAAAGGCGTCTTGGCAGCGGACGAACAGATGCCTTCTGTCAGGAATCTGGCGATGGAATTATCCATCAATCCGAATACGATCCAAAAAGCCTATGCGGATTTAGAACGAGAAGGCTTTATCTATACGGTGAAGGGAAGAGGGAATTTTGTGTCAGGCGCGGAGAATCTTTTGCTTGAACGGCGAAAGAGCTGTATGGAGAAGATCCTTGCACTGGTGAAGGAAGCACAGGAGTATGGCATCACCAGGGAAGAAATCATAGATCGGATACAAAAGGCTTAACGGCCAAATTTTATGGGAGAGGAGAAATATATGATTGAGATATATGACGTATCAAAGAGCTTTGGCTCGATCAAGGCAGTGGATGCTGTCAGCGTTACGATTAAAGAAAATACGGTGTTCGGGCTGATTGGCACTAATGGAGCCGGCAAGAGCACGGTTCTGCGCATGGTGGCAGGCGTTATGAAACCGGACGAAGGGATGATTGCAGTTGATAATATGCCTGTCTATGATAATGTGGAGGCCAAGAAAAGGATGTTCTTCATTGCAGACGAGCCGTATTTTTTCTCAGGCGCGAACGCCATTATCATGGAACGCTATTATAGCAGCATATACGAGAACTTTAACAAAGAGGAGTTTTATCTGTACCTTACAAAATTTAATCTCGATAAGGATCGGAAAATCAGTACTTTTTCAAAAGGGATGAAAAAACAGCTTGCCCTTCTGCTAGGGATTTGTTCCCATACGAAATACCTATTCTGTGACGAGACATTCGACGGTTTAGATCCCGTCATGCGGCAGGGCATAAAGAGCATTTTCGCAAAGGAAATGGAAGAGAGGGGATTGACGCCTGTCATTGCCTCTCACAATCTGCGTGAACTAGAAGATATATGCGACCATGTCGGCTTGCTGCATAGAGGAGGCGTTTTGCTCTCCAAAGATTTAGAAGACATGAAATGCAATATCCAGAAAGTGCAGTGTGTCTTTACATCGGCTGAAGAGGAAAGAAAAGCGCTTGGCAACTTAGAGATTTTGAAGAAAGAGCAGAGAGGGTCGCTAAGCACGATTACGCTGCGTAGCACAAAAGAGGAAGTGATGGCACACTTTGCAACGGTTTCTACCGTTTTCTTCGAGGTGCTTCCTTTATCCCTAGAAGAGATATTTATCAGTGAAACGGAGGTAGTAGGTTATGACATCAAAAAACTCATTCTTAGTTAATAGCAAGGAAAACCATAAACGCCGGACATGGGTATGGATTGTCAGTATCCTCGCGCAGTTATTGATTTACCCAAGTGTGCTTACGTTATATCTTGGCAGGATTAAAATATGGAATAAGGAAGGCGCTTACCCAACGGAAGCGCTATTCAAGAAAGTAATGTATGATGCTACTGTGGAGGCAATCGGCTTCCAGTCCAAGTACGTTATTCATATCCTAATTCTGGGGGTCATTATTGCCGTACAAGGATTCTCGTATTTGTATGACAAGAAAAAGGTAGATATGTACAAGAGCGTACCGGTTTCAGAGAAGAGACGTTTTACCATTATATATATAAACGGTATTCTCATTTATCTGATACCGGCATTTATCGCTACGCTATTATCGCTTCTCATTGCCGGCGTACAGGGGGCAGTGAATGGAACGGTATTAGCGGAATGTGCATTGGCATTCCTTGTGAATCTATTGTATTTCCTGATCGTATATCATACTTCCATGCTGGCAGTGATGTTGACAGGGAACCTTGTCGTGACAGGATTTGCTGTGCTGACCTTTCTGTTCTCCGGCTACGTGGCAGTCATGCTGTATAACTCATTGAAATGGCTTTTCTTTGATACGGTAGGGGGCCTGTTTACTGAGGAAACACCACATAAGTTATCGATTGCGATGGAATATCTTGCGAAAGTGAATCGGCTGGCACGTATCAAGTCGGTAAGTAGTAAGGAAATGATGGAAGCTATTTTACCGCTATATGCGAAATGGTTTGTGGTTGCGGCGCTTCTTCTGGCATTGTCATACTGGTGTTACCGGAAACGTCCCGCAGAGGCAACCGGGCAGGCGATTGCATTCCCGGTGATTAAGCCTTTTGTCAAGGTTTTTATCTCGGCAATTGTTGGCCTTTCTGCATTTTATGTGGCGGAGGATGTTTCTTATCATAATACGGCTTTTGCGATATTTACGATGGTAGTCGGATGCGTGTTATGCTGTGGTGTCATGGAAGCCATTTATGATTTTGATATCCGCAGCGTTATCAGGCATCTGGCTTCTACCGGGACTTGCGTTGTCATTGTGATCGTCATATTCTGTATCTTCCAGTTTGACGTTTTAGGATATGATACGTATATTCCCGCTATAGATGATATAGAGAGCATAGCGGTCGATATAGGCCCTTATCAGCAATATTGGGAATGGGACAGCGCAGATGAGTCCATAACGTATGTATCTGATACTTCTTATTTGAAAGAGAATATGTTCTTAACGGATATAGAAGCAGTATGCGAACTTGTCAGGAAAGGGCAGGGGCTTGGGGGCGTATATGAGAATGATGAGAGATTTATCAGTGTCCTTTATCGTCTGAAATCCGGCAGGGAAGTGAGCAAGCGTTTCATTGTGGACTGGAATGATGAGTCAAACGAAGAACTGTTAAACCGGATTGTGGGGACGAAAGAGTACCGGGACGGATTTTACCGCTTTATGAAAGATGACATTCCCTATGATACGCTTAGAAAACAGATTCGTATCACTTATACGAACGGCCCGATAGAATGTGAGCTGCCCTCAGCAAGCGCAAAAAGGTTACGGGACGCATGGGCAAAAGATATGGAGCAATTTGATTTTACGATGGCGAAGCATAATAGAGTGTGCGGTGTCATAAATTGGAAAATAGGAAATAGTTACTCGGAAACGGAAATGCCCATATATGAGAGTTTTACGAACACGATTGCTCTATTAAAGGAATATGAGGCTTATTATCCGATGCAGCTTCGGGCCGAGGACATTGATGGGATAGAGATTACGAACTATCATGTTGATGAACAGGAAGAAGCAGAGATCATGTCTGGTTTTCCAGAGGCGGAAGCGGTGGATGTCGTGGACACACAAATTAAGCCTGTGACACAGTATTTCGAAGAACCGCAGGAAATTGAGGAGATCATAGCGGCAGTTTTTCCGCAGGAGATTGGGTATTATTGGAATAGCAGGGATATGTTAGACCGTAACTTCGATATTCTCATTACTTTTAAAACCGATACGGAATATCCATATGGAAGAGGATTTTATTCTTATAAGTTCTTCAAAGGGCAGGCGCCAGGATTTGTAGTGGAGCGGACGGCGCAGTAGAAGAAGCTTTTGAAAGACAAGAAGGAAGGCAGAAGGGATGTGAATGGCATTCTCTCTGCTTTTCCTTTGTAGTGAATTTTTTGTTATGTTGTTATGATCTGGTAATAAATCCATAATAGGAACAATAGGATTTAAGAAAAAATTAAGAGGAAAACAGTATCGTTTTTGGACGATATGGTTTATAATATCAGTGTATGTCAAGCTATATGATAAGACATACGAAACGGAAAGCTCTAAATGGAGAGAAAGGCATGGTCATAGGATGGGACAGGCAGAACCTGTAATTCGTGTCAAAGATTTATATAAAATATACCGTGTAGGGGAAACAAGGGTACGTGCATTGAATGGCGTGGATTTTACCATAGACAGGGGGAATTTCTGCTCAATCGTAGGGACTTCAGGATCCGGGAAATCAACGCTTTTAAATATGCTTGCCGGATTAGAGAAACCGACCAAAGGGGAGATCATTATAGCCGGGGAGCATATGGAGCGGAAATCGGAGAATCAGCTTGTGGCTTTTCGGAGAGAGCATATCGGGTTTATTTTCCAGTCCTTTAATCTGCTTGGGACGATGAATGCGATAGAAAATGTTGCCTTGCCGCTTACTTTCCAAGGAATGGACAAGAAGACGCGCAACAAGAAAGCGGAAGCAATGTTAGAGCTTGTTGGGCTGACGAAGCACAAGAAGCATAGGCCTAATCAGATGTCCGGCGGGCAGCAACAGAGAGTCGGCGTGGCAAGGGCGCTGGTCGTGGAACCGGAGATTATATTCGCGGATGAACCGACCGGAAACCTTGATTCCAATACTTCGGTAGAAGTCATGGATTTGATGAAGAAAATTGTCAGGGAGAAAAACCAGACGCTCGTTATGGTAACACATGATAATTACCTTGCCGGATTTGCAGATGTCATTTTGCATATCAAGGATGGGAAAATCGTGCTGATAGAGGATAACAGGGGGAAAGAGAATAAAGAAACGGAATAAGAGCATCATATACTTGGGAGGAATATGATTATGTGTAAAAGAATAACGTGGAAAAAGGGAATGCTTACGCTAGGGCTTGCGGCGATGTGCTTCCTGGCGTCACCGGTAGGGGCGTATGTGGCAATGGCTAGTGAAAACCAGAACAACCAACAAGAGAACAAGCCTTCGGATGGTAACAACGGTACCGGCAATGACTCTACGCAGACGCCGAGCCAGCCGATCTATGATGACAGCAACCGTATCATCAATGACGATGACAGGTTCAATGCGGATGAAGACTTGCTCTACTATATGCAGAGCCTGGAAGTACGCTACCGTCTTGACGAGAAAGTAATGGAGAACCTACATAAGGTATTTGACAGTGCGGTTTATTATATTGCCAATACGGATATGACGGTATCAGAACTCAATGCTTATGTATCGCAGACGAAAGGGAACCTGGAATCTGCGGCAGTATCTAAAGTCACGGTTACGACCAGTGAGTTTTTGCAGGTCGGGGATAACTGGGCGACGCCAACGGTTAGCTATGGACAGAGCGTTGCCATCGTGTTGCCGATTATCAATCTGGGCACGGAAGAATTAAACGATCTGATTATCGAGCCGCAGACTTCGACTATTGTCTCGGAGTGGCCTTTTGTGCCGGATAAGACGAGTTACTTGCAGACAGAGCCATATATTCCCGGTAACCAGACTTATGCGGCGGCAATGGAGAACCGTCGGGAGTTTACGTTCTATTTTACGGCAAGGAATGATGTGATGAGCGGATATTATCCGCTGAAATTCAATATATGGTATACCAAGGCGGGCATCCGCTGTGAAGAGCCTGCCGAACTGACTGTATATGTCCGTGCCATTGGAAAGCCGGGCAGCGGTAATATAGGAGGAAACGGTGAGGAGACGACAGGGGCAAAGCCAAGGATTGTAGTGACCGGGTTTGAGACGAATCCTTCAACGGTTTATGCGGGCGACACATTCACGTTGACAGTCCATGTGGAGAATACGTCCAAAGAGATGGCGGTGACGAATGTCTTGTTTGATATGCAGGCGGCAGTGGAAGGGGAGGATAAGACCAATACTTATGCGGCTTTCCTGCCGACGTCGGGTTCTAGTTCCGTCTATATGGATCGGATTTCTGCGGGCACGCCTGCGGATATTGTCATTGAGATGACGGCGAAAGCCGATTTGGCGCAAAAACCATATGTGTTGGAAATCAATATGAAGTATGATGCCGGAGCGATGTTTGATCTGACGGATAAAGCGAGCGTATCGATTCCGATTAATCAGGAGAGCCGTTTCGATATCAGCACGCCGGAAGTCGTACCAGGAGATATTATGGTCGGCTCCCAGTCTAATGTTATGTTCAGCATTTATAATACGGGCAAGACAACCTTGTATAATGTACAGGTACGGTTCCTTGCGGATTCCATTGAAGAGGCGACTGCTTTTGTTGGGAACCTTGCTTCTGGGGCAACCGGCAATGTAGATGTTATGTTAACCGGAATGAGCGCAACGATGGATGATGGGACGATTAACGTTGATATCTCTTATGAAGATGACGCCGGTAATGTGACAACAGAGACGAAACAAGTAACGTTATATGTTTCGGAAGAGTATTTTGAGGATTTTGTGATGGATGATGATATGATGATGGGAATGGAAGAAGAGCAAGGACCCTCTCATAAAGGGCTTATCATTGGGATTATTGCGGCTGTCATAGTTGCCGTGATCGTAGGCATATGTCTGTTCCTGCATTTGAGGAAAAAGAAAAAAGCCGCTATGTTGCTGGCGGATGATCTGTTGTCGATTAGCGTAGATGATGCCAAGAAGGATTGAGGCAGTGGGATGAAGGAAAGATATCGTTATTAAAATGGGAAAGGAATGGTTATCCAGATGAAGTTCCTTGATTTGCTACGGATGAGCAGCAGCAATCTCTGGAAAAGAAAAGTCAGGACAATTCTGACGGTACTTGGCGTAGTGATTGGTGTCGCATCTATTGTGGTTATGATTTCCCTCGGCCTTGGGCTTAGCCGTTCATTGATGGAGCAGTATGAATCATACGGAAGCCTGACACAGATTACGGTCTATGAGCCATATTCATATGGAGATAATACGAAGGAAGTCAAAAGATTAGATAATGAATTGATTGACACGATCCAAAACATGGAGCATGTCAATGCGGTATATCCTGTGATGCAGGTTTCGGCAATCGCAAAGTATGGCGGATATGAGAACTATTTGAATATCTATGCCATGCCGACGGAGGCGTTAGCAGAATTGAATATTGTGGTAGGAGAAGGGAGCCTGCCGTCTGCGCAGGATGATGAACTGAAATTCTTCTATGGGAGCCAGGTGCTACAGGATTTCTCCAATTCCAAGACTGGGGCAGGTTATTGGATGACTGGGGAACTGCCGGATATTGATCTGATGAATGACCCTATTTTCATCATTTTCGATACGAGCGCATATTGGCAGTCACAGTCACCATCGCCAATGGATGAAAACGGGACGCCTGTGAAGCCACCCAAGAAGTACCTGATTGAAACATGTGGCGTGGAACAGACGTCGGAAGACGGATGGACGAATTATGGCTGGCGTACTTTATGCGATATTGATAAATTAATACCGGAATTAAAGCGGGTCTTCAAGAACAAGCCGATTCCGGGACAGCCAACGACGAAATCCGGCAAACCGTATAAGGAAGTTTTCTATAACCAGCTTTATGTAGATGTGGATAAGATGGAGAACGTTACTGCGGTGCAAACGCAGCTTACTGATTTGGGATATGAAGCAAATAGCAATGCTGAGTGGATTGAGTCTGAGCAAAAGACGCTTGGCTATGTGCAGGCGGTACTTGGCGGGATCGGGGCAGTGTCATTGTTCGTAGCGGCAATCGGTATCACGAATACGATGATGATGTCGATTTATGAGCGGACGAAAGAAATAGGCGTCATGAAGGTGCTTGGATGCGATTTGCGCAATATCCGTTCACTATTCTTGCTGGAAGCAGGCTTTATCGGATTTATTGGCGGCATAGTTGGCCTGATGCTGAGTTACACGATTTCTGCCGTGATTAATAAAGTTGCTTCAGGAGCTGGGGAAATGTATATGGCAACGTCTTCGATTTCATTTATTCCGCTTTGGCTTGCCTTGCTTTCGCTTGTATTTGCGGTATTCGTTGGTATGGTGGCAGGCTTTTTCCCGGCGCTTCGCGCAATGCGGTTGAGCCCGCTTGCAGCAATCCGTACGGAATAAGAAAACAGTGGGCAGTAATTAGGTATAAGAACAGACCTCCTTTGGACATACTAAGGGCAAGATACAATGGTATGTTTAAAGGAGGTTTTTTTATGGAGAAAATGTTACGCATTGTGGAGGTACATGCAAGGGAAATCTTAGATTCGCGCGGAAATCCTACCGTAGAGGCGGAGGTGACGATAGAGAAGGAACCCGGGGGATACCGGGTGACGGGAAGGGCGGCAGTGCCAAGTGGCGCCAGTACCGGTAAATTTGAAGCGGTTGAGCTACGTGACGGTGAGACGAGATATTTCGGGCTTGGAACGACCAAAGCGGTCAATAATGTCAATTCGAAGATAAGAGAAGCGTTGCTTGGCATGAATGCATTGGAGCAAGGCTTGATTGACCGCATCCTGGTCGAGCAGGACGGAACAGAGAATAAAAGTAATCTGGGCGCCAATGCCATGTTAGGTGTTTCTATGGCGTGTGCGAAAGCAAGCTCTCTTGCCCTGGGGATACCATTATACCGTTATCTGGGCGGTGCGCATACAAGATTGCTCCCGGTTCCGATGATGAATATCTTAAACGGTGGGAAACATGCGGACAATACCGTAGATTTCCAGGAGTTTATGATCATGCCCGTGCAAGCGGAGAGCTTTGCGGACGGGTTAAGGATCTGTGCGGAAATCTATCATAACCTGAAACAAATCTGCAACCAGAGGGGGCTCTCTACCGGTGTCGGGGATGAAGGCGGCTTTGCGCCATCCCTATCGGATGCCGTAGAAGTGCTGGGGCTTATTGTCGATTCCATCAAAGCGGCAGGATATACGCCGGGGCAGGATATCAAAATCGCGATGGATGCGGCAGCAAGCGAACTCTATGATGAAGCGAGTGGCACTTATTATTTCCCGGGAGAGTCACAGATGAGGGGAGAAGATGTCAGGAGAAGCGCATCGGAGATGGTTGCTTATTATGCAAATTTGGTTGAGCGTTTCCCGATCATTTCCATTGAAGACGGACTGTTTGAAGACGATTGGGACGGATGGCAGCTTCTGACGAAAGCGCTCGGGGAGAAAATACAGTTAGTCGGGGACGATCTGTTCGTCACGAATACCAAGCGTTTAGACGCCGGGATTAAGTTGCAGGTGGCAAATGCGATTTTGGTGAAAGTCAACCAGATCGGCACCGTTACCGAAGCGATGGCGGCAATAGAAATGGCGCATAAGAACGGCTATAAGACCGTTATCTCCCATCGTTCCGGCGAGACAGAAGATACTTTTATCGCAGATCTTGCCGTGGCAGTCAATGCAGGGCAGATTAAGACGGGTGCGCCTTGTAGAAGCGACCGGATCGCCAAGTATAACCAGTTGCTGCGGATTGAGGAGGAGCTTGGCAGCGTGGCATGCTATAAGGAACCGTTCAATAAGATATAAATGAAATTGAAAGCGCAGGCCGGATGGCCTGCGTTTTTATAAGATCACATAATGCGATAGAACCTGTGCGAATAAACGGTAATAGTGGAGATTAGAGCGGTTCCATGCCGTCGTGCCTTTTACGGATTCTAAGCTTAGGATGGATGGATTGCCGTTTTTGTCTGTAAACTGAATCTGGATGAGCGAACAGATCCCAATTTTTCTAAGAAGCGTATAGATTGTCGGTAATTTATCCTCTAAGAATTTAACGTTGTTCATCAGTAAAATGCCTGACGCGTCAAATTGCTGTAAATAGCCATCTAAGTTGACATAATTCTCAGTCTCAGAAAGTAATTCTGCCGTTGCATGCTGTTCTCCAGCGGTACTTACAACGCGATAAGGCTTTCCGGCATAGATCATGATCCGCTGGATGCCAAAATTGATGACGAAATCATCTAGTAGTTTTTCTAACGGATAATTTTCCCCGCTATAGGCTTTATCCATCATAATACAAAGGATATCGCCAAACGACATGTTGCCGCGGCTGTTAATGCGGTTTATGGATTTATCCATATGCTTAATGGTCTCTAGATCGCCATGTTTATCCTTATCGAAGATAATATATCTGTCGCGGCCTTTTTCTTTTGCGCGGTATAAGGCGTAATCGGCAAGAAAGAAGAGCGTTTCATAATCACCGGCGTCTTTCGGATATGAGGCACAGCCGATAGAGAGCGTAATGGCAGGTTTGCCTTCTACATGATGGGGAAACGTAGTGTTTACATTGTTTTTGATACAGATGAGCCGTTCCCGCATATGCTCCATATTATCTGCATGGAAGAAGATAATGAGGAATTCGTCTCCGCCAATCCGTCCGATGATGCCGTTTTCACCGACTTCTTTCTCCATAATACCGGCAACTTTTAATAGCACTTCGTCCCCACACATATGCCCATACGTGTCATTTACTTTTTTAAAATAATCTACATCTACAATTGCTAATGTGATGCCTTGCACTTTCTTTACATTAATCAGGTCGATCGCAGTACGGGTGATATCCGCTTTGGACAAAAGGCCGGTCAGGGAATCCACTTCCGTTTTCGGCTGCATGTCATGTACGAATTCCTGTCCGATATGGATACAGCCTACGGCAACGGAAAATCTGCCTTTTTCATATAGTGACACTACTTTAATGTCCATCAGGCAGTCTTCACCCTTTTCCGTAAGGAGGTTCCTGCTCATATGCATGCCAAATCTGCGCTTCCCAGTCCTGATATTCGTGATGAAATCATGAATATCCTGTTCCATGCAATCATTTGCATGTAGCATAAGCCGCCGTTCAAACGCTTCTAATGGCATGTGTTCTTCCGTCTGTTCGCTTTTGCCCATTGTATAGATACGGAGTTCCTGTTTGCTTGGCGTGTATTCAAAATAGGTGTCATGATACATCTCTAGGAGCGCATTTTTGATGGATATTGCTTTTTTTAATTGATCCTGTGTCTCTACTAGCTCTTCGGCATAGAGCAGTAAGACGGATATGCTGTTTTCTGACGGGCCTTCTTTGATCCTGGAAAAGTAGCAGATTTTCCGGCCATTCTCTCCGGCTAAACGCATCATAAAACGTTCGCCGTTACATGCATGGAGTTTCTGATAAAATATATCCTGGTCTTCCTCGGCGATAAATTTCTCAAAAGGAACATACAGGCGCTCCCCCATAAATGCGTAAAATGCCGCATCTGCGGAGATAATATGCAGATTGTCTTTGTTTATGGTAATCTCGTGTATATTAATGCTCTCCATTTTCCCAACCTTTCCTTTTCCCTATGGTTTTATTATACACCTGTTTCCTTCTTCTGAAAAATTAAATTTTTATAATTGAAGTAGAGGGGAGCGGATGGTAAAATTTATTTGTATTAGGATTTGAAAGATCGCATGGCAGCATGACGGAGGGCAGTATCGTATGTTCATAATAAAATCTAATCAGGCACAGTACGAGTATGATATCCATTCTCTGGTAAAGGCATTTTATCCGGAGGAGGAGGTCAGGGTACTGACGCCGGAGTCCGTGATCAAAGACAGGAAAATAACGGAATATCCAGTGGCGTTACAGATTACATTTGGGTTAGAGGAAATAGAGCTGGTGTTTGCGGATGGCGGACACTATAGACAGGCACATACCGGACAAGGCCAGCCGGATGACAAGAATGCATTCAAGCGTTTCCTCTATCATTCCTTGCGGGAAGAGACCGGGCAAACTCTTCCATGGGGCAACCTGACAGGCATCCGTCCGACTAAGATTGCCATGGCAATGCTAGAGCAAGGGAGAACGGAAGACGAGATCTGTTCGTTTCTGGAGCATGAGCATATGGTAAGCCATGAAAAGGCCATGCTGGGCATAGAGATTGCCAGAAGAGAGGCTAGTATTCTAGAGCCTCTTCATTATGAAAATGGATATAGCTTATATATAGGGATCCCATTTTGCCCAACGACTTGTCTATATTGTTCGTTTACGTCTTTCCCGATTAGCATGTGGAAAGAGAAGGTGGCAGAATATTTAGGCGCTTTGGAGAAAGAGCTATCCTATATTGCGCAAGCTTATCGGGACAAGACATTGGATACCGTATACATTGGCGGAGGAACACCGACTTCTTTATCGGCGGGGGAACTAGACCGTTTGTTAAGGAAGATAAAGGATCTTTTTGATTTTTCCACTGTAGCGGAATTTACGGTGGAAGCGGGGCGCGCCGACAGTATTACGGAGGACAAATTAAAGGTATTGTACCGGCACGGCGTCACAAGGATTTCCGTTAACCCGCAGACAATGAAGCAGGAGACGCTAGAACTGATCGGGCGCCGCCATACGGTTTGGCAGGTGACGGAAGCATATAAGATGGCAAGGGATATCGGATTCGATAATATTAATATGGATATCATCCTTGGCCTGCCGGGGGAAAAGGCAGAAGACGTCCAGGAAACGATGGCGCAGATAGAGACGTTGGCGCCGGATAGCCTCACGGTACACTCGCTTGCGATCAAGCGCGCTTCGAAGATGGCACAGTGGATTGTGGAAAATGGGATTCTAAGTTTACATAATACTGATGAAACGATGCGCATTGCCGAAAAAGGCGCACGACGGATGGGCATGGCGCCGTATTATCTATACCGGCAGAAAAACATGTCCGGGAATTTTGAGAACGTTGGATATGCCGTTCCTGGGAAATACGGCATATATAATATTCTGATCATGGAGGAGAAACAGACTATTATCGCTGCCGGCGCCGGGACAGTGACGAAGAGGGTTTATGGCGACGGTAGGATTGAGCGGTGCGACACGGTGAAGGATGTGACGGGTTATATTGAAAGGATTGATGAGATGATAGAGAGGAAGCGTCTGTTATTATGTGATTGATATCATAGCAACGGTTTAGCAATAGTAGATGTCTATGCTTGGCGTCTTAACGGTATAAGGGAATTTACCGATAATAGCTATAAGACAGATCGGCAGCTTTCCGCTATCACAGTTAAACAGCTGCCCGGTACAGTCGCAGTTGAAAGCCGCAGGCATTGGTACAAACAGTATGCCGGTGCCGGCAGGCGCATTAGAGGGCTTTACGAGGGAATCCTTCGCGAGTGCAAGAAAATCCGTTGATCTGAAAATATAATAGGATTGCAATAATTTGATAAAAAGAGTACAATAGGTTGAAAAATAATGGAAACCAGGAGAATAAAAATGGCATTAAGTAAAAAACCAGTGACCGGCATGAAAGATATCCTGCCGGAGGAGATGGAAATCCGTGATTATGTGATAAGCGTGATCAAGGAGACCTATGCAAGCTATGGATTTACTTCCATGGAAACGCCTTGTGTGGAGAATATAGCGAATTTAAATTGCAAGGCTGGCGGAGAGAACGAGAAGCTGATTTTCAAGATTTTAAAGCGTGGCGAGAAATTGCGCCTTGCCGAAGCAGAGTCAGAAGGTGACCTGGTAGATGGCGGATTGCGCTATGATTTGACGGTGCCGTTAGTACGGTATTATTCGAATCATGCAAACGAGCTGCCCTCCCCGTTTAAAGCATTGCAGATAGGCAATGTGTGGCGCGCCGACAGGCCGCAGAGGGGACGTTACCGCCAGTTTATGCAGTGTGACATTGATATATTGGGGGAAGCATCCAATCTTGCCGAGATAGAGCTGATCCTTGCTACGACAACGACGCTTGGTAAACTGGGATTTAAGGATTTCCAAATCCGTATCAATGACAGGCAGATTTTAAAGGCAATGGCTTCTTACAGCGGTTTTTCAGAAGATGACTATGACAACGTATTCATTATCCTGGACAAAATGGACAAGATAGGATTAGAAGGCGTGCAAGCGGAGCTGTTAGAAGCAGGATATACGAATGCGCAGGTGGAGAAGTACCTTGGATTGTTCCGGGATATGGAAGCGTCGGAAGATGCGGTTGCCTATATCATGGATGTCTTAGCGGATATATTGCCGGAAGGCGTCCGGGAAGGCTTTCAGGAGATTATAGAGAGCGTGGAGGCGACCAAAGGGGACTTTTTCGAGCTTAGATTCGATCCTACGCTGGTACGGGGCATGTCCTATTATACGGGTACGATTTTCGAGATCGCCATGCCGGAATTTGGCGGAAGCTGCGGCGGCGGTGGCAGATATGATAAGATGGTCGGAAAGTTTACGGGCAATGACGTGGCGGCATGCGGGTTTTCCATCGGTTTCGAGAGGATCATCCTGCTTTTGACAGAGAGCGGCTTTCAGGTGCCCAAAGCCGGTAAGAAGATAGCTTATCTGATGGAAAAAGGGATCCCGGCGGACATGCTTTGCAAAGTGCTTGCACAGGCGCAGAAAGAGCGCGAGGAGGGCAATCAGATCCTGGTGGCGCGGATGAATAAGAACAAGAAATTCCAGAAAGAACAGTTGACGGCACAAGGATATGAGGATTTTAAGGAATTTTACAAAGAGCCTTTGAAATAGATAGGAAATTGCGGAACCAGGCTTTGAGAATTGGACGGTGCACAAATAGAAGCTCCTTCAGAGGGAGTCGCATCTATGGACAAATCGTCGCAGGGTCGTTTTGCAATCACCTAATTGTAATAGACGATATGAGGAGGAAGAGAACAATGGCTGAGTCGATGAAAGGATGGAAACGCTCCCACCGCTGTGCGGAACTTTCCCTGGCAAATGTAGGAGAAGAAGTCACAGTAATGGGATGGGTGCAGAAGCAGAGAAATAAAGGCGGCATAATCTTCGTAG
The DNA here is from genome assembly GCA_910578845.1 of uncultured Lachnospiraceae bacterium. Lineage (GTDB taxonomy): Bacteria > Bacillota > Clostridia > Lachnospirales > Lachnospiraceae > UBA3282. The sequence goes on from CAJTSL010000010.1 coordinate 70,689, forward strand.
ATTTAAGGGACCGTTCCGGTATTTTGCAGATTATTTTCGAAGAGAGCGATTGCGGCGCGGAGAGCTTTGCCAAAGCAGAGAAGATGCGCAGCGAGTTCGTTATTGCCGTGACAGGAAAGGTAGAGAAACGTTCCGGCGCCGTGAATGAGAATCTGGCGACTGGGGAAATCGAAATACGGGCAAAACAGGCACGTATCCTCTCAGAATCCGAGACACCCCCGTTCCCGGTAGAAGCGGATTCTAAGACGAAGGAAGAAATACGATTAAAATACCGTTATCTGGATCTGAGAAGACCTGATTTACAGCAGAAAATGATGTTAAGAAGCAATATTGTCTCAAAGATGAGAGATTTTATGGCAAAGGAAGGCTTCTTAGAGATTGAGACACCGATTTTATGTAAATCTACACCGGAGGGCGCAAGGGACTACCTGGTGCCGAGCCGTGTGCATCCTGGGAACTTTTATGCGCTTCCGCAGTCGCCGCAGTTATATAAACAGCTTTTGATGTGTTCAGGGTATGACCGCTATTTCCAGATTGCAAAGTGTTTCCGTGACGAGGATTTGCGTGCTGACAGGCAGCCTGAATTCACGCAGGCTGATATGGAGCTGTCTTTTGTGGATGTTGAGGATGTGATTGAAGTAAATGAGAGACTGCTCCAATATGTATGCAAGGAAGCTATCGGTTTAGACGTACAGTTGCCAATTCCCCGGATGACATGGCGGGAAGCGATGGAGCGGTTTGGCTCTGATAAGCCGGATACCCGTTTTGGCATGGAACTTGTTAACGTATCGGAGACCGTTGCAGGCTGTGGCTTTGGTGTGTTTACTTCGGCATTGGAAAGCGGTGGTTCTGTCAGGGGGATTACCGTCAAAGGACAGGCGGGCATGCCACGTAAGAAAATAGATGCGCTTGTGGATTTTGCGAAAGGATATGGAGCAAAAGGCCTTGCCTATTTATGCGTACAGGAAGACGGCTCCTATAAGTCATCTTTTGCGAAATTCATGGAGCAGGAAGAAATGGATAAGCTCGTTGGCGCTATGGGCGGTGAAAAGGGAGATTTACTGTTATTTGCGGCAGATAAGAACGACATTGTATATAATGTGCTTGGCGCCCTCCGTGTGGAGCTTGGCAAACAGCTTGGGCTGATTGACGAATCTAAGTTCCATTTCCTCTGGGTAGTGGAGTTCCCGCTCTTAGAGTGGAGCGAAGAAGAAAACCGCTTCATGGCGAAGCACCATCCCTTTACGATGCCGATGGAAGAAGACTGGCAATATATTGATTCCGATCCGGGTCGCGTACGTGCGAAAGCATATGATATCGTGTTAAACGGTGTAGAACTTGGCGGAGGCTCTGTGAGGATCCATCAGAACGATATCCAGGAGAAAATGTTTGAAGTGCTTGGCTTCACGAAAGAACAGGCTTGGGAACAGTTCGGATTTTTATTGAATGCATTCCAGTACGGTGTGCCGCCGCACGCAGGACTAGCTTATGGCCTTGACCGTTTCGTGATGTTGCTTGTGCACGCGGATAATATCCGGGAAGTGATTGCTTTCCCGAAGATCAAAGATGCTTCCTGTCTGATGACACAGGCGCCGGGCACGGTGGATGAGAAGCAGTTAGAAGAACTAGAGATAGCGCTTATAAAGCAGCAGTGAGATAGAAAGGCAAGGTGGAAGCAGGATGGGATTACAGAATCCAACAGCCATTTTTCAGATGATGAATTTGTGGAACAGATTTAAGGAGAATCATCCGAAGTTCCCGAAGTTCATGGGAGCAGTTTACCAAAATGGCCTGAAAGAGGGTTCCATTGTGGAAATCAATGTGACGACGGCGGATGGACAGAGCCTGAATTCTAATTTGAGAATCAGCGCTTCGGATATGGAATTGATTGCGCAGCTAAAAGAACTTGTCATGAAGCCATAAGAAAATAGCATATTCAATTGTTAACTAGAAAGAAAAATAGGTTGACAAACTATAAAACCCCTTTTATACTATAGAAGAATTGGATAATCGTTATCCAAATACGATAGAAAAGGGGTTTTATGATAATGAGTGAAACAACGAAGCAATTAAGCCGTGAAGCAATGACCAAAGACGGAAAGGAAAAGGGAGGAAAAGCCGCGACGAGGGATATTGTCTGTGTGGGGATGTTTGCGGCAGTCCTGGCAGTCCTATCGCAGATCTCGATCCCAATGCCTTCTGGCGTGCCAGTTACGTTGCAGACTTTCGCAGTGGCGTTGACAGGCGTGGTGCTGGCGTGGAAGCTCGGATTAGCGAGCACGCTAGTGTATATTCTATTAGGTGCGATTGGCGTGCCAGTGTTTGCCGGATTCTCTGGGGGCATCCAGGTGTTGGTAAATTATACCGGTGGCTTCATATGGGGATTTCTTGCAATGACATTGCTATGCGGGATTGGTATTTGTATGAAAAATAAGATACTAGGCATCCTGCTTGGCATGGTAGGGCTCGCTGTCTGTCATCTATTTGGCACCATACAGTTTATGATCGTGATGCATATGGGAATTGGGGAGTCGTTCCTGCTTGCTTCAGCGCCCTATATTCTGAAAGATGTCATCTCCGTGCTCCTTGCGTTTATGGTCGGTACGCAAATACGGACGCGCCTTTTGAAGGCAGGGCTGTTATGATGCGGCTCCGTGTCCATCACCTTCTATGCAGCGCTTTATATACCGGTTATGGTTATAGTGAGGATTTCTGCAAGAATATGCAGACAGTAGTGGAGCGCCTATGGGGAGAGGATGTGTTAGAAGGTGAAGAGGTAGAGCTGGTAATATCCCCGGATGCCATTTGTAAGGAATGCCCGAATCTGACGGCAGAGGGATGTAGCCTGGATCATAATAACGTTGTCTCGAAAGACGCAAGCCTTGCAGGGAAATTGTCGCTTACAACGGGCAGAAGCTATGTAATTTCAGAATTATTGCAGCATGTTGCAAAGAATCTGACAGAAGAGGCTTTTGAGAAGTCTTGTCATAATTGTGAATGGTATGCAAAAGGTCTTTGCCGTTATGAAATGTTAGCGGAAAAATATCAAAAAAGGTGGCTGACAGTCTGACTGCCAGTCATTTTTTCTTATTTGCGCTGTATTCCTACTTTCCCAATCTTCAAAAGTCTGCTATACTAATGACAGTTTCCAAAGAAAATGATAATTAAAGGAGCATCAGGAAAAATGCCAGATAACAGCCAGTTAGACAAGATAGATAACAGTCAGTTAGAAGCGCTGATTGTAGAATTCTTAAAATCTAAAAATAACGAATCTTTCATAAAGATAATGGAGCAGCTTGAAAAGTCTGTCGTCTATTTGCCAGCAATGATGCCAGAGAACCTGGATCAGGAGACGATGGAATCCTTGAAGACCGGAAAAGGCATTAAGCTGCCTAAAGATGCAAAAGTAGTCCCTTGTTTATTGAAGAAAGAAAACGGGGAGCAGGCGCTGCCAGTATTTTCTATGCCAAAACATATCCCGCCGGAAAGACGGAGCCCGGCGCTTATGGCGTTGCCGTTTTTCACCTGTGTTTCCATGGCGATGGCTAATGCCGGGAAAGTCAGCGCGATCGTATTGAACCCGTTTACGAATAATATTATATTGCCGCCCCAGATTTTGGAGGTGGCGCAGAAGAGGAGCAAGATGGCGCAGATGAAGACGGTAAAGCTGACGGAAGCGCAGTTTCATCAGTTTGCGCAGGGGAGGGTCGCATATGAGCTTTTACCGGTTTTCCTGCATGAGAAGCAGCTAGAAGGGTTAGAGAAGCTACAGTCAGAAGAAGGGAAATTTTTCCTCGCCCTCTATGCGTCTATTTATCCGAAAGAGTTAAAAGTCCCTTATGGAGAAGATGATTTTTCGCTGATGACGCTAAATGTGACAGACAACCTACAATTGACGAGAATCGACATGCCGGAGAGGAACGCTGCGAAAGGCACATGTGTGCGTATTTATGTAGTTTTTAAAAGAGATGCCCAACAAATCGAGTACTATACGATTGAAATGACAGAGAGCGGGACGGCGATCGGTAAAGTATATGCTGACAGAAAGCATGAAATCATAGAAGAAGCGCCTGATAACGGCGCGGAGATAGAGACAATCATGAATCTTGCGTCTGGCGTTTAGAATGCCTGAGAGATGCCAGGTAAGCCTTACTGTTTCTTCGGAAATAAAATCCGGATGAAAACAGCAAGGCTTTTCTTTTTCTTTCTTTTTTCCTTAAGAATTTCTTTCGTTTTTTATCCGCATCATTTTCCATTTTATTGATTAGCATATAGATACAAACTCTTGCTAGGTGAAAAACCGCGCAGAATCGAGGTGACAATATGACGTTGGATACATTGACATTTTATTTCACCACATATGGTGGGATCGCTATTTTTATTATCGTGCTGTTGGAATATATGAATATGCCAGGATTTCCGGCAGGCGTGATCATGCCGTTAGCAGGTGTATGGGCGGCGAAAGGCAATATACATTTTGCGGTAGTCATGTTGATTACTTTGGCGGCGGGAGTGTTAGGAAGCTGGATTTTATATTTTCTTGGACGCATGGGCGGGAATCTCTTGCTGGAAAAATATGTAAGGAAATTCCCGAAGCAGAGGGCGGCGATAGAACGGAACTTTGACTTGATAAGAGAAAAGGGTTTTTTCGGCATTTTCCTAAGCAAGCTCCTTCCTATGGTGCGGACACTGATTTCGATCCCTGCGGGAGTGCTGAAGATGAATTTCATGAAATATACAATCAGTTCCGCGCTTGGCGTCTTTCTATGGAACTTGGTGTTCGTAGGAGCCGGTTATCTGCTGGGTGATACGGTTTTTGCATATCTGGCGATCACTTAATGGCTGTACAAGGAGAAAGGAGAAAGAGAATGAAAATTGCAATGATGACAAATAGCTATCGGCCATATACCGCTGGTGTGCCTGTTTCTATAGAGCGCCTGAGCAAAGGCTTGCAGGCCAACGGGCATGAGGTAGTCGTGTTCGCCCCAAGCTATGAAGGACAGGGAACCGAAGCGGATGTCGTACGGTATCGTTCCCTGATCAAAGGGATTGCGAATGGCTTTTCTGTGCCGGACATGATGGATGTGAGGATAGAGAAGGCGTTCCGGGAAGGCAAGTATGATGTCATACATGTGCATCATCCGATGCTCATCGGAAATACGGCGCTATATTTATCACGCAAATATGATGTGCCTCTCTGTTTTACCTACCATACAAGATATGAGCAGTATCTGCATTATATGAAAGCCTCTTTTTTAAAGCAGGTTATCCCTAGTTATGTAAACTATTATACGAAGCGTTGTGATATGGTCTTCGTACCGACCCCGTCCATGAAGGCTTATCTGGAAGAGATCGGTAGTGAGGCCAACATAGCGGTACTGCCAACGGGCATAGCGACAGAGGGGTTTGAGGCGGATGCTATGGAAGCAGCAAGGCTCCGCGAGGAGCTGCTTGGACAGAAATCATATTTATTCTGCACCGTTGCCAGATTGGCGAAGGAGAAGAATATAGAATTCTTATTTCGTGCGCTTGCCAGAAGAAAGCGTACAAGGGGGGCGGACTTTCGGCTCGTGCTGATCGGGGAAGGACCGTATGAGCAGTATTTGAAGGAATTTGCACGACAACAGAATTTAGAGGAAGAAGTCCTTTTCATCGGCAAGGTTGCGAATGAGGAAATCAAAAATTATTGTAAAGCTGCGGATTTATTTTTGTTCTCGTCGCTCTCTGAGACACAGGGGATCGTACTGCTTGAGGCGATGGCAGCGGCGCTGCCAGTATTGGCGCTTAAGGCGTCCGGTGTCCGGGATATTGTGGTAAATGGCCGGAATGGATTTATGACGAATGTGTCGGAAATAGAGTATGAAAGCCGGTTACAGGCGCTTTTGCTCCAGGATAGAAGCTATCTGGAACAAGGCGCCATAGAAACCGCGAGACAATATGAGGTACAGGAAATTGCGAAATGGGCGGCTGTTTATTATAATATAGCTATACAAAGCCACAGGCAATTGATCCGATGTGGAGAGACAGGAGGAAAAGCAGCTTGGAAGCATTTCATATTCTAATCGTAGAGGATGATAAAGAAATTCGGGAAGGAATTGAGATTTACCTAAAAAACCAGGGGTATCAAGTATCACAGGCGGCAGATGGCATAGAGGGACTAGAACAGATTGAGGCAAAACAGATCCACCTTGCGATTGTGGATGTGATGATGCCACGCATGGATGGGATCACGATGATGATGAAGGTCAGGGAGAGAGGATATGATTTCCCTGTCATTATGTTATCGGCAAAATCTGAGGAAGTGGATAAAATCATGGGATTGAATATGGGGGCAGACGATTATGTGACCAAACCATTTACGACAATGGAGCTGTTAGCAAGAATCAATTCCCATCTCCGCCGTTACCGTAAATATTTGGAAGCGGTAGATGGCAGGCAGGACAATGAGAAAATTTTTACCATAGGAGGCTTGGAGCTGAATGAGGAAACGGTGGAGGTGACAGTAGACGGAAACCCTGTCAAGCTGACCCCGTTAGAATTCAAGATACTTTTGCTGCTGATGAAAAACCCGGGGAGAGTATTTTCTGCGGAAGAGATATATGAGCGCGTCTGGAACGAACAGGCGATCAATACAGATACGATTATGGTACATATCAGGAGGATTCGGGAGAAAATAGAAATTAACCCGAAAGAGCCAAAATATTTAAAGGTGGTGTGGGGCGTTGGATATAAAATTGAAAAATGGTAATAAAAAGAGGAATGCTGCAAGGTGGTTTGGCGTCTTGATCGCGAGCCTGGCGGCAGCATTATTCATGGCAATGGAGCCTGAGTTTGATAAGAAAGCGCGGATGTATTATGAGGAGGCAGGCAGCAAAGGGACAGAGAGCGAAGAGTTTATCAAAAGGCTAGTGCAGAGCAATTATGTATTCTATAAAAATGTGCTGGATAAGAAAAGCTCGGAAATCTACTCGTATGACGAATTATATCTGGATAAAGACGTCAAAGAGGTAGCGTCCGCTGAAGCGCAGGCAGGAGAACAGGCACGAACGCAGACGGAATTATTAGAAAAGGCAATTTCAAAAAATGCGGATTTCCTGCCAGTGGATAAAGTTCAGGATGTTTTAGAGATCTATGCGAACCAGATTGAACGTGCGGCGGATGATATCCAGGAATATTATGTGGAAGACATCGGAGAGAACATGGATTATTATGTCCTGGATAAAAGCACGGAGACATCGCTTAAGAATACGACACAGCCTATCCAGGAACTCTTATCCGCACAGGAGGGCGATGAAAAGGATGTTTATGCCTATTATGATTATTATGTCATCATGGATTATGACAAGGCTGGCAATTTGCAGAATATCAGCGTCAAAGGAAGGGACGCGGACAAACTCTTAAAGACTGTGCAGAAAATTGGGGATGGCCCAATGGGCATGCTTTTGCTGGATCGAAATGTGGAAGAGTCATTCGCATTTTATTATGGGGAAGAGAGACAGATTGAGAAATTGTTAACGATCACCCAGAAGAGGCCATGCAATGTGACCTTTATTTATGCGATGACCAAAGAACAGGCAAGAGTGTTTCAAAATAGAGGATATGCCGGAGCCTACTTAGGCAGCAATCTTGGTGATGGGCCGTTATATGTGAGCTATGCGCAGGCAGGCGTGTCAGGAATTGTCATATTGTTCTTGCTGGTTATTTTTGCAGTGACTATGCTGGCAGCATTATATAGGCCGCAGCTTCTGGAAGGGAAAAAGGAGAGAAGAGCGGCGATCGAGGTAGTTCTTTTTCTGGGGCTTATGTTATTGGCAGGCTGTATGGAGATAATCTTGCAGTTCGTGGCAAGCGTTGGCAACGGTTATCTGTTAGATTGGCTGAATGATGTCTTCCCGGTGGACATGAGCATGGGGACTACGTATGAAGTGATAAAAAACATTATCTGTTTCTGTTTCTTTGCCACTTACTTTGGCTGCTGGTATTTCTGTTGTTTGGAATTTTCGGATATTGTCCATGGGTTAAAGCCGTACCTGAAAAAGAGATGCTATCTTTATATGCTGGTAAGTAAGCTGATTGGGCTTTGTAGGAAATTTTATCAGAAACTGAAAAGGGACGTCCTGGATATTGACTTGGATGAAGATATGGGATCGGTATTGCGTAAAGTCCTTTTTATCAATTTCTGCCTGATCACAACATTTTGTTTATTTTGGTTTTTTGGCATAATAGGGCTGTTCGTTTATATTGTGGCGTTGTATTGCCTCTTGAAAAAATATATTCATAAAATCCAGATGCAGTACGGGATGCTTTTGAATGCGACAAACGCTATGGCGCAAGGCCATCTGGATAATGGTTTTGAAGAGGATTTCGGCATTTTCGAATCTTATAAGGAAGAGTTGTATAAGGTACAGGATGGCTTCCGGAAGGCGGTAGATGAGGAAGTCAGAAGCCAGCGGATGAAGACGGAGCTGATTACGAATGTATCCCATGATTTGAAGACCCCGCTGACAGCAATTATTACTTATACGGATTTATTAAAAGAGGAAAACATTACACAAGAACAGCGGAAAGAATATTTGGAGACGTTAGAGAGGAAATCTTTGCGCTTGAAAGTGCTGATTGAAGATTTATTTGAAGTGAGCAGGGCGAGCAGCGGAAACGTGAAACTAGATCCGGTCCCGGTAGATATTTGTCATTTGCTGCGCCAGGTCTATTTAGAATATGAAGACAAAATGAAGGAAGCGAGGCTTCATGTACGGTTTGTAGTACCGGAAGAGAAAGTCATCCTGGATTTGGACAGCCAGAAAACTTATCGTATTTTCGAAAATTTATATGTTAATATGATCAAATATGCGCTGCCCGATACACGCGTATTCATTATGGCAAAGAAAAGGGACGGGGAAGGCAGGAGCCGTGACGGAATCCACATTGAACTGAAAAATATTTCTGCACAGGAGATCATCGGTGACCCGAAGGAGCTGAGCGAACGGTTTGTAAGAGGGGATGTTTCCAGGAATACGGAAGGCAGCGGCCTTGGGCTGGCAATTGCCAAAAGTTTCACGGAACTGCAAGGGGGACGGTTTGCCATCGAGTGTGACGCCGATTTGTTTAAAATTATTATCGACTGGTGATTTTGAGCTTTTGCCCATATTCTTATGATTCATTATGGCTTATTTCCCGAAAAAGAAATTGCCTCTTCACTGCGTTTCATGTTATACTAAGGAATAAATTATCATGCTGATGATGCGGGAACTGGAGGGCAATATACTTGAAGAACCAAATGGAAATCGACCAGGATATTTTTGAAAATCTGCTCGTCCTGTTGGACGCTCCTTTAAACGAGAACAATGATGAAGATATGGGGATAGAATGTCCGCCACATGCATGTATCATTCATGAGCCGCATAGGTTGCAGCTTGCTTATCAGCTAAAGCGGTTTATGGATGAGATGCCGGGTGGATTTTTTATCTACCGCGCCAACGAGACGGAAGACTTGATTTATGCGAATAAGGCGATGTTACGCTTGTTTGCTTGTGATACGATGGATGAATTCCGCAAACTGACAGGCAATTCTTTTAAGGGGATCGTACACCCTGATGATTTAGAAGAAATAGAGGAAAGCATTAAGGAACAGATTACATGCAGTAAGTATGCAATGGATTATGTGGAATACCGTATCATCCAAAAAGGAGGAGCCGTTCGCTGGATTGATGACTATGGGCATTTTGTGCGTAGCAAGAGCGCGGGAGATGTTTTCTATGTCTTTGCTGGTGATGCGACAGAGAAAAACGAACGCCGCATACAGGAAAAAGAGCGGCTGATGCATGAGAAGAAGCAGAATGAAGAGCGGTTACAGAAGAAAATAGAAGATTATGATAACGAGCTGAAAGTAATCCATCAGGAGCAGCTTCGCGGCCTTGAGATTATCGAAGGGCTGAGCATTGACTATGAATCCATTTTCTATGTGGATCTGGATGAGAATTGGATGAAAGCATATCGCGTCAGCCCACGGTTTGCCGGGATATTCCCTAAGTGCTTTGAGAAACGGGAATTTAGAGGCTTTGATGACAAATATATCAAAGAGTGGGTTTATCCGGATGACCATAGGCTTTTACAAGGGGTTTCCGATCCGGAGTTTCTCCGTAAGAAGCTCGCAGGGCATAGGGCATTCCATTTAAGCTACCGGATCTACAGGGATGGGAAAGTCACTTACATACAGTTACGGATTGTGAATGTTGGGAACGAAGACCATGTTTCACAGATTATCATGGGTTACCGGAACATAGATGACGAAATCGTACAGGAGATGAAGCAGAAACAGATATTGGCCACTGCGCTCAATGAGGCAAATTTTGCGAACAAGGCGAAGAATTTGTTCCTTTCTAATATGTCCCATGACATACGGACGCCAATGAATGCAATTGTCGGGTTTACGTCTTTGATCAAAAAGCACATACATGATGTGGAGAAAGTCTCCGGATATCTGGAAATGATTTCTACGTCGAGCGACCAGCTTTTGCAGCTCTTAAACGATGTGCTGGAAATATCCAGATTAGAATCCGAGAAGGTACATGTAGAAGAATCCCAATGCAGCCTAATGGATATTACGCATCAGGTGCAAATGGATATGCTGGCTAAGGCGGCAGCGAAGCATATTCTGCTTTCCTTAGATATTTCGAATCTGAAACATGACGCTGTATATACGGATCGTTCTAAATTGACACAGATTCTGACGTATCTTGTGGATAATGCGATTAAATATACCAAAGAAGGCGGCTGGGTTACCATTACCGTAATGGAAGCAGAACTAAAAGATGTGCAGAATAGCCATGTAACTTATCAGTTTGTGGTGGAAGACTGTGGGATTGGCATCAACCAGGAATTTCTAGAGCATATCTTTGAGCCATTTGAGCGCGAGAAGAACACAACGCTAAGCGGGATACATGGCACTGGATTGGGCCTTACGATCACAAGGAAGCTCGTGGAGATGATAGGCGGGACAATTGAGGCGATCAGTGAGGTAGGAAGAGGAAGCAAATTTATCATAACATTGCCGCTTTATATGCGGAACGAAGAGCCTTACATTGATGACTTGCAGGAGGTTCCATTACGTTTTTCAAAACCGAAGAAAATTTTGATCGTTGATGATAATGAAATAAACCGCGAGATTGAGAACGAGGTATTAAAAGATGCAGGATTCCTTGTGGATACGGCGGATGATGGCAGTATTGCGGTAGAGAAGATCAAACATGCCAAACCGGGCGAATATGATTTGATCCTGATGGACATCCAGATGCCTATCATGGACGGCTATCATGCGACGAGAGCGATCCGGGCGCTAGAAGACTCCACGTTATCGGGTATTCCGATTATTGCGGTTTCTGCCAATTCTTTTGATGAAGATAAGAAAATGGCGATAGAAAGCGGTATGAACGCACATTTGCCTAAGCCTTTAGATACGTTGCGCTTATATAAGGTCATTCGGCAGTTCCTGAAAGAAGATAAGCGCATCGTGAATTTGGATGGGGTGAAGATCCGCCCGATTAAGAAGTCTGAGCATCCGCTGCTAAAAGAGTTCTTATATGACTCTATTTATTTGGAGCAGGGACAGCCGATGCCGCCCAAGGATATTATTGACCGGCCAGAACTTGCTATCTATATCCGGGATTTTGGCGGGCCGGATGATTTCTGTCTGGTAGCGGAATATGAGCAACGCATTATAGGCGCTGTCTGGACGAGGATTTTAGTGGGCGATATCAAAGGATATGGCAATATCAGCAATTGTGTGCCGGAGTTTGCTATTTCCGTGAAGAAAGATTACCGGAAACAGGGAATCGGTTCCAAACTGATGAGAGAGATGATTGGCGTTTTGAAGGCACAGGGATATGAGAGGACGTCCCTTAGCGTTAATAAAAATAATTTTGCGTACCGGATGTATCGGGAATTAGGGTTCCAGATCGTGAAAGTACGGGAAGAGGATTATTTGATGGTATTGGAATTATGATAAATACAATTATATTTGATCTGGATGGGACATTATTGAATACATTGGAGGATTTGACGGATAGCCTAAACTATGCGCTTCGTAAATCAGGCCTTTTAGAAAGGACGATAGAAGAAGTAAGGAGCTTTGTCGGCAACGGCGTTGCCAAGTTGATAGAGCGTGCCATACCTGGAGGCATAGCGCATCCGTCTTATGCTGAAATCCTCAGGGAATTCAAGGCGCACTATGCGCTGCACTGCAAAGACAAAACGAAGCCGTATGATGGTATCTTGCCTATGTTAGATGCGCTTTGTGCAAAGGGATATAAGCTTGCCATTGTCTCGAATAAATTTGATGCGGCAGTGAAAGAATTGAGCAGTCTTTATTTCGGGGAGCGGATTCTTGCAGCAATCGGGGAGAGCGAGAAGACCAGGAAAAAACCGGCGCCTGATACAGTATACCAGGCGCTGGAAGAATTAGCTGTGAATGCCGCAGAGGCAATTTATGTGGGTGATTCCGATGTTGATCTTGAGACGGCAGCGAATGCGAAAATACCGTGCATCAGCGTGACATGGGGATTCCGTGACCGTGAAAGCCTGTTGATGGCAGGCGCGGATCCTGCACGTATGATTACGTCTCCGGATTGCCTTCTTCCGCTTCTTGCGTCTCTTTCGGCGGAAGCGTAATCAGTACTTTTAGAATACGGTTTTTGCTGATGCCTTGTGCTTGCAGCAAAATACCGTTTTCGAGTAGAATGGATTCTTTATCTTCCGGCAGCCGTTCTAACTGTTCGATCATCAGGCCGCCAACGGAATCGAAGTCTTCTGAATCTAGTTCGATGTCAAGCGCATCGTTGATATCGTCGAGTTTCATGCCGGCTTCCACGAGGAATTTGCCGGGTTCGGTTTCTTTGATCAGTTCCTCTTCGTCTTCGTCATATTCGTCACGGATCTCCCCGACGATCTCTTCGATTAAATCTTCCATGGTGATCATGCCTACCGTGGCTCCGTATTCGCTTAATACAAAGGTGATATTGTAAGATTTCTCCCGCATTTCCATCATTAGGTCTGCGATTTTCTTATACTCATATGTATAATAGGCGCTTCTTAAGATTTTCTTGATCTGGAATTTCTCCGTATCTTTTACCAGGATGAAATCTTTGATATTGATAATGCCGATAATGTTATCGGGATCGTCTTCATAAACAGGGATGCGCGTGAACATGGAAGCACGGAATGTAGCCAGTACTTCTTTATAGGTAGAAGTAATCGGAATGCTGGTCATATGGATCCTTGGGACCATAATATCTTTTGCGACCGCATCCCCGAAATCAAATACGTTGTATATCATCTCGCGTTCTTCCGACTCGATAGCCCCACCTTCATGGCTGACATCTACATAAGTTTTCAATTCATTCTCTGAGATGCTGACATCCTTGCCATCCGAATTGATATGGAGCAGGCGTAGGATGCCAAGCGACAATTTATCAATCAGGAAAATGACCGGCGTGAGTATGGACATCAAAGAACGGATAATGCTTCCATAGAACAGGGAAATGGATTCGGCGTTGCTCATTGCCCATGTCTTGGGAATGATTTCCCCAAACAGCAGAATGATAAGCGTTAACGCGCCTGTTACGAAACCGACCATATAACTGCCCCATGTACGGATAGCGAAGGTCGTAGCAACAGAAGATGCACTGATATTGACGATGTTATTTCCAATCAGAATCGTACTGAGCATTTTGCTATATTGTCCAAGGATGGAAAGAACCCGAGTGGCACGTTTAGAACCTTCCTGTGCCAAAGTGCGCAGACGCACCTGGTTTACGGTCGTGAATGCAGTTTCCGCTGAAGAAAAGAATGCTGATAATAAAACAAGAATCAGTAATGAAATAAGTTGTATGACACCTGTGGTATCCAATGAAAAATTCACTCTCCTTTACATTGCATATGAAATGATTATAATATACATGATATAGAATATTGTGTCAAGTTTTTCCTGCATTCCGAATATATATTTAATATCTTCTTAAGAAATAGAAAGAAATGGAAAACGGATGGGAGGAGAATTCAATATGGAGAGAAAAATCATGGATAGCGGCAAAATCCTTTTTGTAATGAAGTGTATGCTCGCAGCCTATCTTCTGACAGCAGGATTGTTGTTGCTTTTGGCGCTCATGCTGTATCGTTTTGGTTTATCGGAGAGGGTTGTTTCCATTTGCATCATTGTCATTTACATAGTAGTGACATTTCTTGCCGGCCTGATCGCGGGGAAAAGAGCGGGAGAGAAGAAGTTCCTATGGGGGCTGGCGATGGGGTGTATTTATTTCCTGATACTGACGGCGGTGTCGTTCGCAGTGAATAAGGGCATGGGAGATGATATGGGGAATCTTGTTACCGTGTTCTTGCTCTGCGGGGGAAGTGGAATGCTAGGCGGGATGTTAAGCTAAAAAAGTACTTTCCATACGGCACAATATATGGTATACTATTCCAAGTTATGAAATTACAGATGTGATGAACTATGAAACCATAATAGGGAGCGAGGTAAGAATTATGAAGCATATCAAGACGTTAACAACAAGAGACTTAAAGGAATCTATGAAAAAAGGCGGATGTGGCGAATGCCAGACTTCCTGCCAGTCAGCTTGTAAGACATCCTGTACGGTTGGCAACCAGAGCTGCGAGCAGACAAAATAGACGGATAAAGTTACCATTTTGCGGAGTTGGCTGCCGAGCCAACTCTTTTTATGCAATATATTGTTGCGGTTAACAGGGAAAGGAAGAGTTTTTTGATACATCAATATAAAAACAATGGCTACAATATAGTACTGGATGTGAACAGCGGAAGCGTTCATGTTGTGGACGATATTGTATATGATATGATACCGTTTGTAGAGAAAGCGCTCATGGAGTTTAAAGAGGCGCAAAAGGAGTTTTCTACATCGGAAAATGGAGCGGCGCAGGCGATAGGCGGCGACGTTTTGAAAAGACAAGTATTACAAATGTGGGAAAAGGAAGCAGCGCAGGCGGACCGTAAATATGCGGAGCCGTTACTTGAGGAAGCAGTGGAAGAAATCCTTGCCTTAAAGGATGCCGGTATGCTCTTTACGGAGGATATTTATGAGAAGTACATTGCTGATTTTGCGAAGCGTGAGACGGTTGTAAAAGCTTTGTGCTTACATGTTGCCCATGACTGTAACCTGGCTTGCCAGTATTGCTTTGCGCAGGAAGGGGAATATCATGGGAGACGGGCGCTTATGAGCTTTGAGACCGGGAAGAAGGCGCTGGATTTCCTGATCGCTCATTCCGGGAACAGGGTGAACCTGGAAGTAGACTTTTTTGGCGGAGAGCCGCTTCTAAACTGGGATGTGGTCAAGGCGTTAGTAGAGTATGGAAGAAGCGTGGAAAAGGCGCATAACAAGAAATTCCGCTTTACGCTGACAACAAACGGGATTCTCTTAAATGATGAGATATTGGAATTTGCCAACCGTGAGATGGGGAATATCGTACTTAGCATTGACGGACGGAAAGAAGTGAATGATAAGATGCGCCCACATCGTGGCGGACAGGGAAGCTATGATGAGATCGTGCCTAAGTTTTTGAAAGTGGCTAATAGCAGGAACCAGACCAACTATTATGTCCGTGGCACCTTTACAAAGAATAACTTAGACTTTACAAATGACGTGATACATCTTGCGGACCTTGGCTTTGAGCAGATATCCGTAGAGCCGGTAGTTGCCGGGGCAGATGCTGATTATGCGCTGGGGGAAGAAGATGTCCCGTTGCTGTTAGAAGAGTATGATAAATTGGCGCTGGAATATTTGAAACGCAGAAAAGAAGGAAAGGCTTTTCATTTCTTTCATTTTATGATAGATTTAGAAGGTGGGCCATGTGTCGCTAAGCGGCTCTCAGGATGTGGTTCCGGATGTGAATACCTTGCGGTTACGCCTTGGGGGGATTTCTATCCTTGCCATCAGTTTGTCGGGAATGAGAAATTCCTGATGGGCAATGTGGACGAAGGGATTACCAACCATGAGATCCGGGATGGATTTATGGGTTGTAATGTGTATACGAAAGAAAAATGTAAGGACTGCTTCGCAAAGTTCTATTGCAGCGGTGGCTGTGCGGCTAATTCCTATCAGTTTCATGAGAATATACATGATGTTTATGACCTTGGCTGTAAGCTGCAAAGAAAGCGCATTGAATGTGCGATTATGATAAAAGCGGCATTAGCGGAGTAATATAGAAAGGAAGAGGAAAAATATGAAAAAGAACAGAGCTATCATTAGTCTGCTTGTTTTTGTATTGGCGCTGGTAGGGTTAGGGTATGTTGCAGTTTTTGGCGTCGGTGCGGACAAGTCTGGTTCTGCTTCCAGCATTAAGTTAGGTCTTGACCTTGCAGGAGGCGTCAGCATCACTTATCAGGTCGTGGGAGATGAGGAACCTGACAAGGAAGACATGAGTGATACGATTTATAAGCTGCAGCAGCGTGTGGAAGCTTATAGTACGGAAGCGCAGGTCTATCAGGAGGGGGATGACAGGATTAACATTGAAATCCCTGGCGTTTCTGATGCCAATGCGATCCTCGAAGAACTAGGGCAGCCAGGAACTCTATATTTCATTGCCCAGACGGACAGTGAAGGAAACGAGAACTATATCAGCGGTTACGGAATTGATGCGGACGGCAATCTTGTCATGCAGCACGAACTGACGAAGTCGATAGAGGAATTACAGGCGAACGGCTCTATCGTGCTTACTGGTACGGATGTGGCAAGCGCACAGGCGAGATCCCAGCAGGATGAGCTGTTAAATAATATCCAGTATGTCGTACAGCTTACGTTGACGGACGCCGGAGCGGAAGCTTTCGCCAAAGCGACGGAGAAAGCGTATGCGGCAGGAGAGTCTATTGCCGTTTACTATGACGGGAAATTTATCAGCGTGCCGAATGTACAGGCAGTGATCACCGATGGGAATGCAGTCATTACCGGACAAAGCAGTTTTGAAGAGGCGGATAGGATCGCTTCTACTATCAGGATCGGTGGCTTAAAGCTGGAGTTACAGGAATTGCGCTCTAATGTAGTCGGTGCCCAGCTTGGCTCTGACGCGATCCGGACAAGCCTTTTGGCTGCTGCCGTTGGTTTTGCGCTAGTTGTCCTTTTTATGATTGTGATTTATTATGTGCCAGGTTTTGCGGCCTGTCTTGCACTTTGCTTATATACGGAGCTGATCGTCATCTTATTGGATGCGTTTGAGATTACATTGACTTTACCGGGAATTGCCGGTATCATTCTTTCGATTGGTATGGCGGTGGATGCGAACGTGATTATTTTTGCACGTATCAGGGAAGAGCTTGCAACGGGCAAGACAGTCCAGTCAGCGATTAAAATTGGCTTTTCCAAGGCATTTTCTGCGATTCTGGATGGAAATGTCACAACGATGATTGCCGCAGTAGTATTATTGATCAAAGGAACCGGTACGATTAAGGGATTTGCACAGACGCTTTTACTTGGTATCGTATTATCCATGTTTACGGCTTTGGTCATTACGAAATTCCTGTTAAATGTCTTACATGCCATCGGCGTGCAGAGCCCGAAGGCATATGGCGTGGCAAAAGAGACGAAAGTATCCCCGATACTGGCGAAGAAGAAATTGTTCTTCGCGCTCTCTACAGTTGTGATCATTGGCGGGTTTGTCGTGATGGGCGTTAACCAGGCTTCCGGCAACGGCGCTTTAAATTACAGCCTTGAGTTTGTAGGCGGTACTTCTACGACATTGACATTGCCAAGCGATATGACAATCGAAGAAATTGATGCGCAAGTAGTGCCGCATATCGAGGGCATTACAGGTGATGGCAATGTGCAGACCACGAAAGTAGCAGGCACTAATCAGGTCATTATCAAGACAAGGACTTTGAATGTCGAAGAACGTGAAGAGTTCTCCAATGTAATGGCAACGAATTTTGGCGTAGAAGAGAGTACGATCACCGCAGAGACAATTAGTGCGACTGTAAGCGCAGAGATGCAATCCGACGCGATCATAGCGATTATCATAGCGACAATTTGTATGTTAGTATATATTTGGTTGCGCTTTAGCGATATCCGTTTCGGCGCAAGCGCAGTAATTGCGCTTATGCATGATATCCTTGTTGTTCTTGCCTTTTATGCAGTGGCAAGAGTATCTGTCGGCAATACTTTCATTGCCTGCATGTTGACAATTGTCGGGTATTCGATTAATGCGACAATCGTTATCTTTGACAGGATCCGTGAGAACATGAAAGAGATGGGCAGGAAAGAGTCGTTAGAAGATGTTGTGAATAAGAGTATTTCGCAGACTCTCTCTAGAAGTGTCTTTACCTCATTAACGACATTCTTTATGGTAGCGGCGTTAGAAGTATTTGGTGTTTCTTCGATTAAGGAGTTTGCGCTGCCGTTAATAGCAGGCATTATATGCGGAACGTATTCTTCCATTTGCCTTGCGAGCGCATTCTGGTACTTGTTGCGTACGAAAGTGAATGGGAAAAAGGCAACGAAGTAAGCGATTTTGAACCCTTAAAGGGGTTAGCGGACTGATCTTGACAAGTTGAGCAAGAATAGGGATTAACATGAAAAGGGGTTGTCGCTTTAACGAATGAAAATTCGTGAAG
>CAJTSL010000011.1 GCA_910578845.1 uncultured Lachnospiraceae bacterium
CTTTGATACAAAATCTTTCTATGATAATAAATACTAAAAGATTTTAACAGTTTTATCATTAGAAAAAATATCCTTAGCCATTCTCAAGCTAATAACGATATAGGGATTTAGCTCACTAATATAAAATGTTATTGTGTTGTCGTTAATAGTTTTTTCTCAGCCATGATAAAATTTCTAATTAATTAAAATCAATATTTTCATTTTTGATTGGTACATATAATTCAGTATTATAGAAGAGTTTTTCAAAATCTCTCACTAAACCTCCAAGATATAGATATATCTCACTATTTTTGTTTAATAGCGTAATGAACTATAATACAATATTTACTTCATTCCCATCATTCCTATCGCAATTGAATTTCTAGATATTTCATGTTCTTCATCTAAACAATCCACATATCCAAAAACTCCATTATTAAATATTCTTATTGAATCTTTTTCTGCCTTAGTCAGTGTATTATCATTAAGTGCTTCGCTCTCCAAAGTGTATTTCACTGCTGTTTTTCCCTTGTCTTCCATTTTCTTTATAAACGTTTCCATATATCTAAAATCAATTTCATCATCAGCGCATATTGGAAACATAATCGACATATTTGAAATATTATATCCTTTTTTTCATTTATTCACAACCTCTTTAATCATTAACACCTTATTTATTAGTATATTATCATTGCACATACCGAATACCCCATGCACTACGATCAGCACATGGGGCGTCCCATTCTACGAACCATTAAATATCCAATGCCGCATGATATCCCCAATATACAGCATTTGTAATCGTAGATACTTTTGCCGCATCACCGATCACTGCAACGTATGGCGCCGCATCCCGTAACTGCTCCACAATATCAGTCCTGGAACGCTGCCCAAGCGCACAAATAACAGTGGTTCCCGGAACAAGCTGTCTTTGCCCTTTCCGGTCTTCGCACCAGACGCCCTCATTTGTCACTTCGAGGCCTTTATATCCGGTATGTACAGTTACCCATTTCTCTACTTCTTTTAAGAGCAGCGGGCGATGGCGCACATTAGCATCCGGCGCAAGCGCCTCCCTCATTTCTACCAAGTGGACACGTTTGCCCTCCATTCCTAAATGGATTGCGCATTCACAGCCTGCGAGGCCTCCGCCAAATACTACTACGTCATCCGCAACCTTCTCTTTTTCCTTATAATAATCATTCACAACTACGACGTTTTCTCCGCTAAGCCCTGGGATAGGCGGCACAAGCGGCTCGGAGCCTACTGCAATGATCAGGGCGTCTGCCCGCTCTTTTTCGGCATACTCTTTCGTCACTTCTGTATTCAAGCGGATCTCAACGCCCGCCTGCCTTGCCAAAAGCGCATATGTTCCTGCCAGTTCATACATTTCGTGTTTAAAAGGCAGCGCCTGTTCACTCCTTAAAATCCCGCCGGTTTCTGCTTCCTTTTCACAGAGAATTACCTGATGTCCCCGCCTTGCCGCCGTATAAGCCGCATACAAGCCACCGGGGCCGCCTCCTGCTACCAGCACCTTTTTCTTGTCCGGTGCCGGCCTTATCTCATCTCCTTCCAGCTCACGCCCTATCAGCGGATTGACCGTACACCTTCTTGTCGAAGTAGCCGCACGTTCTGCCATACAGGTGAAACAGCGCAGGCATTTTACAATTTCATCATCACGGTTTTCCGCTACCTTCCGCGGGAGGAAAGGATCTGCCAGCAATGCCCTTGCCATGTATACAATATCGGCTTTCCCGCTTGCAATGATTTCTTCCATCTGTTCCGGGTCATTAAGGCCTCCAATGGTTGCCACGGGGACAGAAACGTGTTTCTTGATCTCAGCCGCCAGATAGACATTACATCCATGCTCTTTGAACATAGACGGATGGGTATCTCCGAATCCCCTCTGGTAAGTACCTGCCGAAACATGCAAAAGGTCGATATAAGGTTCGATCTGTTTGGCAATGCGTATGCCCTCTTCCAGGCCGTATCCTCCCTCAAATAACTCAGAACCGCTCATCCGGAATTCAATCGGGAATCCTTCCCCCACTGCATTCCGCACCGCTTGCAGGACTTCCACCGCAAGCCGGCACCTGTTCTCAAGGCTGCCGCCGTATTCATCCGTCCTTTTGTTAAAATAGGGAGAGAAAAATTGATTCAAGAGCCATCCATGGCCGCCGTGTATCATCAGCATCTCAAAACCGGCTCTTTTGGCAAGCCCGGCGACATTCCCATATGCTGCCACAATTTCGTCTATCATATCCTTTGTAAGCCCTTTTACTTCCACACCGTCTGGACGGACAGTATCCGATGCTCCCCACTGATTCATAGATTTCTGCCTGTCTTTATCCGTCATATAAGTACCTGCATACATCCCGGAATGTGACAGCTCCAGACTCGGCATTGCCCCATG
This sequence comes from uncultured Lachnospiraceae bacterium, assembly GCA_910578845.1. Lineage (GTDB taxonomy): Bacteria > Bacillota > Clostridia > Lachnospirales > Lachnospiraceae > UBA3282. The sequence goes on from CAJTSL010000011.1 coordinate 2,390, forward strand.
CCTGCGGATAGCATCTGCGGTATACGTTGCTGCTGCCAGAGATCCTAATACCGCAGTGTCAAGATGATAAGCATGGGAACCGTCCGTCTGTGGGTGTACCATGCATTCGCTCACTGTAACTGCGCCCGCCCCGCCCTTAGCGCGGAGCTCATAAAAGGCCGTTGACTTTGAGCCGATACATCCATCATTTGTAATATCCGTACCTCCCATCGGCGCTGAAAACATACGATTTCGAAATGTCACTCTGCCAATTGTGACCGGACTGCATAAATTGGGATACTTTCTTTCCATACTGTCTCCTCTCTTATTGAAATACTATTAGGCGATTGCGAAACTAAGTTTTGGCAACCGCACAGTATACAAATAGAAGCGCCTCCAGAGGGAGTCGCATCTATAGACAAATCGTCGCAAGGTCGCTTTCGCTACATTGGCACTCGTAGCGGCACATAAGACGCCTTAATACGGCGTCTAAGTGCCGACGGTGCCAAAGTCCCCTACTCGTGATCTTGTCTATATTACATAATTAAGTTTTGAAAATAGGAGTTTCGCAATTAACTATGAAACACTAGCTGCAAAAAGTCATAAATACATTTTCTCCATACCTGCCATTCATGTCCACCGGGATAATAGTAAATTTTATGATTAGGGCATTGCTCTGGGGCAAACCCTTTTTCCTCCATAAGCTCATTCTCCTTCGCAAAAATGTCCCCGAAAAAGTCTTCGGTGCCTATTGCCCTCATGAAAACTTTAAAAGCAGACTGGAATCTGTCTTTATCATCCAGGAATACCAGATGGTCACCGTTTCCATCCGAAATGCGCCTTAAGAATCCACTGAAAATCCCCACATAATGAAACAGTTCAGGATGGTGCATTGTCGTTATGCTTGTCTGCATCGACCCCATTGACAGCCCAGCCATTGCCCGGTTATTTTTATCCGTATACACACGGTATTTTCGCTCAATAAAGGGAATGCAGTCTTTCACCAGTAAATCTTCCAACAGGGAAGAATCCATAATCGGGTTTCCTTCACTATCCTTTGTATGTACCATTCCGTTGTTCATGACGATAATGCAAGGAACCGCCTTTCCTTCCGCCAGAAGGTTATCCATGATAAAATTCACTTTTCCCTGATACGCCCAGCATTTTTCATTCTCCCCATGCCCATGCTGCAAATAGAGCACCGGATATTTTTGATCCGACACACTCATATATTCTGGCGGGAGATACAACATACAGGATTCATAATTACCTGTAACGGTTGCATAATAAAAATCTTGTACGACAACTCCATGCGGAACATCTTTTAAAAGATAGAAATCACAGTCTTTCTCTGGAACATCCACATAATTCATCGGCCTAGACCACCCAAATCCAATCGGCGCCATGGGATTTAAGACTGTCACACCGTCTACCTTGAAGATGACCGCTTGCAGCCCTGGCGTCTTTGGCACAAAGGTTGTCTCCCATACCCCGTCATCCCCTTTTACCATGGGAAGCTCCTGTCCTGCAAACACAAGGCTCACCACGCCAGCCTCTGGCGCATAGAATGAGGCCATGATGCTTCCATCTCCTAGATGCTGAATGCCTTTTGGTATGGTAACTGCGCTTTCTCCAATCACTGTTCCGGCTTTTGTACTAATCGGAAGCTGTTCATTAAAGGCAATTGCCTTACACTCATAGGCTCTGTTTAATTCCAATCTGCTCATTTACTCTTCCTCCGTCTAATTGTCCTGTCTAGCATGATCTTTAATATATCATATAGCAAAAAACGATCAGCGCCGTTTCGCAAATCCATTTAAATAGCCACAGACATCCCTTAAAGCTACATGCTTTCCCTTGATTTTCTCATAACATAATTAACAAGAGAGATGCCACCCCGGATAACCTGCTGCCTTTTCATTACTTTATACCCCCTCTGCTCGAAAAATGGCTTGGCAGTAATAGACGCATGCGTAGTAATATAATCTGCTTCTATTGCATTCTCCAATGCATTACAAATAGCGGAAGCAACTCCTCGTCTTTGGTAATCTTTATGCACATACAGCCTGTCAAGATATCCTGATTGGTCCATGTCTCCAAAACCAGCTATCACATCATCAATGACAACAACAACTGTATCATGCGCGGTAAAAGACTGATCCCACTTTTCCAAATCCACTTTGCCGTCCGCCCATGCATCCAATTGTTCCTCCGTATAGTCCTCTGCGTTTACAGTATGGACGGTCTGATAGAATAATTCCGCCAGATACTTACAGTCTGACGGAATATATTTTCTCACAATCACTTGCGCTTCTCCTTCCTTCCATATCCGGTGATCACTGACACCAGCAACACTGCCAGCATACAAAGGGAATAATAATTGACAAAAGGCACTGATGCCGGCGCCACCGCAAATCCCTCTCCAAACTGGGCGGACTGCTGCGCCGGGATGACACAGTGTACCGTCCAGGGCGCCAGGAAGCAAAATACACAGCCCGTACAATCCATCAGGTTCGCACGGCGGTACCGGTTCACGCCCGCTCTTTCCCCAATCTCATTGACCAAGTCACCAAGCGCTACAATCGCCACCGAAATCACGCCTGTCACCATGCTCAATATGCCCACGGACAATACAATAGCCGCCTCCGCGCCCTGCTCTTTCTTGGCAAACCGCTCTAAGAGGCCTCTCACATCCTCAAACAGGCCGCTGCATTCCATAACGCCCAGAAGCGCAAAGACTGCTATCAGCATTGCCACAGTGCCTGCCGTCCCCGTAATGGCTTCTATGATTGTCCCAGACACGGAAAACCCGCCAGGGAATGCGATAAGCTCACTCACTGAATAGACACCGGAAAGCAACCCCGCTACAATCCCTGCAAGGATTCCCCATGACAAGGCAGTGATTAAATGTTTCCTCATCATACACAAAACAATGATCGCTACAGGGACCACCAGCATGACCAGGCTGCGCGGATCTGCCTCTCTGCCTGCCGCCTCGATCGCCGTGCCTCCCTCTATGGTTTTGGAGAATAACAGGAACAGCACAAGCGCGCCCCCTGCCGCAGGCAGGCTATAGCGCATCCTGGTTCTCACCACGGTTCCCAGATCTGCATGCTGCGTTGCTGACGAAGCAATGGTAGTATCCGAAATTGGCCCCAGATTATCACCGAACGCAGCTCCTGATACAATAGCGCCAATCATAAATTCTGGCGCCGCCCCTGCCATTACGCCCACCGGAAATAAAATCGGGATCACCACAAAGTAAGTCCCTACCGAAGTTCCCGTAGCAAACGCTAACAGACAAGTGATGAGGAATGCAGCCGCTACAAAAAGCTTCCCGGTAAATCCTGCCGCCACGACATAGGCTGCGATCGTCTGTACCGCCCCACTGGCAGATATCAGCTTTCCTGAAACAGAAGCCAGTATCACCGCCAGCACGATGACGGCAAACATCGGCTTACTCAGGCCGTATACCAACGCCTCACCGTATGCCTTCTCCTCCTTTGCAAAAACGACACCTGTCACAAGCGCCGCAAAAAATGCCAGCACATACCCATTCACATTAGACTGGCTAAACGCCGCCCATCCAATCATGGAAGCCGCAACGATAAGCGGCGCCATCCTTCCTGCTTTTCCAAACCGGAAACTTAAGTTCTTTGCTTTCTGTTCCATCTCTATGCTCCTTTGTGTAGTTCTCTTAAATTGAAACTGCGCTCACAGTATAGCACTATCAGAGCCAAAAATCCATATACCAGTCATGCATGCTCTATAACAGGCTCATTCTCTTCTTCCTGCTGCATATTTTCATCCATTATGATCGTAATGTCTTTTCTGGACAGGATATACTCTTTAATCGGACAATCCAAAAAAGCGCTGCTTCTGACAAAGCTACCGGCAGGAATTTCTAAATCAAGCAGCCTTTCACAGCCCCGGAACACATTTTTCTCAATCACGATTCTTTCCGATTTCATGGTAACACTTTCCAATGCTGTGCAGTCGCGGAAGGCGCTTTTCTTGATAACTCCTATAGATTCCGGAAGTTCTGCTTCTACTAGGGAAATATTATCTCTAAAAACTGCCCCGAATATTTTTTTCACCGAATCCGGAACCCTTAACCGCTTAATGCCCGAGCAGCCTTTAAACGCTGCCGATTCAATGTTTGTAATGCTCTGAGAGAATAAAATATTGCTTAATGCCAAACAATTTTGAAACGCTGCAATCCCTATACGCTTTTCTATATTTTGGATAGGAATCTCGTTTAATTTCGTACAATTGATGAATGCATAATTATCCACTTGTTTAACCACCGTAAAATCAATCTTCTGAAGATTGGAACAATACCCAAACGCTGATACCGCAATGCTATTGATTGATTTTGGCAACGTGATTTCCGACAGGCTATCACATAATCGAAATGCAGAAGCCTGTATTTCAACTAACGAATCAGGTAAAGTGGACGTATCGTAGGAATAACAATTTCTAAATGCACCTGCCCCAATTTTTTCTAATCCCACTGGCAAATTAATATCTACTAGATTCTGACATTCTTTAAAGCAGTTTGGAGGAATGCTTTTTATATGATCTGGCAGCCTCACTTTTCTCAGTAAGGTACAGGCCTCAAATAAACCATTGCATAGCTCCTGGACCGTACCTGGAATCTCAATCTCTTCAAGGCTATTACAAAATGCAAATGCCGAAATGCCAATATCAACAACTCTTTTAGGCATACGAAACAGGCGAAGGCTGCTACAATAATAAAAAGCACTTGTCCCTATATGTTCTATACGATGAAAATGATCAATCTGCTGTAAGCTGCTGCAATACTTAAACGTAAATTTTTCTATCCTAGTTACACCAGGCGGAATCCTTATATACCGCAGCTTATAACACTCCTCAAAAGCAGACATGCCTATCTCGTCTAACGTCATCGGCAATTCTATGCTCTTAAGAGAATGACAAGAATAGAAAGCACCTGCTCCTATGCGCTGCAAAGCCTTTGGCAAACAGATCGCTTCTAAACTAGTGCATTCCTTAAAGGCATCATTTTCAAGATCCGAAACCTGCGTCTTTTCAAGGCCGTTTACCCTGTACAAAGAGCTACAGCCCATAAATGCACAATAATCAATATCAACAAGAGAGTTAGGAATGGATATCGTTTTTAACCCAGCACATGAATGAAATGCTGATTTTCTAATATGTGTTATCCCTTTTGGCAAATCTATCTCCCGTAATGACAGACAACCACAAAATGTATACGCGTTAATTACTTGTAAGTTATGCGGGAGTTTCAGCGTCTCTAGAGAAGCACACCCCGAAAAAGCTCCCATTCCTATGGTAACACCATCTGGGATGACATTTATCGTAAAACCTTCAAAAACAATTTGCTCTAATGACCCACAATTAAAGAAAACTTTTTGAGGAAGTTCTTTTATCCCTTTGGGAAGTCTTATGATTTCTAATTTGGGGCAATCTGCAAAGGCCTCACAAGGCAACTTTGAAATACTATACGGTACGTGAATCGTCTTGATTGTCTTATTGCCCCTAAATGAATCTCCTGCAAACTTAATACAGGTTGGCGGAATCACAACATTTTCCTGATTCCAGTACTTACTTAGAAAATCCAGCTCCCTTTTCCCGACTCTTCGAAAGACAAATCCATATAGCTTCAATTGATTCGACGGTATCTTTCTTTGATACAAATAATTCAGATTAATGGGAAAAGCCATCCGCTCACAATTTAAAAAGGCATTGATGCCTATTGTATCAGACAATAATCCTCTGCCTGTCATATAAATTCTAAGATTTAGACAATTTGTAAAAGCCATTTCCCCTATTTTATTTAAGGGCGCAGCAATGATTAATTTTTTCAAGGCGATGCAACCTTTAAAGGCTCTATCTTCAATCTGTTTTAAACGCAATTGCCCTTTGAAGCGCTCTAATGAGACACACCCTTCAAATGCGCTTTTCCCGATAACGGATATCACGTTCAAATTCATATCAACAGCCGTCAATGAATTACACGCCTTGAACGCTTCGTTACCGATAACTTTAACACTACTAGGGATCTGTATCTGCGTCAGGCATCTTTGCATATAGAATGCCTTTTCGCCAATTTGCATAACGGAATCCGGCACTCTGACATATGATTGCGTCGCATATGTAGTCAAAAATGCTATTTCCTTTTCCGTTATGGCAGAAAAAACAAAGCCGCAGAATTCTTTTCTTCCATCCGGGATATTTTGAATCGTTTCAAAAGTAATATTTTGGCAGCCACTGATCGCATGGTCTTTCACCTTGACATCCGCACAAGGCAACTCCAATCTCTTCAATGAAATACAATTGCCAAAAGCATAACTTCCTATTTTCTTCACGCCATTAGGGAGTTTCGTATGCAAAAGCTGCCGGCAATTATAAAACGCCTCCGCTCCAATCTCCCGCAAACTTTCCGGTAAATGGACACATGCAAGCTGAACGCAATTATAAAACATTTGGTCAGAAAACCTGTCAATCTCGCATGCTGAAAAATCAGCTTCCGTTAATCTGATACAATCTGAAAAAGCGCCTTTCCCAATCCTTTTTAATTGCGATGAAAAAGATAGGTTGGATAAGCTCTCACAATTGCCAAACGCTTTTTCCCCAATATAAGAAATTCTGCCATAATCTTTTAATTCGCATAATTTTGCGCATCTCCAAAACGCCTTGCTATGAAGAACGATTCTATTATCCTGTGCTCTATATGAAAAAACTACTCTTGCCAATTCCGAGCAATTGGCAAACGTTCCCATCTCAATCGTATTTATTTTCCTAGGAATGACAATTTCTTTCAGTTGCTTACAGCCTTCAAATACACAACGTCCAATACTGTCCACTGATTCTGGGATAATCACTTCTACAAGCGATATACATCCTTTGAATGCATTATCCTGAATGGTGAGAATAGACGGCTCGTTTCCTCTCTTATCGCTTGGCAAAGCACTGGTAAGACGGCTGCATCCGGCAAAAGCGCTTAAGCCGATTGTCTCCAAAGATGCCGGGAATACTATCGTTTCCAGTCTCTTACAGTCCCGGAAAGCCCCTGCCTCTATTCTCAAAATATGATTGTGCAGGCTGACATTTTTAAGGAAACGGCAATTTCTAAAAGTATTCTTCTTCACATAGGTAAGCCCTACTGGATATGCAATAGATTCAATATGGCTAATCCATGAAGCATTCTCTATTATGTCTTGATGGTCATTGTACAGTTTATTCGTAAATTCAATAGCTTCAAAAAAATATTTTCTATAAATGGACTCAAAAAATGATTTCACAATTTCTTCATGAAATTGTGTTAATATTTGCAAACACCAATATTCACCGACAAGATCCGGTTCCACTGCTGTAATATTCTGTCCGTCATTATGTAAATAATCGGTTTCTTCAAGCAGCCATTCCAAGCCTTCCCTGTTTACATCGAAAGTTTCCCCAACAAAATCATACACATCATCCACTGCTATGCTTTCCACATAAGTAGCCAGCGTTATCGCATAAAGAAGAGCATCCCCATAAACGGATTTATCTTGACAGGGAAATCCTATCTGCCTGACCGCGCTGTCAATCCGTCGCATTTCTTTTCCAATGATATATCCAAGAGCTGTCAATTTATCCCATTTATCCAATGACTCCCCAGCGCACCACGCATCTGCGATAATCAATGCATACAGCGGCCTTTTTCCGTCCGGATCTATGTCAAGAAGAGTCTCTAATATCCTATTTTCATCGTCAACGCTAAGAGTTTTATTAAGTGCCAGTTGCTTTTGATAAACACTGATATAATCTCGTACAATAAGGCGCAACGCCTCATTATCTAGCGAAGCAATCTCAATCATGCCATCATCCCTGCCATTTTCATTAGCATCCTGTGACGAATACAAATACCCCTTAACCGCAGATTCATCCTGCACTAAATCTTCCAAGTCTTCCGCATTCCGTTCAATCAGGATAATCCTAATCTTATATTGGGAAAATTGTCCGGATTCCTGAATTAATCTCATAAACTCTTCAATATCTTCTATCACATATTTCACATAATCCAGACAAATCAGCACATTATACGGAAGATTTGTTACATCTAAGTTTGGATATTTCAGCCAGCTATTGGCATGGCATGGCAACTGCGTAAACCACCCAAGTTCTTCCATTTCTCTACAAAATTCGTATGCCAGACGAGTTTTGCCACAACCGCCTTTCCCGCATATCGCTGTCCATTTCAAATAACCTGGCGCTATACAAAAGTCATGCAAATATTTCATTTCCTTTTCCCGCCCTTGAAGCGAGATCAGGTTCGCATCATACATAAACCGCCTTCCAAGGTCATTTTCACTGATTACAATCGGTTGATAGATTCTGCGCTCAACCTTTTTCATATCTTTTCCAACGGATTCTAAATACAGCTTGATGAACATATTCTCTATCTCGCTTACATGCACGATACGGTTAAGAAAATCTTCCTCTTTCATCCTCATTATAAATTTGCCGATAATCCGTTCCATGATGACCTCCGAATATTTTAGGTCATTCTCCTCACATAATTGCCTGGCTAATTTTTCATTTTCCTTCCATATTTCCTCTCCTGTTTTCTCCCCGAAGTTCCATTCGATTAAATCGAAAAAAGCCTTCCACTCTTCGTAGGTTACCGCGTCCCATATTTCCTCATAAGCGCTTATGTCTTTTACATGTTTCTCGTACTGTTTTATATAATATTCTTTCAAAACTGGAAGCACAAACGGCAAAGCGCTATCATAATCTTTGTCTATTAACAATTGCAATAGCGGCTTCTTAGGCAATTTCGTATCGTTACCCTTAAATGCACCTGCCTGCTTTTCTTTCACAATAGGAGCATTCGTATAAAATACAAATTGTATGTTTTCAGAAGATTCACATATGCCACGCCAATTATCAAAGAAAATCCGCAACGTATTCTTAATTTGCTCATTATTCACCGAAAAGCCAACTGCATACTCTTTGTCCTGCTCTGTCACATAATTGGCCTTTTCCTTACCGATTCCCACTTCCAAAACATCATCAATGTGCTCCATAGTGAAGAATACACATTTCTTATCATCTAATGTCGCTCGCAACAATCTCCATATTACCCTTGCTTCCTGTAATCCCAGTCCTTTCAACATAGATTTTGCATCTGTATTTATTTTCTTAATCTTTTGTGAATTGCTATACATATCGATCCTCCATATTGTTCAGCTATACAATCTTACTCGAATTGGTTCAAGTATGGTTCGGAAGGCTCCATTTTTCTCCATGTTCTCCATTTTCTTTTTTCCGTTCCCTTTTGACAACATTTTACCAAATAAGCATTGCATTATGCTTTCCATTACGACTAGTGCCCTTTACTAAATTCTGGCATCATTCAATAGATATATCCACGTAATATTATAACAAATTCCTCCCCATATTGAAATAACATTGTTCTCTCCCCCATCAGTGCAAAACCCTTTCCTGCTTCTCATTTACCACAAAGCAAGACCGGCATCTGCTTCCTGTCTGCAAACGCCGGTCACACTATTTTATTTATTCTAATGTCTTCTATGGCTAAAACATTTTCTGGTACACATGCTCCCTGCTAGTCGCCACCGCGCCTAAACATGCTCCCTGCTAATCACCACTGCTGCAAAATCAGGATCCATAAAATTTGCCATGGTCTTCCCGGCTCTTATGCACACTCTTGCTTTTGCATCCGGCACCAACGGCGACTGAAAGGCTTCACCTTTCTCATAGTCAAGGGTTTCCGCCGCATCTTTATAATATTTCACCGTTTCTTTCGCCACCGGCATATGGTTATGGCTCTGGAACATCTGGATAAAGTCTATCCCCTCTACTTTCTCTATCGTCTCTATATATTCCGAAAGCATTGTCGCCTCTGGCGAGAACAGCCATAGATAACTATTGATGGCATCCCCTACATAGAGAAGCTTTTTCTCCCGGTAATACAGCGCAATGCTCCCTCTCGTATGCCCGGGCAATTCAATCACTTCCAGAGTGATTCCCCCAAGCGCGAACACATCCCCTTCCCTGACGGGACATAGCTTACCGTATCCTGCGCTGCAATAAGCTTCCTCATCGAAATCACCGGGAAGTATGCTATATTCCTGCTTTGTAACATAATCAACCGTATGCCTTGCCCCTTCTGCCGCCCCGCGTCTCATTTCCTTTGCATTATGCGCCTTACAGAGCGGGATGTCCTTTTCATGAATATAAATCTCTTCCTCAAACTGGCAATTTCCACATGTATGGTCTATGTGCCCATGGGAATTAACAACATAAAGAGGTTTGTCCGTAACCTTCTTCACCGCATCCTTAAGGTTCCCGTAGCCGTATCCGGTGTCAAAAAGCAACGCTTTTTCTTCCCCGACGAAGAGATCCATGAACACCCTCTCCGGGCTCCCGATCCTGAAAACTCCCGGCGAAAGTTCGTTAACCTCATAGTAGGTGTCCGCCATCAGGCAACGATCCTCTAACGTGTTAGCCTCAAGTTTTTCCTTTTCATTAACATGATCCTCTTTTTCCATATGTAACCTCCTTCTTGCCTGCAAAACTATTTTTTATTGGCTTTCACCAATAACATCATCGGCCTGCGCAGTTCGTCTTTCATGCCCGGAATGCCCATCATTTCTTTAGGCGGTTTCGCCTCCTCCACAGCTTCAATCACAAAACCATGATGCAATAGCCCCATCAATATTTGTGTGAGCGTATGGTGCTGCTTAACCACATTACATCCCAAAAAGCATGTGCTTCGTTCTCCCGGAATAAAATAATCATCAACCGGCCAATATTGAGGCTTTCCGTCTTCCGTATAAATCCAGTCCTGCCCAACTCCTGCGGTAAAAACGGGATGTTCCATATTGAAAATAAATACGCCGCCCGTTTTCAGTGTTCTATATACCTTATGGAAGATCTCCTCAATATTCCCAATATAGTGCAAAGCCAGATTAGAAACGACACAGTCCCACATATTTTCCGGGAATTCATATTCTTCCATGCCACAGACACGGTACTCAATCTGTTCTTTCGCGTTACGCTCTTTTGCTTCTGCGATCATTTTCTGGCTCAAATCAATCCCTAGTACCTGTACTGCTCCTTGCTCTGCAGCAAACTTGCAATGCCATCCATAGCCGCATCCCAGATCAAGTACTGTTTTCCCTTCAAGCGGGGGAAAGAGAGGCTTTAACTGGTGCCATTCTCCGGCAGCGCTCAAACCGTTCCTACTACGGGGCATTTTCGCATATTCCTCAAAAAACTGCGCATCATCGTATTCATTCTTCACAGCTAATCGCCCTCCTGCTTAAGCATATCTTGCTAACTATTGTACCATATCCATTGGCACGTTGGAAGTTCAAGCTTCTATAACCCGAATAGTGCTCCTACAATCATCAACACTGTACAGATCAATGAGAACAACATCCCTACAATGGTTAAGCTAATATGCAATTTATTCCTCATATGCTTTTTCTGGAACATAAGAGAGACTATCCCTATTATCCATCCAAAAATGGGAGGAAAAGATAAATACGTTAATATTCCCGCACGCATTTTGTCATAACCTGCATCCTCCTTGGCTGCTGATAAATTCACGTCCATCTGCTCTAACTCATCCTTCAGAAGATAGTCCAGGGAACAGCCGAATATTTTACCGATCCTGATCAATTTCTCTGTATCCGGGTATGCATCATCGCGTTCCCATTTGGAAACGGATTGCCTTGATACCTTTAAAATCTCCGCAAACTGTTCCTGTGTTAAATTCTGCTCTTTACGCAGCTTCGTTATTTTTTCTCCTATTGTCATATGGCGTAGCCTCCTTGTAATTGATAAGCACATTTTAGAATATAAGGCTGTTTTTTTATACCAATTATAGGTTGCAAAATGAAAATCCCCGGTTGCAATTCGTGAATGATACGCTGTTTCAGGGTAATAAAATAGCGGTAAAACTGCAATAGATTTACCGCCAGCCTGGTATTGTCTGATTTCCATGAAAAATATTTAAAAACTGGAATTCTGATAAGACACTTTTTATAGTAGTTATTAATTATTATATCTTATCTGCAAAATGTCCGCAAATCCTTGAAAATGCTAAATTTATAGTAAGTGAGTTTGCCCTTAGACATTCCCTTGTGTTATATCCTTTTCCCAAGCCATTTCAGGAAATGGCTCTTGTTACGAACCCTCATAAGGGCAAAATAAGGGAAAGAAAAACCTGTAACAAATTATAACATGAAATGAACCAGGCAGGAAGAACTGATTGGAATGCTTTCTTAAATTTCTCCGAAAATTCAATTAGTAAAGGAAGGACTGATAAGATATGAAATTCATATATGCTGAATACAATGAGAAGCACAACAGCATTGATATAACCACCTTTGACGGGTATCTCCTGCGGATTGACTGCAACAAGGCTGAAGATGGATTAAGGACTACTCCCTGCTCTCAATGTGCCTTAGATGCATTAGCAATAAATGAGCCATTTGAATATGCTCGCCTCTACCTTGAGGGAAATATGCAGATGTGGGTTGACGCGGAAGATTCTTTAGAATTGTGGTAATTCCTGTAAAGAAAGATTCAGTCTGTGCCTCTCTTTATTTTTGAATTATATTTCTCACATTCTGATTCTAATTTAAGAAAATCCAGACAACGGTTTCTGCCTGAAAATGGTTCACTGGAAATGTACTTTTTATACAAGACATTTGCTTTATTACAGATTACTTCACTATTGATCCGACACCATTCTAATTCCTGAACGCACAATCGCTTATAATATTTGATGTTCTCCCTATCTCTTTTAAAAATAGTTGTATCAACAAGCTGTAATTGTTCTTCTTCAATAGGTATCATTAGATTAAAATTCAGGACACCTAAAAGCTTCCCATTTATTTCAATCTTTGATAAATCCATAGAGTTCTTCATTTTTTTATGCTTTTCTTTTGGTGATGAAAGCGGTATACACTATTTATGAATACCACAAATAATAACAATTCCAACAAAAACCCTGTTATCTTTTCCCGTCTGTGGCGAAACAGAAAGCACTTTATCATCTATATTATATAAATTACGGATATATTTCATATCCACCTTATATAAGTTAAAATCTGTCTGCATATTTCTCCTCGTAAAAAATGGCTATGCGTTTCCACATAGCCATTTGTGTAGTAACTCCATTAGAGTTGCTAACGCTTTTAGCAGTCCACTTTACGGTAGGACTCACCACTAATAGTATAATACCATATTTCTGAAAATAGTCAATCTTTTTTGCGTAAATACATAAAGTCTTCTTCTTTGCAATTTATTTTAATCCATCTTTGATAGCATCGGCAGTATAAGATTGTGTATCAACAATTAGCTTCTCATCACTGGAAATAACTGCAATATCTGTTCCGTTGTCTTTCAAGTGTTCTATATTCATAATAATCCTCCATTCTTGCTAACCTAATTTGCAGTACAAATTCCAGTTAAGAGTAGATTTTAAATACAAAACACTAAATTGTCAAGTCACTCCCAGAAAACGATTAACACTGCCAAAAAGATGTCAAAGCGCCCCCCGCTTACGGATGGTTCCCCGTTTCGTCACACCATCTGGCAATCTCCTCAATAAGCGCCAAAGGAAGCGGTTTGTTGTATGGAAATTGTATCGTGCCTTTGCTTGTCTTATACTCTTTGAGCCGTTCGCCAAATTCCGCAACGGCCTCTGGTCCCGGATACAGACCGATATGCTTTTTAAATCCCGCAAAATGAATGATATTATGCCCATTCCAAAAGGTAGGCATGCTCCATGAAATCCTCTCTTTCGCTTCCGGCAGCGCCACATGCAACGTATCCCTTACTGCCTTCAAATACTGCCACGTCTCCTCCGGCTGCGCTGCTATATATTCATCTATTGTCTCCGGAGCCTTCCCACAATAATGGCTTTGCTCCTGCTTTTGAAAAGAACGCCCACATTTAGGACATGTCCACATTTTTCCAATCTCCTTTCTTATCACTATCATTTTTAGATAATTGCGAAACAGCAATTTCAAGCCACGAGTCCGGTCAAAATGAACAAAACGGGAGTCGGATGCGGTGGCAACTCCCCCCTTATTTGTTCATTTTGCCCAAACTCTGGTTTTGAAGAGGGAGTTTCGCAATCGCCTACACTATCATTTTAGATAAATGCGAAACTCCTATTTCCCAAAACCTAGTTATGCAAGATAGACAAGATCACGAGCAGGGTACTTTGGCACCGTCGGCACTTTGGCGCTGTATTGTAGCGCCTTATGTGCCGCTACGAGTGCCAATGTAGCGAAAGCGACCCTGTGACGATTTGTCTATAGATGCGACTCCCTCTGGAGGCGCTTCTATTTGTATACTGTGCAATTGCCAAAACTTAGTTTCGCAATTCCCTACACTATCATTTTAGTTAATTGTAAAACTCCTCTGCTATCGTACTAAGTAATTACAAAATGCTCCTCCCATGCCATGAGTCTGTGAGAAAGAAGCCTTATAGCACAATCCTCTCCGGAAACGCCTCCTTACGCATAATGCCCCACATTTTATCAATATAAGCCAATGTATAGAAATTTTCATAGTAATGATAATAAAATGCCCCTTTTAACGTCATATGAAAAGCGCCATTTTCTTCCGTTACAAATCCAAGAAGCTTTGCCAGGTGCAGTTCCAACCCATACATCTTTTTCAACGGCATCCCGAAAAACGCCTCAAAATCCGCCGCCTTTACCCTGGTGCTATAAGCTGTCCAGAACAGATAATATACCATTCTCTGTCGCAAGGAAAACCGCAGCGTCAGTGAGGTCGGAAGCTGTCCATTATCGATTCGCCTGCAATATGCCTCTACCGAGAATGTATTGATTTTAAACTGTCTCTGTAAGAGGGTAGTCGCAGAACAGCCAAAGCCAAGGAAATTATCCCTTGTCATGGAGGAATACTCTACATTCTTCCTGTTCGAAAATGTCCAGATAGAAGTGCGCTCATATCCTTTTGACTGGCAATATCTTGTGACCGCATTGAGCAATTGGTATTTCTCTCTCTTTGGCATCGCCCTGACAGGGCTTTGGGTGAACGTGAAATCTATGAACGGATAAATGGCAATATGATTGGCGCCATTTGCAAATGATGTATCAATATCTGCCTTTAGATCGGCAAATGTCTGTCCTGGCAAAGCGAAGATAAAATCCATGGACACCGTTTCAAAAGCAACTTCATGTAACGCCTTAGATATCGCCAGAAGATCTATCGGCTTGCGCCCTAAAACTGTCTGGTATTGATCTTGGAAAGATTGCATGCCAATGCTGATTTTGGTCACGCCGGCGTCCTTAAGTGTCCGTAGCATTGGAACATTAACGTTATCAGGATGTAACTCTACGCCAATGCCCTCGGTAATCCTAAAATGTTCCCCGATCGCTGTAATAATCTCCTTCATGCGCCCGATCGCAAGCGCTGGCGTCCCACCGCCGAAATATAAGCTGGTAACCGTTTTCCTTTTACGCGCCTGCTGCCCGACAAGATGGATTTCTTTGATTAAGGCATCCACATAACGATCGCACATCTCCTCTTCATATATGGTCTTGCAATAGGGGCAGAAATTACAAATATTCCTGCAAAAAGGGATATGGACATACAATCCCAATTGATGGCAGTCTTCAAAGGGCAGCCTCTTGTCATATTCGTCCGTAAAAACAAATCTCTTCGCCGAACGGGTCAGCCACATCCTCGTTAAATTGGTAATCGCTCCCATGGCGCCTCCTAATATACTCTATATATACTTCAAATAAGTACGCAACATTTCCACTATAATCTTCCAGTTCCCACGGAATAAGAGTGTATATTCCGCCACGAAAAAGTAACCGCACTTGTCACATAGCCCAGGGACATCAATGCACCGCCCGCAGATACTTACTTTACCATTCTCTATCACGACACATTGATAACAAGGCGTTGGAAAGCGGTTGTCAATGATATAAGGAAAAGCGCTCCTTAAATTAAAGACTGGCGCACCTTCCTTCATCATCCGTGCGATGATTGCACAGCAATGCACTTTTTCTTTCCGGCTTAACGCCAATTCTTTCGTATCTGGGTATGGTGTATGGAAATTAAAAGAAACCGCCCTCACATTCGGCATTCTCTTTGCCTTCCGGCATACATCCCGTATCGCGCTCTTGTTAATCTGGTTGACTGCCATATAGAAGCATATGTTATCGGCTGTCGCGTTTTTAATATTCTTCATAATGGTATCATAGGTATCTCCGCGGATCTCATTATGCAGTTTCCGGTTCCCATCCAAACTAAGCAGGATCAAGTCCGCTTCCGGTAAATCAATGGGAAATGTGCCGTTTGTCACCACATTCACGATGAAAAAACCCATTTGTTTCGCCTCAATGACCAAATCCCGCAAATGTTTTCCATCGTCCTGCCACAGAAAAGTCTCACCGCCACAGAAAAACAAGATACGTATCCCCATATCGTACAACTGCTTCATTTCTCTTTTGATCTGGCGATAAGGATACATCCGCGCAGTAATATTATTCACCGAGCAATGTTTGCATTTTAAGTTACATTGATCCGTCAGGATGACCGTGCCAAGAATAGGATCTTTTTTCCTGAACAATACCGTCCGTATCCCAAAGCGCGCAAAATATAAAAAAGATGACAATTTCATAAAACCTATACCTCGCTTGCTTATTATCGTACCGGACTTATGAATCGCTCCCGCAGCCTTTCGTATTCTTCATCCGTGATTGCAAGGACTCCACCATGGCGCTTTTTCGCCTTCCCTAAGTCGTACTGGCCAGGTTCCAAAACCTGAAAATCGCCGGATGCCAAGTCCGTTGTCTGAAACGGCAGATACCCTTTTTTCTCCATATACCTATCCGCGATCAGGCACCATGTCTTCCCATCCGGGAGCAAATATCCTTCCGGCCCTTCTACGCCTTTCATACCGTCTAAGACAGGCGAAGGGATCCTTGTATATTCTCCCAGAATAGAGTCTGCGCTCTCCAAAATCAGGCATTTCTCCGATTCATCTTTAGAAACGCGATAATACCGTCCCCCACTTTCCAATATGGTCGTATCAATCACATGGTTTTCTTTTTCTATGTACAAGAAAGCATCTGAAAACTGCCGGAAATCTTCCGTGTAAGTGGCATATATCTTCTGTTTCCCTTCCGTCTTGGAAGCAAAGAAGACGAAAAAGGCATTCTTCTCCCGATCAAATACTGCCTCCGGCGCCCACACACATCCTGCCCCCGGTATGCCCACCGTATGGCTTCGCTCCTTGCCCCAGTTTACCAAGTCCTCTGTCTCCCATACGATCAAATCCCTGCTCCCCGCTTCCTCAGCGGCCTTCCAGCCGTTGCCCGCCGCGATCCGCAGATCCGTAGCGATGATATAGATTTTCCGGCTACGCGGATCCCTGACTAGAAACGGGTCTCTGACGCCACCAGTGCCGGTCTGGGAACATAGTACCGGCTTTCCGTCATTTAAGTCTTCCCAGTGTAGGCCATCCTTGCTCAGGGAAAAATATATCTGTTCCCCGTCGTTTTCTTCTCCTATAAAATAAGCAAATAAATAACCAGCCATTTCCCTCTTCCTTTCTTCTGCCTAATAGCCAATACCTTTCTCTCAGCTTGCAAACTTTGGAACCAAGACGCTATCAGCATCGGCATGTTCTTTCTACCTACCCCCATGTCAGAGCAGTTTACTGCGATGACACGCGTCGGAAATCTCAAATTTCCGACTGCGCTCAATGCATATTTGAGGTTCTGACTCAAATTGGGGTAGAAAAATCAGTGCATCGGCATTATTTTTCTACCTAACCCCTACTTCAAACCGCACACTCTCTCCATAAAGCTCTATAAAGCACGCGTTCGGCAGCAGCGAAAGGTCAGGTTCCACTTTCTTATCCCCGTCTGCACAAAGCAGCCTGAAGTAATACATTTCCGGGAGTTCTCCCAGAAACTCATAGCTCTCCACATTCCCCATGCCCAATGTCAGATAAGCAAGTTTAGGACACTGTAGCAGCACGGACAGATCGGTAACGCTATCGAAAAATATCGTTATGCTTCCCCACTTCCAGCCTCCAAGGCACAACGTCCGCAGGTTCACCAGCCGTTTGAGGAAATCTACATTTTCCACCTGTACTTCACTTGAATAGATATCGCAGGTAAGCACCCGTAGATTCACTAGCTCTCCAATAGGCGATAAATCCGTAATATCACAATCATTTAAGGAAATGTCCAGATTCTCCAACGCCTGGAAGTTCGCAACGTCTTGCAATGTCGTAAGCAATCCCGCTGCCGGAAGCTGCCTGTCAGGAACTGCCGGAGCAGACGCGGATGTCGTCTCACCGGATACCGGCACGCCAGATGCCGCCTCTGATTCTACAATGCTCCACGCCTTATGCCCTTCATCCCCGCGCATCACGATACAGAAACGTTCCTCATCTTCCGCTTCGCCGTAAGCGGCATCATAGCTAATCTCTAATTTCTCGATCCTGCTTAGATCATTTGCCGTCATTTCTCTTGCCCTAAATGCCTGTTCCTCTTCTGGGGAAAGCTGCCAAAGTTTTACAAGGCATTCCCGCACCGATTCTTCCATCACTGTGTCCTCCCAGTGTAAAATAACGGCGTCTTTCTCTTCTTTCTCCTGTGAAAGCGCCCCTGTATAAAGGCTCTGCATGGCATCCGTGAACGGATTACGAAGCTGTGGATACTTCCAGTCTTTTGCCCCCACATAGTCTTGTGTCTTTACATAATACACTCCCGGGTCCAAATAAGCCACCGCGGCATAAAGCGCCTTTCCCTTTGCCAGCGCAAGCTGTTCCTCTTGGCAGCTATCTTTCTCACATAGCGCAAACGCTTCGCTTTTAGCCGAATCCGTATAGCAAAAATACGCCATCACAATATATTCTTTATCTCCCGCATCGAACGTAAAATGGTACCCGCATAACGGCCCAACACCCGTTACCTGAAACCTTTCAAATGCAAGGCCGCTTACCCGTCCGCCGCATATTTCTCTGCTGCATCTTCTGATTTCCTCCTGGAACGCTTCCCAATTCTCATAAGGATCCGCTTCCTGCAAATCATTTACATAGGGTACGCTAACGAAAATCCGGTATGGCGGTTCAAAATCTTCCATGGCAAATGCTCTCTCATCCAGAAGCATCTCATTCCCAAATACCTCATGGTTAATGTAATCCTCTAACCCTGCCCCGATATACATAGTCTGTCTAAGCATCAGTTCCATGCCGGGGAAAATCCAATCAGGATCATTTATGACGTCTTTGTTATCAACGGCAATCTGACTGCAATATGCTCCATCTCCCCAATATTCCTCAGCGATTTCCCATAATGTATCGCCCTTTTCCACCACATAGGTTTCTTCGTTTACGAATTCCAGATAATGCCCTTCCTCCTGCATCTCTGGTTTTTGCATAGATAACAGGTAATCCTCATTTCCTCCGAAATACGCCCGGCTTTTTGCCTGCGGACATAGCATCATCCCAAGTATTGCTGCGCACAGTGCCTTTCCTTTTACGCTCCGCGCCCTAATGTTCTGGCAAGGTATTCTTTCATTCCGCTTCCCCCGTAGCATTTTCTCCTCCTTCCCTAAGCTCCGGCGCTCTCAAACTGCGCGTCGTACATCTGATAATACAACCCTCTCTTTTCCATCAGTTCCGTATGCGTCCCCTGCTCAGCTATCCTGCCATCCTGTATGACCACGATCAGATCCGCACCACGGATGGTTGAAAGCCTGTGTGCGATCACGAAACACGTCTTATCCTTCATCAGGCTGCGCATCGCTTCCTGTATCTGCATCTCTGTCCTTGTATCTACATTGGACGTTGCTTCATCTAAGATCAACATCCTGGCATCGGAAAGCATGGCACGGGCAATGGTAAGCAACTGCCTCTGCCCTTTGGAGATATGCACGCCGTTATCACTAAGCATCGTCTGGAACCCTTCCGGCAATTTCTCTATATAAGAACAGATCTTCGCTGCCTTCGCCGCACGCTCTACTTCTTCCATCGTTATGTTCTCTCTTCCGTAAGCCAAATTATCATAAATAGTCCCATGGAAAAGCCATGCGTCCTGTAGCACCATTGTGTATGCGCCCCGTAAGCTGTCCCGCTTAATCTGATAAGTATCCTCTCCATCTAACAAAATGCATCCGGCATCCACATCATAGAACCGCATCAACAGATTGATAATAGTCGTTTTGCCTGCCCCGGTAGGCCCTACGATCGCAATCTGTTGGCCTGCTTTTGCCTGGAGGTTGAAATCTCTTAAAATCTGCCGCTCTTTGCTATAACCAAAAGACACGTCCCGGAATATGGCCTCCCCATATACTTCCTGTAAAATACGCGCCTTCTCATCATCCGCCTTCTCTGGCAGCTCATCCATCAGCTTAAACACCCGCTCCGCCGCCGCAAAAGCAGACTGAAGCTCTCCTATGATGTTCGCGGTCTCATTGATCGGGCCGGAGAATTTCCTGGAATACTGCACGAAAGACGAAATGTCACCGATGCCAATCCCACCCTGTAGATACAGCAGGGAACCGAATACGCTGATCAAAGCAAGCGAAGTATTATTCATGAAGTTCACACATGGCCCTGACAGCGTCCCGTAATATTCCGCCCTGGTATTTGCCTCTACCGCCTCTTTATTCTTCCGGTCAAAAGTCTCTATGACCTGTTCTTCCCTTCCATACGCCCTGGTCGTTTTCTGCCCGTTCAACATCTCTTCCACGAAACCGTTCAGTTCCCCTAGTTTCTTGGATCGTACCCGGTACAGCGGCCTGGAATGGCTGGTGATGAACTTCGTTAACAAGACAGAGACCGGAATGGTCGCTACGAAGATAAGCACCATCACCGGGGCAATGGTCAACATCATCACCAGAGAGAAGAGCACGGTGACGATACTCTGCATAATCTGTAAGAAATCATTGGAGAGCGACTGGTTTACCGTATCAATATCATAAGTGATAATGCTAATGATGTCCCCGGTCTGGTACTGGTCAAAAAAGGCCACCGGAAGCTTCGAAAGGTTCTCAAAGACATCCTTTCTCATCTGATAAATGACCTTCTTGGTCAATGAGATCGTCAGAAGGGATAATAAATAGGCAAAAAATGCTGAAAGCACATAAAACCCTATCATCCATCCTACATAATAAAATACTTTTTCAAAATCTACCCCGCCTGCCCTTATGCCTATCGCATCAATTGCCATGCCGGATAATTTTGGCCCGAAAAGCGCTAACACATTTGATAAGAGCATCAGTGCCACGCCTATCATAATGAGAAAATAATACCTGTTAAGATAACGCCATAGCCGAAGAAGGAGATACTTTTTGGGCGCTCTTATCCTCTCATTGCTCATGCCTGCGCCACCTCCCTGTCCGCTCCCATTTGCAGCTCATAAATCAACCGATATTCCTGACAGTTCGCCAAAAGCTCCTGATGCGTCCCATACCCAATGCTCTTACCGTCCTCTAAGACCAGGATATGATCCGCTCCCTGAATGGCGCTGATCCGCTGTGCGATTGTAATCCTCGTCGTATCCTTAAAATGCGCATGCAATTCTTTGCGGAGCTTGGCATCTGTTCTATAGTCAAGCGCGGAAGATGCGTCATCCAATATTAAGATCCGCGGCTTCGCCGCCAACGCCCTGGCGATCATGATGCGCTGTTTCTGTCCACCGCTTAAGTTATTGCCCCGCACCGCTACTTTAGCGTCCATCCTTCCTTCTTTCTCCCTGATGAAGGCTTCCGCCTGCGCATGACCCGCCGCCCTTGTAATCTCTTCCCTCGTCAAACCCCTGAAAAAATCAATATTCTCTTCCATGGATGCCGCCATCAGATAATCATTTTGGAATACCACGCCGAACAGTTCCCGCAGCTCCTGGTAGGGAACGGTATCAATCCTTCGCCCGTCAATCCAAATGCTACCTTTATCCGTATCATAAAAACGAAGCAGAAGGTTCACAATCGTGCTCTTCCCGCTTCCCGTTGCGCCAATGATCCCCAGGCTTTCTCCTTTTTCTAATGCGAAACTAATATGGGATAAATGGTCTCCCTTCTTATTATAAGAAAACGTCACATCCCTGAATTCTACTAATGGCGCCCCGCTATCCCTCACTTCAGGCAGCACCGACATCTGCTCCGGCGCTTCCATCACTTCCATGATACGGCTTAGCGACGCCATGCCTTTTGAGCACATCACGAATATTTTCGTAATCCCTAACATGGCGTTTAAGATTATCGTAAAATAACTCAAGAAAGCAATAATCGCCCCTGCTCCCGTCTCCCCCTTCTCTACCAGATAAGCGCCGGTAATGATCACTGCCGTTAATCCCAGATTTAAGACCAGCGTCGTCGCAGGGCTGCTTGCCGCGGAAACCCTGCCCGCATCCTGTTCTATCCCTGCCAGGTTCTCATTGACGCTGTCAAACCGTGCTCTCTCGTATTCCGTCCGTGAAAGGGCGCGGATTACCCTGACGCCGGTGATGTTCTCCTGCAAAACGCGTACCATCTCATCTAATTTCTTCTGTTGTTTGCCATATATGGGAATGCTTTTTGTCGTGACAATCCACACGATCAAGATAATAAGCGGCAACGCTGCCACCAAGACTAACGTCAGCTTCGGCTCCATCGTCATCGTGATGAAAATACCGCCTATTAAAAGAATCGGCCCCCTCACCCCCAGCCGTTGCATCCTCGCGAACATCCTATTCACATTATAGGTGTCGGATGTCAGCCTGGATACCGCTGAAGAGACCGTGAAATCATCCATCTGCTTAGCGCTTAAGTAAGTGACCTTGGCAAACAAATCGTGGCGGAGCTTCTCCGTCATGCCTCCCGCCGAAATCTCCGCCATCCGGTTCGCCCTGACATTGGTGGTAATGGAGAAAACAGCGCACACCAGCATAATGCCTCCCCATAGGAAAACCAGACGCACCTCCCTCGTTGGCACGATATCGTCTATGATCTTCGCTAACAGGGAGGGAATCAGCAAATCCATCATTGCCGCCACAAACTTAAGGAACAGCGTAAGCAACATATAAGCGCCATATGGCCTTATGTATTTTAGAATCCCTTTCATGATCAGACCGCCTTATCCTTCCATTTGCCACGCATGTAGAACACGGTAGTGATCAATGCGCCAATCAGCCATGAAGAAAGGAGCGAAATGAAGATACATTCCTGTCTGCCGTTTGGCAGCTCCGGCGTCCTTGTCAGAATAGAAATGCCATAAGCAATCGGTACGCGGACCAAAATCGTCGTTACAATGGAAATCCACATAGGCGTCATCGTATCCCCTGCGCCGCGCATAACCCCGGAAAGGCTTTGTGTCACCGCCATCGCGATATAGCCTACCGCAAGTATCCCCATCATCTCCCGGCTCAGCTCCACAAGCTCCGGTGTGCCTGTGAAAATCCCCATAAGCGTTTTCCCGAAGATCAGGATCAAGGCAGTGATCACTGCGGAAGTGCCTACCGCTATCATTGTCCCCTGCTTTGCTCCTTTATCCACTCTGTCTAAACGTCTCGCGCCCACATTCTGCCCTGCATAAGTCGTCATCGCCGTTCCAAAAGAGAAGTTCGGCATCATGGCAAACCCATCCACACGCATGACGATGACATTAGCGGCAATGAACATCTCCCCGAAACTATTAGTCAGGGACTGTACGACGATCATCGCCATAGAGAAAATCGCCTGCGTTATTCCGGACGGCAACCCTAACCGGATAATCTGTCGCGTATACTCATGTCGCAGCTTCAGATAACCAGGCTGGAAGTCAATAAGATCTTTCATCCGCAGCAGCCGCAGCAGACATAGCAACGCGGATACTGCCTGTGCAATAACCGTAGCAAGCGCCACGCCATTGACGCCCATTCGAAACGTGGCTACGAACAGCAGATCCAACCCAATATTAACCGCCGTAGATACCAGCAGATACACAAGCGCAGATACCGAATCGCCAAGCCCGCGTAAGATACCGCTTAAAATATTATAATATGCTAAGCCTGCCGAACCAATGAAGAGGATCAGCAAGTAAGAATGACACCAGTCAATGATCGTCTCCGGCGTATCCAAAAGCTCCAGGAGCGGCCGCGCTACCAAAGAAGCCACTACCATGACAAATAAAGTCGCAATCCCTGTCAACGTGATACAATTACCAACCGTAATAGAAAGTTTCTCTCTCTCCCTTGCCCCAAAATATTGGGACACCATTATCCCTGCACCGACGCTGATGCCCACAAACAGGACGATCAAAAGATTCAAAATCGGGCCGGCGCTTCCTACTGCCGCTAACGCATTATCGCCTACATAATTACCGACCACCACGCTATCCACCGTATTATATAGCTGCTGGGCAATATTCCCGACTAACATCGGCACCGCAAATAAAACAATTTTCTTCCACGGCGTCCCCTCTGTCATATCTACCGGTTCTATAAACTTCTTCATAAATTCCATGCTCATAGCGATATCCCTCCCCAATCTGTATGTTCCATAAAATCCTATCTTATTTTGCAATCTTTGGCAGTTCCTGGCTATCATACATCTCTTCCACGGCTTTACAAACTCATCATAATACCAAACATATCACGATAAGCGCGGCATATCTCTATAAACAGCGTACATTTTCTATCGCCACGTTCTCACAGTCCTTTAACGAAAACTGTTGCTCCATGCTCTGCCCCCGTCCGGCAATGGTGATATTTCTAAATGTTATATTCCGCGCCGCATATCCTGGCACATCAAAGCCATGAACGGTGATCGCCGTATCCTTAGACCACGTCCTGTCCGTTTCCAGGATCTCTCCGCCAATTTCAATATTCTCATAGATACAATTCTCAAAAACAGGCGGCGTCTTCGCCGGAATCCCGTCGTCATTATATCCTACGGAATGCAGCATAATCTTCGATGTCTTGCAGTCCCTGATATGAACGTCCCGTACATAACCGCCCCGTTTCTTCGTGCCTTTTATCTCTATCCCGCAAAGCGAGCTTTTGACATCACAGTCCCATATCCTGATGTCCTCTATCCCGCCCGATATTTCACTGCCGATAATCATGCCATGTCCAAATGAGCTCACACAGTCAAATACCCGGATATGTTTACACGGCCTGTTGATCACATTCCCTTCCGGGTTCTTACCGGACTTAATCGCCACGCAATCATCTTCCGTGAAAAAATGACAGCCGAAAATCGTACAGTTCGTAGACGAATCCGGATCCCATCCATCACCATTCCAGACACCTTCCGAATAAAACGTACAATCATTCGTCACAATATGATCCGAATAAATCATATGCACATTCCAGCTCGCACCATTCTTCAAAGTCAATCCAGACAGCACAACGTTCTGCGCATTGCTCATATTAATGAGGCGTGGGCGCATCCTGCCGGGAATCGTATCCTTTGATTCGCATTCCCGAATCTTATCCCCAAGAAAAGCCAGATACTCTTTTAACCGTTCCCTCTCATAGACAATCACACGTTTAGCAAGCATCACACCGCCGCTTTCAATCGTTCCTTTTCCACGTATCACCACATTACAACATGAATAGCCGCCCTCATGGTCTAACTCTCCCAAGTTCAGCAAACTGCTATAGCATTCCATTTCAGTGCCTTCGAAACGGCTCTTTATCTTCGGCAGATAATCCTCGATCCGATCCGTTCCCTGCAAAACGGCTTCTTTTTCCAAATATAGTTCCATATCGCTATGCATACGCAAAGCACCTGTCAGGAAAACACCAGCGGGAATGTAAACGGCTTCTTGCGCGCCACAGTCATCGAACGCTTTCTGGATCGCCTCTGTATTCATCGTTTTCCCATCGCCTACTGCCAGATAAGGCGCTTTTGTAATATCAATCAGCGACTTCGTGCAGAGTGTCTTCACCGTAATGCTATCGGCGCAAATACACCCCTCCCTGTCATACAGCTTCACTTCGATCCGGTAAACAGATTCCGCATTAAGGCCTTCTAGCGTATAATGCGTCTTTTTCGTCTCTCCTGCTACTTCCCCATTATTCATGATCCGAAAGAAGAACTCTTCCGGCAGCTTCAAGGGTTTCTCCCAATACACTGTAACAGAATCACTTGTCACAATATGTTGAAGCACCAACTTTTCCTTATTTTCCCTATCCTTGTTTTGCATACTAATCTCCATTCTTGCTCAACTCCCGAATTTTGGGGCCAAGACGCTATCAGCGCCGGCACAAATTCGCGGTTGAAAGATCTTTGATTTTTCAACCTACACTTTCTATCTATTATAGAGAATCCATGTCCCCAATACAATAGATAATTGTGAAACAGACAATAGAAATCCATATTAAAATAGCCGCTTGTTTTTGATAAAGCCACGCTAAGATAGCATCTTTCAATGAACGCCCGCTTGTGATAAACTAGTACAAATAACATGCCCTTTTAGCGCTCCTTTTTCTCATGGTGCACATTAACCGCTATCGCAATTGCCATAGCAATGACAAGTATGAGAACATAACCTGTTATGCCCGGCAGAATGTGAATTGGAAGATCGAACAACGCAAACCGGAAGACGATGATCATCGCAAAAGCGAACAAGTATATCGACGCACAGCTCATGATCCGATATCGCTTCCGCTTTGCTTTCTCTGTCTCGGTAAGCAGCGCCTGCTGTTGCTTTTCTAAGATCTCCGTACGGACCGTCAGCTCATCTACCTCGCTTTCTTTTAATAAATAGTCTGTTGAAACATTAAAAATCTTACTCATTTCAACGACTCTTTCTAATTCAGGCATTGATTCTCCTGCTTCCCATTTAGAAACAGACTGCCTTGATACCCCTAATTTCTCTGCAAGCTGTTCCTGCGATAACCCTTGTGCCTTTCTCATTTCATAAACTTTTTTTGATAATTCCATTTTCTGTATACCTCCTTTTTTGATAATGAAAGTATAACAATCATTGCGGTTGCACACTATCAATCTTGCTGTCTAAACTGGCAACCGGCAGTTGCAAAACCGCGGTCTCTACCTGCCAGGCAATTTCAGGAATTGCAAGTTAGACAATATTAGCCTAACGTCATCAGACAAAATTATCAAGCAATCATTTTATGCAAAAGTGCCAGAATAAGGCAGCAATAGGCAGAAAAATACCTCCTAAGCAGATATTCATGATTTCTAAGATCTGCTTAAGAGGTATGATATCATAGCCACAAAACAATTACCTTTTGCGCTTCGTCAAGAATGTCGCCAAAAATGATACCATCATTCCTAGTAGCGCCGCTTCTTAAATAAGAGACTCATACAGTTTCGTAATATCCTCTACGCTTGTCTCCTTCGGATTTCCCGGTCTGCATGCATCATCGTAAGCCGACTGCGCAAGGAACGGGACATCCTCTTTCTTCACGATTTCTTTCAAATCCGCCGGAATGCCAACATCTGTAGACAGCTTCTTCACAGCGTCTACCGCCGCCTTACGATATTCTTCCTGCGACATGCCATCAACGCCCTCTACTCCCATTGCCCGTGCAATTTCACGATATTTCTCTCCGGTCGCTTCCGCATTATATTCCATAACCGTCGGCAGGATGATTGCATTGGCAATGCCGTGTGGCGTATCATACAACGCGCCAAGCGGATGCGCCATGGAATGAACGATGCCCAGACCGACATTGGAGAATCCCATGCCGGCTACATACTGCCCAAGCGCCATATCCGTCCTTCCTTCCGGTGTATTGTCAACCGCGCCTCTAAGTGAACGGGCGATAATCTCAATTGCCTTTAAATGGAACATGTCCGATAATTCCCATGCACCTGCCGTGATATAGCCTTCAATCGCATGTGTCAGAGCGTCCATACCGGTTGCCGCCGTCAATCCCTTGGGCATAGATGCCATCATATCAGGGTCAACAAACGCTACGACAGGAATGTCTTTCGGGTCAACGCAGACCATCTTCCGGCTCTTCTTATCATCCGTAATAACATAGTTAATCGTTACTTCCGCCGCAGTTCCGGCTGTAGTCGGCACCGCGAAGATCGGTACGGATTTATTCTTCGTGGGAGCAACACCCTCTAAGCTGACAACGTCTTCAAATTCAGGGTTTTTGATGATAATCCCGATTGCTTTGGCAGTATCCATGGAAGAGCCGCCTCCGATTGCCACCAAATAATCCGCCCCGGATTTTTTGAACGCTTCCACGCCTGTCTGCACATTCTCAATCGTCGGGTTCGGTTTGATATTAGAATATAACTCATAAATGAGCCCTGCCTTGTCAAGAACCTCCAAAACCTTGCCTGTCACCCCAAATTTGACAAGATCCGGGTCGGAACATACAAATGCCTTCGTAAACCCTCTCCCTTTTGCTTCTGTTGCAATTTCCAGAATCGCCCCGGCCCCATGATAAGAAGTCTCATTTAACACAAATCTGTTTGCCATACCACATTTCTCCTTTACCTGAAATTAAACTACCTGATTATAATGTCAGAAAACAACTTTTAAAAAAGCTTATTTTCTGTTATTATTATACATGGAAATTTTGGGTAGGTAAAGGAGTAGCAATGAAATTAATCATAACGGATTTAGAAAATTTGAAAATAAAGGTTAGCGGCGCCCATCAGATCATCTGCCCCAAAGAAAAAGGCAATTCCCCTTTGGGACTAAAACATTGTATAGGCTGTTTCGGCTGCTGGATCAAAACGCCGGGAAAATGCGTCATTCATGACGGTTATGAGAACACGGGCATCCTAATGAGCCAGTGTACGGATTTGATCTTCATCAGCAAATGTTGTTACGGCAGCTTAAGCCCTTTTGTTAAAGCGGTACAAGACCGGGCAATTTCCTATATCCATCCTGACTTTGTCTTACGGAAGGGGGAAATGCACCATAAACGCAGATATGCCAATAAAATTTCGCTCTCCGCCTATTTTTACGGAGAAAACCTTACAGATCAGGAAAAAGAAACGGCGAGGAATATCATAGAAGCCAACGCCGATAATTACGATGGATGTGTAAAAAACATCTTTTTTTACCAGACAAGCAAAGAATTGGAGAACATAGAATTATGAAAATCGCACTGATTAACGGTAGCCCGAAAGTAAAGGACAGTGCCAGCAAAACCCTTTTAGAAGAATTGCACGCGCATCTGTCCCCGAAGGCAGAATGCATAGAATTAGAATTCCATGCGACAACGCTCTCACCGGACGAGCAGACGCTGCTATTACAGGCGGATGCATGGATATTCGCCTTCCCGCTCTATGTAGACGGGATTCCTGCACACTTGCTTTCCTGCCTTGTCGGGCTAGAGCAATTTCTTGCCACCAAAGGCAAACAGAATACCATCGGCAATGACCAGAATGTCACGAAAAGCGGGCAAAATACCATCCGCGTCTATGGCATAGCTAACTGCGGCTTTTATGAAGGCATCCAGGCAGAATATGCCCTGGAGATTTTGCAAAACTGGAGCCGCAGGGCAGGTCTTACGTGGGGCGGTGGCATTGGCGTAGGTGGCGGCGGTGGACTGTCTCAAATGCCAAAGACCGCAGGGCATGGCCCATGGGCGCCCATCATACGCACTTTTACCGCACTCTCCGAAACGATCCTGCAAGCAGGCACTACAGATAACCAGTACATTTCCGTCGCTTTCCCAAGATTTCTGTACAAAATAGCCGCTCAGTCCGGCTGGCGGCAATCAATCCGTAGAAATGGCGGTAAAGCACGGGATCTGGGGAACAAACCAAAATGATGACACCAGAAATGAACACACAGCTTCACAATGGCGGGCAATGCCATTTTCCCCGCCATCTTGATTATCGTCTCCCTGGTTTTCGCTTTTATGTCTGTCCATCAGATAGAAACAAAAGACGTATAAAACTTGGATCATAGCGCGGCAGGCTCGCTTCCGGACAACCTACATCTGAATGTCATGCTTTACAATGTCCATTGCTGCCAAGCCGTCCGCATAGAACGAAATCCCATCCGCCGACATATCGGTGTATATTGTCAGGGACAGCACATGTTCTCCGTCATTTACGAAGATTTCCACACTGAAGCTATCTAAAATGACCCGTAGTTTCACGCTGCCCCTCTCGCTTCTGACATGGGCGCTTCTCCGATGGAGGATCGCCCTTCTAGAGCCGGAAGCCTCTCTGTCCACTTCCACAACCGAATCATAAGGCATGAAATGAATGTCGGTATGATGAACGTCGTCCTGTGCAACGCGCAACACAAATTTCCGATAGAGCTCCTGTCCGCTTCCGGGACGAAGCGACAATTCTATATCTACTTTCCTGCCTTCAATGCCATCTAACTTCTTCTCACCTGAGAAAACAACATTCTCATATTTTACCTCTGCTCCGTGCAATGCCGCAAGCTCCCGGACAGGCCGCTGATAGAGCCTTCCGTTTTGGATCGAAAGCTCTCTTGGTATGCTCATCTGCCCAAACCACGGTAAAGGCGTCTGACGGACATTACAAGTATCCCAATTCTGCATCCAGCCTATCATAATCCGTCTTCCATCCGGAGCAAGAAGCGTCTGCGGCGCATAAAAGTCAATGCCATAATCAATTGCCTGGTCACTTTCTTCCTCAAACGTATCCGTTTCTTCATCATAACTGCCAATCAGGCAAAGCGTTCCATTGCCGCTATGGTACTCTTCCCCGGCAATCATCTCTGTCGGGCTCGCAAGCAACACGCCTTTTCCGTCTAATACGAAGAAATCCGGGCATTCCCACATCATGCCAAATCGCATATGGTTTGCCACCAGTACTTTGACAAGTTCCCATTGCATGGCATCTTCGGATCTATACAACAATACCTGTCCGTCTCCGTCCGCCGTAGCATTCCCTGCCACGAAACAATAAGAGCCATCCGCCTTGCGCCATATTTTCGGGTCACGGAAATCATAACGGCTTGCGCCTTCTGGCAACGATCCTTCCTCTGCAACCGGATTGCCTGCATATTTTTCGTAATCTATGCCATCTCCTATCGCGACACATTGCGTCTGTATGTCCTTCGTGCCATGAGCCGTTTCCTCTTTCCTCACACCCGTATACAATAACAAATGTCTCCCGTCGGGAAGCGTGAGCGCGCTTCCCGAGAAACAGCCTGCCCTATCATAATCCGAATCGGGAGCAATCGCAACGGGCAGATGCCGCCACTGCAACAAATCCTTGCTCACCGCATGCCCCCAGTGCATCGGCCCCCAATACGTACTGTAAGGATGGTATTGATAAAATAAATGATACTCTCCGTTATAAAAAGAAAACCCATTCGGATCGTTTAGCCAACCGATACGGGGCGAAAAGTGAACTCCAGGCCTTTCTGCCCCATCAACTGTACTTTCCGCTTCTTCTTCATATTTTCGTGCTTCAGATAATGCCTGGCTCATGATCTTACCCTCTTTATCTCAAATTTTTCCTGAATTATCTTTTCCATTTTTCAAGCTTATATCCCTTTTGCGCCAATGTCTCACGGAACGCTTCCGCAAAGTCTAAGAATTTCTCCCGCTCCTGTGGCTGATATATGTTCTTTGGCCCATACATTGTCTTCCGATCCGTTCCTTCTATCTTTAATAATTCGCCGTAGCTCCCATAGCCTTTTTCATATTGAAAACATACTTGATGATATTTCGGGTCATGAGATACATTCACGACCTTGCTCATGTCAATATGGCAGGCATCCGTATGCTCTTTTAACGCATTGTCGATCTGAATCAGCACCAAATCAAAATCGCTTTGGCGATATCCGACAATATAATAATAAAACGACGTCGTATTGGTATCGAAAACCCAACCCGTCTCAAATTTCGAACTGGTCATATAGGCATACAGAATTTCATAACTGTCACCGTTCTCTACCGTTTCGTTAAAAATCTCCCGCATCCTTTTTTTCTGTGCTTCACACTCTGTTGCATCATAGTCCGGTTCAACCGGTTTCTTTGAAAATAATCCCATGTTGCTTCACTCCTTTATACTGCAAACTTTTTCTCCATTATAGCATCTGTCAAAAGCGTTTACAATTAAGTATTGATACTTATGCCAAATCCGCGTGCCAATAAACGATTTTTTACAAACCGAATTTCTGCAATAAGTTGCGAAAACAGCCAGTTCCAGTTATAATATGAATAAATGCAATAACTGGAAATAGGATTCTGGTAACAAATTGGCTTAAAACAACCAAATCCTAAAGCACAATTAAACTTTGAAAGGAGATTAAATATGCATGCATTTCAACCATTTCCAATGAAAGAACTGGAATTTAACCCATTTGAGAAAATAGGAAAGGAATGGGCGCTCGTATCGGCCGGATCAAAACAAAAAGCCAACACGATGACCATCAGTTGGGGCGGTGTCGGCGTACTCTGGGGAAAGAATGTTGTTTTCCTTTTCGTACGTGATTCCCGATATACCAAAGAATTCATTGATGCAGGAGACCTGCTCTCTGTCTCTTTTTTAAATTCAGAACATAAAGAAGCGCTTAGTTATTGCGGCTCACATTCCGGTAGAGACGAAGATAAAATAGAAAAAGCCGGACTAACCTGGAATTATAAGCATTCCATTCCTTTTATCGACGAAGGAAACCTCATTTTCCTATGCCAGAAACTTGCTGCAACCAGGATTACCGAAGATTCTTTCCTGGCACCTGGCATCCGGGAATGGTACACAGATGGCGATATGCACACGATGTATGTCGCGGAAATTTTAGAAGTGCTGGCGCGCTAAAAGAAACGGCATGTGGCGCGGAAAAACACCCGGTGCTTTTCACTGCCCATGCCGTCTAACCGTATGAATGCCCATCATTGACATTCATTGTATTGAATTCCATTCACTCTAAATGGCTTAGAAGCATCTATGCCAAAGCAACGCATGACTTTTATCAGATTTTGTGCATAACACCCATGAGGAAAAGCATCCGCTTCTGCCACATTCCCTACGCCATCTATGCTATCCCCCCAGAGAAGATACTCTAGTGCCGCCGCCATGCCCTGCGCTTCCAAATAGGCTTCATAATCGCATATATGATCTTCGTCCGACACCTCTACACCCTTTGCTGTAATAGTCAGGACATGACCGCTTTGTATGATGATTTTAGTCCCCTGCGCCAGATTAACGGCGTTCCCGGCTATATTGACGCTTGTCCTTGCCGCAAGCACCGCATCCCTATCCAATGCATATCGCATAACTTCCCACCTGTCAGAGTGCTTCTAATCTACTAATAAATTCCTGATAAAACCGTTTCTCCATTTCCCTGCTCCGTGCCGCCTCGGGCGTTGTGGCACGATAAGGCGCTAGCGGATGTTCTAAGGCATATAACGCTTCCCTTGCCACTCTTGCAGCGGACTGTACGGAATTCCCTAATATACCCTGTTCATTTTCTACATGTTGCCCCTTTAAGATCCCTTTTAAGACTCTTTGCGCCATAATCTGCGATATATGTCCGAGTTTACCGCTACTTCCCGTTCCTAACCCATCTACGCCCGACGCCCGTGCCGCTTCCATCCATGCTTGTCTTACGCTTTCTGGCGCATTTTTCCCTATCTGTTTAAATGAGCGCTCCCATGCGTCCTGCTCTGTATTCTGTTGGAACAATGTATCCAACAAATCTTCAGAGACAGGCGCATCATTGCCTGCAACTGAAAAACGATCCTTTTCATTCCCGTTTCCTGTCCCCGTCAATCTTTCATCCATAAAATCAGATATGCCATGTAATAGCTTCTCTGCCCTCTTTGCAAGTTCCATGTTATCAGCCTCATATTGCCCTTTTCTCCACGTGGCAAGCATGCTGACATAGTTTCTCTTTTCTAGAATGTTATCCGGCTGCGCGAAATGAAAGGAATCCTCTTCGCTCATAAGCGAATCCGCATAGCCTTCCGTCTTCTGGATATATAAGCACAACGCTGTAAACTCCGTATAGTCTGCATTTTCAGGATCTATCTGATATGGATCAAATTCTTTCTCAAAGGCATTTCCCTCACCGTCAATACCGTGAATCACATAGTTCCTTTCATCGCCGTTAACTTTTATGAGGATCTCAAAATTCTGCATGCTCGCCTGAAAAGAATAGGATGACTCTGCACCGCTTTCCTTAATGGTAAGCTCCCGTGTCTTGAAACTAGCCGTTATCCTCCTGGAATAGGAAAGCGGCGCTTTCACCGAAGGCGCTTCCTTCTTCTCTTCCATATCAGCGCCTGGCTTTATTAGCTCAGGCGCTGCATTTGCCAGCCATTGTAAAGCAGGCTGTCCGCCTTTCGCCGGTGATTTAGCGCTTCCCTGATACAAATTCCCATTCCAGTTTTTTGTTAACAATGCTCCAATTGCCATCTATCTTATCTCCCCTGTTGTTTCAGCGTCCAGGTCTAATCCCTGTAGCGTTTTTGTTTCAGTATACCAATATCCATGGTGTTTTGCAAATCTTCTTTCAACGCTTCCGCTATTCAATTCTTATCTGTCGCAATTGAAGCCTCTCCAACCCCTTCTAATTCTTGTGCCGCTTCATGATCATTCATCAAAGGCGACGGTTTCGAAAGCTCGATGCTCGTGACCATCTTCGCACCTCCGATTTGGTTCGTGATCAAAAGCGTCTTGGAACCGTCCGCATTGGTGATGATTTCAGACTCGCTCTTACCCTCACCGCCCATTCCTGCGTCATCCTTTGTTTCGCTACCTTTTTCCGTGTTTGTTTCCTCCGTAGCAGCCACTTGTTGCATCCGCCGCTGCAAAGGATTCTGCATATAGGAAAACAAAGCGCTCAGCCCATTATTCTCACTATCAAAGCCACTATCTTTTCTTTTTTGTATGAAATCCTGATACATTTTCATGCTGTATTGATAGTAATCGACTAGTTTTCTTTGCCCAAGCGTCTGCATATCCCGTATCTGCCTTTGGAACATCGAAATAAAATCCCTTCTTTCATGCAGTCCCATTTCCCCGGCGGACGGGTCTTGGGGCAGAGATGTAAACCCACCGTTTTTCTTTACGCCCAGATAAGCTTCCAAGGCACGCATTTCTACGAGCGTTGCACATCTGGGATTAATCTTATTGATCTGTATTGTCTGTTCAAATTCATTGCCATTTTCATCCACTCCCTTTGCTACCATTGTAGGATCTTCTTCCGTGGATCCTTCCGCATACTTAAGATAAAAAGACAGTCCCGAACCGTTACCGCCAGAATATAGCGTATCCTCATCCTTCAAATAAACCTGATATACCTTTGGGCGCACATTTGCCACCCGGTTCATCTGCTCGCCAAAACCTTCGGCAGATTTTCCTTTCTTAGGAAATCCTGCCTGGAACGGTGACGCGTCCCCATATGATGATATTCCGTGTATTCCCATCTAATAATCCTCCTTTTATATTAAAAACATGACACAACCTGCATGTCTCTATTTTCTTTTCCCTTGAAAACTCTCCAATAAAATATTGGCTTTAAAAGAAGAAAAAATCTGCATTGCTAAAGCATCCATATTCACTGTTGTCTGCGGTTCCCCCTTCATTGGTTTCACTGCTGCACATTTCATAAAATACGCCGATTGCGCCATCCTTTTAGAAAGCGCTTTCTTCTCTGCAAGCTCTTCTAACTGTTCCAGCCATTCTTCCCTACGCTTCTTCCGACGCTCCCAGAAACTCTCTTTCGCCTTTTCATTGAATGCAGCCTGCCCTTTCCCGTTCCTAAATCCAAGGCGCCAGCTTTCCACACGGCTCTCTTCTTTCGTTGCGCCGAAATAGAAAATGCAAAATTTGGAGCCGCAAACGCTGCTCCATGCATCAGGCTGCGCAAAATTGGATTGCAAAGTATCCAGGACCCACTGTTCATATGCCGGGTCATTTTTCATCGCTTCAAATCCTTCATCCGAAATCATCACCGAAACCGAATCCATCAAATTCGAATCATGCACTGGCAAAGAACTGATTTTATCATAAATATACTGCTTGTATTCCTCCATGGACATGTCAGCCGTCCCCTGTAGATGCGATGGCTCTGTGGCGCTTCCCATTTCTATTTTCTCCGTGTTCTTCCCGGTCAACGCATCATAAAACGCGCTGCCATTTACTTGCTTGTTCTGCGCCTGGCAAGTTTTTGCCATCATATGACAGATCCTTGTCATATAGCTAAAATTCATTGCACCACTCATTCCGGCTCCTTTCTGGTTTATGAAGTTCAAAACCCAGTATTGATCTCCTTTACTAATAAAACGAATCAAACGCTGCATAAGTTTCACTGACTGCATCATTTATATATTTAACGCCATATTTTCTTGTTGTAATGGAATATGGGTTAAACCAGATAGGGATAGCAGATGTCGATTTGCGGTGTCCGTTTCTCATCCTTTTTCTCACGTTCATGGATTACGATTTTATCCACAGATGCGTTTAGGATTTTGGGTGTTAGTTCGTCAATGCGGGGGTAGTTTTTGACGCTCAAATTGCTGTAAATAGGACAGGCACTGCTGGAGTTGTTTCAGCACTTCTGGTTTCATGGTGAGAAACAGCGTTGTATGGGCAGGGATTTTTTAACTGGCTTCCTGCCAAGCTCCGATATGCTATGTACAGATATGTTTTTCTTTGTATGAGCAGATGGACAACCGCCCGAAAAAGGACATAAAAAAATCCCTCCAAACTTCAAAAACTAAGTCCAGAGGGAAATAAGGTATGACAAAACATCCCACCATGACTTCGTTTTTTATATGGTGGGTCACAACAATAAGCGATGATAAGCTACCATTTCTTTTTCGCAATTTCTATTGCTTCTTTTCCTGTCATATGCTCAACAGATAGTTCCATCATGCATAAAGCTTTCCATTCTCTTGCAATTTCTTGATTTCTGTTTTCTATGCTATCTGTTGGATGATATTTAATTGCTAACCTTTCAACTGCTTCTCTAATTTCATTTTCATCCTCCAATATGCATATTTTACCAAATACAATTACACTTTTAAAATATGTTGTATATTTTTCTGGAATTATCTCGTCTTGGGCGATTACGCAAAAGGATGCTTTACTGCATTTCCTTATGGCATCTATTTTGTGTCCCACTTTTGCACCGTGAAAATAAATTTTAGAATTGTCATAAACATAACTGATAGGAACAGCATATGGGTATTCATTATCACCCAGTAATGCCAATACCCCAGAAGTTCCTTTCTCAAGCAGTTCAATATTTTCTTTATTGCTTAAAATTTGCTTTTTTCTTCTCATTTCTCTAAACATATCTCTTCATCTCCTCCAAATAAAATGTTCACTCCACATTGTTGCGCCTGTTTCATTCTACGCTATCTCATATACTGATTTCACCAAAAAGTGTTTTGCATCGCCTTCCACGATTGCAACCCGCCGTTCTCCGGCATCCATATCGAAAAAATTATCCTCTAACTTTACATCGCCATCCACACCCTGGATTTCGACACTCTTAGCGAATGCGGCGGCGGAAATCACCAAGGCATCCCCTTCTCTTCGCCAAGATAGCTTAGGATCCAGGAAGGCAAAATGTTTCGGCGCCGTAAACAGACAGCCGTTCTTAGAAACGATCTTACCCGCAACGGAAAAAGCACAGCTAAAATAAGTAGACAGCTCATCATAAGCCGAAAAATCCATTTTCGTAAGCCAAACGCCATCAAGCGCCGGTACTAAGACCGCCTCTTGGCCGGATAACAAAACAGTGCTGTCTGGCGCACGAAGCTCCCATGTTACGCTTCCGTTTACAGGCTCCATCGTTTCATTCGCCACATGCAGCCTTACCGATTTCTCAATTGGCGCAGGTTCCGCGATACAATATGGCCTCTCGCTTAGCTCACCGACTTCCTCGCAGGATATCATGAGCGGGGAGAACGCTCTCTTCTCCGCATACTGCAACGCTTTCCACCTGCCAAAATAATCAATGCCAGACCAGGATGCGACAGGCCATATATCATTGAGCTGCCATACGACAGTTCCCATACATCTGCCACGATGCCGCCTGAAATGTTCAATCCCGTAGCGGATAGCATCCGCCTGCAAAAGCTGCGAAGCATAAAGCAGCATCTCGAAGTTCTTCGGATACAGATAAGTCGCCGACAGATAATCCAGGATCTTACCATTTGCCGCCTTATTCCTCTGGTGCATCTCCATGACCCTGGAAAAGATATTTCGCTCCGCCGGCCTTGTGAAGGTTTCTACCGTTTTAAGGCAAGGAAACGACTGGAAACCAAATTCCGAAAGATACCGGAAATAGAACTTCCGGTATTCCGTAAAAGGCTTGCTTCCGTGCCAGACATCCCAATAATGCGTATCTCCTCTGTCCTCATCCCACGGATTGTCAAAATTGCCGCCCGAAGAAGGGGACGAAGGCCAATAAAAAGTAGCAGGATCCTCTTCTTGTACGATTTTGGGGATTATATATTCATATAACTTGATATAATCGTATTTCTGCTTGATAGAGGGACGCCAGGCGCCGTCTAATGTCTGCGTCTCCATCTCATTGTTGCCACACCACAAGCCAAGGCAGGCATGGTGCCGGATCCTTCTGACGTTGTCACGGATTTCCGCGCTCACATTTCTCTCAAAGGCATCATCCAGCTCATATTGGGCACAGGCGAACATGAAATCCTGCCATACGACCAGGCCCAGTTCATCACATGCATCATAGAACCAATCATCAGGGTAGTACCCGCCTCCCCACACTCTGATACAGTTATGATTTGTCAAAACAGCATCTTCCAGCAATTTTCTTGTCCGTTCTTTGGTCACCCTGGATAAAATATTATCTTCGGGAATATAATCCGCTCCCATGGCGAAAATCTTAACGCCGTTCACTTCATGGGCAAAGCACTCGCCCCATTCATCTTGATCCATGTTGACATTCATCGTGCGCAAGCCAATCCTACGGCTCCAAGTGTCTAATACTGCCCCTTCTCCATCTTCTAAGGATACCTTTGCCGTATATAAAGGCTGCTTCCCATAACCATTAGGCCACCACTTCTGTGGGTTAGCCACAGTTATCCTATCCCAGCCATCCGTAGAGCCAGCAGAACCGCTTCTTCCTCCGGGCGCAACATGTTTCCCACATCCTTCTCCGTCAATTGGAGCCTTGTCAGCATCCGGATTTTGGGCATCATTTGAAGCTTTAGCAGCGACCAACTCTCCATCCGGGCCAAATAACGCTGTCTTGACCACCAGAGAATCCCCATCCTGTCCATTTGCCAAACAGCCTCTGTCAGGAAGTTCTTCCCTCAAGCATCCTGTTGCCAACTGTTCTATCGTGACATCCCATACAAGCGTTACTTCATCCTGTCCCCATTCTTGTGTTATGTAAACCTGCTCAAA
This sequence comes from uncultured Lachnospiraceae bacterium, assembly GCA_910578845.1. Taxonomy (GTDB): domain Bacteria; phylum Bacillota; class Clostridia; order Lachnospirales; family Lachnospiraceae; genus UBA3282. The sequence goes on from CAJTSL010000011.1 coordinate 41,681, forward strand.
TCGCGCTTTATGCCCTTCCAGAAGCGACACTTCCCGGAAGATACCTGCATCAGGCAATCTCGGCCCCCAATCCCATCCAAACATACAATGTGCTTTCCTAAGATGCGGAAAACCTTCCATACACTCCGAAGAGCCTCCGGTATAGACTTTCGCATTTTCCTCGGCGATATATTTCGTAGGAGAATACAGGAACACTTGCAGGCAGTTCTCTCCCGCCCGTGCTTCTTCCAGGATGTCGTACTCCCAGACACGGTGCATATTGTCACAATGCCCGAGCAAAATGTCATTTAAATAAATATCAGACAATGTGTCAATCCCCTCAAAACGTAATAATAGACAATCTGCCTCTAATGATTCCTCTGTCAGGACAAAAGTTGTCTGGAAACAGAAATCATTCTCCATTAACTTCAAAGCATCCAGTTCGTTCATCCCATCATAAGGGTCTGGCATCAGGTCTTTTGCAAGAAGGTTCCCATATACGGAACCCGGGATCTCTACGTCTATCCAATCCTCTTTGATGCCATACACGTTTTCACCAAGAATCTTCATCTGCCAGTTTTCATGTAAATTTGTTTTCTTCATTTCCTGATTCGCGTTCCTTTCATCGTATTTACCTATATAGGTGATTGCGAAACTCCTATTTTTCAAAACCTAGTTATGCAAAATAGACAGGATCACGAGCAGGGGGCTTTGGCACCGTCGGCACTTAGACGCTGTATGGTAGCGTCTTATGTGCCGCTACGAGTGCCAATGTAGCGAAAGCGACCCTGCGACGATTTGTCTATAGATGCGACTCCCTCTGGAGGCGCTTCTATTTGTATACTGTGCAGTTGCCAAAACTTAGTTTCGCAATCACCTATATTTACCTACATGATATCCTCTTTCCCAATTGCATTTCTTTCCAGTCCATACTATAATAATAAGCTAAGACAACTAGAGAAACAATACTTTATGAAAAGAAAGTTCCGCGATTACCTAACGTAACCAGAAACAGGAAAGGACATATCCCATGCAAGATAAAACGGACAATGCCAATAACATAGACATAAAAGATACCGCCGGCATAACAGATCCCCTAATCCAGCCCGCTGCTAAAGGGAAAGCAGAACGGCAAAAAAGAACGCCGAAACAAATCGCCGCTCTTCTTTGTATGATCTTATTAGCTTCCGTATATTTGCTCACTTTGCTGGCTGCCTGTCTGGATTTCCCGGGTGCTGATAAAATGTTCGTGACCTGTCTCTATGCCACAATCGGCCTGCCGATTCTACTATGGCTCTACATCTGGCTCTATGGCATCATGAAGGACAGACGAAAAGGGGACGAGTGAATGAAACGGTAACGGCCACATTCCCTTATCATGAACTAAGCCCGCCTTTTCTATAGGTCCATCCGAAAAGGGTAGCGGCTATTGCAATATTTATTAATATAATGACAATACTTTCACTTTTTATATATTGTCCTTCTTCTCCCAGCCTGTTTATAACGATGCTGATTTGTTCTGAATAAGCGACTCTCGCCATTTTCCGAATCGTCTCATTGAACATAGATAGCATTGGCAGAAAGGAAAACACCATCATCACCGGGACGCAAAGAGAGGTCGCCATCATCTGGTTCTTGCTCCATGTACCGATTGCCGCACCGATAAGCAATGAGGCGATAATCCCGATTGCCATAATGGATAAGAACGCAACCAATTCCTCCCCTTGATATTCTCCAAGCGCCCCAAGGGCAAATGTGCCTGCCATACAGATCGCCCAGATATATCCGCCTACCCCAAGCAGATACTCTATCGGCTTCACATCCGACATCATCAGCATTTTCAATGTTCCCTCTTCCTTCTCCTCCGCAAGGACTGCCGACATCGCCACGAGAGGCGCCATTCCGATATACATGCTTGAGAATAGTTTGACAAAGAAATGTTTCGGCATATCATCCATAATCACTGCATTTTCCATTAGAAAAGCCATGAGCGGAAACATCACGAACTGGATGAAAATCGCTTTATTCTTAAACGTGTCCTTTACCTGTTTCCAACAGACTGCCCCTATATTCCGCACAGATATTTTTGTCTTTCTTATCGTCGTTCCCATTTGCCATCCTCCTTCTGTTTTCTTCCTATCTCCCTGCCCATTTCAGGCAAATGTCTTCCCTGTTAATTCCATGAAAACTGTCTCTAGATTCGGCTCCGTAGAATGGATTGTCTCTATCATTCCTTCTTCTAGATATGTCTTCACCATTTCTGCCGATTCCCTTCCATTGCCAATTTCCATGTGCCTGCCATCAAATAGACGGATCTGCAATTTATTCTGGTGATTATAACGGCGGCATATGTCCTGCGGTTCCCCATATTCTACGATACTCCCCTCATGCAAGAGCGCTATGTGCCGACATAATTTCTCCGCTTCCGCCATGTTATGTGTCGTCAGAAAAACCGTTGTCCCCTTTGCCTGTTCTTCCAAAATCAGTTCATGGATTTGTTGCGTGGTAGACGGGTCAAGTCCGCTTGTCGGCTCATCAAGGAATAGAATCGCTGGTTCGTTCAATACTGCTCTTGCAAGCGCAAGCCTCCCCCGCATCCCCTTAGACAGATCCTTAGCCTGACATTTCTTCGCATCCGATAACCCTACCTTTTCTAATACTTCCAGAATCCGCTTCTCCTTTATATCATAGATTTTGGCAAATAGTTTCAGATTATCATAACATGACATGCGCCCGTATAGCCCAAACTGATCCATCATCATCCCCATGCGGCGGTACATGGCGCCATGCAAATCTGTTGCGCATTTCCCATCCGTCATAGCGCTCCCCGCCGTAGGCCGTATCTGTCCGGTCACAATCTTGATCATTGTCGTCTTGCCTGCTCCCGAAGGGCCAAGCAAACCAAAAATCTCTCCAGCAGTTATTTTCAAAGAAACACCCTTTAACACTTCCTTGTCGCCGAATCGCTGCCTGACGTCTTTAAGCTCTACCATATTCTTATTCCGATCCACATTCTCACGCATATTCTCTATTCCCCTCTCTTTAATCGTTCTAGCGCTTCTTTCATCCTTTTATTCTCCATGCGCTCCCTGACCGTTGTAACCGCTACGCTGCATACAAAGCAGATCGCAAAGGAGATGAAAAACGTTACCCACGGCAGCCATTCGTCAACTGGGAACCATCCGCATGTTAAGATGAAGAGAAAGATGACCGCCACCTCCGATAATACCATGCACAGAGCGCGGTATGGTACCGACATTTTTTTAATAAATGTCTCTGTGAAGAAAACAAACCGCAGACTGACCGTGAAGACAGCCGCCAGGAAAAATTGCATTATCGTAGCTGTCGGAATCCCTGTATGCCCAAGGGCAAACATGGTAGAATAACCTTGTGCTTCATCTCCAAAAAGTAAACAGAAGATATTGATGATCCCAATCGTGATGCCAAAAATCATAAAAACCTGACCGATATAGTCAAAAATTGTTTTTCTTTCTTCCATTTTACATCCACTCCCCTTTCTCCAACGGCCGGCTCTTCTTCTCGTGCTTTAGTCCCAGCCTCTTTTTGAGTTCTTCCGCATATTGCCTTGATACGATAATCTGCTCTCCATTCTCCATCGTTATCCGAATCCTTCTGTTTAAGTCAGCCTTTAAGGATTTGATATATTGCAGCCGTACCAGGCATGATTTGCTTGCCCGGAAAAAGCCACAGCTTTCTAACTGCTCTTCCAATTCATATAATTTAAAATCCGATTCATATACTTCCCGCTCTGTATAAATGAAGGTCTTCCGATCAACCGATTCGATATAGACTACCTCGGCAATATCTAAGAAATAAATCTCATCTTTTTGCGTTACCGTAAGCTGCTTCTCCAAAATCCGCAGCATGGCAAGCATTTTCTCTATTTCTGGCGTTAGCTGCCTGCACGATATGATGATATGCGTATCTGTTCTATTCTCATCTACGTTAATTTCTATCTTCAATCCGCCACCCCTTTCTTCTCAGAAGATACCATACACGCTTACGCCTTGCAAGTAGCAGCTACGCAAGCTGCCAGATTCGCAACATGAAATGGCATGCGCAAAAAGGCAGCATTTTGCTATTGCCTTGCAAAATGCTGCCCATTCCTTCAGCTATTAACACTGTCCTATCCTGATCCGCGCTCCTAACATCCCAGCCGTTTACAATACTCACTTACTGCCTTGCCCGCAAACGCCGCACATCCTTCGCCGCCTACCTTGTCGATGTTCTCGCTCATGCTGCCGCCACCGCTATACATATTTCCTAGCGATTGCAGGATTTCCGGTGTACAGTGATAGAAATGTTCGGTAATATAACCGCGCAGTTTCTCAACCTGCTGTTGTACCTTTGCATCTGTCGGCTCTAAGGCTTTCATTTCGCCAAATTCTCCAAACAGCTTCATGAATTCCACAGAGATTTCCTGCTGTTGCTCAGTCGTACGGTTCTTATTCTTCTCCTCAAATTCTTTATAAGCTTCCGTATCGCCCCAGGACGCTTTCGCCTGCCTGGCATACTCGTCAATTTTTTTCGTATCAAATGCTTTAAAATCCATTAGTGGTTTCACTCCTATCATGCTTATTCCACGGGCAAGATCGATCAGATTCTCAATATGCTCCTTTTTCAGCTCCAACAACGTTATCTGCTGCTCCAATGCCTTGCTACGGTCAAACTGCGGACTGTCAAGGATCATTTTGATTTCTTTCAGGGGAAATTCTAGCTCTTTGAACAGTAAAATGCTCTGCAACCGCTCTAATGCCATATCGTCATACAGCCTATACCCCGATTCCGATATCTGCGTAGGACACAGCAGGCCTATCGTATCATAGTAATGAAGAGTGCGTATACTCACCCCCGTCAGCTTGCTTACTTCTTTCACTGTGATCATCATTCCCATCTCCCTTTCCTGTGTTAATCTTATCATAAGGCATGACGCAACGTCAGAGTCAAGAAGAAAATTTATGATCGGTCTAGCAAAGAATGGCTTTGGAGCTTGGGGACTTTTGGCCTTGGAGGTTCATGACATGAAATAACCGTTTCACAATTACTTAATCGATATCCCATGAGAAAGGTGGAACACCTCTCCTTTTCGCCACAGGCGCCTTAGCACAATCACCAGAAAAATATCCGCACTCATCCATGCCATAATCTCGCCCCAGAAAATGCCCGCATCTCCTACGATCCCCGTAACGACAAACGCGCACAAGACCCGCATCAGCACTTGTAAGAAGCTAGATAACATCGGCAGGAAGCCATTTCCCATCCCCTGTATACAGGCGCGCAGGATATAGAGCGCATATAATAACGGGAAGAAAATGCCCAAAATACATAGAAATTGATACCCTACCGCGATTGCGGCTCCCGATTCCACCTGGCTCTCCCTGAGGAAAAGGCCTAAAATTGGCTTCCCGCACGCAAACATGATAACAGACATCACGGCTGCCGTTGTTACTCCGATTTGCAGTGCGGCGACGATGCCTGCCCGGATCCGCTCCTGCTTCCCGGCGCCAATGTTCTGCGCCGTATAGGTAGAAATGCCATATCCATATGAGGACGCCGCAATCTCTAACAATCCGTATAGCTTATTAGCTGCCGTATAACCGGCAAGGAACAACACGCCAAACCCATTTGCTACCGACTGCACAGCCAAACCGCCAATCGCCGTAATCACGCTCTGGAATCCCATGGGAACGCTAATCCGTATCTGTTCCGTAAACATTCCCCACTTCCACGTACGGTTTCCCCGCTCCACTTTCGCATAGCCAATCCGCCTAAGCGCGATCAAGCAATATACGCCGGCGCAGACTTGGGAAAGCAGTGTGCCGTATGCCGCACCTCTGATCCCCATATCAAACGCCAGGACAAAGAACATATCAAGCACAATATTGCAAAAAGAAGCAAGAACAACGGCACACAGAGGCGCCTTGCTGTTCCCGAACGCGCGCAGGATTGCCGCTGCCATATTATAAGCAAATGCTACCGGGACGCCAAGATACAATAATCGTAAATAAAGATAGGACATCGCAAACAGCTCATCCGGCGTTCTCAACAATCGTAAAAGCGGGCTAAGAAGCAGTTGTCCGGCAACGGAAAACACGAATGCCGCTCCCATAGACACCAAAACAGCATGGAAAATAGCTTGCTGTTCCATTTCCTGATTCCCTTCCCCGAAATATTGCGCGACTGGGATCGACAACCCTTGTGTCATCCCCTGTATGAAGCCAAACATTAGAAAACAAAGCCATTCCGTCGCGCCAAGCGCCGCAAGCGCATGCATGCCCAGTTTCTGTCCTACAATAATAGTATCTACAAATGTATAAAGCTGTTGGCATAAATTACCCAGAACAAGCGGCATAGAAAAACGAAGCAGCAGCCGGTACGGATTCCCACTTGTCATACAGATCACCTCCATTTTCCTTTTCTGTTCATTGATACCATTCCTTATCATTGAAACAATAGCTGCTCTCCCGCCGTAACCAATCCGTGCAGATAGTCCCTTTTATAATCCCTGTCAAAGATAAACTGCGGCTGTGCATAAGCAGGCAGATACTTTCTACAGCAATGCGACACTTCTTCTGCCAACCCTTCCTGCTCCCACTCCAAATAGCAGATCACCTGGCTTGGATTTAATACCGTACACACACAGGCAATCATTTTCCCCAGACATTCCCCGGCGGGTGCCTCCCGGAATCCGCCCATTGCCACATCTTGTATATTTTTCTCTCCACATAAGGGCATAAACCCGACTTCCCCCTGGAACCCGCTAAACCCATACAGCGGCTTACCGTTCACTACCGCTCCGAGCCCCGGCCCCGTATCAGCCAGATGAATACAGACTGTCGTCTCTTGGGGGAAGGCTCCACCGGCTAGCCGTGTTTTGCCCGCTGCAATCCCCATCGCGACCAGATTCATATTATTGCTGACACTGACCGGTATTTTCGCTATTTCAGCTAAGGCGCTTTCCACATCCCTTCCATTCATATCCGTATAACCATCCATACGGCACACTTTACCGCCGTATATGCTTCCCGGCAGCCCGACCGCTATTGCCCCGATTCTATCATCCGCCGCTACCATATCCGTCACACATTCCTGTATAAGAGAAAACGGGGACTGTCCCTTTTCACCCTCTTTCACATGAGACGATTTTACCGTCCCTAATGCATCACATATCCAATAGGAAATAGACTGCCCCTGCAAATATAATAGCAACATATGTACAAAGTCCTCGTGGATCTTATAGATATCCGCCTTTCTTCCCCCAAAGCTTTCCTCTTGTATGCCAATCCTGACCAACATTTTCCTCGCTACAAGTTCCTCCACGATTTTCCCTACGGTTGGGAAACTCAGCTTTGTCAAGCGTGCGATCTCCTGCTTAGTATGTACATTTCCGTCCCGCATACAGCCGATAATACTTTGCTCATTGATTTTCTTCACTAAACTAGTATAAGCCATTCTGGTTTCCGTCTCCTTTACACGATTATCCTTAGAATTTAAATTATATATAAAATTATATTTTAAAACTATTTTAATAATAGTAATTGAATTGTATAATACAAACATTATTTTGTCAAGCATTCAACATAAGGCATATAATCGAGCAGGGGAACGGCCTTCTCCACTACTCGCCGCGCGCTCCGTGCGCCGCCTTGCGGCTTAGTTCCTCTGCACGGGTCTGCGCATAAAAAAGACGCTTCCCATACGGGAAACGCCTTTCTCCATTTCTTTATAAAATGATTTCTAAATTATTCCGGAAGAGATGTTGCATCACCAAAGGTAGCTTTCCATTTCTCTGTACGCTCATCAATGATTGCCTGACCGCCGGAGCTTAAGTAATCAGCTATACCATCGTCCCAAACTTTATCAAAGTTCTCAACCGGTGCAGCAACTGCTGTATCATAAATAACATCTCTCTTACTTGCAAGTGTCGGGCCCTGGCCTTCTTCAGCCGCAATTGCGCCAACATTTACATTCTTAGCCGGTCTTGTATCTGTATTGCAGACTTTATGAGCTGTCTCTACTAATGCCGGGTCAATGCCACTATAAGAATGAGCCATTGATTTTAATGTCAATTCTTCATCTACTAAGTGAAGACCATTACATGTAATCGTATAGTCTAAGTTGAATCCGGAGTTCTGGATATCATCGCCTGTTGCTGCGATAATTTCTACTGCGCCGTCTTCTAATTTGTTATGGGTAACACCCTCGTCACCAATCTGTAAATATTCGATTACTTCCGGTGAGCTGATGAAATCCAGGTACATCATAGATGCCAGAGGCTCATCATTTGTCGTCGGGAAGAAGATCTTACGGTCACCTGCGGAGCTGGTGATGAATTTGTTATGTCCGCCCTTGATATCTTCGAAGCAGTCAACTACAACGAATTTTGCATCCGGTCCTACCATTCTCTCAAGGTTCGTCTGAATGCTGTTCTCACCGTCTCTGTAAGGGTAATCCCAGTTATGCATGAAGCATCCTACATAACCTGCTTTGATCATATCGTCTTCTGTGCTGTCACCGCTGCTGTATAATGCGAAGTCATCCCAGAGAAGGCCTTCGTTATACCACTGGTTCAACAGACGGATTGCTTCTTTTGTACCAGGCTGTGTTAACGCTCTATCATCAAAACCGTTGATATAGTACTCATAATCAGAAATATCCGGGTCAATGAAAGATTCGATCAACAACGCTGCTCTCCAGCCTACATCAAAGCTTACGGAATAAGGAATCATCTTATCCGCATCAGCGCCAAGCAGTGTATCTGCGTTATCTCTGAAAGCAACCAGCATATCATAGAATTCCTGACGTGTCGTAGGCTCTTTTAATCCGAGCTTATCCAGCCAGTCTTTACGTACGAAAGTATTGATACGGTTTGTCACCGCACGTTTTCCTTCGATTGCCCACAAGGTTCCTTCTACAGGATCTTTGTCCCAATAAATATTGGTCTCACCGAGCCAATCCCACAGATTCGGAAGCAAATCTCTATAATCATCTACATAAGAACTTAAGTCAAGCACACCGCCCATATTCGCATAAGTCTGTACTGTAGGATAATCATATGTCAGACAGATATCCGGTGCATCGCCAGCAGCCAAAAGGTTGTTAATCTGCTCTACCTCAGTCCAACGGGGAACCGCTATAAACTCTACCTCAACATTGTGCAGTTCCATCATCTTATCCTGTATATACTTCGTATACTTATTGTTGGTAGGGTCAGAACCATCGTCATTTCCACGGTCATATACTTCTACCGTAATCTTTCTTGTGTCTACGAATTTCCCATCCACAACTTCACCGTTTGTCGGATCTGCTGCCGCGCTATCCTCCGTAGGAGCAGTGTCGGTCGTATCCTTTGCTGCATCGGCTGACTCGTCTGTCTTCGTATCCGTTGTCTGTGTCTGTCCGGAATCCTGTGTTGTAGAGCCAGAATCATTGGAACCACATGCAGCCAGAGATATTACCATACAGCCTGCTAATAGTACTGATAATAATTTTTTCTTCACTCTTTTTACCTCCCTTTACTTTTAGTAATGTTAAAAAATATGAATGAACGGATTATCGCTTATGGAACCATAACCCGGTTATTCCTTTCTGTATGTTCCTTTTAGTTACCTTTACTCTATATTTATTGTAATATTTACATTTATTTAGATTTGCTCTTTTACAGTTACTCTTTCACTGCGCCCATCGTCACGCCATGGATGAAATATTTCTGTAACCATGGATAGATACATAGAATCGGTACAGTAGAGAACATAACGATTGCCGCCTTCAACGACTCTGTCAGCCCCGGCGTAGAGAACCCTTCCTGTGTCGTTACCTCTACGCTGTTGATGTTGTTCAGAATATTATACAAGAACAACTGCAACGGATAGAAAATATCCTTATTGACATACATCAACGCATCCGAATAACCGTTCCAACGCCCTACCGCATAGAATAATGCAAGTGTCGCAAATACCGGTTTAGACAACGGCAGATAGATACTGATCAGGATCCGGAAAAAACTTGCGCCGTCAATCTCAGCCGACTCCCGGAGACTATCAGGGATGCCATAGAAAAAGCTTCGCATGATAATCATGTTATAGACGCTCATACAACTTGGGATGATCAATACAAGCGGATTATTCAACAGGTTCAGGCTCTTCATTAACAAATAGTTCGGAATCGTTCCTGCATTGAAGAACATCGTAATCGTAATAAAAATATTGATAATAGAACGGCCCTTTAAATTTTCAAAAATCAATGGATAAGCACAAAGCGTCGTCATTGTCAGGGAGACAAATGTGCACACTACAGTCAAAAATACTGTCCAGAAAAATGCCCTGATATATTTCATATCACCTAGGACCGTACTGTATGCTTCTAAGTTCCATCCTTTCGGCCATAAATATACTTCATGTTTGATCAACGCATCCGTAGAGCTAAGTGACCTTGCCAGCAAGTTTAACATCGGCACAAGGCATACGATACTGACAAGCACACAGATAATAATAAAACACCAATCGCCTACTTTTGCGGATTTTGATTTAATCATAGTCTCTTCCTCCTATCTTTCTTCTACCAGATTCCGCGCTCGCCGAGCCTACGGGAAATCCAGTTCGCCAGTAACAGGAAAATAACACATACAATGGACTGGAAGAAGCCAACGGCAGTCGTTAACGAGAACTGCAATCCCTTGATACCATTCTTATATACGAAAGTAGAAAGCACTTCCGCAGCATTCATGACTAAGTTGTTCTGCAATGCGAATGGCCTGTCAAAGCTGCTTCCCAGGATATTACCAAGGTTCATGACAAGAAGCACAACGATAGTCGGTTTAATGCCTGGCAACGTGATATGCCACATTTTCTTGAAACGTCCCGCGCCATCAACCGATGCCGCTTCGTAAAGCTCTGAATTAATCCCTGCAATGGCTGCCAGATAGACAATGGAATTCCAGCCGAAGCTCTGCCAGATTCCTAAGAATATGTATGTGCCAACCCAATGTGCCGGCTCATTCAGGAAAGGAACGGATTCAAATCCTAAGTTTGTCAGAATCATATTCAAAAAGCCGGTGCTGGGCGCAAAAATCTGTAATGCAAGACCATAAATGATGACCCATGAAAGGAAGTGGGGCATATAAGCGATGGTCTGTACGACACGCTTAAACTTCTTAAATACCAGTTCGTTCAAAATCAATGCAAATATGATAGGAGCCGGGAAGCCAACGACCAAATCCAATAGATTCAGCACCAATGTATTCCTGAGCGCATTAATAAAGTCCTTATTGTTAAATGCCTTAATGAAAAATTCAAATCCGTTGTTTGCCGCCCAGGGCATTTCCCATACGCTTTGTACGATACTATACTTCTTAAAAGCAATCTGGATATAGACCATCGGCACGTATTTGAATATGAACAGATACAGAAGCGGCAACGCAAGCAGCGCATATAACTGCCAATATCGCTTCATGTAAACCCCAAAGCTCTGCTTTTTCTGTGGCGCCGGAGCCTTATTCGTAGATTTTTTCATCCTCACACCTCCATAAGATTAAATTAAAATACCTTCTATTATTATAAAATTACAAGGTAAACTTTTCTTGTCAGATATTGCTATTGCCAATTCATATTTTGCTTATTTCTTTGTGCATATTTATAGGCAAATCAATATATCGCCCTTCCATTTTCGTCTGATATGCCGGATTTTCTGTAAAAATATGCATTTATTTGATCACACCACTCACGTGCATGCTCTTTTTGATGGATAAATCGTTCCATGATACGTTTATATGCTTTTTCAGGAATCCTGCCTTGCAATTCGGTAAAACGTTCCACCATCTCGTCCACCATCTCTACCCCCTCGAAATGCGTATCATAAATATGCTGGATCACCGTTTTACCGGAACGCAGGCGCCATGTATAGGGGATATGATGAAAGAACAACAACAGTTCATCCGGACACTTCGTCTTATCATCATACAGGGACGCATTTGGCTCTCTGTACTGCAATGCATATCCCGTCCCTTCATGGCTTCTATCCACGCCGATCCCCAAATGGTCGGCACGATGGTATGTTCCCCATCTGCTATATTCATAACCGTCCACACTAGGACCGTAGTGGTTATTAGGACTGACCATCCACCCAATGCCAAGGGGGGAGGTGTAATTCTCATATGCCTGCCAGGACTGCATGAGCAAGAACCGAAGCGTCAACATGACCTGTCCTTCTAATCCATAAGTCAAGGCAATCCACTCTTTCGCGATTTCCTGTGCCGATAACTGCGGTTCAAAAGCAAGCCTGCCAAATCCATATAAGTTCGCCGCTGCCATATCATGCCCTGTCCAGTTCTCGTCATTTCCCGTATTGGCAACCGCCGCCATACCGCAATGGCTCTGCCCAAAGGTCTTACCCGATACGATGTCCTCTACGCAATCGTCTGTTTCTTTGACATACGTCCGAAACTGTAGGATCTCCTTAAACATAGGAATCAAATAACATAAATGTCTCTGCTGTCCTGTATACTCCTGCGCGATCTGCACTTCCAACATCTGATTGGTCTTCGTCAGCCCGCCAAACAGAGGATGCACCGGCTCCCTTACCTGGAAGTCCATAGGCCCGTTTTTGATCTGCAAGATAACATTATCCCTAAACTGCCCGTCTAGGCTCATGAAATTATCGTATCCGGATCTCGCCCTGTCGGTCTTATAATCCCGCCAGTCCTGTTGGCAATTATAGACAAAACATCTCCAGATAATCATCCCGCCATATGGCTCTACCGCTTCAGCAAGCATATTTGCCCCGTCCGCATGCGTCCTGCCATAGGTAAACGGCCCTGGGCGCCCTTCGGAATCCGCCTTGATCAAAAAGCCTCCCAAATTTGGAACCCTTTCAAAGACAAGCGCCATCCGCTTCTTCCACCACGCCTTTACCTCTTCCGAAAGCGGATCTGCACTGTCAAGCTCTCCCAGTTCCATAGGCGCAGCATAATTCAAGCTCATATAAAGCTTGATGCCATACCCGGCAAATATTTCCGACATTTCCTTTAACTTATCAAAATATCTCTCCGTGATCAGTTCTGTCGCTGCGTCTTTCACATTGACGTTATTAATGACGACCGCATTGATGCCAATGCTTGCCGCAAGCCTTGCATATGTGACAGTTCTGTCATTTACTAAGATTTCATCATTTTCAAAGAAGAAAGACTCTCCCGAATATCCCCGTTCAATGCTGCCATCCATATTATCCCAGTGATTGAGCATCCTAAACGGCATCGTCGGCGCTTTCTCTATGCTGATTTCCTGTAACGGCTTCCCCATTTGTACATGGCGGATCAATTCGAACGTACCATATAATAAGCCCCTTTCATCGGACGCTTCTATGAAGACCGCTCCATCCTGTGCCGTGATACGGTATCCTTCCGGCTGTATCCCTGCTTTCTGCACAAGCCGGATGCGATCTGCTTGCTCCATGCCGGCGCCCTCCGGCTCCCCGGATTGTTCCTGCACCTCTAACTTTACGCCTGCCATTTGTGAAAAAGCGTCTTGTAATTCTTTCACACAATTTTGTATCCGTGCATCTGTCATATCCTGCACGTCAATCCCAATATACCGGAGCGCATCCGCACCCACGCCGGAGATTTTCCTTGTATAATCTAACCACGCCTGTTCAAAACACATGTCTATTTTCTCCTTTTATAATATGACTTCCTTCTGCGCCATAACGGGGATCAGCGCAACTTTTCGGCCCGTCAGCTCTTCACTGCGGCTCTCCGGCTGCGACCCGCCTATAGAAACAAGATAACGTCCCGCCGCCACTCTGTTGACAGCCTGCTCATCATATAATGCAAAAGCGCTAAGCGGAAGCTTTATGCTCACTTCCCTGCTTTCTTTGGCGCCTAACGTGATTTTCCGGATTCCTTTTAACTGCGCGTTCGGCACGCCTTCCCGGTCAGCCTTGACATAGACTTGGACTGTCTCTGTGCCTTCCCGCTCTCCCATATTGGTGACAACCGCTTTGACAACCAGGCCGTCTTCTCCTATGACATCGGACGACACTGACACATCCGTATAAGCAAACTCTGTATAAGAAAGCCCATAGCCGAAAGGATATAGCGCTTCTTTCTCCATATAGCGGTAAGTCCTTCCCTTCATGGAATAATCAGTAAACGCAGGAAGTTCCTCTAATGTATGATAGAAAGTGACAGGCATCCTTCCTTCCGGGTTCTTATCCCCAAACAGTACCCTGGCAATAGCCCTGCCACCCTGCGCTCCCGGATACCAGCCTTGTACGATCGCCGGTATATGTTCCTGCGCCCAATTCACAGTAAGCGCGCTGCCCGAAAGCAGGACCAGCACTACCGGCTTCCCGGACGCATATGCGATCTCCAGGATTTCCTGCTGTCTTCCCGGAAGGTTTAAATCCGGTTTATCACCACTGGCATATTGGTTCCCCTGGTCTCCTTCTTCTCCTTCCAAGCCTGAATCAAGCCCCAGGCACATGATCACGACGTCACTCGCTTCGCAGATTGCTTTTACTTCCGAATCCCTGTCTTTTCCCAGGCTCAAGTTACTGATCCTGTCACGGTACAAATGACACCCTTCCGATACCAATACACGGACGTCGTCTCCTACATATTCCTGGATTCCTTCGGAAATCGTATAGTAACGGGATGCCGTGCCTTCATAATTGCCAATTAACGCTTTCCTGTTATTGGCGTTTGGCCCGATAACGCCTATCGTCTTTATCTTCGATTTATCTAACGGCAATATGCCGCCTTCGTTTTTCAAAAGGACGATACATTTTAACGCTGCTTCCAAATTCAGCTCCTGCATCTGCTTGGAATCGACAACCGTATATGGGATATCATCGTAAGGAGTCTTAGAATCCTTCTCAAACAGCCCAAGCTTCATCCTTGTCGTGAAAAGATGCACCAATGCCTCATCCACCCGCTCCTCTGGTATCATGCCTTTCTCTACGGCTTCTTTAACATAGACAAAGAGATTGCCACAGTTCAAATCGCATCCGTTATTCACTGCCAATGTCACCGATTCTAGCTCTCCTGACGTAACGCCATGCCCGTTGTGGAAATCCTTGATCGCCCAGCAATCAGACACCACATGTCCTTTGAATCCCCACTCATCACGCAGGATATCTTGTAACAACGTCTTACTGCCGCAGCATGGTTCCCCGTTCGTTCTGTTATAGGCGCCCATGACAGCCTCGACTTTGGCTTCCTGTACACAGGCTTTGAATGCCGGCAGATACGTTTCGTACAGATCCTGTTTGCTTGCGCGCGCATCGAATTCATGTCGCAAATCTTCCGGCCCGCTATGTACTGCGAAATGTTTGGCACATGCCGCTGCCTTCATATAGTTCTCATCATGTCCCTGGATCCCTTCCACGAACCGCACGCCAAGCCTTGAGCTAAGATAAGGGTCTTCCCCAAAAGTCTCATGCCCTCTGCCCCACCTTGGGTCACGGAATATATTCACATTAGGGGACCAGAACGTCAATCCCTTATAGATATCCAAATCATCGTATTTCTGCTGTGCGTTAAACTTCGCGCGTCCTTCCGTGGAAATAGCGTCCGCTACTTCTTCCAGAAAGTCTTCATCAAAAGTCGCCGCTAACGAAATCGCCTGCGGGAACACAGTCGCAACCCCTGCTCTCGCAACACCATGAAGCGCTTCATTCCACCAGTTATAAGCCTTAACGCCAAGCCTCTCTATCGCAGGAGTACCGTGAACCATCTGGAATGCCTTCTCCTCCAATGTCATCTCTGCTACCAGGTTACGGGCGCGTTCTTCAAATTCTGCATTTTTCGCTTCATCTCTTACAAGTTCCATCCGTTTAACTTCCATACGTATCACTAACTCCTTTCCTATTATAGGTAATTATAGAAAAGTATAAAGCACAGCCCTCCTATTATCTCTCTATATTTTGCTTTATCTTAGTTGTATTTTGCTATTTTTTTGTTGTAATCGCTTACATTTTTTGTCCAAAAAGTACATTTTGCGAATCATTTTATACCTTTTTCTCAACAAATTTGCGATTTTTTAACACTTTTTGCCATTATGCAATCGCAATATTTGAATTGACTTTTACCGGTACATGTGTTAATTATAATAGGAAGAAATTGATTGTAAGTGATCGCCGAGATGGCACATGGAATTGAGAAAAAAGAGGTTAAGCAATCATGATAGAAATATTAAACGGTATCCAAGAAACGGTAGCGTACGATTCCTTTCCGGGCATCAAGCTCTACCACAACAACCAAGCGGAAGATTACCCGCTGCACTGGCATACGGCTTTGGAAGTCATCATGCCTGTCACCAATGAGTATACCGTTGTGATCAATGATACGCCCCATACTTTCCAGGAAGGAGATATTTTTCTCATACCACCGGGGACGCTTCACCACCTGATAGCCCCCCCCTCCTTAAATTTTGAAGATAATGGGGAACGCTTAATCATGCTGATCAATTACAGCCTTATCTGCAACGTAAAAGGAATGGATTCTTTAATCCATTCCCTTAGTCCGTTCGCGTTAATCAGCAAGACCGAATATCCAAAGCTCAATGAACAGCTTACAAGAGATTTATCTGAGATCAGCCACGAATATGATAACAAAACGCCTTTTACAGAAGCCTATATTTATTCCCTGATCATCCGTTTCCTTGTGACCATTGGGCGCGCCAATTTCAATGCAAGCGAGAAGTTCCCCGGCATTACTTCCAATAAACAGCATGAGTACATAGAAAAATTTATGGATGTCTGCAATTATATCACGGAGCACTGCACAGAGAACATCAGCGTTGACGACCTAGCTGCCCTTGCAGGGTTCTCCAAGTTCCACTTTTCAAGGCTTTTCAAGCAGTTCTCCGGCATATCCTGTTATGAATATCTCATCCAGAAAAGGATTGCCCATGCAGAAGCCTTGTTGATCCAACCGGACATTTCCATTACGGAAGCAGCTATGCGCTCCGGGTTCGGCAGCCTCTCCACGTTCAACCGCATCTTCAAGGCAACGAAAAACTGTACGCCTTCCGAGTATAAATGCCTAAACCGCGCCAGAGCTTAATCAGTGCGGTTTATTTCTTTTGTTGCCGCCGTACTTGACAATGTAGCGGAACGGCGCCATCGGAAATCCTTCTTCATTATAAATCAGAGCGCCCCGGCTCGTATTATGATAACAATACCGTACTTCTCTGATCGACTCCATCTCATCCTCACACTTAAGGATGATGCTCGCTCTCTTAAACTCTACTTCCGCCTCATGGCTTTCGCCTTTGTTATCTATGATTTCAAAGTCTTTGATTTCCGTTCCTTTATCTCCTGGCTTAGCATACATGTTGGTGGCATGATAGCACTTAATGCTCACCCGCCACGCCGCTTTCCCTTCCTTATTCTTAGCCTGTGGCTTCCTAATGATGACCTTATAATACTGTGGCCCCTCGCATTCCATGTCTTCCCCATAAAGCTTTGACGCTGCCAGCATGGCAAGCCGGAACCCAACGCGTTCTTTATTGAGCGGATGTAAATCATTGTCTTCTCCGATATCGTACGCCACCGCCATCGCCGTATCCGGTATGCTCAGGATCCTCCTCTGGTGTTCCCTGATCGCCGGCCAGTCCCCTGCGAATTTCCTTCTGTCCAGATCGTAGACTTCCGCATCGAAATTAGGAAGCTGCACATAGAAAAACGGCATCTCCTCTCCCCACATTTCTCTATAGCCTTTGATCATCTGCTTCATCAGGTGACGGTAGTTTCTAGGCTGACGGCTGTTCGCTTCTCCCTGATACCACACGAGGCCAGCAATTTTGTACTTACTACAAGGCGCCATCATGCCATTATATAGACCTGTCGGTTTCCAATTCACGAAATTGGTTTCTTTGATTTTCTTACAGGAAGCGCCAATCCGGTACTCCCATGTGCCTGTCAGCCCAATCCGCTCATCTCCTTGGAAGAGCGCATACGTCTTATTGTCCGTAAACCGCCCTAACCCGATTTCACATTTGACGCGGATCACGATGACGTTCTTCCCCTCTTTTAAGACGCCTCTTGGCACGACATATTTCCGCGGCGGATATTGATAGTCCGTATGGCCCACTTCGACGCCGTTGATATAAACGGTATCACTGTCCACTATCGTCCCTAGCCATAGTTTTGCCCTTTTCTGTGTAAATTGCTTCCCTACTGTAAATTCCCTGCGGAACCATACACTTCCTATGAAATCCTTTAAAGCAGTATCTTTAAAGAAGAACGGGATGTCCACCTTTTTCCATGCGGACTCATCCCCCGGATCCTTCCTCCAGTTCTCTTGTAGACCTAAGTCCATCCTGTCCAAGCTCTTATGCCACTTCAAGGATTCACGCTGGTTCCTGCGCAGCGCCTCTTCAATCACCCTATCGTCACTGTATTCATCCGCAAGCGCAAGAAGTTTCACATGTTCCTTGATCATATCCCTGCTCATCCATGACTCTATCCTTGAGCCGCCTAAGCTGGCATTGATAAACCCTACCGGAACGCCTGTCACCTGATATAAATGTTTGGCGAAAAAATATCCCGTAGCGGAAAAATCCAGGATCGAACGCCTGTCCACGCTCTTCCATTCCCCGCTCAGATGATCTTTCAAAGGGGCATGGAAATCACCGTGTTCCGTAATCTTAAAGGTACGGATACATTTATTGATACAATTCTCCCGCTCATAAGGGTACTGATCTATGACCCTTCTAATAGGAAGCTCCATGTTAGACTGCCCGGAGCAGATCCAGACATCCCCGACTAGAATATCTTTAATGACGGTCTCTTCTCCTGCGTCATCACGTATGACCATCTCAAGGGTTCCTCCCGCGCGCATCTTCGGCAGGTAAACTTCCCATTCCCCATCATCATTTACCGTACAAACGTATTCTTCGCCCATTAAGGCAACCGTTACTTCCCTGCCCGGTTCATCCTCTCCCCATATGCATATCTCTTTATTCTGTTGCAGTACCATTCCATCGCTTAATAATCTTGGCAGTCGTAATCTTCCCATCGCTTTTCCCTCATAAATAGTCAATTTTACTTTCCAGAACATTTTATTTTCTGAATGTTAATTCCCCTTGCTATCTATTATAAAGCATTCTGAGAATAATGGTACTGCAAATTAAGCTAAAAAACCGTCTAATTTTGCTATTTTTCAATTTTTTGTCTATTTTCCCTGTTTCATCTGCCACGCACCTGGTAATTCCGGTATCCCCGTCTGCCAATGAAGAACAAAATCACACCAAGGATCAGATAAAAGAGAGGCAACGCCTGCCACATCGTAAGATATTCGCCAAAAAAAGGCACCAGCCATAAGCCTAACACATTATCCCAATCCAGCAGGATGCTCGGGAGACATGCCCAAGCCTGTGCAAGGATCCGGTTCGTAAACGGATTGGACATAAACATCGGGATTAGGATCACACAGCTAATTACCGCCAGGGTCCCAACCGAATTGTGCATAAGCTCCGAAAGCACCATAACAAACGCACCGACCATCAGCGCACCAAGAAGCATCATAACAGACATGATCGCTACTGCCGTATCTAAGCGTAGCGCCATCGGATAATCCGGCAACATGAACTGTATCATGATGTCACCGCCATCCGTCCCGTATAAGCCAAACGCCATAACGAGGTCTATGAGCCATATGACTAACACATTTACGACCACAAAGCTTAAGCCCGCCAGGATTTTTGCCCAGAATAGCTGTCTTTTCCCAAAACGGCTGGAAAGCAGGAGCTGGTCAGTCCGAATCACATGCTCTTTCGCGAAGAAATCTGATAAACAGACCGCAACCATCATCATCAGGATCATAGCAATAGAATACGACACGGAAATAAGTTTCTCATATCCCCCCGCATAGCCAAAAACAATAGGTTTTTCGATCGCAGCCGCTTCTGCCGCCCAGAATTGCCTCTCTCCATCCGTTAACAGAAAGTTATTCTCCCACTTCTTTACCATGTTTTGCCTAAACTGCTCGTAAAACGCTCCTTCGTCCGCCTCCCAGGTTAACATCTCTTCCGGGCCGGTAAATTTCATCGTCTTACGGACAAACTGGAAAATCTCGCTATAAGGACGGGCATATGCCTGGTATTCGTCTGTCAGGCTATAACGTGGCACATTAAAAGGCACCTTTTCATATGCCGCCTTCATCTCCTCTATCAGCTCCTGATCTACGGCACGCCCGCTAAGCGCCTTGGCATACTCTTTATCCTTTTGCATCATCTCATAATAAGTCTCGTATAAAACGCCATCCACATAATATTTCCCTGTCACATCGGAAAAAACGGACAACATTGTCATTGCCAGCGCAATGAAGAATGCGATCCACGTCATTTTGCGCTTCACCAGCTTCTTCCATTCATAAGTATATAAGATTCCTAAGTTACGCATTCTGCTCCTCCTTCTCTTGGTCCGCCTCTTCGAACTGTTCCAGATAAAATGCTTCCAGGTCTTCTTTTGTCCCGTCCCACTTATCATGGTAAATCAGCGTGCCGCTTTTCATCATCAGGATCTCGCTATCCTCTATATGTTCAATGTCCGATACGATATGTGTCGATAATAACACGATATTGTCCTTCCCAAGACCTGCGATCAGGTTACGGAAACGCACTCTCTCCTTGGGATCAAGCCCGGCGGTCGGCTCATCTAACACCAGAAGATCCGGTTCATTCAAGAGCGCCTGCGCAATGCCAAGCCTCTGCTTCATGCCGCCGGAATAAGTCTTCACCTTCTTCTTCGCCGCGTCCTGTAAGGAGACGAGCTCTAGCAATTCTCCCGCTTTCCGCTTCGCATCCGCCCTTGTAAGGCCTTTTAGCGCCGCCATATACAACAGGAAATCCATTCCTGTAAAATCAGGATAATACCCGAAATCCTGTGGCAGATAGCCAATCCTGGCACGATACTCTTCTGACGATACATCCAATCCGTCAAGCGTAATCGTCCCGCCTGTCGGCTTAAGGATGCCGCAGACCATCCGCATAAGCGTTGTCTTGCCCGCTCCGTTTGCTCCCAAAAGGCCATGCACGCCTTTCTGTAATTGCAGGCAGATACGGTCTACCGCAATCTTGTTCTTATATTGTTTCGACACTCTGTCTATTATAAGTTCCATGCCAATTCCTCCGTTTGTCTGATTATTTTATGATATTCTGACGCTAGCCCCAAAGCAAAAGCAAAAAATGCCGCCAGCCACCAGCCAAAATAGGCACTCTGGTACGCTATTTCTATTGTCCTGCCCGCGATGCCATAAAAGCCGCTGACCGTTACTGCAATGCCCATGCAAATATAAATAGCTTCCTTCCCATGCACCTTCCTCGACACAGCCAACCCAAAAAACGTCGTCGCCAAATACGGCACCGTCAGATAGATCCCGCTTTGTAACAAGGTATAAGCATTATCCCTATTGCCAACACACACAAGCAGGATGAGCAGCAACAAATGGAAAATGCCCAAAACCCCTAGCCTGGCCAGCACAATGCTCCGCAGGGAAAATCTTGCCGCCATCTCCAATTCTTCCATTCCATAGGCCGCGGACCTGGCATTTTCCGTCGTCACTGTCAGCGCGGCAAACGGCATCATTGCCGATATCGCCCATATCATACTTCTTTGCATAAACCATGCGCCATATAGCGATATGCCAAAGATGGACGCAGATATCAGCCAGACTCTTTTAGGCATATACGCAATCTGATAGAACATAAACTCCCTATAACCAATCTGCGCCTTTGGCAATTGTGCAAGAAACGCTTTCTTGTTCATTGGCTTTGGCGCTTCAAAAGCTTTCTCTAACTCTCTTTTTCTCTCTTTTCCGATTCTCATACCGATACCATGCCTTTCTCCTAACCCGCTCTCCTATCTGTTCCCGCCAATCACCCGGATCTGTTAATCCTCCAATGCTGTTTCCAGTTTCCGAAGCGCTTTTTGTACTTTTCGATAGAGAGCGTATCTGGAAATTTTCCATATTTTACAGATCACGCCGACCGGCACTTCATTTACATAACGCAGAAGCAACAGCTCACGCTCCTCTTCCTCTAATTCTGAAAGCGCGATCTTTAGCGCGACGCCTGACAACATCCTCTCTTCCGCCCCGATGTCCTCGATTACTTCCTCTCCCTGTAGCAAAAGCGCCTTTTTCTTCCGGTATTCATCAATACAAAGATTTCGGGCGACCGTATACAGATACCGCAGCTCATACACATTTCCCTGACAGCCGCCCTGGCTGAAACAGCGCAGGAAAGTCTCCTGCGTAATATCTTCCGCCAGCTCTCTTTGCCGCAGCTTGAAATAACAATATCGGTATATCTTGTCATATTGTTCTTCCAGATGGGAAGCATCGCCACGGACGCTGCCCCAAACCTTTTGTATGGACACTCTCTTCCTCCTCCTTCCTCTTCACCTTGTATAACGGATGATACCACCACTATGTGCGCTCATAAAGACAGAAAAAATTTCCAATTATCCTAAAGGGGGAAAAATCCGCCAGACAACTGGCATTGTGCCAAACAAAAAAAGACCCCAGCATTCCCGCTAAAGCCTTTTTGCACCATTTTTTGTTTATTCTACGCCAAGCTTTCTAAGTTCCGCTCTTGCCTGTTCCTGATTCTCAAACCAGATCGTATGGATGCCAAACTCCGCCGCGCCGTCCAGGTTCCTCTGCGTATCGTCGAGGAAAACGCATGCTTCCGGCTCCAAATGATACCTGTCGATCAAAAGCTGATAAATCTCCGGCATCGGCTTAATTACCTTTTCCTGATAAGAAAGGATGCCTCCATCCATATAAGGGATAAAATCCAGCGCCTCCGTGCATTCTCTTTCCGCCTTACTGCTGAAATTCGATAAATATAGCACTTGATAGCCTTTCTGTTTTAACTCCTGTATCCAGGAAATCGTATAGTCGTTTTTCTTCACGATTCCCTCTGTATTAGACAGGCACCTGCGGATATCCGCCTCAATCCCGGGATCATTGTCCACCATACACTGGATCTGTTCTTCTTCCGTCAGGATCCCCCTGTCCACTTCATTCCACTGTTCGCTCCTGACTGTCGCGTCTGCAAGCCTCTCGAATAATTCCCCCGTATAGCCTAACGCATGGAAATGCTCTTCCCACGTAAAGTCCGCGAGCACATTGCCGATATCAAAGATAATTGTCTTGATCATAACCAGTCTCCTTTTTTGCTTCCTATCCGCTACCTATAGTTATTGTAAATCCTGTTGCTCATATACTAATGCCAGAAGATTCCTTGCAGCCGCCGACATCGGGTTCTTTTTGTCCGTCACTACGCAGAACTGTCTCCTTGGGATAATCTTATTGAAGCGAAGCTCGAACAACTGTCCCGAATCCAGGTATTCTTGCGCAAAATCCCTCACTACGCATCCCACGCCCAGATTACGCAATGCAAATTGCACTACCATATCGCTTGTAGCAAGTTCAAATTCCGGCTGGATGTTGACACGATTCTGTAAAAGGAATCTATTCATATTATTTCTAGTGCTTGTATTGCCTTCCAGATAGATGATCGGCATGCTTTCTAATTCTTGTAGATCCAACATTCTATTTTTGTATTGGATGAATTTCCTGCCCGCCACGAAAACATCTTCTATTTCCCTTACCGCAGACGCCTGTAAGAAATCCTGGTCATCAAACGGCGTGCTTACAACGCCAAAATCAATCTTGCCCTCTCTTAGATTCCGCAATGTTTCCGGTGTCGGCGCGTTTGTCACCACAACCTTGATCCCCGGATATTTCTCATGGAACCTCTCCAAAAAAGGGAGCAAATAAAATTGTAGCGTCATATCGCTTGCGCCAATATGGATTTCTCCCAAATCCAGATTGAGCATTTGCTTCAATTTCTGTTCCCCGAGCGTGATCTGCTCATAGCCTTTTGCGACATACCGGTATAGGAGCTCCCCCTCCGGGGTCAGGCACACACCCTTCGCGGCTCTTATGAACAGCTTCGTTCCCAGCGCCGTCTCAAGCTGTTTCACCGATCTGCTGACAGCAGGCTGGGAAATCGCAAGCGCATCGGCAGCAACTGTCAGGCTCTGGTTTTTCGCAACATAATAGAAAACTTTATAATATTCTAAATTCGTAACCATATCTTATATTTTAACCCTATTGTGGAACCAGCTCCAATATATGCCGCAGCCCATAAGCAAGCCCGTCCTCATCATGATGTTTCGTTATAAA
Source organism: uncultured Lachnospiraceae bacterium (assembly GCA_910578845.1). Classification (GTDB taxonomy): domain Bacteria; phylum Bacillota; class Clostridia; order Lachnospirales; family Lachnospiraceae; genus UBA3282. The sequence continues at coordinate 65,874 of CAJTSL010000011.1, forward strand.
GTCCGCGGCCTCTTTGCACGATGGAGACGCATTCCCCATCGCTATGCCATATCCCGCATACCGCAACATATCGCTATCGTTATCCGCATCGCCAAAAGCCGCTATCTCATCCTGCCTTACGCCTAAGAGATCCGCAAAGAAAGCAACGCCGTTCTTCTTTCCGGCATTACGGTCCGCAATTTCAACCAACTGTCGAATTGAGGAAGTTATGTAAACTTCATCACTAGCCTGCCTGACCAACTCCCAAATCCTGTTCTGTTCTGCTTCATCCCTGACGACCATATCCATGCCATCCAGGCAATGTTTGTTCTCATGGATGAACCGGACAATGTCATCTTGTCCATGCCTCGTTGTCTGTATATATTCGACCGCATGAGGAGAAGCCCCAAATTGTACCGGGTGCTCGATATATTCTCTTCCCGCATAGGCTACGCCGTCTATGAAAGCTTCATATGCTACCGGTTCTTCTTTGGTCGCTTCCATGACCGCCTCTACTGCATCCGCCGAAATCCGGTAACGTTTCAGGCATTCTCCCGTAGGTATATGATACATTGCCGCCCCATTACAGGTAATCGCATATTCTATGCCCGGCAATCCTAAGATATCTTCCGGTAACGTTGCAAAAGCACGCCCACTGGCAACCAACACATGGATGCCTGCTGCGATAACTTCTTCTAATGCTTTCTTATTCCCAATAGAGAGCCTGCCTTCACGATTGAGCGTCGTCCGGTCCAAATCCAGCGCGATACATTTAATTGCCATGTGCCAACCATGCCTTTCCGATAATGATCAATATTCTCTATTCATGGATATCTTCTTTTATCGATATTCTCTATTCATAAATAGCTTCTATTTATGAATATCTTTTTGGAGCGCTTCGGCAAGGACAATGGTTTCTTCCAGGATCTTCTGGATCTCACCGATATTCGTCATATGCTCTTTCGCTACGCCATTGGCATCTTTTATAAAAGTAGCAATCGTTGCAAGATGATCCGTAATGACATTCAGCGTCCCCTTGATCTCTGTTGCCGAACTGCCACTGTCCCCGGCAAGCTTGCCCATCTCAGTCGCTACTACAGCAAACCCGCGCCCATGTTCCCCGCTGCGCGCCGCTTCTATGGAAGCATTCAATGCCAGAATATTAGAACGGGATGCATTCCCGCTGATTTTATTGACTACATCAACCGCATTATGTACATCGCCTTCCACGCTGCTCGTCATCTCATTCATCTCTGTCAGCATTTTAAATAATTTCTCTATGCCAATTACTACGTCGCTGATAGAATCATTAATATGGTGAACAGACTCCTTGAATTTCGCAGTCGTACTCGCCATCTGCGCTTTCGTCCCTACCGAGTATGTACAAATAATACAGCCGACTAATTCCATTCCATCCTTAATCGGCACTAATTCCCCTTCAAATGCCTCTCCCATTACTTCCGGTGGCAAGCAATTATGCTTCTTCGTTCCGGTTCTCATGACCGCCTGATATGCGCCTGTCGGATCATGGAAAACCTCTCCGATCTGTAATTGCGGCGCAACGCCATCCGGTACAGAATACCCACGCACTACGCCATCCGTATCCATGACCATCATGTATACTTCATATGCATATAATTGTCGGATAACCGGTAACATATCAATCACTTGTTGTAATTTCCCATTCAACATGAAAAATACCTCCCGTTTCTCTTATATATTATGAATAAAATATTATCAAATTTTCTTCTGTTTGCCTAGTCCTTTCTTTCCGATTGACAAATCACGCCGCTTCCCTTACGATAATGGAAGAAGCGCGTCTGGCGTTTATATTTTGAAGGCATTTGGCGGGATGAGAAAAGAAAGGCATGGTCATAAAGATGGACATATTGGTCATTGATGCCCAAGGCGGCGGTATCGGCAAACAATTAATCAACAAGATCAAGCAACATATCCCTGACGCTAGGATCACCGCAGTCGGCACAAACAGCGCCGCTACCGCCGCTATGTTAAAAGCAGGCGCAGACTATGCCGCAACCGGTGAAAACGCTGTCATCGTCGCCTGTCGCCAAACAGATCTCATTGTCGGCCCAATCGGCATTGTCATAGCGGACTCTCTTCTAGGCGAAGTAACCCCTAAGATGGCAGTCGCAGTGGCGCAAAGCCATGCCAAACGGGTCCTGATCCCGTTCAATCACTGTGACAATATCATCGTCGGCATTTCCGACTACACCGCAGGTAAGCTTGTGCAAAACGCTATAGAAGAAATCCAGAACATATTGACAAAAAAGTGTCCATAAGGCATAATATTCCCATGTTCATGTACCGTTTTCCTTAAAATTTTTCAAGATATTAATTAACTGACAGGAAGCCAGTTAAGGGACGCAGAAGCATCTCATTCACCATTTGATTAATTTGGGTATCTCGGCAGGGAGACGGAAGATAAGCGCTAGCAGCTTGTAGGCTGCCACGCTAATATACTCGTATATCATGAAGATATGCAATTTCCAGAAGGAAGGGTGCATGTCTTTTTTATTATTTTATTACCAACAACACCTTAATTAATTACCATTGATTTTAATCAGCAGTACCTTAATTGATCACCATAAGCTTTTATTACCAGCAGCACCTTAATTTTTTATGATATACCAGCAACACCTTAATTTCACGACTACATTTTCATAGCAAAGGAGCATTACCATGAAGAAATCCATGAAAGAAACAACCAAAAACATGACGCTATCCGCCATGTTCATAGCTATAGGCTTGATCCTGCCAATCTTTACCGGACAAATCCCACAGATTGGCAACATGCTGCTGCCGATGCACATTCCGGTATTTTTGTGCGGATTGATCTGCGGCTGGAAATACGGCGCCATCACCGGCTTCATCCTGCCGCTTTTACGTTCCGCCATTTTTGGCATGCCGGCGCTATTTCCCTCGGCAACATCTATGGCATTTGAGCTAGCCACCTATGGGCTTGTGGCAGGCATGCTTTATAGCATTTCCCATTGGCAATGCATACGCGCCCTTTATCGCGCGATTATCGTTGCCATGTTGGCAGGGCGTGCCGTGTGGGGAATCGCACAAATCATTTTTACCGGCATTGCCGGCAGCGCTTTCACATGGCAGATGTTTACTGCCGCCGCTTTCTTTAAGGCGATCCCGGGAATTATCCTACAGCTTATCCTGCTGCCCTCCGTTATGCTCGCCCTCAGCCGTACCGGATTAGCAGGCGGCAGGCAACAGCATAGCGAAACAAAAGCCTGAAACGCCAGGCGCTTAGGTTGAATGGAGATTAATATGGAAAACGACATAATCACCACTATCACAAACGCGATCCATGAGCTGCCCGATGGGCAAAAGTTACATCTTATCGCTATTGATGGCAGATGCGCCGCAGGCAAGACGACACTTGCAGCGCATTTAGCGGAAATATTTCATTGTCCGATCATCCATATGGATGAATTCTTCCTCCGCCCGGAGCAGCGCACCGAAAAGCGCCTGCATACTCCTGGTGAAAATGTTGACTATGAGCGCTTTCTCTTAGAAGTCATGGCGCCGCTTCGCGCTGGCAGGGACTTCCAGTACCGTCCTTTTGACTGTCATAGCCAGGCACTCGTGTCCCCGATCGAGATCAGTCCGGGGAATCTTGTCATCATCGAAGGTTCCTACAGTTGCCATCCCGCCTTGTGGGAAAACTATGACTTAAAGATTTTCCTGACATTAGATGCCAATGCGCAGCTTGAAAGAATCCAGAAGCGAAACGGCGCCGATGGCCTTGCCGTATTCCGCGAGAAATGGATTCCCTTGGAAGAGTTATATTTTTCCACCTATCATATCGAAGAACACTGCGACTTGTGTTTCCAAACATGCTAATCACAAAATCTCCTTCTCCTCCCCCTTGCTTCACACGTAAAAGAGAGGTAAAATAGGAAAGGATATTTTCCCAGAAATTCCAATAGTTAATTGCGGAACAGCTATTTCATGCCACAAGTCCGGCTATGGGGAGGCTTTTCGCAATTGCCTAAAAAAACCAAGTGCAAAAGGAGAGAGTAGCATGTATGAAATGAAACCTGATTACTACACTGGGATTGGCATTATCGACAAAGAACATGAGAAGCTGTTTTCTTTGGCAAACGAAACCCATGAACTTCTGAATGATGATTTACTGCACGACAAAACAGAGAGCATGACAAATCTGATTTCTGAGCTGATCGATTACACCAAACAGCATTTTGCCCATGAAGAGCTGTATATGGACAGTATCCACTATGCCAACATGCCAGCGCATATTGTGCAACACCGGAAATTTGAAGAAAGCCTGATGAAATTCGATATTGATTCCCTCGAAGATGATCGTGAGCACCAGAATGAAACCGTAGAACGGCTTTTGGATTTCCTGATCGGATGGCTGATACACCATATCCAACAGGTAGATATGCTATACACGAAATAGGCTTGAATTGTTAACCAAGCGTGAAAAAGAAGTATTGATATAAGTCAACTACATAAAAGAAATACATGCAAATCCCCGGCATTTGGAAACGATAACCAGTTCGTTGGCAAATACCGGGGATTTTAATCTTATATGCTACTGTTCATTTTCTTCCCTTAATCTCTATACTGAGACTTTATACGGAACATGCTGATCAGCTTCCTCAGCACGCCTGCCTGTTGGCTAAGCTGCTGGCTGGTAGCCGCGCTCTCCTGTGCCGTTGCCGAATTCGTCTGTACCACACTGGAAATCTGGCTGATCTTCCCTTGGATCCGGCTGATAGAATCCGCTTGTACACGCGCAGCATCGGCAATGCCATTCGTCGTATCGACAATCTCATTTGCGCCCGATACAACGGCTACAAGCTGCGATGCCGTCGCATTGGCAATCGTCGTACCCTGTTTTACTGCTTCAATCGTACTCTCGATCAGCGATGCCGTCGTCTTAGATGCCTCCGCGCTCTTGCCCGCGAGCTCCCTGACTTCTTCTGCTACGACAGCGAACCCTTTGCCAGCCACTCCGGCACGTGCTGCTTCTACTGCCGCATTTAAGGCGAGAATATTCGTCTGCGCCGAAATATTTTCGATCGCACTGATAATCTTGCCGATCTCATTCGAACGCTCGTCAATTTCCTGCATCGCCTGTATCATTTCCTGCATTTTCTCATTGCTCTCAAGAAGCTGTCCGCTTACTTCTTCAACCTTCCGGTTCGCTAATGCGGCATTCTCCGCTGTCTGTTCCACCTGTCTGGAAATCTCCTGAATGTTTTCATCCAATTGCTCTACTGCATCTGCCTGTTCTACTGCCCCCTGGCTCAATGCCTGCGCGCCGATCGCCATCTGCTGGGCGCCGCTTGAGACATAATCGGAGCTCTCCGAAATCTGCGCCATCGTGCTATTGAGCTTATCAAGAATGCCGTCTAACGACATCTGGATAGAGGCAAAGTCTCCTACATAATCCTGTTTCGTCTCCGCGGTCAGGTTCCCTTGCGAAATAGACTCTAATACCGTTGAAATCTCACCAATATAACCTTTTAATCTAACCATCGTATTTTCGAATATATTGGCCAGTAAACCGATCTCGTCATTGGAATGGATATTCGCCGTTACAGTCTGGTTGCCCTCTAATCCCAGCTTGCCCTGCTCCATTGTCTGCGCCAGCTTCGTAAGACGGGATAACGGCTTCGAGACTGCACATCCAATATATCCTGCCAGAATAAGCAAACTAACGCCGACAAGCGCAACCCCGACTATCGTTGCTAAGCGGATTGTATCATTAATCTGGTTAGATGCGTCTACTACGGATATGCCTGCAAAAATCAATCCATTAACCTGTCCGTTCTCATCCCTTGTCGGTACATAAGAGCATAAGTGGTCAACACCCAGGATCTGTGCGTTCCCAACATATGATTTCCCTTGGCGCAAAATCGTATCCGACAGTTCTGACGATAACTTCGTCCCAACCGCACGTTTTCCATTCTGCAAAATCGTCGTGTAAGCACGCACATCGCCATTAAAAATGGTGAACTCACAGTCCATCTCTCTTTTCAAATCATCCAATAACTCTGTCATATCCTCCGGACCAGTATAATTCTCCAACTGATACGCAAGGACATTGGTAGCATCCACGCACTGGTCTCGCAAGATATTCATTGTCAGGTTACGGAACATTGACACACATAGCTGTACGATTACCGTAATGCTCACAATCAGCAGACAAGCTACCATCAAACTTACCTTTCTTCCAAGATGTTTAATTTTTACCTTTTCTTCCTTTCCCATCTCTTTCACCTCAACGTCTTCCGTCACTATTTTCTGCTTCGTATATGTATGTAGAGCAGAATGCCTAATATAACTATATTATCGAGTATTCATAAGAATTGCAAGCAGTTATTTTCTTTTTACGGCCTGTTAGATCCCTTCCGCGCGAAGCATATCCAGTAATTGGCTTACCCCCATCCTTCCTAAGTCGCCTTCTTCTCTCTTGCGGACAGATACACTGTCCGTTTCCGTCTCCTTCTCTCCTACGATAAGCATGTAAGGTATTTTCTCTAGTTGCGCCGTCCTAATTTTGTAGCCTATCTTCTCATCCCTGCCATCCATTTCACAGCGCAGGCCTTCTTGCTGCAATGCCCTCATGATTCCCTTCGCATGATCAATATATTTATCCGAGATCGGCAATACCTTTATTTGCACTGGAGCAATCCATAATGGGAATTTCCCGGCGAAATGTTCAATCAGGATACCAATAAATCGCTCAATGGAACCGAATACGACCCTGTGTATCATAATAGGCCGGTGCTTATTGCCGTCCTCACCGATATACTCCGCCTCAAAACGCTGCGGCAACTGGAAATCTAACTGGATCGTCCCACACTGCCAAGTCCTTCCGATAGAATCTTCCAGATGAAAATCAATCTTCGGCCCATAAAACGCCCCGTCCCCCTCGTTGACCACATAAGGCAATTTTAAGTCGTCCAGCGCATTCCTTAAACCGTTTGTCGCCATTTCCCAATCTGCGTCACTGCCAATGGCATTCTCCGGCCTTGTGGATAATTCCACATGATATCGGAACCCAAAATGAGAATACACCTCGTCTATCAGACGGACGACCCCTTTGATCTCATCCTGTATCTGCTCCGGCGTCATAAAGATATGGGCATCGTCCTGCGTGCAACAGCGGACACGCATAAGGCCATGTAAAGTGCCGGATTTTTCGTTTCGATGGATCAATCCCAGCTCACTGATGCGCATAGGGAATTCCCGGTAAGAGCGCGGTTCCATCTGATACACCAACATGCCTCCCGGACAGCTCATAGGCTTTATGGCAAAGTCTGCCCCATCAATCACCGTTGTGTACATGTTATCCCGATAATGATCCCAGTGACCGGACGTCTCCCAAAGTTTGCGCTCTAACATGACCGGGGTCGCTATTTCCACATACCCTTCCCTCGCATGCAGTTTTCGCCAATAGTCAATCAGTATATTTTTAAGCACCATCCCCTTGGGTAAAAAGAACGGGAATCCCGGGCCTTCGTCCAATAGCGCAAATATGCCCAACTCTTTGCCTAATTTCCTATGATCCCGCTTTTTGGCTTCTTCTAATCTGTTTAAATGTTCCGCAAGCATTTCTTCCTTGGGAAAGGATGTGCCATAAACCCTGGTAAGCATTTTATTCTTCTCATCGCCACGCCAATATGCTCCCGCAACGCTCAACAGCTTAAACGCCTTGATCGCACTTGTATACGCCACATGCGGCCCGGCGCACATCTCTAAATATTCCCCTTGCTGGTAAAAACTGATCTCTTCTTCCGGCAAATCCTGTATCAATTCGATTTTATACGGCTCCTCTCTCTCTTCCATCGCCTGCATAGCCCTGTTACGATCCAGTGTGAAATGCCTCAGTTGTAAATTTTCCTTGACGATTTTCTTCATCTCCGCTTCGATTTCGGCAAAGTTCTCTTCCGAAAAACGGAATGTAAAATCGAAATCATAGTAAAAGCCATCTGCAATGGACGGGCCGATCGCGCACTTCGTGTCCGGGTACAGTCTTTTTACCGCCTGTGCCAGAATATGCGCCGTTGTATGCCGGAAGGCATTTCTCCCCAGTTCTTCTTCAAAGCTTGCTTCCCTCATGGAACCGTCTTTCATTTTAATCTTCATTTTATCATTTCCTTTCCTGATTATATTTTCCGCATAAGAAAAGCACTCTCAAAGATACTTATCATGTATCCTTAAGGGTGCTTATGGCACGGTTCCACCTCAATTTTTCACTTCAGATTCTATCAAATCCTAACCTTTAACGCAGGTGTACGGTAATGCTTACGTCTACTTTCAGCATTACAGCTTGGGAATGGTTTTCACATATAACCCACATAAACATCTTCCACCAAATGATGTTCTCTCTGTCTGCGATTGTTATGCTACTTGTTTCCGTCTTCGCTTTTTCTTATGCTAAATTGCCTATTATCATAGCATCTGTATGGTTGATTGTCAATAGTCAGATTACGCACTGGCGAAGCTACTTGGCTCGTTGGCTACAGGAATAAATTGCTGACTCATCATGCACATGTTATAATTTCCTTATGAGATTCCGATCTCAATAGATAATTTTCGCTTATGAGGCCTGAATCCATATTATATGAAATCAATAGGATTGAAAATCCATATAGTTATTTAGAAGAAAAACGGAGCCAAAGAAATGAATCCCAACAACATCGCTACTATATATGCCATCCTGGCAGCAGCTCTATACGCCATCAACATCCCGCTCTCCAAACTGATCTTAAATCATACGGGCGCCACCATAACGGCAGCGTTCCTATATCTTGGCGCAGGCATCGGCTTGTTATTATATGGAAGCATTGAGAAATTAATAAAGCCAGAACAAAAACCAGAGCGCTTAACGAAAAAAGAACTGCCCTATACGGTTGCCATGATTGTGTTAGATATCATTGCCCCCATTTTATTAATGTTCGGTATTACGAGAACGAATTCTGCCAATGTATCACTCCTAAATAATTTTGAGATTGTGGCTACTTCCCTCATTGCTCTCATGGTCTTCAAGGAAGCGATTTCTAAAAGGCTCTGGCTTGCCATTTTCCTGGTCACAATCGCCAGCATCATCCTAAGTTTTGAAGGCGAAGGGGCTTTTGCCATCAATACAGGCTCCCTTCTTGTATTGGGAGCCTGTACGTGTTGGGGGTTTGAGAACAACTGTACGAAAATGATTAGCCATAAAAGCTCTACGGAAATCGTCATCATAAAAGGATGCTTCTCCGGCATAGGCAGTTTAATCATTGCCCTATTCCTCGGTGAGCGCATCCCTCACCTAAAATGGGTATTGGCGATTCTCCTTTTGGGTTTTGTCGCGTATGGACTGAGCATCAAATTCTACATCATGGCACAAAAGTGCCTGGGCGCTGCCAGGACGAGCGTTTATTACTCGGTCGCGCCATTCCTTGGTGTAGCATTTGGCATGGTTCTTTTAGGCGAGCGGCCTGCCCTGCGATTTTATGCCGCTATGTCTATTATGCTTATTAGTACAGTCATTATGGTGAAAGAAAATTAGCTTACTATGCTATCCTAATCATACAAAACCCTCGTGCAAATTCATCCTCTTTTCTCAATTCCTTTACCAGATCCATAACATCATCTTCGGAATTTAAACCTGCCCGCTCAGCATCTTTCTCCATCTCCTGTTGCAATACCTGCATGGCATAAACCGCAGAATTAACAATACGGACAGTATTTCTCTCAACAATCAAAGACCCCGCTGCAAGCAACAGGGTATCAAACTTGCAGCACTGCAGAGCAGCGGGGTATTTGACCCTCGCGGCAGTCATCGAACATTTTAGCACGGTCATTGCAAAGCGATAACCTTACTGCACCGTGCCACCGATGTCCCTCTATGCGTAACCATGACGAAAGTCTTCCCTGTCCCCTTTTCCTGAAGCAACAGCTCTAAAATCTCGCTCTCATTCTGATAATCCAGCGCGGAAGTGGCTTCGTCGAAGACGATCAGCTCCGTATCCTGTAGGAGCAGCCTGGCAATGAGCAGCCGCTGTTTCTGTCCGCCGGAGAGCTTAATGCCGTTCTCCCCGATCACAGTTTCCCATCCCTGGTCAAGAGTTTGTATGAAATCCATGATATTCGCCCTCACGCAAGCGCTCCTTAATTCCTCTTCACCAGCGTCCGCCTTGCCAAACAGCAGGTTCTCCCGGATCGTGAGGTTAAACAGCGTAGATTCCTGCATCAGAAAACCTGCCCTTTTATAAATATCCTGTCTGTTAATCCGCTCCATCGGCACGCCATTCCAGAGGATTTCTCCCTCCCCTGGCACAATACATCCCGCCATTAGCTTAATCAAGGTGCTTTTCCCGCAGCCGCTCTCTCCCACAATCGCCACAGTTTCTCCCTGCCTGATCTCTATATTATAGTTTTGCAGGACATTTCCCTGATCCGCCTCATAGGAAAAGCCGATGTCCCGGAATACAACACTCTCAAAATGTCCCAGCCGGTATTCCCGGTCCGGCGACTGTAAGCTCATGATCTCCTTAAGCCTCTTGACGGATGCCTCCTGCGCTCCCTGCTGCATATAAATATCCGCTATCTCTAACAGCCGGTTCACAAAGTCCGCATAATACTCCATGAATGCCAATAACGCAGGCACTGTAGCCATTTCCTGGATGACTAAGATGCCTCCTAGGAGATAAAGCCCCATCTTTGTCAGGAAGACATCCTTGAATGCCAGAAAAGTCCTGTTTAAGAACCAGAAAATGTGTGAACGCAAGAACGCATCCCCCAATTCTTTCCATAATCCCTCGAACTGCTGCTGTTGTCTTTCTTCCTGGCAATTCGACTTTACCTCTTTCCAGAAGAACATATTGTGGATCATGAAATCGTTATATTGCCCTAAAATCTTCCTGCGGCGCTCATACTCTACATTGCTCTTGCCTTTAATGCTGCGCGTCACGTAAAAGGACAAAGGAAGCAGCAAGAAACTGACCGCCGCCAGGATCCAGTTTAAGTACAACAATATCCCTACCATCACCGGCACACTGATCGCCATAGTCCATAGCCCTATCTTCTTCTCCCAATATAAGACCGCATTCTCAGTGTCCTTGTGCAGGCGCTCTTTTAATTCGCCAGCCGTATAGCCAGACAACGTCTCTATATCCAGCGTGCTGTACTTTTCCAGCACACGGTTTCTGGCTTCTAACCCCATCACCGGGAAAATCCGGTCATAGGTCCGCTTCATCAGCACCGATACGAACGCCTTTGCCGCAAATACTGCCACGTAAAGCGCCACGATGCCCCATAGCCACGTAAGTCGCTTACCGGTAATCACCTCGTTTAGAAAAAGCAGGTAACAATAGGGCGGCAGCAAAAGCAGGCCGGATTTCAGGAACTGAAGGATTATGTAGAGGAGAAGCTTTCCTCGGTATGCCTTAATTGTAATATAACGATCCATCATTTTTTCATGGCCATCCTTTCCCTCATCCTGCGGCATTTGCATGTGAATGCAATCCTGCCCTAGCCTGCTGATACTCCTCATAAAGATTCCTATACAACGCATTCTCCTTCATCAGGTCATCATGCCCTCCCATAGCTGCTACGCTTCCCTCTTCCATGACCACCGCTTTACCAGCCGCCAGTACTGTAGAAAAACGGTGTGCCACGGAGAGGATCGTTGTCTCTTTAAGCTGCTCATATAGAAAAGCGTTCACTTCTTTCTCGGTGTCTTCGTCCAGCGCAGAGGTGGCCTCATCTAGAAGCAGGATCTTCGGTTTCCTGTAGATGCATCTGGCAATCGCGATCCTCTGCTTCTGTCCGCCTGACAATTCCCTGTCGCCGCTGCCGACTATCGTATCCAGCCCTTCCGGCCATTGTCCTACCAGCTCCTTTAATCTCAGTCCCTCCAATATTTCCCATATGCGCTCATCGTGCCCGCTTTCCTTCGACAGGCAGATGTTCTCGCGCAGGCTTCCATGGAAAAGACCGTTTTCCTGCCAGACTACCGCAATCTGTCTCCGCAAGCTTGCTATCGTATAGCCCGTAAGCGGCGTACCATCCACATAAATCTCGCCCTCGCAAGGTTCATACAGGCGGCAAAGAAGCTGCAATAACGTGCTTTTCCCTTCGCCGCTTCTTCCTACAAAGGCTACTTTCTCACCTGCCTCTATCTGCAAGCAAAACTTATGCAGGACATATTTTTCCTCATTCCTTTGCTCTCTTGCATCCTGCTCACCATATGCAAAAGAGACTTCATGAAAGCGGATACTGCCTTTTATCATCTCTATATCTCTTGCCTCTTTACGGTCTTCTTCCGTTTCCCAGGACAATAGCGCTTCCACACGCCTAATCCCTGCCATATTTACTGCTATATCCGTGATTTTCTTTCCCAGTGCGTTATAATAGGAAGCACAAGTGGCAAAATATGAGGCACAGGCAACAAATTGCCCTACTGTGATCGTATTCCTGACAATGCAAAAGGCTGCAATACAATAGACGCAAAGCTGTCCAAACAGCGTCAGCGCCTCGTTTACATTGACAGAAGCCAGTTCCTGATATCCTGCGCCAATCTCTCCCTTTATCACTTGCCTGTTTCTAGCCTCGTAATCACGCTTTACCTTATCCTGTGCATTCAGTAGCTTCCACTGGGAAATCCCTGTCATCATTTCCAAGACCCATGCTTCCACCAGGCCTTTTTGCTCCCTGAGGCTCCGCCGGCTCTCTTTCAGCCTCGCAGCAAAATACCGGATGGACCATGCCATCACCGGGGTCAGCACAATCGCCACCAGTCCTAACAGCCAATTCGTGTATAACAGATAGCCGATGGAAATAACAAGTTGTAAGAAATTAGCCGTTACATAGAATAGGCTGCGGTGTATGAATTCCAGGAAGCACTCCGTATCATCCATGATCCGTTTCATCACGTCGCCGCTTTTCATATCGGCCCAGACGGATGCTTTTAACGAAAGGAGATGTTTGAAACAACGTTTACGGATATCTACGACATAAGAAGCCTTAAGATGCGCCCACAGATAATTTAACACACCATGCCCGCACTGGTTCAGAAAATATAGGCCCGCATACAGAAAAAAATACAGCAGAAATCCCCGCATCTGCTGCTTATAAAATATCTCATCTACAATTTTGCCCGTGACATAAGGGAACATTGCCCCTGACACTGTGCCAAACAATACAGACAGTAACAGAAGAAAGAACCGCCTTCTATACCCCTTTGTCGTACTATAAATAAATCCCATCCCCGTATACCTCTTTTAATCTCACGGCAACAACGCTATCATCCGATATATGCCATTTCATATGCTATAAGAAATAAGTAAATACATTACCGCGCCCTCTTGCTTGTTACAGTATAGCACATATCATTATGCGCAACAACAGATTCAAAATACAGCAAGCATATGACAGCTTATCTGTATGCCATTAAGCAGAAGATTTGACAATACAGAGCATATCGGATATAGTTAAGAAACAAACGTAGCGCCACGTTCGCTTCTTGATCAGGGAGGGAAATCACTATGATCGCGGAACATAGGTATCAAAAGCAGGGAATAGAGCTTCATTACTATGAAATCAGGACCAGTTTACAGCCATTAGTCCTCCTTCATGCACAAGGAGTGGATGCTACCAGTTTTGAAAATGTATGGAACCATTTATCCCAAAAGTATCATATATATGCAATCGACTGTTATGGGCATGGAAAAAGCTTGCATGATCCCAGTCAATATAATTTGGCAGACATTGGCGATGCGTTGACAAGCTTTATCAAAGATGTCGTTAAGGAGAACGTCTTCTTGTTAGGGCATTCTTCCGGTGGATTGCTGGCGGCATACATTGCTTCCCGTACAGATCTTTGCGACTATTTAATTTTGGAAGACCCGCCGTTTTTCTCCTCACAGGGGGAAAGGCGTAAAAGCAGTTACAATTATATTGATCTATCCTCCGTCTGCCATAGTTTTATCAAGCAATCCGAGAGCCAGGATTTCGTTTCATATTATTTCAGCAATCAATATGCATGGAACTATTTCCCTGACAAATCAAGAGAACGGATCAAAGGAAAACTGGTAGCTATGGCTGCCAAATACAGAAGAAAATACCCGGATAAGAATTTGAAAGTCATGTTCTGGCCCAAAGCTGCCCTTAGCGCTTTCCAAGGCATGAACAGATATGACCCGTTCTTCGGAGAGACATTTTATAACGATAGCTTTCATTGTGGGATACCGCACGAAGACATATTGGGAAATATAAAGTGTAAGACATTATTTATGAAAGCGCAGACTCATCACAGCGAGGACGGTATTTTAATGGCGGCATTAGGCGAGGAAGATCTGGAAAGAGTTACAGGACTTGTCACTGATTGCCACATTGTCCGCTTTGATTGTGGACATGGCATTCATCTAGAAAAGCCAAAAGCGTTCATCAAATGCCTGATGGAACTACATCCGTAGCAGATGATCCTATTCATTTCACAAGAAAGATAAAGAGAGACAAACCACATGAATTACACCAAAAATGCCATCATTGACGCCTTCTGGCATCTGTTAGAAGAAAAACCGTATGGCAAGATCACCGTAAAAGATATTGTAGACTACTGTCAAGTCAACCGCAATACTTTCTACTACCATTTCCACGATATCCCGGAACTATTAATCACGACGATTAAACAAAACGCCGATGACACGATCCGGCTCTACGCACAGTATGGTTCGCCAACGGACTGCCTTACGCCTTTGATCGAAAACTGTGTAAAGCATAAGAAAGCCATTCTGAGCATTTATCATTCCGTGCACCGGGAAGATTTCCAAAACGAGCTCGACCGCATCCTCATGCATGTTGTGGCGCAATACATAAGCACCATGGCCATTGAAACAGGCAGCACAATATCCGCTGCGGATGAGAAGCTCTTTGCGCGGTTCTTTAAATGCGCGCTAAGCGGCATTCTTCTCGACTGGCTAAATGCCAATATGGAATATGACCTGCTCATCCCGTTTGCCCGTATCTGTGATTTATTTAAGGGTGCAGGAGCGCTGGCTTTCCAAAGAGCCTCCATAGGAACCCAATAGTTCAACATCCCACAGTCAAATACTCTACAGCAAGCTTCCATTTTCCCCTATCATAGGAAAAACCGGCTCCCAATTGGGAACCGGCCGTAATTTGTTTCCTTCGTAAGCCATAAAGGCTCTTCTTACATCCTGACCGCAGCTTTCACCACGAGATGATTCATGCCGCCTTCTAGCAGCAGCCCGCAGCCAGTGACGATATGCGCCGCCCTTTCCGTCCGAAAAGGCGCCAATACAATCAATATGCCAAAGATACCGGCAATCACCGCCGCTATCAGAATCCAGTGCCACGACTGTAAGCCAAAGGCTTTTGCCTCCCTGGACGTCTGGACTTTCAAAAGGCTATCCAACAAAATCAGAAAACCCAATCCCGGCGCAAGATACGGCTCTAAGCGTAAATTCCATCCCAAGACAATCATTCCCACGATCAACAATAACAGCCCGCAAGCCATATCATACTGAAAAGCAAGACAATACAGGTCATCGGAAAAGTATCCTATCATCTTGATCACGCCATACGCAATCAATATGCCTGCGCCGATGATGCATAATGCCATAATCGGTATGGAGAGGCATATCATATGGACCATGCCTGTCAGATAGAAAATGACCGAGATGGCAATATAGCCATTCCGTGCTACCTTATGCTTCCCGGGCGCATTCATTTTCCTTCTCCGCGGTTATCGCTGTTCTTATCTTCCAGCTTTTTCAGCGCCCTGCCCGCAGCCTCTTTGCCGCCAATCCCGAACGCAATCGCAAAAGCAACCGCTATTGCCGCAACGAGAATGATAAATGCCGTATTGACAATCTGGGCAGCAATTCCCAGCTCATTGAGTACCATGAACACACCGATTGTATAAATAGCACATTTAACCAGGAATGCATAAACCGTATGTCCGCTCTTTAGCAACGATTTCTGTACCATTGTATTGCCAATGTAGCATGCAAGCAATATCAGGACCGCTGCCAGCACGTATGGCATATAGCCGATTACCGCGCTGCCGATATCGGTAAGCACCTGTAAATGAAGCACGCCAAAGCTTTCTACGATGAAGAAAATCACCATAACAACATGCACAGTCTTGCCGATTACTTTGGACAATACGAACTTATCATTCTGATTGTCTAAAAGCGCAGACAGCTTGGCGTCTAATCCGGCGGAAGCAATCAGGTTCTGCACGATATTGCCGGAGAGCTTCGCTACCATACATCCTACGATTATGATGACAAGCGCGACCAGGATATTAGGGATAAACCCAAACATGATATCTAACATCCTGATTGCCGGATCGGATATCGCCCTGATGTCTAACGCCTGCAATGCCGTAATAATGATCGGGATCAGGATCAGCACATACACGATATAAGCCAGCGTATTGGAAAGCTTAGCGGAATCTACTGCTTCGATCCCTGCGATTTCCTGTAAACGGTTCACTTTCAGCTTATTAAATACCGGCACCAGGATCTCCCGCACAAGCTTGGCAATGAAAAAACCTACCCATAAAACGATAGCCGCTGCCAAAATGCTCGGTATGTATCCCCACATCGTATCTAAGAGGTTTAAGATCGGCATGGAAATCTCATTCATGCCAAGGCTCTCGAAGATGCCTGGGACGAATAACAGGAACACCAATAAGTATACCAGCTTCCCGATATTCTCCATTGCCGCTTTGCCTCCGTCGGCAGAGACGTCTGATTTCCCAAATAAAGAATTCAACTTTGTCCTTGTAAAAAGCTTCATCACCAGCGACTTCACAATCGCCGCTGCGATAAAGGCAAGCACGAGAATCAATACGGCTCTGATGACCGCCCAGATCCCGGCTCCAAAAAATGATGCAAACATATCACTCATAACTTTGCGTCCTCCTCGTAAATAATTTTGATAAGCCTACTTTAATGGCTCCAAAGGATAGACGCAATGGTCATTATACCTGTAAATGCCCAAAATTTAGACATTTACCCTCTATTTGCCTAAAAAATCTTCTAGTAATTCTCCTCGCTTATTTCAAAATAGCTTTGCGGATGCGCACATACCGGACAGATTTCTGGCGCGCTTGTCCCGACAACGATATGCCCACAGTTACGGCACTCCCATACTTTGACTTCGCTCTTAGCGAAAACGGATGCCGTCTCAATATTCTTTAACAATGCGCGGTAACGCTCTTCATGATGCTTCTCAATCGCGCCTACCATACGGAACTTCGCTGCCAGTTCAACAAATCCCTCTTCTTCTGCGGTCTTAGCAAATTCTTCATACATATCCGTCCACTCGAAGTTCTCCCCGTCAGCCGCCGCCGCAAGATTCTCCGTCGTGCTGCCAATGCCTTTTAGTTCTTTCAGCCACATTTTGGCATGCTCGCGCTCATTCTCAGCAGTCTTTAGGAAAATAGAAGCGATCTGCTCATATCCTTCCTTCTTGGCTACGGATGCAAAATAGGTATATTTGTTCCTAGCTCCTGATTCCCCGGAGAAAGCTGCCTGCAAATTTTTCTCCGTCTGTGTTCCTGCGTATTTTGTTTTGTTCTCGCTCATGTTCTTTTCCTCCCGGTTAGCTCCTACTGTATGTATCTGACTGTTCATGCCGTCTGTTCCATACGGCTCTCCGGCATGCCTGATCCCCGTATACGCTGCGATATCCTTATCGAGTGTCACAAGGTTCTCCCTAGATAAGCCGTGTACGGAATGATTCCCTGTAATCCGCGCAAATGTCTCTAACTCCTTACGGGACACGTTCAAAAAATTCGCAACTCTTTGTGCCGCCGCGTCTACATGCAGGCGCGCCCGGAGTTCCGGATCCTGTGTCGCCACACCGACCGGACAGTTACCGCTGCCACAGATACGGTACTGTTGGCAGGCTGCGGCAATCAGCCCTGCACTCGCAATGGCGACCGCATCTGCTCCCATAGCAAGCGCTTTTGCAAAATCTGCCGACACGCGCAAACCTCCTGTAATGACAAGCGCAATGTCAGACTGCACTGCATCCAAATATTTCCTTGCGCGCGCAAGCGCATAAATCGTAGGGACTGTAGTCGCTTCCCGCAAGAAATACGGACTGGACGCCGTAGCGCCTCCCCTGCCGTCGATCGTGATAAAGTCAGGACGTGCAAACACACAATACTCTAAATCCCGTTCAATATTCCCTGCCGCTATCTTAACGCCGATTGGCCTGCCATCCGAGCGTTCACGCAGCATTTCTACCATCGCGCGCAAATCTTCTTTCGAATTCAATTCCGCAAACTTACTCGGGCTTTGGATATCCTCTCCCGCTTTCTTCCCACGGATTGCTGCGATTTCTTCCGTCACCTTTTCCCCAGGCAAATGCCCGCCCATGCCAGGCTTCGTGCCTTGTCCGATTTTAATCTCGATAGCGTCTGCTGCCCGTAAGTTCTCATCCGTAACACTGTATTTGTTGGGAATATACTCGAATATATATTTATATGCCGCCTCTTTTTCTTCCGGCAAGATACCGCCCTCGCCGCTGCACATCGCCGTTTTTGCCATTGCGGAGCCTTTCGAGAGAGCAACCTTTACTTCTTTGGACAATGCCCCAAATGACATATGGGAAATGTAGACCGGACTCTCAATGACCAACGGCTTCTTCGCATGTTTCCCGATTACCGTCACCGTATCCACGGGATCCCCATCATTTAACGGCGGTGGATTGAGCTGTGCGCCAAGCAGGAGGATATCGTCCCATCCCGGCATCGGTAATTTGGTACACATCGCATCCCCGATCGACTTCCCGCTAACTGCCATCTCATGGATCTGTGCCATATAACGGCTGGATACGTCATGCCTTGCCGTTGCGCTGTCATACTGTAAGCTGCCGGAATAAGGCTCTGATCCATTTCCGCCTTCTCCGCCTGCTACAGATTCTTTCTTTTCTTCCGGTATGTCTTCTTTCTTTTCCTGCTCCACAATCTGTAAGTTCGAAACCGGCTGTTTACAGATCGGACATCCGTCCAACTCTGAGACCGGCTTTCCTTCTTTCTCCTCATCGTAAACCGCACCGCAAATAATACACTTATAAACTGCCATGAAGCACCTCCATCCTATTTTGCAGCTTTATCCCTATCTGCTTTATCAATATTATCCTATTGGGCCACACCCAATTCAAACACTTCGTTTATTGTTTATTTCGACTATTCGCTCTAGTCTATCAGTCTATCGTGACCAGCTCATACTCTTTCGTTCCGTACCCGAGCTTAGCTGCCGTATCAATCGTGTGCGTGCCATGCCTTGATTCCACTCTCTCTAAGAAATGTGCGCGTCCCGGGTCATCCGACTGATAGATAAGATCCATGCATGCCTGGTCTAACGCCACCGGGTCAAGAGATGATAAAATCCCGATGTCTTTCATGCACGGGTCTTCCGCTACTGCACAGCAATCGCAGTCTACAGACAGATTACACATCATACTGACATAGGCGATATTTCCTTTGAAATATTCCACGATACTGCCTGCCGCTTCCGCCATGGCTTCGCAAAATGCATCCTGCGGCGCCGTATGGCTCCATACGATCTTCTGGTCATCGGTGTAACCGCCAGAATGGATAAGGCACTTGCCTGCGCTTGAAGCGCACCCAATCGAAAGCTGCTTCAATGCGCCGCCGTAACCGCCCATCGGATGGCCTTTAAAATGGGAAAGCACCAGCAAAGAATCATAGTTCGCGATGTTTTTCCCTACGTGGTTCTCTTTTAAAACTTCTCCGTTTGTAACCGGCAGCACAAGATCCGGTCCTTCGCTATCCAATATGTCCACCTTGAAACACTCTGTCCATCCATGCTCTTCCATCAGCTTCTCATGTTTCTCCGTAGAGTTTCGCTCCCCGTCATACGCCGTATTGCATTCCACAACGGTGCCGTTTACCAGCTCTACCATCGGACGCATGAACTCCGGGCGCAGATAGTTCTGGTTTCCCTTTTCACCGGAATGCACTTTCACAGCTACCTTCCCAGGCAGCTCCTTCCCTAACGCACGGTACATTTCAATGACTTTCTCGGGTGTAATCTGTTTGGTAAAATACACTTTTGCCTTTTCCATTTTGTCAAGAACCCTCCATTCTTATTGTTTGCTGCTTTCTGTTATATCTTTATCCGGTCGATTTGCCCTCTTTCCTGTAAAGTACTTTATTGTATCATTCTTTCTTTTCCGAGTCAAATGACTATTCTATTAAGAAACACTGGATTGGGACAATGATGGAAACCATAAGCCGGAACGGTAAATAGAAGCTCCTATTTGGAGTGTTGACGTAATAAAAAGATATTCATCCCGGTGGCAACACGTATGTCCATACCATACAAGAAATTAACGGAAAAAGGACTGCTACGCATACTTTATAATCTTGCGATCTTGCAAATCATGTCAGGCAAGACTACACATCTTGAGTGATCATATATCTTCTGCATCTCTTCACTTCTTCCGACAAGCGGTACTCCCGTTGCGGAATTATCAGATACTACTAAGAGCGCAATGGCAGGAATCCCCATGATCTTTCCAATTGCGTAGAAAGCGGATGTCTCCATTTCGATCAAATCGGTGCCAAATCCCCGGATCTCTTCAAGATGCGTGTATTCCATAGCAATCGAATCGGTACAGAACACACTGGCACCTTTGATCAAGTGGCCACCGCTCTTAGCAAGTTCTATGATCTGTGCGACATACTGTTCGTCCGGGTATATCTTTTCAAAGGGAACATAATCCCTGATGCTCGCTTTCAGGTAAGTATTTGCCAGGGTACCCGCAACAGCATAGCTGGGCGTACAAATATCTCCTATATGGAACCCCTCTTTTAACGCTCCCGCTGCGCCGATAAAAATAAGCCGCTTGAATCGCAATTCCCCACAGATGAGCAGATAGTCCAACATATTGCAGCCACCGGCGGCAGTTTTGATCCACGCAAGCTTCAAGCCGTCCTTTTCAACGAGAAACCCTTGGCAATAGCTTTGTGAACCTGTCTCCATAATTTTGAAAGACCCATCCTTCAAAATTTTGTATGGGCTATACGATGGCGCAACGACCAAAGCATCATAAACCACAGTATCTTCCAAGCCAAAATTGACGGTAGCCAGATTACTGGCATTATACTTATGCATGTTGTCCAATATCTGCCTCATCTGATCTGTCATCTTAATTCTCCATTCTTGCTCAACTTTCGGATTTTGGGGCCAAGACGCTATCAGCGTCGGCACAAATCAAATACCC
>CAJTSL010000012.1 GCA_910578845.1 uncultured Lachnospiraceae bacterium
ATACAGCGTCTAAGTGCCGACGGTGCCAAAGTGCCCTGCTCGTGATCTTGTCTATATTGTATAATTAGGTTTTGGGAAATAGGAGTTTCGCAATCGCCTATAATCAGGATAGGAAGGAAAGGAGCGCATTTAAGAATATGAAGCATGGATTTTTGAAAGTGGCAGCGGTAACGCCGAAGATAAAAGTAGCCGATCCGGCTTATAATGCTAGCCGTATCTGTGAGTGCATGGAAGAAGCGGCTGAGCGTGGGGCGAAGATTATCGTTTTCCCGGAGCTTTGTGTGACGGGATATACATGTGGGGATTTATTTTTACAGGATATCCTTATACGTGGGGCAAAAGAACAGCTACAAGTGATCACAGAGGCATCGGAGGGCAACGATGCGCTTGTGTTCGTGGGACTGCCGGTAGAAAAGGATCACAAACTTTATAATGTGGCGGCGGCGATCCAAAACGGGGAGATATTGGCGATGATCCCGAAACGATTTATCCCTGCTTATGCGGAGTTTTATGAAGCAAGGCATTTTTCGCCAGGGAATCAGGCATCCGAGCCTTTCTTATGGGAAGGGAAAGAAATTCCGTTTGGAACGAATATCTTGTTGCAGGCGGATGACGAGTCTATGGAGGGACTTGTGGTGGCCTGCGAGATCTGTGAGGACATCTGGGCGGCTGATGCGCCGGGCATCGCACATGCGCTTGCCGGAGCGAATGTTCTTGTGAATTTGTCGGCGTCGAATGAGACAATAGGCAAAGACTGCTACCGGGAGATGCTAGTCAAATCGGCGAGCGCGAAGCTCATTGCAGGTTATGTTTATGCTTCCGCGGGAGAAGGAGAGTCTACACAGGATTTGGTTTTCGGGGGGCATAATATCATTGCGGAAAATGGCGTCATCCTGACACAGGCGAAGCGTTTCTGCGCCGAGAGCATTTATGCGGATCTTGATATACAACGTTTAAACCATGACAGGCGCAGGATGACGACGTACCTGCAAGGCGGAAAAGAAAAGTATCAGACAGTTTTCTTCCATCTGGAAGAGGAAGAGGTGAAGCTGGAACGGAGCTTCCCGGCTATGCCGTTTGTGCCAGCGCAAAAAGGAGAACGAGAGAAGCGTTGCGATGAAATTTTATCCATACAGTCTTATGGATTAAAGAAGCGGTATGAGCATACCGGCTGCCGTTCCGCAGTCATCGGGGTATCGGGCGGGCTGGATTCTACGTTGGCGCTGCTTGTAACAGCACGGACATTTGATATGCTTTCAATAGAGCGCTCCCAGATCATCTCCGTGACGATGCCGTGTTTTGGGACAACGGACAGGACGTATGACAATGCTTGTAAACTTGCGGAGATACTTGGCACGGATTTACGGAAAGTAGATATCAAAGAGGCGGTAACGGTTCATTTCCGGGACATTGGGCAGGCGCCCGAAAAGCAAGACGTGACGTATGAGAACGGGCAGGCGAGAGAACGCACGCAAGTGCTGATGGATATTGCGAACCAGACGGGCGGCCTGGTGATTGGCACAGGAGACATGTCAGAGCTTGCGCTTGGATGGGCGACTTATAATGGCGACCATATGTCAATGTATGGCGTCAATGTCGGCGTGCCAAAGACGTTAGTGCGTCATCTGGTGCAGTATTATGCGGATACTTGTGGCAATGAGAAATTGCAGGAGGTTTTGTCTGATATACTTGACACGCCTGTCAGTCCAGAGCTTCTGCCGCCCAAGGACGGCGCTATCTCACAGAAAACGGAAGATTTGGTGGGGCCGTATGAATTGCATGACTTCTTCTTATATTATATGTTGCGGTGTGGATTTTCGCCCGAGAAGATTTATCGTATCGCGAAGATGTCTTTTGCCGATAAGTACCCGGAAGATGTGATAGGGAAATGGCTGAAAATATTTTATCAGCGCTTTTTTGCCCAGCAGTTTAAACGTTCCTGTCTGCCGGATGGGCCGAAGGTGGGGAGCGTTTCGCTCTCGCCGAGAGGGGATTTGCGCATGCCATCCGATGCCAGTGCGGCATTGTGGCTTAAAGAAGAACGCCTCTGATGAGACGTTCTTCTTTTCGTCATTCTACGGTTTCTGTCATATCGACTGTTACGTCCGCATCTGCTGCCTTTTCTAAGGAGGCAGTGATAGCGTTTAACAGGATCATAGAGGTATATTTGTTGTCATCGGAATATGTAATGCCGTCCAAGCTTTGGTTGGCGATGATCTGATTCGCAAGGTCTTCGAAGGAAGGCTGGATCAGAGGATACATAGTGGTCACGGCTTCGTCCAGATTCACCAGTCGTATGGAATTGATATTTTGCTCATCAACAGTAACTTCTATTTCCACGACATTGTCATTTAGAATCAAGGAAGTGGTATATATACCGGGAACGTAGGTGTTTGTGGAGGTCTGCGTCATCGTGGGAACGGTTTCTTTCTTCTCATCTTTTGGCAGGAACATAATGATCAGCAGGATGATGAAAAGGATACCGAGCACGGCAAAGATGCCGGTATATATTAATTCTTTTACATGAAGCACAACAATTTTAGTTTTGGAACTCATAAAAATATCCCCATAGAAAATCTTTTTATCAGTCTATGAGATGAGTGGGGGATTTATGACTGTTTTGTATATGCTTAAAGTAACATCATAGGAAGAGAGGAGCACATATGTCTATATTATTGGAATTAGGGGGGATCTGGCAGGCAGATATCGGGGATGGAAGATGTTATGCAATGCAGCTTCCAGGGACGCTCGATGAGAACCGCATCGGATACCGGGATTGTGTAGATGGCAGGCTGCATCCGGATGAGGCATTGGGATGTGAGAAAGTGGCAGATGTGTCAGATTTAATGGATACGACAGATGTGTCATATATGCTGGATAAGACAGATCCGCCGGATATGCAAGATGTGCCGGATATGCAAGATGTGCCGGATATGCAAGGAGCGCCGGATATGCAAGGAGCGCCGGATATGCAAGGTGCGCCGGATATGCAAGGTGTTCCGGATCTGTCGGATGCGGAAGCTATGCCAGATGTTACATTAACAGCAGGGGCCGACAAGCCAATTGCCACACGCTTTACCAGAAAGCATACATATGAAGGAGCAGTGCAGCTAAGGCGTAGGATTACCGTTGTAGAGCCGAAGGGGAAACGGATTTTCTTAGAAGCCGAACGCGCAAGGTGTCTTAGGCTGTTCATAGATGACAGAGAAGTCATTCCTTTTCATAAGACAAGCCTTAGCACGCCGCATGTGTTTGAAGTGAGCGGTTTAACGGACGGGACACATGAAATGACAATTGTGTCAGATAATAGTTATCCAGGATTGCCGCATGATGCGATTACTTATTCGTCGGCAGCAACGGACGAGACACAGACCAATTGGAATGGCATTCTGGGATATTTCCGCTTGCGGGCGCAGGAGAATGTATTTATCGAGGCGGTGCGGGTTTATCCAGTGGGAGATACACTAACTGTGAGAGCAGAGATTTGTGCAGACAGGGCATGGGAAGGGACGTTGTGTATTTCATCCAAAGCCTTGGGAACGGCAGGAGGAGTGTCAAGTGCAGACATAGAAACTGTGGTGGCAGTGGAAAAAGGCATGACAGAACTGGTATGGGAAGATTTGCCAGTCAAAGCCGATGTCAGACGGTGGGATGAGGAAGAAGGATTCCTGTATGAAATGACCGTTACCCTATCAAATGGAGAGGAAAAGACGGTTTCTTTCGGCATCAGGGATTTTGGATGGAATGAGGAGGGCAGGCTGTCATTAAACGGCAGGACGGTTTTCCTTCGCAGCGAGGCAAACTGCGCCGTATTCCCGGAAACAGGATATGCACCTATGTCGGTTGGGGATTGGATGGATATTTTACAGCTTTATCGCTCTTATGGCGTCAATTGCATGCGCTTCCATTCGCATTGTCCGCCGGAGGCGGCATTTACGGCAGCAGACAGGATAGGGATGCTGATGCAGCCGGAGTTGTCGCATTGGAATCCAAAGGATGCGTTTGAATCAGAGGAAAGCTTTGCTTATTACGAAACGGAGCTTAGGGGAATATTGCGGATGCTTGCCAATCATCCATCGTTTGTGATGCTGACGCTCGGCAATGAGCTGCATGCTTCTGAAAAAGGGCATGAACGGATGCGAGAACTGTTGCGGATGGCACGCAGCTTGGATGCTACAAGGCTATATGCGGATGGCTCGAATGTACATTACGGGGAGATTGGCTGTGAGCAGGAGAGCGATTTTTATACTTCTTCTAAATATTTCACCGAGGACATACGTGGGACATTCGCGAATATGGAAGGGTATATCAATCATTGCTATCCAGGCGCTTGTACTACTTTTGACGGGACGATGGAGAAAATCCGCCAGACATATAAGAAACCAGTGTTTAGCTTTGAAGTGGGACAGTTTGAGATTTTACCCGATTTCGGGGAATTAGAGGAATTCCGGGGTATTTCGGATCCAGTCAATTTGCGAATCATAAAAGAGCGCGTTGACAGGAAGGGACTGTCGGCCTGTTGGAAAAGATATGTAGAAGCGTCGGGAGAGCTTGCCAAGATATGTTACCGCGAAGAGATTGAAGCAGCGATGCGCACGAGAGCGCTTTCCGGTATCTCTTTGCTTGGGTTACAGGATTTCCCGGGGCAGGGGACGGCGTTAGTGGGCATGTTGGATTCCCATTTGCATAGTAAGCCGTATGATTTTGCGAAACCGGAGGCTTTCCGCGCTTTTTTTGCCGCAAAGCTGCCACTTGTGCTACTGCCCAAATATACATATGAAAGTACGGAGACGCTTCATGCCACGGTCGAGATTGCCAATTTCGGGAAAGAAGGACTGACGGGGAATTTATGTTACGAATTGTCCGGGGAGGGTTTTTCCTGTAAAGGAGAACTGGCCAAACAGATCACCTGCCTTCCGGGAATGTTGACACGTGCCGAGGAAGTATCGGTTCCGCTTGCCAAGGTGAAAAGACCTTGTAAGCTACAGCTTAAAGTGTCGCTTGGTGAGGTGGCAAATGATTATCCAATCTGGGTTTATCCACGGACAGAACCTGTTTGCCCGGATGGCGTGTTAGAAACGGAGCATTTTGACGAAGCTGCGAAAGCAGCGCTGGAAGCAGGGAAAAGCGTATACTTGACGCCGCAATCTACGAAGGAAGCGCTGCCGGATTCCATTCAGGCGCAGTTTTCCCCGGATTTCTGGTCCGTAGGGACGTTCCCGGAACAGGAGGGCGGCATGGGGCAGCTCATAGATGAGCAACACCCGATTTTCCGGGAGTTCCCGACCGATTTCCATAGTAATTGGCAGTGGTGGGCGATGGCAGTACAGAGGGCAGTGATTTTGCCAGAGCGTTATGAGGCGATTATTGCGGAGATGGACAGTTATGCTTACCTCCGCCCGATGGCGAAGCTATTGGAATGTCGCTGTGGCAAAGGGAAACTTCTTTTCTCGACAATGGGACTACAAGATTTACAGCAGTACCCGGAAGCCAGGGCGCTTCTTAGCGCGATTTATCGCTATCTGGCTTCACCGGAATTTACACCGGAGCAGGAAATTGCGGCAGAGGTGATAGAGAAGATGGTAAGATAAGGAGACATATGTCCTGCGCTTGGCGAAAAGATGCCTTTTGCCAAGCGCTTTTAAAAGCCATTGCGCGGCTTATGCCCGGAATTCCGCTTTATGTATATAGCATGCGCCCAAAATGAAGAGAAAACATATCACCCATGTCACGGGTTCGCAAATGCATACGGCTATGTAGCCATAGACCGGGACAAACCAAAAGGCGAACACTACTTTTCCAGCCAGCTCCAATGCGCTGCACAAAAGCGGCGAAATGGAATGCTGCATCCCTTGCAGAGCATTTCTAAGGATGATCAGGACTGCCATGGGCGGCATGATAGGAAAGCTTAGCTTCAGATAAAGAACGGCGCTTGCAATCACTTCTTCATTCTGGCTGCCTGTAATGAGCCGCACGGCACCGGGAGCCGATGAAAATGCAAAGACCATGGCGATTACCCACCAGATGCCGAATAAGAAAAGCGCTGTCCAGATCCCTTTCTTGATTCTCTCCGGGCGCCTAGCCCCGAAATTCTGGCTGGAATAAGTCGCGACGCCTGTGCCTAGCGCAAGCCCCGGTGTATGGAAAAGCTCAGCGAGACGCCTTGCGCCGACTTGCGCGGCAATATAAGTATTCCCTAGCGCGTTGATGCTGCTTTGCAAAATAACACTCCCGATGTTATAGACCGTGCTCATAAGAGCCATACTAAGGCCCGTCCAGTACATATTCAGTACAAACTTTGGGCTTACCCTACATTCCTTTTTTCCGAAACGAAGCTGCGGATAATGAAGCGCAATATAGATGAGGCCCAAAACCGCGCTGATCCCCTGCGCAAGGATGGTGGCTGTCGCTGCGCCTCTAACGCCCATTGCCAGAGGCTTCATGAATAGGAAATCTAAAGCGATGTTCAATACACTGCTGAATAACAGAAACTTAAGCGGCGTTGAACTGTTGCCCAGAGCTTGTAACAGGCTGGCTTCCAGATTATACGCCATTGTCAGGGGGATGCCTGCCAATATGATCGTCAGATAGCCTGACGCTCCGTCCCAAAGAGCTTCCGGTACTTGCATAGCGGCAAGGAGCGGATCCTGGAAGATAAGAAATCCGGTGGTCATGACAGCGGCAGATAAGCCGGAGAGAATCACCATCCAACAAACCGATTCTTTCATCCTGCGCCAGTCTGCGGCGCCGAAATAACGGCTTACGGTCAAAGCGAGCCCGTTATTGAGGCCAAAGGCCGTATTGGTGATCAGGCCATACAGCGCGGCAGTCGCTCCAATCTGTGCGAGTGCATTATCCCCAAGCAGATGCCCTGCAATAGAAGTATCCGCCAGGTTATAAAGCTGCTGTAATAGATTCCCCAGAAACAACGGCAAGGTGAAGCGCAGCAAAAGCCGCACCGGGCTGCCCTTTGTCATATCCAGGACACGATTGTCGTTCATAGATTACTCCTCCTCGTTATGCTATATACTATAAATTTTCGGACTATTTAGATGCATGCATTTTGTCATCCGAATCCGATTATCTGTGTTTGTATCAGAAAAAATACTGAATAATGTCCTATGGATAATAGCATATAATTGCATATTGCTGCTTTAGGGAAAACGACATATAATATAACAAATGCGACAGGAGATGGTCATGTGATTAGGAAACCGAGTTCTATTACGGTAGACAATTATGGGAAAGAATTGCAGGAGAAGGAGCCGCTATTATTGGACTTGACGGTCAATGATGGGGATATCCATCAATTTGCAGCAGGTTATATTCCTTCCCATTGGCATAAAGAGCTGGAGATTTTCGTTTTACTGGAAGGGCGTGTGCAGATTGGGGTCGGGGATTCTACATACAGTCTACAGGCGGGAGAAGGGTGCTTGATCAATACGGAGGTCATCCATTCCTTTACGGCGGATATTCCATCTGCATGCCATTACCGCTCTTTTGTGTTCAATCCTGATATTGTTGCAGGGATGCCGGGCAGTATCTTTGAAATGGCATATGTCCGTCCCCTGTTAGAGAATGGCGTCCCTTTTATTGCATTTTGTAAAGAACAGGGTGACAATGCGTACTTTGAACAGTTTGAGCGGGCTTTTTCGGCATTCGCTGCAGAAGAATACGGCTATGAGTTCCAGGTGAGGGACGCCCTGTCCAATATCGTATTATATGCCAAATCGAAAGGAGCGGGCGTAGCAAGCTGCTCAGTCCCGTCCGTTAAAGAAAAACGCCTGAAAGAAATGCTAATATGGATAGACCAGCATTTAGGGAAGAATATTACTGTTTCGGAAATCGCAGCCGCCGCGAATGTCTGTACAAGAGAATGTCAGCGTATCTTTCAACAGTATCTGCATGATAATCCGATTGCCTATGTGCGGAGGAAAAGGATTTTCTACGCGGCAAGGCTGTTAGCCGAGACCGATAGCCCGGTTACCGATATTGCGCTTAACTGTGGCTTTTCTAATCCGAGCTATTTCTCCAAACAGTTCGGGGAGCTGATGGGCAGCACGCCCAGCGAGTACCGGGAGATGAAGCGATTTTATTAGAGGATTATCTGGTGGGGGAAGAAGGGGAATGTATCTTTTTAGGAAGTATCAAAATACTCTTATAAAACATGGTTTGTTTCTAATTTAGATGGTACTTTACATTATCCGTAACGGCACGGTTCTTGCCAATACTCTCTTCAAGAGAGCGGATCTTGATGAACCGGATATGGAAGAGTTGTACAATAGGATAGGCGGAAAGCGACAGAATGTGGCAGATGAAGAGTTTGAACAGCTTGAATTTTGTTACTATTAGAATTCAGATGTTTCCATTGAGTAATCAGCTATTTCGGTGTATACTTAATATGATTAATTGATTATGAATAATCGGGTTATAAGAGGTGGTAAAGTTTGATGGCTAATAAAATATCTGAAAAGCACGAAAGCTCATAATAGATGAAATTATATTTTTTGGAGCAATATGTGCATCCTCTTGTCCAGAGGTTTTAGTGGGATGAAGATTGCGGGGAATGGATAGATTTACAGGAAAAATGTGCATGAGAGAATGCTTTTCTAAAAAAGAAAGTAGGATACCGTGGATAGAAACGTACATATTATTGTGAGCTTGAAGGGTGAGAAGATTGTCCTGATCAATGACACCCGTTTTAAAGGCAAAAAACGGGAAGACTGGAAAGAGGTAGAAAACTATCTCAAAGAATATGTCGGAGAATTTTATGAGATTGCGGAAACATCTGAAAAGATATTCATATCCAGTAGTTTTCCGAATGAATATACCGGTTCGGAGAGTAGGCTTGCCCTAAAAGGGGCTGTTGCGAAGGCAAAGGCCAATGCGGCCCAGGGGATACCGGAGCTGATCCAGATTGCTACAAATGGGGAATATTCGGAGAATACGAAAAAGAAGCATGAGAAGGATGCTAAATATGGTTGGTATCGGTATGATGTCAGGTTTGCTTTGCCAGTATATGATGACAAGAGCGGTGAAGTTTGCCACCATAATATCTTTTTTGCCCGGATGCTGGTTCGTCATGATGCTGATGGCAAGAAATATCTTTATGACCTGCTGGCAATAAAAAAAGAAACGAGCAGCCCGCTTGAGTAAAAACTGTACGGTGAAAACCCATCTCTTTTACTAATAATAGTATCAGAAGGATGGGTTTTTGTCAATAGAAAACAGAAGGATTTCAGGACGAGGTTTGGACAAACCCCCGACAACTATTTTCTCACTACAGGTATCCAGACCTCATATTGTGCATTTTGCGGGTCTGGGTTTAAATAAACCTCGACATCAGGGGCATTTCCATATTCGTATCCTGAAGTCGGCAGCCATTCTGTCACGATGCGTCGCTCCAATTCCTGAATAGACTGATTGGCGCCCTCTCCAGAGAATATTGCCCAAGTAGCCGCTGGCACAATATAGTCTTCAAAGTCATTCTTTTCCAGTGAAGTGGGTACCGCAATATAATATTTCCACGGTTCCGTGTCATTACAAAGGCTGACCCCAAGCACGCCCATAGGTGGCGTGTCCATCATGCTAATTAATTTCTGTAATGTTCCATTTGTAGATACTTCCTGCCATTTTGTAGGTATGACTGTAAAATTTTTTTCTATATCCTTATGCAACGGTACGGATACGCCTACAATACGGAAAGCGTCTTTTGTTTCAATTCGATAATTCATTTCCTCGATTCCTTTGACTGTGATTTTAAATAAGATAGGCGGGAAGGATTTAACGGATACGCCCTCATTTTTTACAGCGGATGGGGCGATTCCATGAACAGACTGAAACGCTCTGTTAAATGCTGTGGGGGAACTATATCCGTATTTTCCTGCCACATCAATGATCTTCATGCCTTTACCCTGTAAATCTACGGCAGCAAGCGACATTTTTCTTCTGCGGATATATTCAGATAGGGGAATCCCTGCCATATAAGTGAACATTCTCTGAAAATGGTAGGAAGAACAGCAAGCAATTTGCCCAAGCCGCTCATAATCAATTTCTTTTGTCAAATGTTCCTCGATATAACCTATTGCATCATTTAACCTTTCAATCCATTCCATAACCGAAAATCCTCCTGACAGTTTTTAGTATAGATTATGCGCCTGTTTTATTCCTCGCAATCATTGCACGAAAAAGAGAGGTTTTAAGCTTTCCCATATAGTATCTCCTATTGTGCCGTTTAGCCAACACCTGTTGTTTCTTTCTCATTTTATCACATCAAGTTTAGTTGTCCTATCATCATTTTGAATAAAGATGTCATAGAGATGGCAATAGAGATTGACACCTATAGGAACATCATGTTAGAATGATACCGACAGATAGTCGGTAAGAAGCGTAGCAGGAGATATATGGCGGATGAGAGTCGTAAAAGAAGCAGAAGAGCGTAAAAATGAGATATTGGACGTTGCGGAACGGTTATTTGCGTCCAAAGGCTTTGACCGTACCAGTACGAATGATATCTTAGCGGAAATAGGAATTGCAAGGGGAACATTATACTATCATTTCCAGTCAAAAGAAGAAATCCTGGACGCCATGGTCGAGCGGATGACAGACCGGCTTGCCAGAAAGGCCAAAGATTTGGCAGGACGGAAAGAAATCCCGGTCTTGCAGCGCCTGACAATGATGATCAAATCTTTGCATGTGAGCGACGAGTGGGAGAACGGGATCAAGGAACAGATGCATAAACCGCAAAATGCGCTTATGCACCAGAAAATGCAGGAAAGATTATTAGCCACGATGACGCCGCTTATAACGGGTCTTATTGAAGAAGGCATTGCCCAGGGGATATGCCAGACCGATTACCCGGCAGAGGTGGCGGAGATGACGTTTCTGTATGCGGGTACGGTATTCGATGATCTGATGGTACATGACGAAGCGGAATGGCAGAAAAAGACAGCAGCGTTTATTTATAATCTGGAACGGCTTTTGAAGATGGAAGAAGGAAGCATGCAAGAAGCGATAAATCCTCTTTTCCAGGCCTAGATTGAAAGATCATGCGGATGCACTGATTCTTTAATCGGCAATTTGAGTTAGAGCCTGAAATATGCTTTGATCGCGGTTGGGAGTTTGAGATTTCGGACGCGTGTCATCGCAGTAAACTGCACTGTCATGGGGGATCAGAATGAAAGCAGAGGAAGATTCCCTTTTGTTTTTATCTCTAACTGACAGGCAATCGGTCTAGAAAAGCCAAGGCTTTGTTACACAAAACGGGAACCGGATGCAGAAGAAATATAAATATTTCGGCAACTCCCCACTCTATTTATTCATTTTGTCCAAATTCTGGTTATGAAGAGGGAGTTTCACAATTATCTAAATTATAAGAAAAGGAAAGACAGCAGGGAAAAACGATGATCATAAAGCTGATAATGAATGATATCAAACAAAATAAGCTCTTCTCCGGTATGGCAGTCTTTTTCATGGCGATATCTTCTATGCTGACAGTCTTAACGGTATTGTTATTCTCCGGGTTATTGGGCGCAATAGATGGGTTGATGGGCAAAGCGCAGGTTCCTGACTATATGCAGATGCATGCGGGAACATTGGAACCTGTGGAAATCTCCCATTTCGTGGGGCAGCATGAGGAAATCAGGGACTGGCAGATTTGCCGTTTTCTCAATCTTGATAACAGCCGAATCACGCTTGGGGGTCATAGCCTGGCGGACAGTACGCAGGATAATGGTTTATCCGTACAGGGAGAGCGGTTTGATTATTTACTGGATCAAAGGAATGATAAACCCAGAGTGTTACCAGGAGAGGTTTATGTCCCAAGCTGTTATCGTATTCAATATAGCCTGGCGGTTGGGGATCTGATGGAAATCGGAGAGCAGGAACTTGTGATCGCAGGTTTTCTCCGGGATGCACAGATGAGTTCCATGATGGCCTCTTCGAAACGCTTCCTCGTAAGCGAGGCTGACTATGAGAGAATACGGCAGCAGGATGGCAGGAATGCAGGCGTGAGCAGTGCAGGCAGTACATATCATATTATGCAGGAGGAATATTTGATAGAGTTTCTGTTGCGGGATGGGACGGATACGAATGCTTTTGGCAGCGCGTATGCAGCGGCAGGCCTTCCTGCAAACGGGCCGGCGATTACGAAACCGCTCGTACGCATGATGAATGCCTTATCGGATGGGACGATGGGATTTATCATTTTTCTTGCGAGTATCGTCGTGTTATTAATTTCTATACTATGTATTTGTTTCATGCTATCACTGCAACTGGAGCGGGACAGGAAAGATGTGGGGATGTTAAAGGCGCTTGGGGTTGGGAAAGTACAAATCCGACGGCTGTATATGGCGAAATATCTTGTGTTTGCCGTTTGTGGGGCAGGGGCAGGCTTTCTGGCGGCTGTTTTGCTTAGTTCGCCTTTAGAGAGGCAGATACGGGAATTGTATGGTGAGCCGGATAGTGGCTTGCAAGCAATTATTTCCGGGATGGCAGCCATAGCCGTAACAGAGGGGATCTTTCTTTTCTTTATCTTACAGTTTTTGAAGAGAGTAGAGCGGCTATCTGCCTTGGAGGCGTTATTCTCTTCGCGTGAACAGGGCAGGAAAGCCGGATGGAAGCAGAGTTTGTTGGTTGGATTTGTAGCGTTTGCCTGTATTTTCTTAGTATTAATCCCACAGAACTTATATACTACGATGTCCGACCCGGCATTTGTCAGTTATATGGGGATTGGGAATAGCGATATCCGCATGGATGTGCGGCAGACAGCGGACATTGAAGGGAGAACGGAGAGGATGTGCGTGGCGCTGGGAGAGGATGTCCGGATTTTAAAATATGTCGCATTGTACACAAAATCCTGTATGGTAGTCCTACCGGATGGAAGAACATCCCATTTCCATGTAGAAACGGGCAATCATACTATATTTCCGGTTAATTACTTAGAAGGAGAGCCCCCGGTAGGAGAAAAGGAGATTGCCTTGTCGTCTATGAATGCGGAAGAAATGGGACTGTCCGTTGGGGATAGGCTGCGGCTTCTTACGAATGGGGAAGAGACGGATTATACCGTCTGCGGTATTTATGCCGATATTACAAACGGCGGTAAGACGGCGAAAGCATATCAGGTTGGGGAAGAAGCGCCGGTCGTATGGAGCGTTCTGTATGTATCGTTCAAGGATGATGCTTTCGGGGGGATTTTTTCCAGGGACGGTTCTGTAGAGGAAGACTCTTCCAAAGGTGAGTTATCCAGGGAATCTGTCGCAAAAGAAGCATGGATGGAGCAGTATAGGCGGATGGGAGCGGATGTAATTGATATCGCGGATTATGTGAAGGGCACTTATGGGCAGACATTGGAACAGATTTCCCTAGCGTCTAAAGTCGCGTTTGGCGCTGCCATATCGGTGCTTGTCTTAGTCGTTGTATTGTTCATGCGGTTAATTGTAGAGCAAAGGCGTTATTCGCTCTCTTTATATAAGGCGCTCGGCTTTACGGCATGGGATATAAAGCGCCGATATTTTATCAAAGGGATGCTTCCGGTGGCCATAGGGATCGTGGCGGGATTTCTTCTTGGGAATGCGTACGGAGAAGGCATTTGTGGGATTGTCTTACAGTCATTTGGCGCAGAGCGTTTCCGCTTTGTCATAGATTTGGCAGAGGTATCCTGGATTGTCTTTTGGTTGTTGCTAACGGCTATGGCGGCGGTATGGGCTGGGATAGCGGAAATTAGGAGAATCAAGGCTTGCGAGTGCTTAAGCGGACAGGATTAATGGGAGCAGGACATGCCATGGTGGGGATGCGTCAAGGCATATAGGCTGGCAGGATGGAAGGCAGACGGAGGATTTGTATAATGGATGGATTACTGAAAGTAGAGAGTTTGCGTAAAGGGCAGATCCTGGATAACGTATCGTTTGAAGTGAAACCAGGTGAGATGCTGGCAATTATGGGGCCGTCCGGTTCCGGGAAATCGACGCTTCTATATCAGGTAGCGGGCATGGATGAGCCTTCTAGCGGGAAAGTGTGGCTTGGGGACACGGAGATTACCGGCTTATCCGAAGATGGAAAGGCGAAGCTCCGTCTGCATCGTATGGGATTTGTATTCCAACAGATGAATATGATGGCGAATCTGAATCTGCTGGACAATATATTGCTGCCGGCAATGCAGGCGAGACGGAAAACCTACAGCAATATGACGGGGCGTCAAGGCGAAAGCAGAATGACAAAGAGCGAATTGGAGATAAAGGCTCAAAGACTCATGCAGAAGTTTGGTATTGCTAATCTGGGGAGCCGTAAGATCACGCAGGTCTCCGGAGGGCAGTTGCAGCGCGCATGTATCTGTAGGAGCATGATGAATGCGCCAGAAATCTTATTTGCAGATGAACCGACCGGAGCTTTGAATAAGAGCGCCGCACAAGAGGTCATGGAGGTGTTGCTTGGGTTAAACCGTGAAGGGGTTACGATCCTGATGGTGACTCACGATAGCAAGGTCGCAAGCTGTTGCGACAGGATACTGTATTTACTGGATGGACGCATCTGCGGGGAACTGGTGATGGGCAAACCAAAGCCGGATTGTCAAAAGCAAAGAGAAGAGAAAGTGAACAATTGGCTGATGGGAATGGGATGGTGAGAGATTGTCATGGAGATGGGGTTTAGACTTACTGAAACGGCGGCAAGGAAAGCGCAACATTTTGGGGCATAGGGAAAACTTGGATGTAAGCCGTGATAGAATATGACTTGTTTTGTATGAATTGGCATATTATAATTGTAAAAAGGTTTCCATTGACCTTACGGCATCAGGCCGTAGAAGAGATGAAATGCACTGTGTGGGAAGCTTAGCCTTCCCACCTTTTTTCTTTAGAGTCTGTTCATTTTGAGCGGGTTTGTGGCATGAGATAGCTGTTTTGCAATCGCCTGTTTGATATGCTAATAAGGAGAACAAAATGTATCGTATTTTACTTGTGGACGATGAATCAAGAGAACGGAATGGGATCGAGAAATTAATTAAGAAATATCAGTATGCATTAGAAGTATATCAGGCGTCAGATGGAAAAGAGGCGCTGGAAACGATGCGGCGCATACAGATTGATATCTTGCTTACGGATATTAAGATGCCGGTCATGACGGGGATGGAGCTTATTGAGCAGGTACATAAGAGCGGATGGAGCCCTGTCTGTATCATCTATAGCGCCTATGGAGAGTTTGAATATGCCCAGAGCGCCATTTCGCTTGGCGTGATGCAGTATCTTCTAAAGCCGATCAAACTAGAGGAATTCAGGAACTTATTTGATAAGGTGCTTTCTATTTGCGATACGAAGAAGAAACAGCAGATTGAGAATGAGATCTTACAAAAGACATTGCAAACGGTTGAGAATACGAGAGTTTATCGTCAGATTCTGCGTTATCTAGAGATGGAGACAGATTCTGTCGCAGAAGAAATGGCATCCATTTTTGGCGGTGGGGAAGTAGTGCCTATGATCTTGTCCAGCTACTCTTATCTGTTTGCAAGGTATTGGGAGCATTATGAAAGCGATTTAAATGAATTATTCCAATCGGAGGCTGTCATTATTAATAAAGATGACACACAGACGCTTTTAATCGTGCCAGGAGAAGCGTTAAAGACATGGAAGAAAGCGGAGGAAGTTTGTGAAAAGCTGATTTCGATGTCCCGTAAAGAATATCAATCGGAAATTTTCATCGTAGCCGGTGGGTTTTGTAGCACGCCCAGGGAGCTGCGGGGAGAATACCGTAAGATGTTAGAGCAGCTAGACTATCAGTTCTTTGTCTCGGAAAGTACTTATTTTCTTAGCAATCAGATTGGATTTATTAAGAAGCAAAGCGATATGCTCTCCTTATATTTTAAAAAGGTAGAAACTTGTGCCAGGCTGGAAGATTTTGAGGGGATGAAGAAGGAATTTGATAAAGCGTTCGCCTATATCGAAGCGGGAGTAGGTTTTAGTTCCGTCTATGTGAAGTATACATTTTCCGAGGGGATCAAGAAATGCTGTGAAATCTTGAATAAGAAAGAGCGGATGATGGAAGTCGTAGAGGACATTTATGGATCAAATTCTATCCAGCAGGTGAAAAATGCGGTGTTCAGGCTATTGGATGATTTGATGAAAACACAGGGGGACAGATGCGAGGAAAGCCGTCTCGTCCTGCTTGCGAAGGAATTCATACAGGAGCATTATAAAGAATGTACGCTCAGTGTTGCTGCGGTATCGGACGAGCTTCATATTACAGCAGCATATTTAAGCACACTGTTTAAAGTAGAAACGGGACTCAACATTGTGAAATATATATCCAATTATCGGATAGAGAAAGCGAAGGAGCTGCTTGCGACTACCAATATCAGAGTAGGTGACGTGGCGGAGCAGGTAGGATATCTGAATGCGTCCTATTTTATTTCATTGTTCCGAAATCACACTGGATATAGTCCTGCTAAGTATAGAGAGAGGGTCTTAAATGAAACGGACATCTGAGAAATCGTTTTTGCGGCAGTTGATACAGTCTTTTATTTTTGTGATTATGATACCGGTTCTTTGTCTGGGCGGCTATACATTCTATGCTGCCCATAATTATATCCGTGAGCAGCGTATTGCGGAAGCGGTCAGCTTGATTAAGCAAAACCAGCGGGAGTTAGATAGCTGGGCAAAGCAGTGCGAGACTTCTGTCCGTTATCTGACGGCAAATTATACGTTACAAGAGTTTTTGCAGATGGATGAAAGCCAATATGTAGCGGTGAACCAGAGTGCGAGAATCGTCAGCACAGTGCTTTATGGCGTGCTTTTGTCAACGCAGGATTATGAGAAGATAACGGTTTATACGGATAAGGAATTCAATTGCATGTCAAGGCTTTTGAAGAATACACAGGAGGTAGAGCAAGAAACGTGGTATCAGGATATTCTGGAAGTCACCGGGACATACTGGTGGTATCAGGATGGGCATTTTTATGTAGGAAAGAAAATCGTGACCTCTTATCCGGTGAAAGTAATCGGAGTGCTGGTCATTGAGATGAAAGAAGATATTTTTGACAAGAGCTTTTCCATGCTGGAACATATGCCTGTCAAAATGAGGCTAAAGTGCGAAGAAGTGTCGTTTTATGAATACATGACAGAGGCATATAGAGAGGAAAGGATAGAAAGCGACGAAGGCAAAGAAAGCGGCGAAGGCAAAGAAAGCGACGAAGGCAAAGAAAGCAGCGAAGGCAAAGAAACCGGGGATAACAAAGAGAATAGAAATAACAAAGAAAACGGGCTGCTCCAGGAACTCTCATGGGGAAATACAGGGTGGGTGTTAGAGTACGAGGTGGACGAAAGTTATTATGAGCAAAGAGACGGCATTGCCCTATGGCTTCCTATGGTGGTGATTGGCATTGTTCTCGTATTGGCGCTTTTATGTATGCGCTTGCTTGCCAGTTTTTTGGTCAAAGATTTAAAGGCACTGGTAGCAGCCGTAAACGAGGTGCAAAGCGGCAATCTGGATGTGGAATTTAAACTGTCAGGCACGCGTGAAATCCGTATCCTGGAAAAGAGCATCGGCAGTATGCTGCATCGGATTAAGCAACTGATCCATCAGGTCTATGAAAAAGAGATAGAAAGCCAGAAATTGGAATTGAACCTCCTACAGTCGAAGATCAGCCCACATTTCTTATATAATAACCTATCTATGATCAATTGGATGGCAATTGACTGCGGAGAAGATAAAATATCTGATATTGTAACGGAAATGGCAGCTTTCTACCGGACGGCGCTCAATAAGGGCAAGACCGTGGATCGATTATGCGTAGAACTGGATAATATAAAGGCATATGTGAACCTGGTCTTATATGCCAGGGAAGTACCGTTTACAGTTGCCTATGATATTGACGAAACGCTTTTGGATGTCAGGGTTCCTACTTTTATCTTGCAGCCGCTTGTGGAAAATGCGATTGAGCATGGCATTGACCAGTTAGGAGAAGAGGCGGGGAAGCTTATAATAACGGCGGAGGGCGAAGCACAAGAACTTTTCCTGAAAGTCTATGATAATGGTAAAGCGTTGTATCAAAGGATAGGAAAAGGGATGCTTGCCAGAAAAGAATACGGGTATGGGACCGGAAATGTAGACAGGAGGATACAGCTTATGTTTGGCACGGCATATGGTTTGGAAATTTATGCAGACGAAAAGGGGACGATGGCTATTATACATTTGAAAAAACCGAATGACGGAGAAATCATAAATATATAAAAAAAGTGATATAGATTCAAAAAACTTTGGATAGGAATCAGATCCCGTTCCTTTTACAATAAAATCATACAGTAAATGAAGAATATAAAGGAGAGGGTCATATGAAAAAAAGAATCATAAGTGTGTTGTTGGCTGCGGTAACAGCTTCGGTGATGCTTGTAGGTTGCGGAAATGATGGGACGGGCAAAACGGACAGCAGTAGCATAGGAAATACTGCGGATACTGGCGAGGCAGGGCAAAACGTGGACAGTGCGGATAACAAAGCCCCGAATGATCATACCATTACGATGATGTGCTGGTATGATGAAAGCAGTATGGATAGCGTGATTGATGAGATCAATAGACAATTGGACGGGGAATATGTGGTAGAGTATACCTACATAGGGGTATCAGATTATAATAATGTTCTTAGCACGCAACTGGCATCTGGAGAGGGGCCGGACATTATTGCGGATGGCGCTAATTTCCCGGCGAGGATCAAAGCGGGGAACG
The DNA here is from genome assembly GCA_910578845.1 of uncultured Lachnospiraceae bacterium. Taxonomy (GTDB): domain Bacteria; phylum Bacillota; class Clostridia; order Lachnospirales; family Lachnospiraceae; genus UBA3282. The sequence continues at coordinate 18,709 of CAJTSL010000012.1, forward strand.
TAGAGGACATTACGGACACTGGCCTGACGGATGGGTTTAGCAAGGATGGGCTGGCGCTTTGTTCCATAGATGGGAAGGTGTATGGCGTGCCTTGCTATGGCTGGTTTGCAGGTGTATTTTATAATACGGAGTTATTTGAACAGGCAGGTATCACACAAGTGCCGGAGACATTTGACGAATTTCTGGAAGTTTGCGAGAAACTAAGTGATAACGGCATCGCGCCGCTTTCCCTGGGCCTTGCGGACGGTGATAACGGCCTTCATGCTTTTGCCGGCTTTATGGAATCTAATTTCTATGGCGCGACACAAGAAGGCGCAGGATTCGATTACGATTTTGCTATGGGAGATGCCAGCATGGATGGGACAATGAATCCTTATATGGAGAATTGGATCAAAATGGTGGAGAACGGATATATTACCCCTGATATGGTCGGCATATCCGGAGAACAGGCCAAAGAAGTCTTTATGACAGGTAAGGCTGCGATTTATTTTACGGGGCCATGGGAGTATAACAATTTCAAAGAAGCAGGGCTTTCGTTTGGCGTCATGCCATTCCCGGGCGTAGGGAAAGAAAGCAATTATCTGATTGGCGGCCCAGCGGCAAGCTGGGGGATTAATGTCAATTCCGACCAAAAAGAAGGCGCTATGAAAGTAATGGAGGCGCTTGCAAGCGTGGAAGTACAGCAGGCGTTTATTAATGAGAATGCAGGTGGCAGCACGTACAGAGAGGGCGTTAACACGGGCCTTCCCGAAGAGTACCAGAATATTACGGATGCCATGGAAGCAGGCAGGATTGCTTGCTGCTGGGACAGGTGGAGCGTGAACATGCCTTCCCAGTCCTTAATTGATGAGATCAATTCCCAAGTGCAGGGACTGGTAGCGGGCGACCTTGATGTGAGCAGTTTCCTTCAGACGCTTGACAGTAAGGCGGATTCTATCCGGTATGAGTGATGTTTCTATCTAGTAAAGGACTGCTTTAGGGCAGTCCTTAAGATTATACGGGCAATTGCGAAACAGCCATATATCATGCTTGTGCCGGCGCTGATAGCGTCTTGGCCCAAAATCCGCAAGTTGAGCAAGAATGGGGGATTAAGATGAAGAATGATTTAAGAAAGAAAAAAGAACTTCCTTACATATTAATGGGAATTCCCGGCGTGAGCATATTTTTTGTTTTTTTCATTATGCCGCTGTTATTTACGGTCCGCTATAGTTTCTTCAACTGGACAAACTTTTCGCCGGACATCAGTTTTAACGGCCTGGACAATTATAAGAAGCTCTTCCATGACAGTACGATTTTATATGGCATCAAAAATGCGCTTGTATATGCGGTTGTAACTGTATTTTTGCAGAGCCTGATTGCGCTTCCGGTTTCGGCGGCGTTGAATACAAAGTTCCGGGGCAGGAATCTTTTTAGGGCAACGTTTTTTTGCCCTGCGGTCTTAAGCACGCTCGTAGTAGGGTATCTGTGGAAATATCTGTTGTCAGCCAGTGAGCTTGGCTTTATCAATCAGGTTATGAACCGCATTGGCGTGGGGACAGTCAATTTCCTCGGTGATAAGAGATACGCGCTTGCTTCTATTATTTTCACGCAGGTGTGGCAATGGTTCGGTTGGTCAATGGTCATTTATCTTGGGAACCTGCAAAGCATCAGTGGCGATTTGTATGAAGCGGCCTCTATTGATGGCGCAGGGACTCTTAGGAAGTTCTGGCATATTACCATCCCGGGGCTTGCGCCTGCGCTAAAGATTAACCTCATTACAGGGATGATTTCCGGCCTGAAAGTATTTGACATTGTTATTTCCATGACGGGAGGAGGGCCGGCACATAAAACAGACACGATACTTACCTTGATGTATGCGAAATTCGCGGATGGCAATTATGGATATGCGGCGGCATTTGGCATTATGTTTTTGCTTGTCAGCCTTGTTGTGTCCAGGGTCTTGTTAGGGCTGTTCGGCGCATGGGAGAGGAGGCTTGGCCAATGAAACGGAAGAATCATTTGCAAACGGCATTGAAATATATCATACTTGGCCTATTAGCGATAATAGTGCTTCTGCCTATTTATTATTTGTTGGTCACGACGTTTAAGTCTTCTGCAGAGGCGACAATGGCGCCCATGGCGCTGCCGAAGTCTTTTGATTTCGGGGGATATGCTTATGCGTTTGAGAAGATGCAATATCCGAGAGCCTTTAAGAATACGTTGGTGATTACGGTCTGTTCGGTGGCGGGGATTGTCGTATGTGCCTCTATGTTGGGATATGCATTGAACAGGAGGGAAGAAAGAAAGCTGTCGAAATTTACCTTTCTGTTCATTCTTTCCGGTATGCTGTTCCCGGCGCAGATGTCTGTCTTAGGGTTATATAAATTAATACAAGGATTACATATGATGAATCAGCTATCGGCGGTGATCCTCATTAATATTGCAGCCAATATGGCGTACGCGGCTTTTATGTTTAAAAGCTTTGTCTCGACAATCCCGATTGAGTTAGAGGAAGCGGCGAGAATCGACGGCGCAGGCACGCTTAGGACATTCTGGACGATTACTTTTCCGCTGATGAAGCCGATTGTGGCGACGATTGCTATTTTAAATGCTTTGACGCTCTGGAATGATTTCATGACCCCGCTTTATTTCTTGCAGAAGAGGGAGAATGATGTGTTGTTACAGGAAATTTATAGGAATGTGGGACAGTTTTCCACTGATTGGACAAGCTTATTCCAAATGCTGGTGCTTGGCGCGCTGCCGCTGCTGCTGTTTTATCTCTTCATGCAGCGTTTCATCATTGGCGGCGTTATGAGCGGTTCCGTGAAAGGATAAGAACGAGCAAGGAAAAAGAACGAGCAAGGAAAAAGAACGAACAAGGTAAAAGAATGGACAAAAGACAGAAAGGATTTGGGTAAAGGTAAATGGAAAATCTGTTTAAATTGACAGAAAACGGAGATGGGACGCTCTCCGGCCTGATGAATAAAAATGATGGTTATCGGATGAACTGGATACAAGGCAAGAAAAGCTGGGGAACGGTATGCTGCCCGGAAGGCATCCGGCATACAGTAGAGAGGGAGATCCTGGAAAATGGGAACTTGCAGGAAACCTATTGTTTTACCAATACAACGGAGTTCCCTTATTTTTTTAAGAAAACAGACGTAGGGATTTATGCAACGTTTCATGATAATTATGAGGATGCCAGTGTCTGTCTGAAAGAAAGATGCCACACGCATATTTTCTGCGGCGGGAATTCTTCGTGGGTGATGGCGCTTCGCATGGGCGCAGAAGCGCCCCATCTTGGCCTTGTGCTGACAGAGGGCAGCTTATCCTGCTATAGCGTGGAACGTGCAGACAGTACGGAGGAAGGTGCAGGTAACCTAAGCAATGACAGAGGTGATTTTATCTTGCACCCGGAGATCGAAGAGCTTTTGCCGGGAGAAAGTACGAAGATTATATGGGAGCTGTTCTGGTTTGAAGATAGTGAAAGCTTTGGGAAGCAGCTTTTAGCGCATGAGGGATTTATGGTTTTGGATACGGCGCAATGCACGCTGCTTAGAGGGGAGAAGCTCTCTTTTGAAGTGACGGCTCTAAATGATGGGGCAGGAACCGTCAGCATAAGAGGGAAAAACGGAGAGATCCCGTTTTCCCAGAAGACAAAGGATCAGAAAATATATGTTACATGCAGCCATGTACCGGAAGAAATGGGAGAATATCCGGTTGAAGTGACATTAAATGAGAAAAAGCTAAGGGCATTGTTCTATGTCACGCAAGACACTAAATTGCTGGCAAGGAACCGCTGCTATTTCATTTCCCGTCATCAACAGTACCATGGAAAAGCGGATATGCTAAAAGGCGCGTACCTTATTTATGATACACAAGAGGGGAAAGTATATTACAGTCATAAAAATGACCAGAACGGCGGCAGGGAAAGGTGTGGCATGGGAGTGCTGATCGCCCGTTACTTGCAGGAAGAGAAAAGCGATGAGCTGCAAGAAAGCCTCAAGGAATATGTGGCCTACGTGTATCGCGAAATATTTGATGAGAAAACAGGCGAAATATATAATGATCTTGGACGTTGCAACGATTATAAAAGGCTGTATAATTATCCATGGTTTGCGTTGTTTCAATTGGAGTTGTATTCCTTATATAAGGATAAGAAGTATTTGCAAGACGCTTACTTGACATTATGCAGATATTATAAGGATGGCGGGAGGATGTTCTATCCACTCCTGCTTCCGGCAGAGGAGCTGGTAAAGGAGCTGGAAAAGGCGCATTGGCAGGAAAAAGCTGACGTCATTCGCAAGGAAGTGATAGCACATGGGGACTGGCTGGTAAAAAGAGGGCTTGATTATCCGATATCGGAAGTCGATTACGAACAGAGCATCGTTGCGCCTGCGGTTGACTGTCTCGTACAGGCATACCAGGTGTCAGGGGATGAAAAATATCTGGACGAGGCAGGGAGGCAGTTGGAAGTCTTGAAGCTTTTCCATGCTAAGCAGCCTGACCATCACCAGTTTGCCAATGCGATCAGGCATTGGGACGGATACTGGTTTGGGAAAGACGAAATGCTTGGTGATACATATCCCCACTATTGGAGCGCGCTGACAGGGATTGCATGGCTCCGGTATATGCAGGCGGCAGGAGCGGAAATGAATGTGGAGGAAGTAAGGGCAATCTTGCGCGGGCCGTTATCTCTTTTTGCAGAAAATGGGGAAGCGTCCTGTGCCATGGTCTTTCCGGAAAGGGTCAACGGGAAAAAGGGACATTTTTATGACGCATGGGCAAATGACCAGGACTGGGCGTTATATTTTGCATTAAAGTATGACGCGATAGTCAGAGGGTAAAAGAAAGATCGCATTGTGTGTGTGCCGTTAAGCAAATGGAGATGCTAAGGTTATGTATATTGTGGAAGTACGGAATCTAAAAAAATATTTTCAAAACGCTTCACAGGTCATCAAGGCATTGGAGGGAGTTGACCTGTCGATTGAAAAAGGAAAATTTACAGCCATTGTAGGCGCGTCTGGCTCCGGAAAGACAACGCTTCTGAATACGATCGCCGGTCTGTACGAACCTACCGAAGGAACTGTAATCGTAGATGGGATGGATTTGTCGGGAATGAGCGAGGAACAGCTAACGGTTTTTAGGCGCAGGAAGATCGGATTTGTCTTTCAGGGATTTAATCTGATCCCGGAACTGACGGTCAAAGAAAACATCCTGTTCCCTTTAGGCCTCGATAATTCCAGGCCAGATACGGCGTATTTCGGGAATCTTGTTGAAATGCTTGGCCTGTCCGGTTATCTGGATGCCTACCCATATATGCTTTCCGGCGGAGCGCAGCAGTGTGCGGCGATTGGAAGGGCGCTGATCACAAAACCTTCGATTGTCCTCGCTGATGAGCCTACCGGTAATTTTGATATGAAAACAGCACAAAATGTTGCAGGACTGCTCAAGATGACAGCCGCAACCTTTCGCCAGACGTTAGTCGTGATTACACATAATCTTGATCTGGCTCAGCTTGCGGACCAGGTGATTCGCCTACAGGACGGCAGAATCGTGCCATAAAGGCTTCTCTATCCCGGATGCCGGAAAGAAGAGCAATGTTTTCCTTGACATCCGGTATGACGGAGAATATAATAAAACATGTGATTTAAAACATATGTTTTAGAACAGATGATTGTAGATCGCTTATTCTTCAGTAGGTGATTGGGAAACGCGGTTTTAGGAACTGCACAATATAGACAAATCGTCACAGGCTCGTGGCTTGAAATTGCCGTTTCGCAATCACCTAAAAATTCATAAGAGCAGAAAGGAGAACACTATGCCGCCAAAGGCAAAATTTTCACGTGAAGAAATCGTAGAAATTGCATTCGAGATTGCCCGGATGGAAGGTTTTGATAAGATTACAGCAAGGGAATTGGGAAAACGGCTGAACAGCTCGGCGCGACCGATCTTCACTGTTTTTGAGAACATGGATGAAGTAAAGGCACAAGTAATCGGGCGCGCAAAGGCGCTGTACGGAAGCTATATAGCGGAGGCGTTAAAACAAGAATATGCCTTCAGGAGCGTAGGGGCTTCCTATATCAGGTTCTCTATGGAAGAGCCTAAGCTGTTCCAGCTTCTTTTCATGAGCACAATATCGGGGCAGATTGGCGTGGAAAGCATTTTGCCGCAAATTGATGCCAATTATGAAGACATTTTGGCATCAGTGCAAAAATATGTAGACAGCAGGGATGCTGCGGATAGGCTCTATCAGCATTTATGGATATACTCGCATGGCATTGCGACGATGTGCGCTACCGGATTATGTAGTTATACGATGGAGCAGATCAAGGAGAGAATGAGTCAGGTTTTCGTCAGTCTGTTGAGAATGGAAAAAGGGGAGCAGGAAAGGCATGATTAAGATTGAAAATATCCATAAGTCATATGGAGCAGGGGAGAGCCTTAACGAAGTATTGAAAGGAGTATCCCTTACGATTGCGGACGGAGATTTTGTCGTCGTATTAGGGACGTCCGGCTCGGGGAAGTCAACACTTCTTAATGTCATTTCGGGACTAGAGCCTGCGGATGAAGGCACGGTTTATTATGACGCGCAGAATGTAACAGCCATGAAAGATGAGGAATTAACAAGGTTTAGAAAGGAGTACGTCGGCTATATTTTCCAACAATATTTTCTCCTTCCGAACTTAAACGTTGATAAGAACGTGAAAATGGGCGCTGATCTGGCAGGAAATAAGGATTACCGTGAAATCATAAAGGCGGTGGGACTAGAAACGAAACTCCATAAATATCCTCATGAGTTAAGCGGTGGAGAGCAGCAGCGGGTTTCCGTGGCGCGGGCGCTTGCCAAAAAACCGCGGGTATTATATTTGGACGAACCGACGGGAGCGCTAGATGAAGCGACGGGCAGACAGGTTCTTGATTATATCGTTAAATTGAAAAAAGATCTGGGATTTACGATGGTCATGGTAACGCATAACCAGAACATTGCGGACATGGCGAATACGGTTATCCGCATGAATAGTGGGAAGCTGATAGAGGAATATCATATTGAGAATCCGAAAACGGCATATGACATAGCTTGGTAAGGCGGAGGAGAGAAGCCGCTGCGTTGTAGAGGAATGGAGGTTATGATGGTAGTCGGTTATAAAGATATTTTCAAAATGGTAGGGATTTTAATATGCAGTTTCTGTGCGGTTTTTGTATGTACGCTTTTTCTGAATTATAATATGGACTTATCCGGCATAGAAAATCTGATTGATACAGATATGGCGAAGATTTTATATGAAGCGCAGAGCAATGTGGCAAAAGTAGTCAGTGCAGTGTCTGGAGGGTGTTTGCTGTTGACTACTGTCGTGTTATTATGCTTTTACATTGGGCATTATATTGACACACACAAGAAACAGCTAGGTATTTTAAAGGCATTAGGCTATTCGAGGTTTGCGGTTGCAAAAGGGTTTGCGATGTTTGGATTGTCGGTTTTCCTGGGTACGGCGTTTGGGTATTTGGGGGCGGCTTTATTGATGCCGAAATTTTACGAGGCGCAGAATAAGGAAGGCTATCTGCCAGCGTTTAATGTGGGATTCCATCCGGCTTTGTGCCTGGCATTAGTGGGACTGCCTGCGATATTTTTTGCACTGCTTGCAGTTTTTTACAGTTATCAGAAGTTAAAAATCCCGGCTCTTTCATTAATGCGGGAGAGCGTAACGACAAAGGTCGTGAAAGCGAAGAAAGAATCGGATATGCCGTTTGTCGTGGAATTAAAAAACAGCAATATCAGACAGCGGAAATCGTTGGTATTTTTCATTGCTTTTGCGGTATTTTGTTTCTCAGCCATGATGCAGATGTCATTTAGCATGGATGAACTTGCAAGCAGGATGTTTTCCATCATGACTATGTCGATTGGGTTCGTGCTTGCCAGTGTCACCTTGTTTATTGCCACCACATCGATTGTAAAGGCCAATGGGAAAACAATTACTATGATGAAGGTATTTGGATATGAGGCAAAAGAATGCGTTGGCGCTGTGCTTGGCGGCTATAGGCCATGGGCATATATAGGGTTTGCGATAGGGACGGTTTACCAATATGGCTTATTGAAAATAGCGGTGACTGTCATCTTCGCAGACATGGAAGGCGTACCGGATTATCAGTTTGATGTACCGGCGTTTTTGCTCACTTTGGCAGTGTTCATAGTGCTTTATGAGTCGATTATGGCCGTATATGCCAGACGGATGGGCAAACTGTCGGTGAAAGAGATTATGCTTGAATAAAGGTGTTTCCTTCCAAATGCCTTGACCGCAGTCGGAAATTGGGGATTGCCGATGCGTGTCATCGTAGGAGACTGTGGAAAAGATTGACAAATGCATTTCTAAAGTGTTATGCTGATACAGAACAAAGACGTTCTTATGGATCTAATGGATAGATCTGCCGGATAAGAATGTCTTTTTTCTTTTCCAAAGGGTGATCGGTGCAAATAATGATGACATTTAATTAAAAAGAAGACTAAGAGGTCAGACAATAGGTGAAGTTCAGGGTATTGTCTGATTAATCCTTAGGCGATTGCGAAACTAGGTTTTGGGAAATTGGAGTTTCGCTAATCACCTAAATTAATCCAATATGAAGGGAGCGTATGATACGAGATGAAGAAGAACTATACGAAACAAGATATTATCCGCATAGTGGAGGAGGAAGATGTAGAATTTATCCGCTTGCAATTTACCGATATTTTCGGTAATTTGAAGAACGTCGCCATTACGGTGAGCCAGTTAGAAAAGGCATTGAATAATGAATGCATGTTTGACGGCTCTTCCATTGAAGGTTTTGCGAGGATAGAAGAATCGGATATGTATTTATACCCGGATCTGGATACCTTTGAGATTTTCCCTTGGAGGCCGCAGCAGGGGAAGGTGGCAAGGCTGATTTGCGACGTATACCGCCCGAACGGAGCGCCATTTGAGGGAGACCCGCGCTATATCCTCAAACGTGCCGTGAAAGAAGCGGCAGACTTAGGATATGTCTTTGAAGTCGGGCCGGAGTGCGAGTTTTTCTTATTCAATACGGACGAGAATGCATTGCCGACGACAATAACGCATGAGCAAGCGGGATATTTTGATCTGGGGCCGGTAGATTTCGGGGAGAATGCAAGGCGCGACATAGTGTTAACGTTAGAAGATATGGGATTTGTCGTGGAAGCGTCCCATCATGAAGTGGCGCCGGCGCAGCATGAGATAGATTTCCGTTATGACGATGCATTGACGACAGCGGATCATATTATGACGTTTAAGCTGGCTGTCAAGACGATAGCCAAGCGGCACGGGCTGCATGCGACCTTTATGCCGAAGCCTAAGTCTGGTGTGAATGGCTCGGGAATGCATATTAATATGTCTTTGTCCAAAGAAGGCAAGAATATCTTCGCAGATGCGGACGATAAGTTTGGGCTGAGCAAAGAAGCCTATTATTTTATCGGTGGCATTATGGAGCATATGAAAGGCATGGCGGCCATTACCAATCCATTAGTCAATTCTTATAAGAGGCTGGTACCTGGGTTTGAGGCGCCAGTGTATATTGCATGGAGCGCGACGAATAGGAGCCCGTTGATCAGGATACCAGCGACACATGGCAAGGGAACCAGGATAGAGCTGCGTTGCCCGGACCCGGCAGCGAATCCGTACCTTGCCTTCGCCGTTTGCCTGCGGGCAGGGCTCGACGGCATCTCCAAGCAGATTATGCCACCGCCAAGCGTGGATTGTAATATATTTGAAATGAGCAGCGGGCAAAAGAGCGCATATGGCATTGAAGAGATACCGGGAACTTTGATGGAGGCTGTTTATCATATGGAAAAAGATGATTTTGTAAGAGAAGTCTTAGGAGAACATACGTATTGTAAATACATTAGTGCCAAGAAAGAAGAATGGCACCGTTACCGCTCTCAAGTAACGGATTGGGAAATCAAAGAGTATCTCAATCAATTTTAATCATATTTTACTACATTTCTGCGTTTCTTTTTGCGCATAATTTGGTATAACGAGTTTGTGGTACTGATAGATAGGGGGTGGGCGTGTGATTCCTATAATCGTTGCTTTGCCGAAAGCGGCAGATGCAAAGGGCATCCGTGCGATTCTGATGAAGCATGATTTTACTGTTGTGGCGGCGTGTACGACAGGGGCGCAAGTCTTAAGCCAGATTGATGATTGGAATGATGGGATCGTGATATGCGGATATAAGCTGGCGGATATGATCTATTCGGAATTGCACGAGTGCCTTCCGGATTCGGTAGATATGATGGTTATGGCTTCGCGAAATGTGATGAGCGAATGTATCGGGGACGATATCGTATGCCTTGCCATGCCGCTTAAAGTGCATGATTTGGTCGATGTGACGGCGATGATGTGCCAGTCGGTTATGCGCAGGCGCAAGAAGGCAAGACAGAAGCCAAAAGTGCGGGATGAGAAGGAAATCGTCCTGATTAAGGAAGCAAAGGAATTACTGATGGCGCGTAACAATATGACGGAAGAGGAAGCGCACCGGTATATTCAGAAATGCAGCATGGACAGTGGGACAAATATGGCGGAAACGGCACAAATGGTGCTGACGATGATGAATTAGCAGCGTATTGTATGGAACGTGCGAAGCGGCATTCGTTTCGCATAAAACACTATTGACAGTCAAATGATATCGGTTAGAATGTTATTATCACGTATGAAAGACAGGAGGATTGTCAATGCAATATTATGTATCGACCGATGTAGAACGGACAGGCAACGGGACAAAAGAGCAACCGTTTGCGACGATCCAGGAAGCGGCGCAGGTAGCAAAAGCAGGAGATGAGGTCATTGTGGCACCCGGTATTTACCGGGAGGCAGTAAATCCACGCTTTGCCGGGAAAGAAGATGCCCGTATCGTATACCGCTCTATGGAAAAAGGAAAGGCTGTCATTACGGGCGCGGAACCTGTGACGGCATGGGAGAAAGTGGAGGGGAACGTATGGAAGTGCGTTGTGCCCAATGCTTTGTTTGGGAGCTATAACCCTTTCACAACGCTTGTCAGCGGGGATTGGTTCATTGCTTCGTTCATTGCCCATACAGGAGAGGTATATTTGAATGATAAGGCTATGTATGAGGTAACTTCCCTGGAACAGGTAAAGCAGCCTGTTGCGTCGAAGAGTTCGTGGGAGCCGGACTTTTCCGTGTATACATGGTTCGCGGAGCAAGATGAAGAAGCGGACGCGACGTTAATCTATGCAAACTTCCATGAGTTTGATCCACGGAAGGAGAACGTAGAGATTAATGTGCGCAGGAATTGTTTTTACCCGGAAGAAGAAGGCATCGGCTACATTACGCTTAGCGGGTTTAGCGTGACAAAAGCAGCGACACAATGGGCGCCGCCGACAGCTTATCAGGAGGGAATGATTGGCCCTCATTGGTCAAAGGGCTGGATTATTGAAGATTGTGAGGTTTCCCATTCTAAATGCAGCGGCATCTCTCTTGGCAAATATCTACAGCCGCAGAATGATAACAAATGGCTGAAATGGAAATACAAAGACGGCACGCAGACAGAGCGTGATTGTATCTGTCAGGCACAGAGGGAAGGGTGGAGCAAGGAGCGGACCGGTTCTCATGTGATCCGCAGATGTAATATCCATGACTGTGGGCAGACCGGCATCGTCGGACATTTAGGCGGTGTTTTCTCGGTGATTGAGGACAACCATATCCATCATATCAATAACCGCCAGAATTTAGCGGGGGCGGAAATCGGCGGTATTAAAATGCATGCGGCGATTGATGTGACAATCCGTAGGAACCATTTCCATCATTGTACCCGTGGATTGTGGCTTGACTGGCAGGCACAGGGGACACGAGTGTCTTGTAATTTATTCCATGACAATACGCTCCCATTTCCCCATTTATTGTCAGAAGAAGGCATGACAGGTATCGGAGAGGATATTTTCATAGAAGTATCGCATGGGCCGACGCTAATTGACCATAATCTCTTGCTCTCTAAACGTTCGCTCAAATTACCGACACAGGGGGTTGCAGTAGTGCATAACCTGATCGGCGGTGCGCTTACGTGTGTGGGAAGAGGTGTGGACAATGGAGCGAAAACATTGATTTCTCCGCGCTATACGCCGTATCATTTACCTCACCGTACCGAGATTGCAGGCTTCATGACGATTCTCCACGGCGATATGCGCTTCTATAATAATGTGTTCATACAGCCGCAGATGGAGCCTTTTTTCAAGCAAGTAGAGGAGCGTTCCACATCGGAGTGGGATGATTTTAATACAGTTGGTGGGACGAAGCCGTATGACGGCTATCGGACAGAGGAAGAATGGAAGCAGGAATTTGAAGGATATTGTGGCATGGGATCTGAGCCAAGCGACAGGTATTACATCTCTCTTCCCGTATGGACGGGCGGAAACTATTATTTTAACGGCGCAAAGCCGTGCGATAAGGAAAAAGACTTCATAGAAGACAAGGAACATACGATTGTCTTAGAGTTAAAGGAGGAAGACGGGAAAACCGTGTTACATACCAACTTGGGACAATTTATATCGTCTGGAAATCAAAAAATGATAACAACGGAAGTACTGGGCATAGCGTTTGAACCAGAACAGCGTTTTGAAAATCCGGATGGGACGGATATTATCTTCGATGAGGATTACTTCGGCACAAAGAAGACGGACGTGTTGCCAGGGCCTTTTGCAAACATAGCGGATAAGTTAGTTTTGTAAAATTTGATAGCTGTTCCTTTTCTCCCTGTAATATGATACAATAGCATTGTTTGTGTGCAAAACCAGGACAAAATCTGGACAATAGCAGAAAGTTTGTGCATCCAGGCAGCTGTATGTGGAATATACAGGGAGAAATGGAATTAAGAGGATAAAATTGAAAATAAAAAGATAAGATAGAAAATTAAGAAGATATAAGATAGAAAATAAAAGATATAAAATAGAAAATAAGAAGATATAGGATAGAAAATAAAAAGATATAAGATAGAAAATAAAAAGATATAAGATAGAAAAAAGAAGACAAGTAGAAATAGAAGATAAAAATGAAATAAAAGACTAAAAATGGAAGATAAAGCAGGAGCGGTCAGAGACGTTATGGCGATGAAATTATCAGGCATTGAGAAGTTTAAGAAGTGGTTATTTAAAGTATCGGATTACTTTGATGAGAGTTTGGCATTTACGGCGGTCAGACAGGGGATGATCATGCTGATTCCTTTATTAGTGCTTGGCGCTATGGCATTGATGTTGAGCAGCCTGCCGATCCCGTTGTACCAGGAAATGTTGTCGAAGATTTTCAATGGGAAGCTGGTAGAGCTTCTTCAATTTGTCCGTAGCGCATCGCTTGATTTGTTCGCGGTTGCCCTAGCAATGACGACAAGTGTTAGTTATGCTTCGCTAAAACGCAAAGAGAAAGGCGTCGGGATTGGGGATGCTGTAATGGTAATGCTGATCGCATTAGTTTCTCTTGCCGGTTATTTGGGCATTCAGGAGGAAGGGTTTTCGGTTGCGGCGCTTGGGACAATCAATATTTTCACGGCATTGCTTGTCACTTTATTGTCAGGATTTCTCTTTTTTCAAATCAAAGAGAAGGGGCTTTTTCGGATCCGGCATCGGGGAATGGAGGCAGACGGACTCTATGTGGATGCAGTCTCAGGCATTGTCCCGGCATTATTGATTGTTGTTTTTTTGGCATTCTGCGGCAAGTGTTTATAGCGCTTTTCCATGTAGATTCCCTACAGGCTCTCTTAGAATCAGTGGTAGATGTGCTGCTTGGATGGATTGACAATGATCTTGCCGGAGCTATTGTTACATTGTTATTAGAGCAGGGGATGTGGTTTGTCGGTATCCACGGCAGTAATGTACTCGACCCGGTCATGCAGGAGAATTTCCTTGGTATGAGCGGAGCTTCGGTATATAGCAAGTCGTTCCATGATGTGTTCATTTTGCTGGGGGGCTCCGGTTCGGTATTGTGCCTGGTGATTGCCATTTTACTGTTTTCCAAGAAAGTCAGCATCAGGAATGTATCCAAATTGTCATTGCCGACCGTGATTTTTAATATCAGTGAGATTGCTTCGTTCGGGATACCGATTATTTTGAATCCGATTTTCCTGATTCCCTATATATGCGTGCCGCTTGTATTATGCTTGATATCATATGCTGCGGTTTATGTCGGGATTGTTCCGCCGGTGCTTCATGAGGTAGGATGGACGACGCCGATATTCCTTAGCGGCTATCAGGCAACAGGTTCGCTTGCCGGGAGCTTCTTACAGGCGGCATGCCTGGTGGTAGGCGTTTTGCTCTATCTTCCTTTTCTGCGTCTGTTCGAAGAGCGGGATGTGAGATGCCTGGTGAAGAATGTAAAAGAATTAACGAAAGAGCTGCAAAGGCAGGAAGCGACGAATGCCATTGCATCCTTGACAGAACGTAGCGATTTATTAGGCGGTGTAGCCAGATCGCTTGCAGCGGATTTGGAAGATGCTGTCAAGAACCGGAAGTTGTTCCTATTGTACCAGCCGCAAGTCGATAATGAAGGGAACCATATGGGCGCAGAAGCGCTAATCCGTTGGGATCATCCGATTGCAGGACTGATCTATCCGCCTTTGATCATCCAGCTAGCCAAAGAAAGGAAGATGCTGCATGATATAGAGGCATATTTATTTGATGAGGCGGCGCATGCGGTAGTGGAAGTGGGCAAGGTGGTAACGTCGAATTTTAAAATATCGGTGAATATTACCAATGAATCGCTTGCATGGGAGGAATTCGAAGAATGCCTTGCCGAAACAGTGCGAAAGCATGATATTTCGCCCAAGCGCTTATGGCTTGAGATAACGGAGCAGGATGCGCTGGTGACATCGGCTGCGTTGTTAGATAAGATACAGCGGTTAAAAGAGCGCGGACATAAATTCTTAATCGACGATTTTGGCATGGGGCATACGTCGCTTACTTATTTACAGACCAGTCATTTTGGGGTTGTCAAACTCGATGGCTCCCTGACGAGGGATGTGCTGGAAAATAGCAGGAACCAGAATATCATAGCGGCTATTACCGAGCTTGGCAAATCGTTGCATTTTGATACGGTGGCGGAGTATGTGGAGTCGGATGCGCAGCGGGATAAACTATTAGAACTTGGCTGCAACGGCTTCCAAGGGTATCTGTATAGCAAACCGGTATCCTTGGAAGAGTTGCTTGTATGGATGCGGGAACATTGATTGTAATAAACGATTACACGGTTACATTGCCTCCTTCATGGCCTTGACGTAATCCCCGATATAGGCAGGGGCATCTTTCCCGTATTTTTCCAGTAAACTGACGATAGCGGAACCGACGATGGCTCCGTCCGCGATAGCCGCCATGTCTTTTGCCTGTTCGGGCGTAGCGATGTCGCATCCGATTGCACAGGGAATGTCAGCGTATTGGCGGGCGATCTGGACGATGGAGGAAAGGCTGGCCTTAATTTCGCTCTTGGCGTCGGTGGTGCCAAGGGATGATGCGATATAGAGAAATCCTTCCGCTTCTTTGGCAATCATGGCAATACGGTTTTGCGAGGTTGGCGCTATCAGTGATATGAAACCAATGCCATATTTGTGGCAGCTTGGCAGGAATTCCTCTTTTTCTTCAAACGGCAGATCAGGCAAGATCAGCCCGTCAATGCCAATTTCCTGACAGGTGGCAAGAAAACGCTCTGTGCCGTAAGAGAAGACAACATTTGCATAAGTCGTGAACACCAGCGGTATGGAGATGTCATGCCGCAGGTTCTTTACAAATGTAAAAATCTGGTCGGTTGTTACACCGCCATTTAGCGCACGGACATTGGCGCCATGTATGACGGGGCCTTCTGCGGTGGGATCAGAAAAAGGGATCCCCAGTTCAATTAAATCGGCGCCGTTTTCTACGGCAGCATGGATGGCTGCGGCTGTTGTATCCAGGTCCGGGTCGCCGCAGGTGATGAAGGCGATAAATGCCTTTCCGTTTCTAAAAGCTTCTTTGATCTTATTCATGGATATCCTCCCCTCGATAACGTGCAATCGCGGCACAGTCTTTGTCGCCTCTGCCGGATATGGTGATGACGATGATTTGTTCTTTTCGCATAGTCGGTGCGATTTTCATGGCATGGGCAACGGCATGGGCTGACTCGATAGCGCAAATGATGCCTTCGGTCTTGGCTAGATATTCAAAGGCGTCTACGGCTTCGTCATCTGTCACGGGCACATATTGCGCTCTGCCGATGTCATGCAGATAGGCGTGTTCCGGGCCGATGCCGGGATAATCGAGACCGGCGGAGATGGAATAGACAGGTGCGATCTGTCCGTATGCATCTTGACAGAAGTAAGATTTCATACCGTGGAAAATACCGACCCGTCCGGTATTGACCGTTGCGGCGGTCTCGAAAGTATCAATGCCTCTGCCGGCCGCTTCGCAGCCAATCAGCATGACTTCCTTATGGTCTATGAAGTGATAGAAACTGCCCATAGCGTTAGAGCCGCCGCCGACACAGGCGATAACGGCGTCCGGCAGCCTGCCTTCTTTGGCAAGGAGCTGCGCTTTGGTCTCTTTAGAAATCACTGCCTGGAAATCACGCACGATAGTCGGGAACGGATGAGGTCCCATCACAGAGCCTAAGCAATAGTGTGTATCGGCAATTCGTGAGGTCCATTCGCGCATCGCTTCGGAGACGGCGTCTTTTAAAGTCGCAGTTCCCGATTTGACAGAGACGACATCGGCGCCGAGCAGCTTCATGCGGTATACGTTGAGCGCCTGCCGGATTGTGTCTTCTTCGCCCATGAAGACAACGCATTTCATGTCGAGCAGCGCCGCGGCGGTCGCGGTCGCGACGCCGTGCTGGCCGGCGCCTGTTTCTGCGATCAGACGGGTCTTGCCCATTTTCTTGGCAAGCAGCGCCTGCCCAAGCACGTTGTTGATTTTGTGGGAACCGGTGTGGTTTAAGTCTTCCCGTTTCAGATAAATCTTTGCGCCGCATAAATCGCGGCTCATTTTGTCGGCGAAATAAAGCCTGGAAGGCCTGCCTGCATATTCGTTTAGCAGTTCGGTCAGTTCTTGGTTGAATGTGGGTTCGTCTTTGTAATGATCATATGCTTTTTCCAGTTCGATTACGGCATTCATCAGCGTTTCAGGGATATACTGACCGCCATGGATGCCGAAGCGTCCTCTTGGGTTTGTCATGGTTGTCACATGCTCCTTTCGGTTTATTGTTTTTTAGGTGATTGCGAAACTAGGTTTTGAAAATACCTGTTTCGCAATTAATAACCGTTTCGCGCTTACCTGTTATTGTTGATAAGTTAAATTTACACGCAAAAAAGTCCTTGACAGAATTGATTGATCTGTCAAGGACGAATAAACATTGCCATGCATTATCCGCGGTGCCACCTTGTATTCACAGGATAAAACCTGTGCGCTTAGCAGGATACTAACATATCCCCGGCAACTGACGTATGCCTGCACGTTGCAGAATACTTTGCATGGCTTTCTTCCTGATGATATATGATGGATATGGATGGCCTTGCATTTGACTGCACCCTCAGCGGTCCATTTGACAACTTGTTTCTTACCCGATTCTCAGCATCACGGGTTCTCTGTAGAGGCATGATTGCCGTTATCTCCGCTTCAACGGTTTGAAGTATGAAATTGGAACTATTCTAGCATGGTTTATATGAGGTGTCAAGCATGAATTTTAATTATCGTTAAAACGCATGCTATAGGCTTTTAAAATGATATTATTTATCAGTAAAGCGTTTTTTCATTGCAAGGTAAAGCGTATGGTCGTCCGGGTGATTCTGCATGTTGGTAATGAGGGTCACTCCGCTGTTGGGATCTTCCCCCATATATTTTTGCAACCATTGATAAAAGTGGGGGCCTTCAGCAATATTGCGGATATATCCCATGATGTGTCCTAATGTATAGGCAGTGAATTTCACGTCCGTCAGACAATCGTTGTCATAAAAGCCATGCCATTTTCCATGATTGGCAAGCGACATGCTATCTGTAATTTCGTTTAGCAGAGCGATAGAATCGCCCAGATTAAGAAAGGCAGCCTCCATTTGGTTTTGGCGGAATAAATGGTAGGCACTGCATACGAGTAATTCTGCGTCCATGCTTTTGTAATGAATCGTGGCTTGAAGCAGAGCCGAATCCCGTAACAGGCTTGCCTCTGTGGTATACAGACTGGTATCAGGATGTTGGGTAAAAGATTCTATAAAGCGCTTACAGTCCAGGTAATGGTTCCGCATATGCTCCAGGGCAGAGGCGATTAGCTTCTCTAGATATTGCACTTGTTGATCCAAGCCGATAGAGCCTGTCAGCCATTCCAAATCCGATTCAGGGGCATCAAATCTTCCAAGGAGCCATCCATGGCAAAGCGCACGTATTGTATAGTGGTAAAATTGCTCTCCGGCATGGTCGTCCTCGTGCGGGCCGTATTGCAAAGCGGAACGGGCGTAATTTTGATAAAGCCGCTCGGCTTGTTTGGCGCAATGCGGGAAATATAGCTCGGCATAGGAAGGCGCGTCTTTTCCCCATATACGGGCAATATAATCCAGCATATAAGTATGTGGGCGCACATTGGAACAATTTACCAGTAAAAGACTATGCACGCCTTTATCCATTGCATTTCTTAATTCATATTCTACGAAATCCGTACTGTTTGGCAGCATAGTGATATGGGATGCTGCCTGTAGATCATAAAAAGAGGCATGATAGTAGATGCCATGAAGCCCTGTTGGCGTAGGAGGAATGGCAGGGACCCTGGGATTGTGCGTATCCTGCCGTCTGGAAACCATTTTTCCATAGCCATTGTCGGCCCATATGTAGATGACATTTTCCGGCAGGGTAAGAAAAGCTTGATGATATAACTCCATGATCTCGCCATATAAGTTTGTGCAGCATATAGGATTTTCAATGTATTCGCGCAGTATGTCATATTGGCGTTGGATTAGGCGGCTAATCAGTGCGCCGCGCTTTTCGGGAGTATCATATTCTGGGTCGTCCGCCCAGAAAGGATGGTCGCCCTGTCCACGGAAACCAATGTTCCAGATAATGTTATAGTCTTTTTGTTTTTCAATGGCAGTACGCCAGAGGCCTTCAAATAATTCAGGATACTGCCGATAGGAAGGCGTCAGGTTGGGATATGCTCTCGAAAACATTTGTGCGCCCAATGGCTCGGCGTGGTGATGTGTAATCCAGAGCCCCATATCGGCTGCAAGATTGAAATATTTGTGACTATTATGGTCTGTTCCAGGAATAATCATATTTCCGCCCAAGCGCAGACAGGCTTCCATAGCCATTTCAAAGGCAAAGTTTTCCACTATGCCATCTTTGGGTATATCTTCTCCCCATGCGTCGAGCAGGACTTCATCATTGATGAACCATCCCCGGAAGCGGATAGGATATTGGGGGGAATGATATTCTCCGTCAGCAATTTTGACGGCGTCTTGTTTCTGAAATACCGTATCGTTCCAATACCAGAATGGGGGAATGCCAAGATATTGCTCGCTGACCTGGAGCAGCGCATAGATGATGCCCAGTGCATCCTTGCCCGTTATGGAGAGTGTTTGCTCATGTGCTACGATGCAGTAAGCTTCGGGAGGAAGAGAGGAAGAGAGGCCGATTCGGATCCGGCATTCGGGATGAGCATTATGCTGGTTCAAGGTCATGCCGATATCGCGTTTGAAACGGTTCCATGCGCGTAATAAGATGCTGTCTGGATTTGTCTCCCAAAGAATTCTTATGTTTGCGGTCAGTTGCATAAGTGTGTTCTCCTTATTAAAGTATCTTGCTCATTCAATGTTTTTATTTCGCCACGAAGATATAAGGGTTGATAAGAATAAAAGATTTCATTGTTCATCAGTGCATGAAAATCCATAAATAAGTATTCGCAGACACCGTCCAAAAGGTTTGGTGAAAAAACGTTGTTCATACTCGTAATATCCGTCAACATCAGCCAGAACCCACCTGTTTTCATTAAAATCCCAATATTCATTAACCCAGTGTTCCATGTAACTATCACCAGTATCGCCAAAATCCATAAATCCGGCCCTTGAACGGCATGGGATTCCTTTAGCCTTTAAAATTGCGCTAAATAACACAGAAGCCTGTCGGCAAGATACAGTAATTCGTTTTGTTACATCTCTGTTCTTTGTAAATCCTCTTTCATCTACATGCCGTTGGCTTTTCGGTTCATATAATTTTGATGAAGTCGGTATTTGGGCTTTCGTAATGCTGGTATTTAAAAGCTATATGGGGATCTGCCCTTCTGATTATCTGGCAAATAAACGCTATTTTACTTCCACGCTTATAGGTAAAAATATGACACAGTTTGTTATGCCTCCATTCACATTATTATAGTTTCCGTTTGAAAGTGGAACTCCTATGATTTCCAGTTGCGTGCCTTCATACACTTCCGGAAGGCTGTCTGGATAAAACATATAATATATTCTGGAAATATTGCTTATATCGTAACAAACCATTTCCGTAAAGCATCCGCTTTTTGTATATTCGTAATCATATTCGAGTATTTGGCTAACGTATAATGACCCTGTTTCCATGAGAACTGTGTTATATGTTTCATTCTTTTTGATAAATTTCTCATAGGTCAGTTCAAGGTCGATGGAATCTTCAAGTCCTTGCAAATCGCCGTTCAAAGCGTTAGCTTCTATTTCATCCAGGAAGTCCTTTTTCTGGATGCTCATATTGAAATGCATCGTATCATTTTGGTCTGTAAAGTCAGCAATAAACACCATTAGTTCCCCCAAAGAAGGCACGAACCTGCCGTTCTCGAAATTACCTCGCCGATCAACCACTCCCTTATCATTTTCTGCATATATCTGCTCACCGTACCCGTTCCAGCAGCCGTTTTTCCATTCTCCCGAATAAGTATATGGAACCATATCGCTGGTGAATGATTCAAAGGTTCCTTCCCCATTGGGGATTCCGTTTTCTGTCGTTCCGTCATATGTTCCGGTTCTATAAAGACCATCGTAAAAGAGGACGCTTAGATTATTGCATTTTAATTCACCGGCTCCTGCTAGTTTTCCATCTTTCCAGCTTCCGTCATATTGTATGGAAATTCCGTCGTTATCATGATATTCAAATATTCCTGAACCATCCGGTTTCCCATTCAAAGAAGTTCCAGTGTAAACGCCATGATATGTGGCATCCATTAGTTCCGCTTCAAAGGGGACATTGTCAAATTTTCCGTTTCCAGAAATCATGCCGTTGATGAAATCTCCATCATAATACCAGTTTTGTTCTTCTGTACTGCCCGTAAATTTTCCTTGTCCATTAGGCATACCGTCCATGACCGTACCGGAATAAGTTCCCTGATATGCCGTTTCTTGCCACATAATTTCACAAGGAGCGTTATTCAGTGTACCGTTGCCGGCGACTTTTCCACTATCAAAGCCTCCTTCATAGCTCCATTCTTCATTTTCACTGCTGACAACGAATCTGCCTTCTCCCATTGGGCGTTTATCTTCCAAAACGCCGGTAAAGCTACCAGAAATCTGTTCTTCTGCCAGACTAATCGTTACAGTTTGGTTTTCTACATTTTTTGTACAACCAACAAGTGCATAGCTGGAAAAAAATGATATTAATATGATTCCAATTTTCTTATTCATATCTTTTGTCCTCTTCTTAATTTATAAATTGTATTATGTTTATTATATAGTAGATTTGGAATATTTACAAATTTTACAGAAAAATTTTGCCATTTCTAACGCATCTATAGTTATAGCTTTGTAGTAACATATTTTCGTTTATAGTTGGAAAGTTTTTGTCCAGAGATTTGCAGGCTTTTTTATTTTGCTTTTTAACATGCTCATCTGGTGTTTTGTGTTATAATAGGTGCAAGCTCGGCAGCTAGCATAACAAGATCTTTAAGAAAGAGGAGAGATGCATTATGAATATTTATAAGACATGCCCCATACTGGAAAACGAGAATTTTTTACTGCGGTTGTTTGAAAAGGAAGATTGTGATGATTTGTTAAAGGTTTATAGTGACAAGAATGCCTTGCCTTTTTTTAACAGCGATAATTGTGACGGAGATAATTTCTACTATGCGACCAAAGAAAGAATGGAGGAAGCTCTTGCGTTTTGGGATTTATCCTATCAAAACGGCTGGTTTGCAAGGCTCTCCATTATTGATAAAGCAGTATCGAATGTAATCGGGACGGTTGAGCTATGTTTACGGGTTTCCGAAGATGAATTTAATCAAATGGGGATTTTACGGGTTGATGTAAGAAGCGATTATGAAAAAGAAGAGACGTTATATGACGTTGTGGCTTTGGTTATGCCCCATCTTCCTGAATTGCTAGGATGTCATGGCGTAGTTACCAAAGTTCCTATCTATGCGGTGGAAAGGATGAAGGCGATGCAGAAAGCAGGCTTTAAGAAGGCTGAACATTTCTTGATCGGAAAGACCGGGTACGCATATGACGGTTACTGGATAAAGGAATAGTTTTGATAAGGACGGGATTTTTTAGGGCTCCTTTCCGGACAAATTAGTGCAATCGCGGACAGGATTTTTCATACATAATTAGCTATGATCAGTTAGTTAATTGCGAAACTCCTATTTTTAAACCTGGTTTCATAATTTTCAAAGAATTTATTCCACAGACCGGTTATGAGCAAACAGATGACACCGATTATGAAATATATTATGAAAAGGTGAAAGCGGCCTATTCTGTGAACTGTGGGTTCCGGTAAAACAAGTTTCAAATGGATCAGATAATCCGTCATTTGCATAATTTCTTATAGGAGTGGCAGCATCCGTAGAATTGTGCTATAGTAAAATGTACAAATGGCAGTTGCGAAAAACAGGAGATTCGGGACACCATAGATGCTAAATTACTATGTAGAAGGTGAATGTGGATGAGGAAGAAACAAAAAGCAGCAAAAGCCGGATTACTGGTAACATCCTGTATTGGCATGATTTTATCAGGTTGTGGGGCGGATGCGGGAACCAGCGAAGATGCCCAGGTACCGGAGCCTATCGTCTATGAGGTAGGAACGGACGCAGAGGTGAAAGGAACGTCTGAGGAAAGCGAGCCTGATAAGGCTGTCACGAATGAAACAGAGGAGGAGAGCCCGGCGCAGGCAGATGCTACAGGTTTATACGAACAGTTTTTAAGCAATAGCGCCTCGGTAACGATAAGCAGCGATTGTCCTTTGGAGGACTATATGACTCCGATTTTTGAGGCAGGAGATTCTTTCACATTGACCGAGTTAGGAGATTGTGTATCAGGATATTACCTGAATCCGGAATATACAGATAAAAAGTCGTACGACGAAGTGCAGTATGCTTATGTGCCATGCCCGGACAGCGCAGATGAACAGAACCTGCTTGTGAAATTTGTCGGCCTTAATATCTATTCGCCGGATGATGAGAGTTATGCGGTATTTGTCATAACGCAAGATAACGGGCAGTTATATATATCGTACCTGTATGAGTGCTGGGCGAGGAGTGCGACGATGGCACATGCGAATGGCTTGCTAAGCGAATATGGCTCTCATGGCGCAGGAGCTCATTCTGTCGGCCTGTCGGCGATGCTCGCAAACGGAAAAAATACCCGCATTTATGGAGCGGAAGTTTTGATGGGTACCTGGACGAGCAGTGTGAATGAGACGATTTATCATGAAGTGTTTGATGAGAATACTATAACGAACTTAACGGTATCCATCTATCACATCGGTGATAATGAGTATTATTGGTATGATATGAGCGATTGTGATGAAGACGACAAAGAGCGGTGCGAGACATATATTAGCAGATGTAGAGAAGAAGCAGGCATAAGCTTCGTGACGCAAGAGGAGATCCAGGCATTGATCAAGGCACGATGTCAGGAAATCGGCGTAGATTATAGCTTAACGGAACAAGAGCAAGAAGCAGTCTGGCAAAAACTGTAAAGTTGGAGGGTCATTTATGAAGTTTACGAAGATGCACGGATGTGGGAACGATTATATTTACATTAATGGATTCACGGAGCAGATAGAGGCGGAGAAGAAACCTGGACTGGTGAGGAAGATCAGCGACAGGCATTTTGGGATTGGCGGCGACGGCGCTATTTTCATTAACCCGTCTAAGGAAGCGGATTTCGAGATGGAGATGTATAATGCAGATGGCAGCAGGGCGGAAATGTGTGGCAACGGAATCCGCTGTGTTGCGAAATATGTCTACGATAAGGGATTGACGGATAAAACCAATATCAGTATTATCAGCTATGGCCAGGTCAAATATCTTGAGCTCTTTTTAAAAGAGGGGAAAGTGGATACGGTAAGGGTCAATATGGGCGCGCCAGGGCTGCGCCCGGAGGAGATCCCGGTAGTTGCCGATAACTGTACGGACCGCGTTGTAGATGAGCCTATTGTCGTAGAAGGCAAAGAATATAAAATGACATGTGTGTCAATGGGGAACCCGCATGCGGTTGTTTTCGTAGAGGATGTAGAACATATGGCGATTGAGAAAATAGGGCCGTATTTTGAGAACCATGAGCGATTCCCGAACCGTACCAATACGGAATTTGTCACGGTCTTAGACCGGAGCCATGTACAGATGCGCGTATGGGAGAGGGGAACGGGAGAGACATACGCCTGCGGAACGGGATGCTGTGCTACGGTAACGGCATGTATCTTAAATGGTTTGACGGATGAGACAGTTACTGTTAAACTATTAGGTGGCGAAATTACAGTTACCTGGGACAGGGAAGCGAATCTCGTTTATATGACAGGGCCTGCGGAGACTGTTTTCGAGGGAGATCTTGTCTGATGAGCATATGGCATAAGAATGGAGGAATATCGGTATGGTTAAAGTGAACGACAATTATTTGAAGCTGCCCGGCAGTTATCTTTTCTCAACGATTGCGAAGAAGGTAAATGCCTATACTGCGGCAAATCCGGATAAGAAGATTATCCGTTTGGGCATAGGTGATGTGACGCAGCCTTTATCCCCGGCAGTCATCGGTGCGATGCACAAAGCAGTAGATGAGATGGCGGATGCAAAGACGTTCCATGGGTATGCGCCGGATTTGGGATATGAGTTTCTGAGGACGGCGATAGCGGATAACGACTATAAGGCTAGAGGCTGCCAGATTGAAGCGGATGAGATTTTCGTTTCTGACGGCGCGAAATGTGATTCAGGGAATATCCAGGAAATCTTTAGCATAGACAATAAAATTGCGGTCTGCGATCCGGTCTATCCCGTTTATGTGGATACGAATGTCATGGCGGGCAGGACAGGTTCTTATGATGAGAAGACGGGCAATTGGAGCGATGTTATTTATATGCCCTGCCTTGCAGAGAATGGGTTTGCGCCAGAGCTGCCAAAGGAAGTGCCGGACTTGATTTACCTATGCTTCCCGAACAATCCGACAGGCTCTACGGTGACGAAAGCGCAGCTACAGGAATGGGTCGATTATGCGAATAAGAATGGCTGCGTCATTATTTATGATGCGGCTTATGAAGCATATATTTCGGAAGATGATGTACCGCATACGATTTTCGAATGCGAAGGGGCGAGAACTTGCGCGATAGAGCTTCGCTCTTTCTCCAAAAATGCCGGATTTACTGGCGTACGGCTAGGTTTTACAGTCATTCCGAAAGAGTTAAAAGTAGGAGATGTATCGTTGCATGCGCTCTGGGCTAGGAGACATGGCACGAAATACAACGGTGCGCCGTATATTATCCAGCGTGCCGGAGAAGCCGTATATAGCGAGGCCGGAAAGAAAGAGACTAAAGAGCTGGTTGCTTATTATATGAAGAATGCAAGTTATATCTTAAACGGCCTCAAATCTGCCGGCTATACCGTTTCCGGTGGTGTGAATGCGCCTTATATCTGGCTGAAAGCGCCGAAGGGCATGACGAGCTGGGAATTTTTCGATTATCTGTTAGAGAATGCCAATGTAGTGGGCACGCCGGGTTCCGGATTTGGGCCTAGCGGCGAGACCTATTTCAGGCTGACGGCATTTGGAAGTTATGAGAATACCGTGGAAGCGGTTGACCGTCTGGCGAAATTGTAGAAGGGCAGACGATGAAGCGGCAAAGGATTTAGATAATTATAAAAAGTATTCTTGTCTGTAAAGGGATAGGAATACTTTTTTATATCATAAGAACTTACGCAGCCGCGTAGCAAGGAGGCAGTAAGGATCATGGAGTAATGCCGGGAGCGCAGGCTGCTAATGATACGGGGGAAAGGAAAAGAGATGACGGACGCACAGTTTGAATGTGCCATGGCGAGGATCAGGCGCGGGGACAAGCAGGGCCTTCAGGAGATTTACGAGGCTTATATCGGGTTAATTTATGCGATTGTCAAAGACGTCCTGAAAAGCAAAGAGAACGCGGAAGATGTGACAAGCGATTTTTTCATAAAGCTATGGGATAAAGCCGATGCCTATCAAGGCGGAAGAGGGCATAGGGCGTGGATGACGACAATAGCCAGGAATATGGCGATAGATTATCTGAGAAAATATGGGAAAGAAGAAGCCAGGGAGATAGTAGAAGAAATAGAGAAACCGGAGGCTTATGTGCAGGAGGCAGACTGGGGGAACCCGGTGGAGCAGGAAGTGCTGGCGGGTGTTTCGATTACGGAAGCGCTTTCCCGGCTGAAAGAAAATGAGCGGCAGATCATGAATATGAAGATATTAGGAGATATGACTTTCCAAGAAATTGCAGAGTCGCTAAAGGTGCCGCTTGGCACTGTGACATGGAGATATCAAAGTGCAGTCAAGAAATTAAGGAGGTGCGGTTATGGAACGGGATTTTGAATCGGA
The DNA here is from genome assembly GCA_910578845.1 of uncultured Lachnospiraceae bacterium. Taxonomy (GTDB): domain Bacteria; phylum Bacillota; class Clostridia; order Lachnospirales; family Lachnospiraceae; genus UBA3282. The sequence goes on from CAJTSL010000012.1 coordinate 45,469, forward strand.
ATTTAGAGAATTAAAACAAAGCGAAATACCGGATTTATGGAACCGGATCGAAGCAGCGCTCCCTGAGAAAAAAGCAACTGCAACATCTCCTGTAGAAGAAGCAACCGCCGTATCTCCTATGGGAAGAACAATCGCCACATCACCTACGGATAAAATAACCGCCGTGTCTCCTGCGGAAAAAGCGACAGCCATGTCACTGACAGAAAAAGCACCCCCCGGGATTCCTGGGAAAAGAAAACAGTATGCCCCTAAGAAAAAGGCTTCATGGGGGAATTGGGGAATACTTGCTGCGGCATGCCTGTGCGTGATGGTCATATTCCCGGCGGTCATGATGGGATTGACAAGCGGAACCAAAAGCGGCGGTTCTGATATGATGTCATCGGCAGATACTGACAAAGCAGAGATGGAAGATGCTTCCGCTGATGTGTGGGAAGCAGCGGATGCGGATGAAGCGACGGGATCAGAAGAAGCCGCTGCCGGAAGTGAGGATGCCTCACCAGATACAGAGAGCGTCTATCCGGTGGATGAGACAGACGGAGTAGATGAGACAGACGGAGTAAATGGGACAGATGAAGCGGATGAGAAGACGGATAATGGCCTGGATGGGAGCGGGAATTTTGATAAAGCGCCTGTACTTGTAGATGGACAGATCCTAGAGGATGTGGTGGTGAAGATCCTTAGCGCAGACGATATAGAGGGCGATGGCATTTACAAAGCGAGCGTGGAACAGGAGGACATCGGAGGCGTTCTGGGACGCGAAACGCAGATTGTGCTAATTTGCAATGAGGAAAGCCAATATGCTTTTCCACGTGGTGCAAGGGAGAGCCTGGCACTGAAAAAAGGAGAAAGTTATGTTGTGACATTGCAGTATGAAGAATCTTATATAATGGAAGAAGATGCGAATGGCGTAGAAGATGGGCAAAGGGAAGGCATTTTAATGTTTTTCGTATTGGATGCCGCCCTGTTTGATTGATCATGTCTATGAAATAAAGAAAGGAGCAGGAAGCGTATGATGGATTTGCACATGCATAGCAGATACAGTGATGACGGACAGTTTACCCCATCTGAATTGGTAGGGAAATGTGCGGAAAAAGGGATTCGCATGATGTCTGTCACTGACCATAATTGTGCGAAAGCAAATGAAGAAGCAATGAAGGCTGCAAAGGAAAAAGGGATCACCTATATTCCAGGCATTGAAATTGACTGTACTTATAAAGACACTAATTTTCATGTGCTTGGATATGGCATTGACTTTTGGAGCAGCGATTTTGAAAAGATCGAGAAGAATATAGACAGTCAGAGTTTTGAAGCTTCCCTTGTCAGGCTTGCTAAAACGCAGGCATTAGGTTTTGAACAGATCACAGAGGAGGATATGTGGGTGCTGTCGAAGAACAATTATTGGCAACGGAGCTGGTCAGGCGAAATGTTTGCGGAGGTTTTGCTGGCTATGCCGGAATATGCGGCGCACCCCATTTTAAAGCCTTATCGTCCCGGAGGGGAGAGGAGTGATAATCCATATGTGAATTTTTATTGGGATTATTATTCGCAGGGAAAGCCGTGCTATGCTAAAATCGACTACCCGGCAATGGAAGAAATCATTGATATGCTTCACCACAATCATGGTGTGGCTGTCATTGCACATCCCGGCGTGAACCTTAAAGGGAAAGAATTTCTGCTGGATGATATTTTAAATCTTGGGATTGATGGGATAGAAGCGTATAGCAGTTACCATAGTCCGGCACAGGCGGGATATTATGATCAGGTTGCGCAGGAGAAAAAGATCTTCGTCACTTGCGGAAGTGACTATCATGGGAAAACCAAGCCGTCTATCGGGATTGGGCAGCATGGGAAGCCGGAAAAAGAAGAAGATAAATAAAAATTTTCCAAAAAACCCATAAAAATATATTTCCTTATCCGTATCTATAATATAAGGCAAATTCGAAGAATGATCGAGTCACCGTAAGCATGTTGGCGGCATTGATGGACTGAGGGCAATGTCAGACATGTGGTAGGGGACAGAATGGAGGCTTGTTATGAGAGAGGGTAAGAAAAGAGATAAGAAGAATGTGACACGCAGAGGGATGATTTGGGGAAAACAAACGGCAGGGAGACTGGCGGTAGCTATGGCGGCGATGATGGCCCTGGCAGGATGCGGCAGCGTAGGGGGAACAAAGAGTGGGTCGTCGGATATGGTAGCGACAGAGAATGCCTCAGAAGAATGGAAGGCGGAGGGCAATGCAGAATGGGATGCGGCTCCTGCTACGGAAGAAAGCACGGCATACGGATATGATGATAGCTGGGGGCCGGATGGATGTTATGATTATGTGGATGAGCCGGAGACAAGATGTGAGCCATGGACGGAATATGGGCCTGACATAACGGACATGGAAGAATACCGTGAGATAACGGAAATGGGTTTTGTGCCTGCAAATGTAAATCCGCTTTCTACTTTTTCCGCAGACGTCGATACGGCTTCTTATAGTAATCTGCGCAGAATGATAGAAGATGGCTACCGTCTGGAAGATATACCCGACGGCGCTGTCAGAATAGAAGAGTTGCTGAATTATTTTGATTATGATTATGTGCGCCCGCAGAAAGGTGAACCGTTTGGCGTCACGATGCAGATCGCGGATTGCCCATGGAATGAGAACAGTAAAATCGCCATGATCGGATTAAAGACAAGGGACATTGATTTCTCCGAAGCAAAGGATTCGAATCTTGTATTCCTGCTCGATGTGTCCGGTTCGATGGATTCACAGGATAAGCTGCCGCTATTGCAAAAGTCGTTCTCTATGCTGGCAGAAAATCTGACAGATAAAGATACGGTTTCTATTGTCGTATACGCCGGGGAAGACAGGGTAGTCCTAGAGGGGGCAAACGGATCAGAGCGAAAGAAAATCGTAGATGCGTTAAACAGCTTAGAGGCAGGCGGCTCTACAGCCGGAAGCGATGGGATAATCACGGCATATCAGATTGCAGAGAAATATTTTATTGAAGGCGGTAATAACCGTGTGATTCTGGCGACGGACGGGGATTTGAACGTTGGTCTGACGACGGAAGAAGAACTCGAAGAACTGATCAGTGAGAAGAAACGTTCTGGCGTCTATCTGTCTGTACTTGGCTTCGGGACATGGAATATCAAAGACAATAAAATGGAGACGCTTGCTGATAAAGGCAATGGCAATTATGCTTATATTGATTCCGTTACAGAGGCGAAGAAGGTCCTGGTGGAAGAAATGGGCGCGACTTTAGTGACTGTAGCGGACGATGTTAAGTTCCAGGTGGAATTCAACCCGGAAGTCGTAGCGGGCTATCGTCTCATTGGCTATGAGAACAGACAGCTTGCCGAGCAGGATTTTGCGGATGATACGAAAGATGCAGGCGAAATCGGTGCAGGGCATACGGTTACAGTTTTATATGAGATCGTGACTACGGACACAAAGACAACTTATGCCGGTACTTCTTTAAAATATGGGAAAGAAAAAGAATTGCCCGATGAGGAGTGGTTCACCGTCAATATCCGATACAAAGAACCGGGAGAAAAAGAAAGCTGCTTGCTTTCCTATCCGGCTGACATTGCGAAATATACTAAGGATCCGGGGCAGGATATGCAGTTTGCAATGGCAGTGGCAGAATTTGGCCTGGTCGTAAATGACAGTGATTACAAAGGGGATGCAACAATCCTTACCGTGATCGACAGGCTAAAAGCCATAGATACCAAAGCGGATGAATATAGAGATGAATTCTGTTATCTGGTGAGAAGGCTTCAGAGAAATGAGTAAGTTAAGAAGACGTGGCATGAGGTCCAGATAGCAGAGACAAATACAAAAGATAATTTGACTTGCTATTTTCGGGAATATCCAATACAATAAATATGATATATATAAATACATAAGTTTTCTTGAGGAGGAAGAGAAATGAGTTCATCAGAGGTTGCTGCTACAGCAGCGGTAGGGGCATTTGCCCTAGTTTACATGCTTTTTGTGTTTGCGCTTTTAATAGTCGAACTGATTGGCATGTGGAAGGTTTTTGTAAAGGCGGGTAAGCCAGGATGGGCAGCGATTGTGCCGTTTTACAATCTTTATTGCCTGTTTGAGATGTCATTTGGCAATGGCTGGCTGTTCTTATTGGTGTTTGTGCCATGTGCGAACTTTATCATAATGATTATGCATAGCTTTAAGCTGGCGCAGGCATTTGGTAAAGAAATGGCATTCGGTATCGGGTTGTTGTTCTTAAATCCTATTTTCATGATGATTCTTGGATTTGGCGATGCACAGTTTGTTGGGCCGGACAATAATAGATAGTATTTTATCCAAGCAGTATGTAATTTAAGGGGCGCATTTTCATGCGCCCTTATTTTGTCAGTACAAAGAGCTTTCCGATAAAGCGGTTGCAGGGAAGCGGCATAAAAGAAAGGTGGTTTTGATATGACGGAAACGGACAAAACAAAGAAGCAGCTTATGATCTTTGTGCTTGTGACATATGGAGCGGCTTATCTGATGGGCATTTTAATGTGGTACGGAAGCACGATGCAGGTGGAGCTGAGCATTTTTCCCGCTACCCAGATGTTATACCCGGCGGCAGGGGTGATGCTGGCTTATTTGTTAACGAAATGGGAAGATAGTTTGCTTCCGAAATGGTTTTATCTGTGTTTCTTGCTCATAACGTTGTTGATGATATTGTTTTCGATATTGTCTCTTGTGGTGCCAGGGCAGGAATTAAAGCCTAATGGGATGGAGGTTTCTATATGGCGTGATCTCTCCGGTGGAGTGGCCGTTGGCGGGAGCATTTTCTGCTGGATTGCTTTGTTGATAGCGGGAAAAGAGCGAAGAACGGCTTACGGTCTCAGATGGAAATGTGGGAAAACTTCTTTGTTGTGTATACTTCTTTTCTTCGTGCTATATTTGGTTCGGACAGTCGTTGCCTATGCGGTAAGTGGCCAGATGGAAATGTTGCGCACCATATTGTCAAGTTCGATGAATTGGAGTTATATCATTGTCATGCCGATAGGCTTTTTCTTAACTTTTGTAACGTTCTTCGGAGAAGAATACGGATGGCGATACTACTTACAGCCGATTCTACAGAAACGGTTCGGTATGAAGGGCGGTGTTCTGCTTCTTGGTGTGGCTTGGGGATTGTGGCATATTTTCCTAGACTTTTTCTATTATATGCCAAGCGGTCCCGTAGCGGTTATCGCACAAGTAATAAATTGTGTTTTTCTCAGTATTTTCTTTGCCTGGACGTATCTGAAAACTGATAATGTCTGGGTTCCCGCCATCATGCATTTTATGAACAATTCACTGTCGTGGATGATGGTTGGCCATTATTCGCAGAAGGTGTTAGAGAACCAACAAGCAGACTGGGGGATGGTGTTGGAAACCTTGTTCTTGAACGGTGTGGTTTTTGGATTTTTCCTGTTGTCGAAAGAATTTCGGAAGAAGGATTAAGAACATAAAGGATGAAGCAGATAAAGGATGAAAGATGAAGAATGAAGCAGACAAAGGATGAAAAATATGAAGGACGAAGCACTCGGAGAATGTCATAGATCTAACATTCTCCAATTGCCGGAAGTAACTTGCCATACTAGTTCTGGGATGACTTTAACGCCTGGATTCGCATTTGGATATTCTGTTCAAATTCTTCATCTGAATATCTGGGGTCTCTTGTATTCCTCCAAATATCACACGGTGCTTTGTCACATTCACCGCAGCCTTTTAATTCTTTATCATGGATGGAGCATTGATAGATAGCACATGCCGTGCCTTCCGGTGCGTGAAAAACCTTTCCTTCGCATTCGTTGCATCCCGTACACATATTGCCAAAGCAGCCGCAGGTACGGCAATCAGTTCCGCATACAGATAAATTTGCCATTTTTTTTCATCCTTTCTTCGTTGTATGATGATAGTTTGCTTATGAGATTGTCGCGCAAACGCCACAGCATGGCGCGATAGCTGGCGCTAAAAACTCCTGTTTATTGTAGGATATTTTCCGAAGAAAGTCTTGTATATTTCCGACATTTTAGAATTTAGACAGAATACGAGGATATTGTATTTTTTCCAGTACAATCCAGACGGCGGTTGCAAAGTTCTCATTTATGTGCTATATAATAAGCATATATACAAATGCGATGAAGGAGACTCGCTTTGTGGAAAACGACAGGAATACGGCGTCACCGACTGAGAGCGCTGTTTGTGGGAAGCAGAGACTGGGAACACTCCGGAGCAGATTGCCCGAACAATCTGAAGGGGAACGAAGGAGGCTAGGGCAATACGTTGCACGCGTTAAGTGTCAGAGTGGGCAGGGCGGTAAAACATCTTGTTAGAGATGGCGGCTTGTCAATGCGGGTGGTACCGCGGATATGTATGATTATCCGTCCCGGAATACAGAAAATGTGTTCCGGGACTTTTTTTATGCACACGGGCGTCCCAAGGAAGAATGTCAGCAGAAGCTGACGGACGCCCGGCGCACGAGTAGGGAAAGGAGCTTTCCCTACTCGATCGCATACGGCACACGGGCGTCCCAAGAAAAAGTGTCAGCATAAGCTGACGGACGCCCGGCGCGCGAGTAGGGGAAGAAAACTTCCCTACGCGATTGCACAGGTGAAAAAAGTCCCGGAAACCAGAACAGAAAGGGGCATGATGATGATGGAAAAGAAAACAGGAAACATGTACAGGGAAATTACGTTAGAGCATCTAGGGGAAGAGCAGATCGGCAGAGAGCTAAAAGTAGCCGGATGGGTGGAAAACATCAGGGACCATGGCGGCGTATCTTTTGTGGACTTGCGGGATATGTATGGTGTCTTGCAGGTGGTGATGCGTGACACTTCCCTTTTGGATGGGCTCTCCAAGGAGATGTGTATTTCCATTGAGGGATTGGTTGAGAAGAGGGATGAGGAGACGTATAACCCGAAGATTCCGACCGGAACGATTGAGCTTGTGGCTCATCAGGTGGCAATCCTTGGCAAAGTATATAAGCAGCTTCCCTTTGAGATCATGGCGTCAAAAGAGATAAGGGAAGAGGTGCGGCTAAAGTACCGCTATTTGGATCTGCGTAACAAAAAGGTGAAAGACAACATGATTTTCCGTTCCAAGGTCATTAGCTTTCTGCGGGAAAAGATGAGCGGGATGGGATTTTTGGAAATCCAGACGCCGATCTTATGCGCTTCTTCTCCGGAGGGCGCAAGGGATTATATCGTGCCGTCAAGAAAACATAAAGGAAAATTCTATGCGCTTCCACAAGCGCCACAACAATATAAGCAGCTTCTGATGGTATCAGGATTTGATAAGTATTTCCAGATTGCGCCTTGCTTCCGGGATGAAGATGCGCGTGCGGACCGTTCGCCCGGGGAATTCTATCAGCTTGACTTTGAAATGAGCTTTGCCACACAGGAAGATGTTTTCCATGTCGGTGAAGAAGTGTTATCGGCTGTCTTCGAGAAATTTGCGCCTAAAGGGTGTGCCGTGACGAAAGCGCCGTATCCGGTCATAAGCTATAAGCAGGCAATGGTAGAGTTTGGCACGGATAAGCCTGACTTGCGCAACCCATTACGGATTATAGATTTGACAGAGTATTTTCAAAGATGTGCGTTCAAACCCTTCCATAGCAGGACAGTTCGGGCGATTAAAGTGCATGCAGAAATGTCGAAAGGCTTCCATGAGAAGCTGCTGAAATTTGCGACCGGTATGGGCATGGGAGGATTAGGATACCTGGAAGTAGACGAAGGCCTGGCTTATAAAGGCCCGATCGATAAGTTCATCCCGGAGACATTGAAAAAAGAGCTTGCTATGCTGGCAGGGCTTTCTGCCGGAGATACGATTTTCTTCATTGCAGACAGGGAAGAGAGAGCTGCCTACTATGCAGGCCAGTTACGGACGGAACTGGGAGAGAAGCTGGATTTGATAGAGAAAGATGCATACCGTTTCTGCTATGTAAATGATTTCCCAATGTTTGAGATAGATGAGGATACCAAGCAGATCGGATTTAAGCACAATCCCTTTTCAATGCCACAGGGCGGTTTAGAGGCGCTTAAGACCAAGGATGCGCTGGATATTCTTGCTTATCAGTATGATATTGTATGCAATGGCGTAGAGCTTTCTTCCGGTGCGGTCCGTAACCATGATATGGAGATTATGGTGAAAGCCTTTGCAATTGCAGGGTATGATGAGGAAACGTTGCAGAAGAAGTTCGGAGCGCTTTACAATGCCTTTCAGTTTGGCGCCCCGCCGCATGCAGGCATGGCGCCGGGCATTGACCGGATGCTGATGTTATTACGGGGGGAAGAGAACATCAGGGAGGTCATTGCCTTCCCGATGAGCGGGACGGCGCAGGATTTCATGTGCGGCGCGCCAAATGACGTCACAGAGCAGCAGCTTCGGGATGCGCACATTAAGATTAGGTAGGCTTTCGTGATCTTGTCTATATTGCATAATTAGGTTTTGGGAAATTGGAGTTTCGCAATTAACTAGTAGGATCAGAGAAAGAACGGAGAAGAGTGGAAAGGAATGAAGAAGAGCATGGCAAATGTGATTACGGATGAAACAATTGAATATGTCGGCATTCTGGCGAAACTAGAGCTTTCAAAAGAAGAGCAGGAACAGGCGAAGAAAGACATGGGCAGGATGCTGGATTATATTGACAAGCTTGGCGAACTGGACACGGAGGGGATAGAGCCAATGTCGCATGTATTCCCGGTGCAGAATGTGTTCCGGGAAGATAGTATTGTAAACTCTGACACAAGGGAAGAGTTTCTGGCAAATGCGCCGGAGCAAAAAGACGGTATGTTCGTAGTGCCGAAGACTTTTTAAAGAGCTAAGTGGAGATTTGTCCTCTCATTGGTACGGGATTTTGGCGGGAAAGACGGATGGGAAAATGGACGGATGGGGTAAGCAGACTGAAAGAAAGGCATAGGTATGGGCTGATGAGGATACAAGATATGACGGCGGTAGAGCTTGCCGTAGCAATCAAAGAAGGAAAGACAACGGCAGTGGATGCGGTACGGGAGACGATTGCAAGAATCGAAGAGAAAGAAGAGCTGTACCATTGCTATGTGACGCTTGATAGAGAAGGCGCACTGGAACGGGCTAAGGATGTGCAGGCGAAAATCGAGGCGGGTGAGATAAGCGCACCGCTCGCGGGCGTGCCGGTGGCAATCAAAGATAACATTTGTACGAAAGGGATGCTGACGACTTGCGCTTCCAAAATCCTTGGGAACTTCGTGCCGGCTTATTCTGCGCAGGCGATCTGTAATTTGCTAAGAAATGGCGCTATCATCCTTGGGAAAACGAATATGGATGAGTTTGCAATGGGTTCTACGACAGAGACTTCCGCATTCGGCGTGACGAGGAACCCCTGGGATCCGGCGCGTGTGCCGGGTGGTTCTTCAGGAGGCTCCGCGGCGGCGGTAGCGGCAGGGGAATGCTATTATGCGCTCGGTTCCGATACCGGCGGCTCCATCAGGCAGCCTGCGTCTTTTTGCGGCGTCGTTGGCATGAAGCCTACTTATGGCACGGTATCAAGATATGGGCTGATTGCCTATGGCTCTTCTTTGGATCAGATTGGGCCGCTTACCAAAGACGTGGCAGACTGTGCGGCAGTATTAGAGAGCATCGCTTCCTATGATACAAAAGACTCCACTTCTATGCGGAGACAGGATACTGATTTCACGTCTGCATTGATTGCGGATGTGAAAGGGCTGCGGATTGGCATTCCGGATGATTATTTCAAAGAGGGATTGGATGGGGAAGTAAAAGCTGCGGTACTGCAGGCAGCAAAAGCATTAGAAGAAAAGGGAGCTATTGTGGAACATTTTGATTTAAGCCTGGTGGAATATGCTATCCCCACCTATTATACGATTGCGGCAGCCGAGGCCAGTTCTAATTTAGAGCGTTTCGACGGCATTAAATATGGATACCGGGCGACAGATTATAAAGGGCTTCATCATATGTACAAAAAGTCACGTTCGGAAGGGTTTGGCGAAGAGGTGAAACGCCGTATTATGTTAGGTTCCTTCGTATTAAGCTCCGGTTACTATGATGCCTATTATTTAAAGGCATTGAAGGTAAAGGCGTTGATCAAAAAGGCGTTTAACGATGCTTTTATGAAGTATGATGTGATTTTAGGGCCGACAGCGCCGACGACGGCGCCGAAACTTGGGGAGAGCCTTGCTGATCCGCTTAAGATGTATCTGGGGGATATTTATACGATAGCCGTTAATTTAGCAGGACTGCCAGCGATCAGTGTTCCGTGTGGAATAGATAAAGCGGGGCTGCCGATTGGCTTACAGCTCATCGGAGATTGCTTCCAGGAGAAGAAGCTGCTTCAAACGGCATATACGTATGAGAAGGCCTGCCGGGAGGCGGCAATTATTTGATAAAGCGCCTTTTGCAGTGCGGCTATTTGGCTCATTGCTTGCGGGAATCAAGAAAGGAATGATAATGGCTATGATAAAAGAATACGAGACTGTCATTGGTTTGGAAGTGCATGTGGAGCTTGCTACGAAGACGAAGATTTTCTGCGGCTGCTCAACAGCATTTGGCGGTGCGCCCAATACGCATACATGCCCTGTCTGTACCGGGATGCCGGGGACTCTTCCGGTATTGAACAAACAGGTGTTAGAATATGCCATTGCAGTCGGGTTAGCGACCGGATGTGACATTACAAGGTATGGGAAGTTTGACAGGAAAAATTATTTTTATCCTGATAATCCGCAGAACTATCAGATTTCCCAACTCTATCTGCCGATTTGCAGAAATGGGGGCATAGAAATTGAGACACAAGAGGGTGGCAGGAAAACTGTGGGAATCCACGAGATCCATATGGAAGAAGACGCCGGGAAACTGATCCATGATGAGTGGGACGAATGCTCTCTGGTGGATTATAACCGTTCGGGCGTGCCATTGATTGAAATCGTTTCCGAGCCGGATATGCGGGATGCGAAAGAAGTGATCGCATATCTGGAGAAGCTTCGCTTGCTCATCCAGTATCTTGGGGCATCCGATTGTAAATTGCAGGAGGGTTCTATGCGCGCGGATGTGAACCTTTCCGTCAGGGAGGTTGGGCAAAAGGCTTTTGGCACTAGAACAGAAATGAAGAACCTTAATTCTTTCAAAGCGATCACAAGGGCGATAGAAGGAGAGAGGGAGCGTCAGATTGATCTGATCGAAGCGGGAGAGGCCATCATTCAGGAGACAAGAAGGTGGGACGATGCCAAAGGGATATCTTATGCGATGCGCAGCAAAGAGGATGCGCAAGATTACCGCTATTTCCCCGATCCGGATTTGGCGCCGATTGTGGTAAGCGATGAGATGCTTGCTAAAATCCGGGCAAAGCAACCGGAGTTTAGGACAGAGAAAATGGCGCGATACCGGGAAGAATACGGGATTCCCGATTATGATATTGATATTATCACGAGTGCAAAGCGTATGGCGGATTTATTCGAGGAGACGGTCGCCATCTGCCATCAGCCCAAAAAAGTCTCAAACTGGCTCATGGGCGAGACGATGCGCCTTATGAAAGAGAAAGAGATAGATGCGCAGGATTTGCATTTTTCCCCACAGAACCTGGCGAAGCTCATTGCGCTTACGGATAGCAAGGCGATTAATGGCAATGTTGCAAAAGAAGTATTTGAGGTCATGTTTGATCAGGATATAGAGCCGGAACAGTATGTAGAAGAGCATGGATTGAGAACAGTCAATGATGCGGGCGCGCTGAAAAAGGCAATTGAAGAAGTCATAGCAGGCAACCCGCAGTCGGTGGAAGACTATAAGAACGGCAAAGAGAAAGCGCTTGGTTTCTTAGTCGGGCAGACAATGAAAGCCATGAAAGGCAAAGCGGAGCCTGCTATGGTGAACCAGATCCTCAAAGAGTTTCTATCCTAATATAGAATGCTGCTCCTTGTCAGATTGTCCCATAAGTGGCATGAATGAGCTTATTTAGTAAATTCTAAGAATTTGACAATGGCATCAATATGCTTGGAGGTTGCAGGGATGCCTAAGATTGCTTCCGACGGATATCCCTGATAAGTTGTCCCATTCTGAGCCAGATAATCATAGCAGCCGGTTTCTATGAGCTTATTCCCTTTGGGAAGACATATGCCTACGGGGACCGGCTGCTGCATGGTGGCAGGATCGCGGTGGTCGATGGTAAGCGCGGAAAGATCCGTTTCTTCGGAAGAGAGGCTGTCGTCAAGATCAAACGTGGCAGCATCCGTATAATATAATTGGTCTTTATATTTATCTAATACATCATGGGGCAGCACGGTTTCTAAGTTGAGAAAATGCTCATTCTGAGCCTGGGGCTCGAAAGCGGCAGTATCCGCCACGATGACGTCTATTTCCCCGGCCTGTATCATAACGACCAGTTTCTCCATACTGGCCATGGAATATTGGGAAAAGTCCGTAGTCGAATACGTAAAAGAAGGATCAATATAAGCGCGGTATTCTTCCGTATCAATCTCTGCATATTCCGCAAATTCGTTACTGAATGCCTCACTGTCAATAAGAGCGGGGTTTGCATTCAAAAGGACAGCATAGAAAGCAAAGTCTTTGTTAGCACGGTATTGCTGGATGAAAAGCGCTGTCATGGCGATAAGGGCCAGGACAACAAATGTGTGTATTTTATAATAATCCCAGAAATAGGATAATTTGCCTTTTAGGCTCATATCCTTGGTCTTTCGTTGCTGCTCCCTGATTTCTCCGTATAGTGAGTTATGAGATGACATAAGTTTTTCTCCTTCTGTATAGATGCTTATTATCTATTTCCTTTAATTTGTTTAATATGTTCGCTATTACTATGTTCTATTTAAGTGCGTTCTCTGTTAGTACGTTCTCTGTTAGTACGTTCTCAATAGTACGCTATTATCATACTTATTTAGGGAAATGATGTCAATGAAGATGGGATATAATCTTTCTAAAAAAAGAATAAAGAATTCTTGCAACTTTTTTCAAATTGTTATATGATACTCTCATATATACAAATGTGCAGTGCAGATGGAGGATAAAATATGGTAAGTGAAACTTATGTGGAATGTCTTGTCGCAAGGAAATCATCTTTTGTGATACGTTTGCTGAGAACGCTGCTCATTATGTTGACGGTTTGCTGCTTTATCGTAGGGCTTATGGATATCCGTTCGCTGATTGCCGCTATTGTATTGGGCGTGGCGTCTTACTTTGTCTATATGAATGCGGATATTGAATATGAATATTTATATCTGGATAAGGAAATTAAAATTGATAAAGTGCTTGCTAAGAGCAAGAGGAAGAAAGTCGTTACCTATGATATCGGGAGAATGGAGATTTTAGCGCCGGTGAAGTCTTATCACCTTGACGCTTTCAGGAACCGTGAGCTGAAGTCGGTAGACTATAGTTCCGGCACGGACGAAGATGGGAAAAAGTACATGATGGTTTATGAGGGTAATCAGAAAGTGATCTGGGAGCCGAGCGCGGAAATGGTGAAGGCGATCCAGATGGTTGCGCCGCGTAAAGTATTCACCGATTAACGGGAAAAGTATACTGTCAGTTTTAGGACTGGCAGTACTTTTATATACAAATCTATTTATACAAACAATAATGATTACAATTAGGAGGAGAGAAAATGGGTCAGATTATTGGCGAAGGCATTACATTCGATGATGTGCTCCTTGTACCGAGCTATTCACAGGTGATTCCCAATCAGGTAGACTTAACAACGTGGCTAACAAAGAAAATTAAACTGAATATTCCTATGATGAGCGCCGGCATGGACACGGTGACTGAACATAGGATGGCAATCGCAATGGCAAGGCAGGGCGGGATCGGTATCATCCATAAGAATATGTCGATTGAGGCACAGGCAGAAGAAGTTGATAAAGTAAAACGTTCTGAAAACGGTGTCATTACAGACCCCTTTTCTTTGACCCCGGAGCATACATTAGCCGATGCTGATTCCCTGATGGCAAAATTCAGGATCTCCGGCGTACCTATTACAGAAGGCAGAAAACTTGTCGGCATCATTACCAATCGGGACTTGAAATTCGAAACGGATTTTACCAAGAAAATTAAAGAATCCATGACATCGGAAGGGTTGATTACAGCCAAAGAGGGCATCACGCTCGAAGAGGCAAAACAGATACTCGCAAAAGCAAGAAAAGAAAAATTGCCGATCGTAGACGATGATTATAATCTGACAGGCCTTATTACGATCAAAGATATCGAGAAGACGATTAAATATCCTCTCTCAGCAAAGGACGAGCAGGGCAGGCTCTTATGCGGCGCCGGTGTTGGCATTACCGCCAATGTGCTTGACAGAGTCAGTGCTTTGATTGATGCCAAAGTAGACGTTATCGTATTGGACTCTGCACATGGGCATTCCGAAAATGTGCTCCACTGCGTGAGGATGATCAAAGAAAAATACCCGGATGTGCAGGTTATCGCCGGCAATGTAGCTACCGGAGAAGGCACGAAGGCTTTGATCGAAGCCGGCGTGGACGCCGTAAAGGTTGGCATTGGGCCTGGCTCGATCTGTACGACCCGTGTTGTAGCCGGAATCGGCGTACCGCAGATCACGGCGATTATGAATGCATATGATGTTGCCAAGAATTATGGCATCCCGATTATTGCGGACGGCGGCATCAAGTATTCAGGCGATATGACTAAAGCAATTGCGGCGGGCGGCAGCGTTTGCATGATGGGCAGTATTTTCGCAGGCTGCGATGAAAGCCCAGGTACATTTGAATTATATCAGGGAAGAAAATATAAAGTATACCGTGGCATGGGATCTATTGCGGCAATGGAGAACGGCAGTAAAGACCGCTATTTCCAGTCTGATGCCAGGAAACTGGTGCCCGAAGGCGTAGAAGGGCGTGTTGCCTATAAGGGAACCGTAGAAGATACCGTATTCCAGTTGATCGGCGGTATCCGTTCCGGTATGGGTTATTGTGGTACGAAGACAATAGAAGAATTAAAACAGAACGGAAAATTCATCAAAATTTCTGCGGCTGCCCTTAGAGAAAGCCATCCGCATGATATCCATATTACCAAAGAAGCACCCAACTACAGCGTGGAAGAATAGCAAGCCAAGCGGGAACGGAATGTTCCCGCTTGTATCAGCATGCTTTCCGAATAGTAATGCAATTAGAATGGAGGAACCATCATACATGAAACAAACATCACTTGAAAAAGAGCTATCTACCAATACCTACCCTGGCAGGGGAATTGTCCTTGGCAAATCCGCTGACGGAAGATATGCGGTTGCCGCCTATTTTATCATGGGCAGGAGTGAGAACAGCAGGAACCGTATTTTCGTTACGGATGGCGAAGGGATCAGGACACAGGCATTTGACCCTGATAAATTGCAGGATCCAAGCCTTGTCATTTATGCGCCGGTCAAAGTATTGGGCAATAAGACGATTGTCACCAACGGAGACCAGACGGACACGATTTATGAGCTGATGGACAGACAGCAGACGTTTGAGCAGGCGCTTAGGACGAGGACATTTGAGCCGGATGCGCCTAATTATACGCCCAGGATTTCCGGGATCATGCACATCGAGAATGGCAGTTATAACTATGCAATGTCTATTTTAAAGAGCAGCAACGGTAACCCGGAGGCTTGTAACCGTTATACTTTCGCATATGAGAATCCGCTGGCAGGAGAAGGACATTTTATCCATACGTATATCGGAGACGGCAACCCGTTGCCAAGCTTTGAAGGAGAGCCGGTTTTGGTTGGGATCGAGGGAAATATTGATACCTTTACACAGATGATATGGAATCATCTGAATGAAGAGAATAAAGTTTCTTTATTTGTCAGGTATATTGAGATTGCGAGCGGAATGTACGAGTCACGTATTGTCAATAAGCACTAAAGAAATGAAATAGGAATATTCATAGATAGATAAGCTTGTTCATTTTGCGGATATTGTGCCTTGCAGTTACCAATATCGCAGGCTGGGAAAGGAATGTAAGTGAAAATGAAAGAATTGGAATTAAAATATGGTTGTAACCCGAATCAGAAGCCGTCCAGGATCTATATGGAAGATGGCAGCGAGCTGCCGATCAAAGTATTGAATGGCAAGCCAGGATATATTAATTTCCTGGATGCGTTTAACGGATGGCAGCTAGTCAAAGAGTTAAAGGCAGCGACCGGGCTAGCGGCTGCCGCTTCTTTTAAACATGTATCTCCTGCGGGGGCAGCGGTTGGGCTGCCGCTTTCAGAAGTGGAGAAGAAGATTTATTGGGTGGATGACCTGGACATGGAATTCACGCCGCTTGCGAATGCCTATGCAAGGGCGCGCGGAGCGGATAGAATGTCTTCCTTCGGGGATTTCATTTCTCTGTCCGATGTATGTGATGTAGCGACAGCCAAAATCATCAAAAGAGAGGTTTCCGACGGCGTGATCGCGCCCGGTTATGAGCCGGAAGCATTAGAGATCTTACAGGCTAAGAAAAAGGGCAATTATAATGTCATCGAGATTGACGCATCTTATGTGCCCGCGCCAATTGAGACCAAACAAGTATATGGCATCAGCTTTGAACAGGGCAGGAATGAGCTAAAGATTGATGACGGATTCTTTGCCGAAATCGTGACGGAAAACAAAGAATTGCCTAAGCAGGCGCAGATTGACCTGGCAATTGCCATGATCACATTAAAATATACGCAGTCCAACTCCGTCTGCTATGTAAAAGGTGGGCAGGCAATCGGCATCGGCGCAGGACAGCAGTCCAGGATCCATTGTACAAGGCTTGCCGGGTCGAAAGCGGATAACTGGTTCCTTCGCCAGTCACCGAAAGTGTTAGGCCTACAGTTCATAGACGGGATTGGGCGTGCCGATAGGGACAATGCCATCGATCTATATATCGGCGAAGACGATATGGACGTTTTGGCGGACGGCGCATGGGAGAAAATTTTCAAAGTAAAGCCGGAGCGGTTTACGCGGGAAGAGAAACGCGCATGGTTAGACGGCATGAGTGACGTTGCGCTTGGCTCTGATGCCTTTTTCCCATTCGGGGACAATATTGAGCGCGCTTATAAGAGCGGCGTGAAATATGTGGCGCAGCCGGGCGGCTCCGTCAGGGATGATAATGTGATTGAGACTTGCGATAAGTACGACATGGTAATGTGCTTTACGGGAATCCGCTTATTCCATCATTAAGCATTGGAGGCGGATGCACTGCATATGATTGCTGGTGCATAGGAAATTGCATAAAAATCTGTCAAAGGGCATTTCACCTTTATGAGGTGGATGCCCTTTTTTGGCGCAAATGAATCGCGGATTGTCATTGGCGTTCGTTTTGTTTGCTTTGATAGAATTAGGATTGACAATTGTATGACGCGGTGTTATTCTTTAAGTACAACACCGTGTCATACATATAGGAGGGAATGCATATGGTACAACAAATATCAGACGCCGAACTTGAAATTATGAAAGTAGTCTGGGCAAATGGTGGGGAGCCGACATTTTTCGCCTATCTAACGGATGAGCTATCAGCCCGGGGGAAACCGTGGCAGAAGAATACGCTCATTACGTTATTGAACCGGCTTGTGAACAAAGGATATTTGAAAGCGAAGAAAATGGGACGTTGCAATGAATATACGCCGCTTGTCTCGGAAACCGAATATCAGACGGCACAGACGAAGAACTTTTTAGATAAAATCTATGAAGGGAATGTAAAAGGCCTGGTTTCCAATCTGATCATGGGAGATTTGTTAGCGGAAGGGGAGTATGAGGAATTGCGGCAAATATTGGAGAAGGGGCGGGAGAAAGAATGAACGTAGCTATGAAAATAGTATTGTCAATGTCAGCGTCAGCGTCCTTGCTTATTCTGGCTTTGCTGACAGGAAAGCGTTTTTTGAAGGATAAGGTCAGCAGGCAATGGCAGTATTATATATGGTTGATTGTCATTGTGAGATTATTATTGCCTTTTGCACCAGAAATAAATGTCATGGACAGTGTCCGACAGACAGTGGAAAGAATACAGCATACGCCAGATAATGTCCCGGATCGTGTTCATTTTGGCGCGCCTGTTGTAAGCCAGGAGACAGATGATCAGAAAGAGGGGGCGTTTACGGAGACTACATTAGCAGATACGGCTTGTCAGGATATTTTTTCCTTACTGAGAGAATATACTTGGTTCATTTGGCTGTTGATCGCGCTTGGCATGTTGATGCGAAAGATAACGGCTTACCAGAGTTTCATACGGTATGTCAATGCTGGCGCGACGGCTGTTGCCGATACCGGGATTCTAGACAGGCTTGCTGAGATGGAGAAGCAGGTGGGCGTGAAGAGGCCGATAGAGATTAGCGTTAATCCGTTGATAGCGTCCCCAATGCTAATTGGCATTAGGCATCCATGCATTGTGTTGCCAAGCGTGAATATCTCAGAGAAAGAATTTTATTATATCATGCTACATGAACTGATGCATTATAAAAGATGGGACATATGGTATAAATGGCTGGTACAGTTTGCGCTCTGCCTGCATTGGTATAATCCTCTTGTATATTTGATGAGCCGGGAGATTACCAAAGCATGTGAGTTTTCCTGCGATGAAGCAGTCCTGATAAAGGTAGGGCATGACAATGCCCCGGACTACGGAGAGGTTTTGTTAGACGCGATGGCAGCGATTGGGAAATATAAAGAAAAATTATGTATGCAGCCATTAAACGGGAATAAGCAATTATTGAAAGAAAGGCTAGGTGCGATTATGCAATGGAAAGAAAGATCTAAAACGACAATGATTGTAACAGGTGCCTTGACACTTGGCATCTTCTTTGGAGCTGCTTTTCTGGGAGTATATCCGGTCACTGTGGCAGCGCATGAAGATATTACGGAAGGAAAAAGAAGCGATCCGGTAATGGAAAGCGAGGAGAAAGAGATTTCTGTAGAGATGGCGGAAAAATTTTACGAGGCAGATAGCATGTTGCTTTTTGCTGCTGCATTTTCTGATTTGGATGAGGAAGCGCAAGGAGAATGGCTTGATCGGATTTATGCGGATGGAGAAATTGCTTTTCTTTCAGTGTGTATTGATGATCTGGAAACAGACGCTACAGAGATCCAAAGGCTTGCAAAGAAAGCCTATGCAGATGGCGAAACCGGATTTTTCTCTGTATTGGCTGACCACATGAGTGAGAAGACCTTGGAAAGATGGTTAGATAAAGCGCTTAAAGAGGAACAGATAGCGTTTCAGGCTGTGTTATATGATAAACTGGAACGAAATGATGAATGGGATGATAGGAAAGCGGCGGTATCGGCGCAGCAATTGGAAGAATATAAGGCATATGGCATTGTCAGCGATGGAAAGACTTATTATTATAAGGAACAGCTTGTCAATGTCTTCCTGGATGTCCACGAAGAAGGGAAGTTCTATACGCTCAATATGGATCCGCGCGGTATCGTCAACGTTAAAGTCTCGAGGACTGATGATGGTGAAATTGAAAGCGTGGGTTATATGACCGAGGCAGAAATAAGAGATCTTTTTGGTGAAGAGAATTAATTTGATTAGCGGCTCCTCCCTTATTTGTTCATTTTGTCTAGACTCTGGCTATAGAGAGGTAGTTTCAAAATTGCTTTGGTTTTCTACACAGAGCAGGAGCAAACCTGAATGAGAGAAACAGATTTGCTCCTGTTTTATTGCCGGTAGATCATCCTTTGATGCCACTGCTGGCAACTCCTTGGACGAAGAATTTCTGTCCTGCAAGGAAGATGATCAGAACAGGGATTAAAGACAGCACGCTGGCGGCCATGACAAGGCCGTATTCAGCGGAGTACTGGGCGATGAACATTTTGATGCCCAGTTGTATCGTCTTATTTTCCGTGGTGTTAAAATAAATCATAGGCCCCATATAGTCATTCCAGATGGTCACGAAGCTGAAAATGGTCAGTGTGGCAATGCTAGGCTTTGCAAGGGGCAGCGCGATCTGAAAATAGTTGCCATATTCGCTCAGGCCGTCAATCCGTCCGGCTTCTAGAAGCTCGTTAGGAAGGGACATGAAGAACTGGCGCATCAGGAAAACGCCAAAAGCGGTAAAACTCTGCATCAGTATGTAGCCTAAGTGGCTGTCCACCAGGTGAAGCTTGTTCATCATACTGTACTGCGGGAGCATGTAAACCTGCCAGGGAATGGCGATGGTGGCTACATATAGTAGGAATAGCATGTCTCTGCCTTTGAACTTACATTTTGAGAAGCCATAGGCAGCAAAACTGGATGTTAGCACTTGTATGGCAGTGATGATCACAGTTAGTTTGACACTGTTAAAAACAAATCTTGCCAAAGGGATTTTTTCCCAGATCTTCGTGTAATTTTTGATCTGGGGATTTTTCGGGAACCAGTGGAAGACCAAGCTGAACACTTCGCTGTCTGTTTTAATGGATGCGCTCAACATCCACAGAAGAGGCATGAGCGTCAGGGCAGTCAAAAGAGCCAGAATCACATACATAATAGTTTTATATGGTAAAGTTTTTGTTTTCACTTATCTGTTTCCTCCTGTTCCTTACATATAGCTGACCCATTTTTTCTCCATGCGGAATTGGAAAGCGGTGAGCGCAGCCACGATCAGGAATAGAACCATAGCGGCGGCGGAAGAGCGCCCATAACTCCAGGAGATGAATGCTTGGTTATAAATATACTGGCTCATCATGGTCGATGCAGTACCTGGGCCGCCTTCTGTCATCAGGTAGACTAAGTCGAAGACTTTAAAGGAATTGATGGTCAGCATCATCACGACAAAGAAGGTACTTGGCGTCAGCATGGGCAGCGTGATGCTTTTAAAACGCTGGAGGCTATTGGCGCCATCAATTTGGGCAGCTTCATAAAGCGAGCTGGGAATGTCTTGTAGGGCGGCAAGGTATACGATCATGAAATAGCCCATGTTTTTCCATATGTTAACGATGATTAAAGCTGGGATGACCCAGTCGGTGCTGGCAGTCCATCCGGGCGGGTTGGCAATGCCAATGCTTCTTAGGAAGTTGTTGATAGGGCCGATATCCCGGAATAGGAAATTCCATACGACCGCAACTGCCACATTAGAGGCTACGTAAGGGAAGAAGATAGCACACCGGAATATCGCTTTTCCCTTTAATTTCTGGTTGAGAAGGACTGCAAGGCCCAGGGAGGCACACATGGAGAAGAATACGGTGAAAATACTAAAGTAAGCCGTTTTACCGATGGAACCTTTGAATACTCTATCTTTAAAAATGGCAACGAAGTTGTCAAATCCTACGAATTTCATAGCATTAAATCCGTCCCACTCCGTTACGCTAAGGGCAAGTGAGAAAATGACCGGGATCAGGACAAAAATGAAAAAACCGATGAAATTGGGAAGGATAAAAGAAATCCCTACCAGTGTATTTCTCCTGCTCAGGGAGATTTGTTTTTTACTTTTTGCTTGCATGTTCAAAGCAGTTGCCTCCTTTCAAAAAACTTTGTAGATTATAGAAGGCGGCATAGTTTCTGCCGCCTTTTGCTTAAACAGTTTTATTTACCCTGTATTTCTTTGCTTCTTTCTGCCATTTCAGCAAGTCCATCGTCAATGGAAAGTTCTCCGATCATGATTAAGGAGTGCTCTTCCCCTAACATCTGGTTTACTTCAGCGGATTTTTCATCCAACGGACGGTCTAAAGCAATATTTTTGGTGACAAGAGCTTCTGCCGCGCCTTCAGGCATACCATCTAACCCTGCGATCACTGCGAGAATGCTGTCATCTTTCATAGCAGGAATGTCACCGTTTTCTGAATAAATCTTAGCGCCTTCTTCTCCACAGGCGAATTTTATGAATTCCCATGCTGCTTCTTTGTTGCTAGAATTTGCATTAATCCCAAGAGGAGTTGTGGAGCCAACCGTATATCCGGCCTCTAAGTTATCTGCATGAGGAAGAGTAGCGATTCCCCAGTTTACAGAACATTCCCCAGCGTTTATTTTACTGATCATAGTAGCCATAAACCAAGTTCCCATCGGCATCATTGCTACCTGGCCTTGCTGGAAGGGACTAGAGTAGTGGATGTTTCCTGTCTTTAAAGTGGAAAAGTCCATAATCGTTCCTGCGTCCTGCATGCGCAGAGCCATTTCATAATAAGGCTTGAAGAATGTGTAATCTGTATCGAGAATAGTATGCTCGCCATCTTGTACGCCCCAGTTTTGGACACATGCCTGCCATGTGTGAAGCAGGGCGCCATATTTCTTATCATTGCCTTCGCCACTGGTTACTTTTGCTGCCAGTTCCTCGAATTCTGCCCATGTCATATCATTGGAAGGATAAGGTACATTTGCTTCATCGAAAATGTCCTTATTGTAGTATAAGAGATAGAATCCGGTAGAAATAGGAAGGGCAACTTGTTTACCGCCTATGTTCAGCCTTGAGGCAACGCCGTTGTATGCATCTAGGTCAATGCCATCTCTTTCGATGTAAGGCGTCAGGTCTTCAAGCTGTCCCCTGGCAGCGATGGAAGGGGTAGTATCTGCATCTTTGATCCATACAACATCCAGATCATTGCCGCCGTTTAACATAACGGTCAGTTTCTGTGTATAATCCGCAGAGGCAATATCAATCAGCTCCACTTTAATGTTGGGATGAGCTGCTTCAAAAGCTTCAATAAGAGGAGCGGTAGTCGCAATTGTTGTAGCATCCCATGTCGCAATTTTCAAAGTCACTTCTTCGGCAGAGGTATCTGCTTCTGGTGCAGCAGGCTCTTCTTTGTCTGAAGCATTATCCGTCTGGGCGGTGTTAGCTTCTTCGGTGGACGTGTTTGCCTCTGTGGTGGAAGATTCTGTATTATTTACATTTTCAGCCGGTTTGTTCCCGCAGCCTGCAAGCATGCTTCCTACTAATGTCAATGCCAGAGCTGACGCTAAAAATTTTCTGCATATTCTGTTTTTCATAGTCGCTATGACTCCTTTCACTTTTTCATGTTCCTCTCGTCCGGAAGCGATTACTGAGGGCCCAACAGTAGATGATTTCCGCTGACGAGATAATTATATTATTATTTCATTTTTTTTGAAACTGACAATTCCAATCTGTTTGAATACTTTTTTTGAATTATAGAAAAGAATAGAAAAAGAATAATACTTTTTTTGAAAGTAATACTTTTTTAGACAAAAGAGTTTCTTTGCGGAAATCTCTTTTTAAATGTGGTATACTCTTTAGAAAGAATCGAACAATTAAATTGATCTGAGACATGGAGATATTCATTGATGAAGATAAAAGACAGTATTACCATAAAAATACTTGCTTCTATGTCAATTTGTATTATCCTGTTTTCTTCCTTTGGCATTTTTACAGCGTCTACTCTTTTTAGTTCCCGGCTTACACAGAAGGCAATGCAGGTAAACGAGCAATATTTGGCGGTTATTGCAAACCAGTTGGAAAGTGACATCCAAGAGCTACAGAAGCTTTCCGGCCTTTGTTCCGTTTCCCAGAGCATTGTGGAGGCTTTGCGCTGCAAGGATATGAGCTCTAGTACGATCCGCAAAAAATGTCTGGATGCGCAGTTAGAGCTGGATAACTTTGCGTCCTCGACGCCACTGTATGAATATTTACGGCGGATAGCTGTCCTTAATCTGGATCAGATTCAAATTGCTTCTCCGGTAGGGAGCGTTGCATGGACAGATGGGGAATGGTATTTCCTCAAAGAGTATCTGGAAGCTGATAAGGATAAGATTTCGCTGGCTCCGCTCTATTGCGGATATTCCCTGCTTAGCCCCGGGGAAAAGGACGGGCTCTCATTCCTGGCGCCTTTATCTACGATACCTGGCGGGTATTTGTATGTAGAACTGGATGAGAACGTTTTGAAGGATCAGCTTCTTCCTTATGAAAACCTGAGAGAGATATTTATTACGAATGAAACTTATAGCCGGTTTCTGGCTTCCTTCCCCGTAAGCGCAGAGGGGATTTCTAATCTCATAGAGGAGCTGGAAAAGCCGTCCGGCAGCAAAATACATTTTAATAAGCATGTTTATCTGCTCAGCAGCCGTTCCATATCCCGGTTTGGCATATGGGTAGGCAGCTTGACGGACGTGACGGTTACTGCGGGGGATAATCTATATATTTTCTATATCCTGCTTATTTTGCTCGTTACGACGATTACCGCCAGTATTCTGGTATCCAGGCTTTTGACAAGCCATATTACAAAACCGATCAAAGTCTTAAACGGGCATATACGCAAGTTGTCAGAAACCAGTGATTTCTCTAAAAACCCGGAGATAGAAATGTCTTCTGATGAAATTGGCGAGATTGGCAGGGCAGTGAACCATATGGCGGATCATATCGGACAATTGCTGCGGCAGCAGGCGGAAATGTATGAACAGCAGAAGAACATTGAGATATCTTTGTTACAGAGCCAGATTAACCCGCACTTTCTTTACAATACGCTGGATTCTATCCGTTGGATGGCGACGATACAGGGAAGCAGGAATATCGCGCAGACCACCCACGCGCTAGAGCATTTATTGCGCAATATTGCCAAGGGAGTGGGGGATAAGGTTACGCTCAGGGAGGAACTTGGACTGGTGGGAGATTATATCCATATCCAACAGGTGCGGTATGTCGAAATCTTTGATTATATTTGTCAAGTCCCGGAGGAGCTTTTGGATTGCCTGATCATCAAGTTTACACTACAGCCGATTGTGGAAAATGCCATTTTACATGGGATTGAGCCTATGAAACAGTTCGGGGAAATTGAGATCAGCGCAAGGAGAGAGGGAGAAGATCTCTATATTGCGATTGAGGACAATGGCGTAGGCATGACAGAAAGCGAGCTGGAAATGCTCGCTGCATCCTCTTTTAATACGAATAAGAATGCATTAAGCGGCATTGGCGTCTCTAATGTGGATGCTCGATTAAAGCTCAATTATGGAGATGCTTATGGCCTGACATATGAAAGTTCCCCGGGAGAGTTCACACGTGTTACGATTCACATTCCGAAGGAGGAAAAGGTTAATGTACAAGATTCTGATCGTAGATGATGAGCCTATTATCCTATCAGGGATTAAGTTTCTGGTTGACTGGGAGAAGAATGGCTGTACGATTATGGATACAGCGCGTAATGGGAAAGATGCCCTGGAGAAAATCAGGCAATGCCTGCCTGATATCGTATTGTGCGACATTAGCATGCCCGTAATGGATGGGATTAGCCTGCTTCAGATTGTCAATGATGAGTTCCCTTCGGTTGTTTTTCTGATGCTCACTAATTTGCAGGAGTTTGTGCTTGCTAAAAATGCGATTCGCTACCGTGCAGTGGATTATTTAGTAAAGAACCAATTAACGGCAGAGCTGCTAGAAGAGAGCCTGGCAAAAGCAAAGAAAGAATATGACACCAGGAACAAGTTTGTACAGGCAGAGAAACTTTCTTATCTGGAGATGAAGAAGCATAAAGAGCTTCTTCAGGCATCTTGTCTGGAACTGTTGTTTTCGACAGATGCTTCCACATTAGAAGTGATAGAGAAAGTACTGTTAGAGAATAAAATGTTAGACAGCTATGGGATTATTTATATTCCTTTTAATTATGGCTCGCTTCCCGGCTGTAGAGGACTGACCTATGAGGCGAAGAGCAGCCTGACGGCATGGGAAAAGGAGCTTACGACACATCTTGCGGATAATCTTTTTGATACAAAATATCTTTATATACCGACCGGGCAGAATGACTGCCTGACTATTTTTGTCTGGGGGACTAAGGGAGATTGGGAGCGGCATATAAACATCCTGGCGTCTAAACTGGAAAGCGCATCCGAAAATATCACGCAGATCATGCCTGCGGTCTGTGCCACGCCCTGTTTTAACGGCGCCGGTCAGCTTTCCGCCTGTAGAGAGGCTTATTTCTACTGTGTAGAATACTTCTATCTGACCGGGAATACCGGGATTTGCCGCAAAGAATCCGGGG
Source organism: uncultured Lachnospiraceae bacterium (assembly GCA_910578845.1). GTDB lineage: Bacteria > Bacillota > Clostridia > Lachnospirales > Lachnospiraceae > UBA3282. Next base: position 71,312 of record CAJTSL010000012.1, read on the forward strand.
ACGATTCTCTCCATGCGGCGTTTGAGCCTTTAGGATTGACAGGGATCGGTTCTCAACTGGAAGCGGAGCTAAACAGCCGTAATCTTACTGGCTGTATGCTGCTGCTGGACAGAGCGATTGAGCGTATCTTGGCTACAATCCATCAAAAGAGCCAGGCAGTGTGGCTATGCAATGAGCTGCATAGGGCGGCTGCAAAGGTACAGGGACTGGGCGATCTCACAACCGGGGGTTATTCGGAGATTAAAGCATTTATGACAAGAGAGCAGGTAATCCTATGGATAGAGAGGCTGAAAGAAACGTTGACAGATTTGCTCTGGGAACAGTCCTCCTATAAATCGCTTCCGGTGGAAAAGGCAAGGCAGTATGTGTATGACCATGTGGAAGAGCACATCAGCTTACAGGAAGTGGCAAATGAGGTCAGCATTTCAGCAGGATATCTGTCAACGCTTTTTAAGAAACAGTACAATCAGAGCTTTATCAGTTTTATCAATCAGGTCAAGGTAGAAAGAGCCTGCCAGCTAATCCGGGAGAGGAAATATCTCATCAGTGAGATTTCATACCGGCTTGGCTTTGAGAATGCGTATTATTTTGCAAAGGTCTTCCGGCGCTATACGGGCATGTCCCCTAGCGAGTGGGAAAAGGAGAACGGAGAAGAGAAGAAATAGGATGACGTTGCCAAAGATGGCCTGAAAAGCAACGGTTCACATGTTGGAAATAAGTGGGAGCAATGATGCAAAAATGATGCAAAAATGATGAAACTTTGATGCAAGGAGAAGGTAATATCATAGGGAGAGAAATATGAAAAATGTAAAATAATTCATGGAAAGGATGATAACCTATGTATACCGAAATGTATATTGGCAGAGAAGAGAAAAGCGATAAGAAGAAACTAGTCAAGGCAGGCGGCATTATTTTGTGGGTGGCAATGATCGGCATTGTGATGCTTTTCACATGCTTATCTATTTGAGGGCTTGCGCTAGAAGCATTAGAAATTGATTCTTCAAAACGGGGAAATACATAAAGCGGATGATAGAGCCAGGAACCGGACATAGCAGAATAGAGGAAAATAATGAAGAAAAGGCAAATGATAACAGCGCTTCTGTTGGCGGCAGTATTGACAGGATGCGGGCAAAGCGCTCAGGCAGGGCAAGAGGTAAAGATACAAACGGGAGAGTGGATCCGGCTAAATGGGCTGCAATGCAGTGCTACTGATGTGTCAAGTAATAATAAAGTGACAGATAAGCTGCAACCATTGCTGGCTCAGGAAGAGGAAGCAGGCGCTATAGCGGACAATGACATCACAACGGAAGCTTCTATACAAGGAAGTGGCTTCGGTGACGTTACGACGATGGATAATAGCGTTAACGGAAGGGAGCTGCCGATTTATTGCGTAGAGACGGATGAGAAGAAAGTAGCGCTAAGTTTCGATGCAGCTTGGGGAAATGAAGATACAGCCGAAATCTTGGCTATTTTGAAAGCGCATAATATCCATGCGACATTTTTTATGACCGGAGGATGGGTAGAGAGCTATCCGGAAGATGTGAAGGCAATTTTAGCAGATGGACATGACTTAGGGAATCATAGTGAGAACCATAAAAACATGAGTGAGATCTCCGATGCGGAAAAAGAGGAGGAACTGATGGCAGTACACCGGAAGGTGAAAGAGATTACCGGGTATGACATGTTCCTTTTCAGGCCGCCTTATGGTGATTATGACAATGCGTTGATTGAGGTAGCGAAAGAATGTAGCTACTATGCAATCCAGTGGGATGTAGACAGCCTCGATTGGCAGAACAAAGGCCTGGATAATATCATCGAAACCGTAACGATGCATAAGAACCTTGGGAACGGCAGCATTATTCTATGCCACAACGGAGCGGAATATACGGCGCAGGCGCTTGATGGGCTGATTACTGGTTTAGAGGCGAAAGGATATGAGATAGTGCCAATTTCCCGGTTGATTTATAAAGATCATTATCATATGAAGGCGGACGGGACACAGGTGTCGGGGTAGATGAAGCTTGTAACCGTTAGCAAACTTGCAGCCGGCGCCCCTAAGGGACGCCGGCTGTCAGTTCCTAAATTAATATGTCATTGCCTTTTCTTCTCCGTTTAGTACGCGAAGCCCGCCCTGTACGAGAGCGAGAAGCTCGTCTTCGCCCGGATATACTGTCATCGGGGCAATCCATTCTGCTCTTTCTTTTAATCCCGCAACAACGACTTTGTCATAAGCGATCCCGCCTGTTACGATGATCTGGTCAACTTTTCCGTTAAGGACACACGCCATGGAGCCGATGTCTTTTGCGACTTGCATAATGAATGCCTCGCGGATTTCGGCTGCTTTCGTATCGCCACCCTGGACTTTTTTCTCTACGTCGCGCATATCGTTCGTGCCGCAATAGGCGTTGAAGCCGCCGCCACCGACGATTTTCTTATATACTTCTTTCTCGGTATACTGACCGGAGAAGCACATCTTAATCAGCGCGCCGCTTGGAACCGCACCGGCTCTTTCCGGAGAGAATGCGCCGTCGCCGTCTAAGGCATTGAACACGTCAACTACTTTACCTTGTTTATGTGCGCCTACGGAAACACCGCCGCCCATATGAACGACTACTAAATTCAGGGAATCGTAAGCTTTGCCGCTTTCTTTCGCGTAGCGTTTTGCCACTGCTTTCTGGTTCAGGGCATGGAACACGCTCGTTCTGGGAAGCTCCGGGACACCGGAATACCTGGAAGCGGGCTCTAATTCGTCTACTACGACAGGATCTACGATATAGGCTGGGACGCCGATAGAATCGCCGATTTCTTTGGCAAGGATGCCGCCTAAGTTAGAAGCGTGCTGTCCCTGTACACCGACCTTTAAGTCTTCTAACAACGCGTCGCTTACTTCGTATGTGCCGCCGGGAATCGGTTTTAACATACCGCCACGTCCAACAACCATGTTGAGGGAGTGGATGTCAAAGTCTTTTTCCTTTAACAGATTGACGATAATGTCTTTGCGGAAATCCTTCTGGTCTACGATAGAAGCGTACTGCGCGATTTCTTCCGTAGAATGTCTGAGCGTTTCTTCGAATAAGAGAGTCTCGTCTTCGAAAACGCCGATTTTGGTTGATGTGGAGCCTGGGTTAATAATTAAACTTTTTACAGACATGTTTTCACTACACCTTTCTTTATTTTTTGGTTACAAGTTTTATTGCTGTCCTTTCATGCTTTCTGCGACAACTGCGCCAAGAGCGATGGAGTTTACTTTGGTTTCGAAATCATCGGAACGGGACGTTAAGATGACGGGCGCTTTGGTACCGGTCAGGATATTGCCGTTCTTTACTTTTGCCGTATGTACGAGGCATTTATAGACAAGGTTTCCGGCATGGATGTCAGGGAAAAGGAGGATGTCAGCGTCTCCTACGATTTTCCTGTCTTCAGCATGTTTGTGCTTTGCAGCTTCTGCGTCGATCGCAAGGTCTAAGGATAGCGGGCCGTCTATGATGCAGCCAGTGATCTTGCCTTCTTCACACATCTTGGTCAGTTCGGCTGCTTCGACAGTAACAGGCATCTTCGGATTGACTACTTCAACTGCCGCAAGCGGCGCTACCTTCGGGTTAGGGATGCCGCAGGCATGGCATACAGCAACAGTATTCTCTACAATATGCACCTTCTCTTCTAACGAAGGATATGTTAAGAAAGCAACGTCCGATAAGAACAGAAGATGGTCAATACCTTCAATTTCGAACACACATACATGGGATAGCGTTTTGCCGGTGCGCAAACCGACTTCTTTATCCAGTACGCTCTTTAAGAAAGATTTGGTGTCGATTAAGCCTTTCATATACATGTCGGCTTTACCTGTATGTACCAGTTCAACTGCTTTTAAGGCTGCTGTATAGTCTTCTTTCTCATCAATGATTTCAAAGCCATCGAGAGACATATTGATGGAAGCTGCCACTTCCTTGATTTTGTCTGCGTCACCGACTAGGATCGCTTCTGCGATATTACGTTCTTTGGCAGCCTGTACCGCCTCTAAAACGGCGCTGTCTTGCGCAACCGCTACAGCGACTTTTTTTACGCTGCATTCAGATACTTTTGAAATTAAGTCGTCAAAACTCTTGCTCATTTTCTCCTCCATCCCGAAGTATTCAACTTTACACCTCGTATTAATATTTTAATAAGTAAGTATAATATACAAAAAAATAGTATCACTTATTGGAATAAAAAGCAAATATTGAATTTATACGGTAAATCTGCTACAATAGACCTTGGTATTTTCTGTAAAAAGGAAATAGAGTTGCATTTCGGCAAAGCCAGATTGTAACAGATTGGTACGCGCATCTATGCGCAGATGGGAGCAGAAATGAACGTAGTACAAAGACTTTTTGGAACGCACAGTGAAAGAGAGATTAAGCGGATTGAAGGTTTAGTCGATAAAATAGAGTCCCAACGGGATTCTATGATGGCGCTTAGCGATGAACAGCTAAGGGACAAGACGAAAGAATTCAAGAAAAGGCTACAGGACGGAGAGACGTTAGATGATCTTATCGTGGATGCGTATGCGGTCGTCAGAGAAGCCGCAAGGCGTATTTTAAAGACAGAGCATTACCGTGTGCAGTTAATCGGTGGCATCATTCTCCATCAGGGCCGTATCGCGGAGATGAAGACCGGTGAAGGAAAGACACAGACTTGTCTTCTGCCGGCATATTTGAATGCGTTAGAGGGCAAGGGTGTACATGTTGTCACTGTCAACGACTATCTGGCGAAACGTGATGCAGAATGGATGGGACAAGTACATGAGTTCTTAGGGCTTAGCGTTGGCGTTGTCTTGAACAGCATGAAATCCGATGAACGTAGGGACGCTTATAACTGTGACATTACTTATGTCACCAATAATGAGCTTGGTTTTGATTATCTGCGCGATAATATGGTCATATACAAAGAACAGCTTGTACTGCGGGACTTGCATTATGCGATTATTGATGAGGTCGATTCCGTGCTTGTTGATGAGGCGAGGACGCCGCTGATCATTTCGGGACAGAGTGGCAAATCCACGAAACTTTATGAGGCATGTGATATTCTTGCCAGACAACTGACCCGTGGCGCGGACATGGAAGCGCTTTCTAAGATGGATGCCATCATGGGGATTGAACGGGAAGAGACCGGCGACTTTATCGTAAATGAGAAAGATAAGGTAGTGAACCTGACGTTGCAAGGCGTATCGAAGGTGGAACGCTTTTTCCAGATAGAGAACCTCGCAGATCCAGAGAACTTAGAGATACAGCACAATATTATCTTGGCGTTGCGTGCGCACAATTTAATGTTCCGGGATCAGGATTATGTGGTAAAAGACGACCAGGTGCTGATCGTTGATGAATTCACGGGGCGTATCATGCCGGGACGCCGTTATTCGGACGGCCTGCATCAGGCAATTGAAGCCAAGGAACATGTGAAAGTAAAAAGAGAGAGCAAGACATTAGCCACGATTACGTTCCAGAACTTTTTTAATAAATTTGAGAAAAAAGCAGGCATGACGGGTACTGCGTTAACAGAAGAGAAGGAATTCCGTGACATCTATGGCATGGACGTTGTGGAAATCCCGACGAACCGTCCGATTGCAAGGATTGACAGGCAGGACGCGGTTTATAAGACAAGGAAAGAAAAATTAAGCGCGATCATAGATTCTATTGAAGAGGCACATGCGAAAGGACAACCCGTATTAGTCGGTACGATTACAATTGAAGCCTCCGAGGAACTCAGCTCGCTTTTGAAAAAGAGAGGGATCGAGCATAAGGTATTGAATGCGAAGTTCCATGAGCTAGAAGCGGAGATCGTAGCAGATGCAGGTTTGCACGGCGCTGTGACGATCGCTACGAACATGGCGGGCCGTGGTACGGATATTAAGCTAGACGATGAAGCAAGAGCGGCAGGCGGCTTGAAGATCATCGGTACGGAGCGGCATGAGTCGAGACGTATTGATAACCAGCTCCGTGGGCGTTCCGGTAGACAGGGAGATACCGGTGAGTCCAAGTTCTATATTTCCCTGGAAGATGATCTGATGCGCCTCTTTGGCTCCGAGCGGATGATTACGATGTTTAACGCTTTAGGGATCCCGGAAGGACAGGAGATCGAGCATAAAGCGCTGACGAGGGCAATTGAGACGGCACAGAAGAAGATTGAGAGCAATAACTTTGGCATCAGAAAGAACCTGTTGGAATATGATCAGGTCATGAATGAGCAGAGAGAAATCATTTATGAAGAAAGAAGACGTGTCTTAAACGGCGAGAGCATGCGGGACGCTATCTATAAGATGATTACCGATATTGTAGAGAATTGTATTGATATCTGCATCGGTGACGACAATGACTTTGAAGACTGGGATTTTGCAGAGCTGAACACATTGCTCCTTTCTATCATACCGTTGCAGCCGGTTACGGCAGATAGGGTCTTAAAGCCGAAGAAGAACAGCTTGAAGCAGCAATTGAAAGAAGAAGCTGTGAAGCTCTATGAAAGCAAAGAGGCCGAGTTCCCCGAACCGGAAGCGATCCGTGAAATAGAGCGTGTTATTTTATTAAAAGTAATCGACAGGAAATGGATGGACCATATTGACGATATGGATCAGCTCCGCCAAGGCGTAGGGTTACAGGCATATGGACAGAGAGACCCGCTTGTGGAATATAAATTGAATGGTTATGAGATGTTCGATGAAATGACACAGAACATTAAAGAGGAAACCGTACGCCTGTTATTCCATGTCCGCATCGAGCAGAAAGTGGAAAGAGAGCAGGTAGCTAAGGTAACGGGAACCAATAAAGACGATTCCGCGCCCAAAGGGCCGGTAAAACGGGTGGAGGCCAAAGTTTATCCGAATGATCCATGTCCGTGTGGTTCCGGTAAGAAATATAAACAATGCTGCGGAAGACAGAAATAAATGTCAGGGGGCTTCATGGTGATTTTCCCTAAGCAGTGCAAGATCAGATAAAATTGATGATGAAAGAAGGTGACGTTAATTGGTAGAATTAGATAATATGAAGTACGAACTTCAAGGTTACGAAAGTCCATTAGCGGAAGTGAGGGATTCACTTTGACTTAGCTTCTAAGGAGAAGCGGATCGAAGAGCTGGAAATGGAAATGCAGGCGCCTGATTTCTGGAACGACCCGGAACGCTCGAACCAGAAGATGAGGGAAGCTAAGGGGTTAAAAGATATCGTAGAAACGATAAAAGGCTTAGAGCGCCAATATGATGATATCATGACTTTGATTGAGATGGGATATGAGGACAATGATCCGGCGATTATCCCGGATATCAGTGCAGAGTTTGATGCGTTTAAGACAACATTTGAAGAGATTAGGATTAGTACCTTGCTTTCAGGCGAATATGACAGGAACAATGCCATATTGCGGCTAAATGCGGGAGCGGGAGGCACGGAGAGCTGTGACTGGTGCAGCATGCTCTACCGTATGTATACCAGATGGGCGGAGCGGAAAGGATTTGCGCTGGAAGTGTTGGATTATCTGGATGGAGAGGAAGCGGGCATCAAATCCGTTACCTTCCAAATTAACGGGGAAAACGCTTATGGGTATCTGAAATCTGAGAAAGGCGTGCACAGACTGGTACGGATTTCGCCTTTTAACGCCCAGGGCAAAAGACAGACATCTTTCGTGTCGCTAGATGTCATGCCGGATATCGAAGAGGATCTGGACGTGGAAGTCAAGGATGAAGATATCCGTGTCGATACGTACAGGAGCAGTGGTGCTGGAGGCCAGCACATCAATAAGACGTCCTCTGCAATCCGTATTACACATTTCCCGACTGGGATTGTAGTGACCTGCCAGAATGAGCGAAGCCAGCACATGAATAAGGATAAAGCAATGCAGATGCTCAAAGCGAAGCTATATATGCTCAAGCAGGAGGAAAATGCGGAGAAGCTTTCCGATATCCGCGGCGATGTTAAGGAAATCGGATGGGGGAACCAAATCCGTTCCTATGTCATGCAGCCATATACAATGGTGAAAGACCATAGGACGAATGAAGAGACAGGTAATGTGGATGCCGTGCTGGATGGCGCGTTAGATCCACTGATCAATGCTTATTTGAAATGGAAAAGTGTCGGAAAGTAATTCCCGGCACTTTTTTGTGTTTGCTGCTTTTCCTATTATACATAAATTTCTTACGAGTAAATCTTTTACGATATTTCTGTGTTCTTCATCAAATCCAAGAAGAATTCCGTCTGGGTGGCGTTCATATAAGGAACCAGCCATAGGAGCGCGATGCCGCAAGATAGCAGGCTAAGAAGCATCAAGGGGATAAAGCTGACCAGCATGTAGAAGAGCCTGCCTTTGCTCCCTTTCATTAGTTTACGGCTTAATGACAGCAATTCCTTCACGGAATAATCCGGGAAGTCGTGTAACAGGTAAAACGCTTGCGAATAAATCAAAGTGACAAATACAATAATGACGCCACATACGATGGCTGTCAGGGAAAATGCCAACATCAATATAGAACTCTGTGGATTTTTCCGTACAAAGTAGCTTAAAATAGTGAGTGGCAATAATCCGATTAGGTCTACCCAGATAGAAAGATATAACTGGATTAAGACAGCCTTATTCGGAAATAACTGGAATCCGTAGAAAACATCACTGACCGTAACCTGTTTGTTACAGGAAAGCTTCAGATACAGATATGCTGTACCGGAAGTGAACAGGCCGCTTAGTACGGTAATGACGAAACAAATGATAAAATTCAGAATCGTCCCCGCCAACGTTCGTGGGTCTATGAAAATAGTGGAAAAGAAAGTAACAAATTCAACAATTAGCGCAACGATGACAGTGGCGCCTACTGCGGTTCCATATTTCCCAAACAAACGCTCTTTCGCAAGCGCTTTCAAATCTGCGGATGACTTATATTGATTCATAGTGTTGTTCATAAGATAGCTCCAATCATACGTTCAAATGACTCTTAACGATGCAAATGATTAACAGGCAAGGTCAACGTTCATGCCAAGATATTTATTAGCCGCGTCAGAAGATTTCATTTCTTTCTGATAAGGGTTTTCTTCATTGAAGTAGCGGATCTGTGTGGACGTTGTGCCGCCGGCTACATATGTCCTGCCACACTCCGGGCAGACAGATGTCTTAATGGCAACATTACAGGCAACGACTTCGCCATTGTTTTGCGCAGCATCTTTGTAAGCGTTGGCTACATGCTCCTGTTCATGGCTTCTGACTCGGGAAGCCGCTGCGTTAGGGGAGATATGGGAAGCCGCTTTGAAAGATACCATTTCATCGGAGCCATCCTGATATTTGCGGTTCTTGCAAGTTTCACATTCGGCAGGGGAAGATTTACGCCCAGCTTGCTTGTCAGTGGACTCGCCGGGATTGCGGATAATATGTTTTCCGCCTTCTTCCGGAGCCGCCTGCACTGCGCTACCGGCTGCGCCTTCATATTGGCTCACATTGTTTGTTGCAGATGGATAAGCAAATGTGCTTGCATTGACATTGATTCCGTTCATCATATTCAAAACTCCTTTCTATTCAGATATACCGTTTTCTTCTAGGATTTCATCCATCATTTGTTCAAAGGTCACGCCATATTGTTCTTCAAAGGTCCGGTTGACTTCTTTCCTAAAGTCAGGGTCAGTCAGCAAAAGAGAAACGACGGAAGTAACAAGTATCGTATTCATGACCAGTCCTGCGGCTGCGCAGAAAAGTCCGGTTTTCGCTTTGGAAAGCATTTTCGGCCTGGCGCCTTTTGACAGCAGGGCAAGTAAAATGGCGATGCTGCCTAGAATAAAAGCAGGATAGACCGTGAACGTGAAGCAGGCAATGATAGATATGATCCCTAAAATCATCGCCGCATTCGCAAGGCGGCTTCCAGGCTCTATAGCAGGAAGCTGGTAAGCGCCCCGGTTATAATATGGATAATTATTTTGGTTTTGGTTCTGGAAGTTATTAAAATAATTGTTGTTATTGTAATTGCTACCGCTATTATAACGGTTGTTATCGCTGTAACTATTGTTATTGTTTCCGTAACGATTGTTATATTGATTGCCATATGGCGTGTTATTCCCATATGGATTATGGTTCTGATAAGGAGCTCCGTTGCCGTTTCCATAGGGAGACGTTGGCTGGTTCTGCATAGGCTGTCTGTTATCATTGCGATAAGGCTGTTCGTTCCTGTAAGTTGGCTGCCCGTTATCGTTGCCATAAGGCTGTTCGTTCCTGTGAGTTGGCTGCCCGTTATGGTTGCCATAAGGCTGTTCGTTCTTGTAAGTTGGCTGCCCGTTATCGTTGCCATAAGGCTGTTCGTTTCTGTAAAGTGGCTGTCCGTCAGAGCTGCCATGGGGTTGCCCGTTCCGATAAGGCTGTGTGCCGTCGATTCCGTAGGGAGGCTGGCATTGGTATGGCTGTTGCGCCGTATTCCCAGAAGCAGGATTTTGATAAGTGGATGGTTGTTCAGTAGCATCCGTTTCCGGGGGTACTGGATTCGGAGCGGGGACTTCCGGCGTTTTCTGGTTTTCGCCGAGGCTATTCCCGGTTGCTGTTTCCGGTTGCGTATGTTGCTCAAAGTCCATAAATTTCCCTCCTGTATTGTATATAAGCATGATGCTTATGGAAAAACATTGTATAATAGTTCAATATCCTATTATATCACAGCAAAACGAAAAAAACCATATTTATACAAGAAATATAAAGTTTAATTAGCATTTAATAATTCACCAGAGTGTAATTTTCCATTAAACAAACAGGGTTTTGCAGCAAAATACACGGCAAAACCCTAAAATCATATTAAAATAACAAATGAAATTTAATAATTCAAAGTATTGTTATAATTATCAATCATATTTGATAATGACTCATTAAACTGTGCGATTGTCCCATCAGCAGCTATGCCTGAATTCAATTCAAATTCATCTAAAGCTTCCTGATTTCGTACCCTCTCGAATAAATCTGTCAATGCAACCTTGGAATCTTGGATATCGCTTTCTAATAGGCTGTAGGATGCAGACTTAACTGGAAAACCTTCTTCGTACATGATATTCTCATCTTTCATGAAATCCAAGATAATCTGTACTTCTTCTACATACTGGTCATACAGCGGCTGTAGTGATTCAATGTCTAATTCCAAGACTTGGGAATCATCGATTCCTTGCTCGTAGATGGCTGCCTGGATTTCCTGAGCGGTAGTGATCATCTTGATGAGCGCGTAGGTTGCTTCATAGCCTTGCTCTTTTAACATTTCTAATTCTTCCAGGCTACGTGCATTGGCAACAGTCGTGAGCTCGTCGATAAAAGTTTCGGCTAGAGCAACATATAGCTCATACTTTTCCCAAATAGTGGCGTGATATTCTTTTCCTTTGGCAAAATCATCATCCACATATGACTTTAAGTCCGTGTATTCGGCTACCTGATCCAATGTCTGGGCTAATTCTTTCATGACCGGATATAATTTTATGTATGCTTTGTCAAGAGCGTCCTTCCCAGATTTCCCTTCAACAAGCGCTTTGGCAGATTCCATATTATCATAGAAAGAACTTGCATTGGAGAGGCACCAGTAGTAATCAGTATCTTCTTCGTAAAGCTCAAATTCCTGCTGGTAAACGACGGCTTCAAAATAGCTGGAAATGACTTCGTCGAGCCAGCCAACCATTTCATTGTTAATGTCAATATATAGGTTATAAAGCTCATATTCTAACGCTTCTTCATCAGAAAGCACTGTCTCTTCATTTTCGTTATCTGCGTTTCCGCCATCCCCATCTGATTCTTTTTCCGTAGCCTCTTTTTCTGAAGTATCGCTTTCTCCAGACTCGTCTGTATTGGCATCCTCGGTTTTCACCGTCTCTGTCTGTGCCGGCGTGCTATTTTCACTGGAATCGTTGCCATCATCGGATTTACCATTCGGGCTGCCAGTGCAGCCGCATAATAACAATGTTAATGCCATAGCGGCACAAAAAGATTGTCCCCATTTTTTCTTCATTTTTTGTCTCCATTTCTGCGCTGCTTTTGGCTCAGTCTGTTGAGCCTGCGCATGAACGAGTTTGTGGTAAGCAGCGCGCAGGCACAAATCCCGTGATTGAAAAGTTCAATTTTCAATCTTTATCATTCTTTTCCATTGATATTTTTATTGATATGATGCAAATAGCTATATAATTAAGAACTATACAATTTAACAAAGGTTGCGTTGAATTGCCCTACGATACTTGAGACGCAAGTATCTAGAGCTAAGGAATTATCCTATACAAGAATTGCCCCGCAATTCTTGAGACGCAAGCTAGTAAGCTTGCGTCTATTATAGCATTGGTTTTCACCACGGTCTATTTCCATTTTAGACAAATTTTGTATTTCACTTTCTTTTTATGTTCGAATTAGTAAGCGTACATCTGATTTTAGCACAATTTTAGGAATTGGGATCATATAAATGCTCCCATGATTCTTTTCCATCTAAGGTTTCTCGGTAATATGGCTTGCCGTTTTGTACGCCCATTTCAATAATGGAAGGGGCATCGGCGTAATAACTTGTACATGAATAATCGGAAGGCTGTGACTGCCATATATAATCGGATAAGGCTTCTGCGGCTAGAAGCGCGTCTTCGCTTTGTTCTCCGCCGATCGCAGGGCCGGTGGGGCCGCTATAGGCTTCTAAATAGATAACGTCTCCGTCTTCAGAGATGGCACAGATACAGTAAGCATAGAGGTTTTCATTATCCTCTGTTTCATAAAGGGGTTCGCCAAACAGCGTCCTTAGCTTGCCATATACTAGAGCGCATTGGTTACCGTAATCTTCATAGCCGGCGGTTAAGTCATATATTTTGCTGCTGCCTGGCAGGTTGTCGAAAGAATCTTCCTTTTGAAAAGTATATAGCGGTTGGGATTCATCCGGCTTGGTAGCGGCTGTTTCGCGGACTTTTCGGGGAACTCTAGGCTGTTCAGGAGCCGTATGTCCACAAGCGCATAGAAGCAATGCGCATAGAAGAATTAAGGAAATAAAGGGTTTTTTGTATGCTTTCATAAACCGTCACGATCCTTTTTGCTTCTGTTTCGTAATTATCACTGTATGATGGAAATTATAGCATATAAGATAAGATAATAAAATACGAAGGCCATGTAATTATTTATTATGACTGGTTGATTAATAAGTAGATAGAGGGAGTAGCGGAACTAGGTTCTTGGAACTTGATTTATTTATTTGCATTAACTAAGGCCTGATTCATGTTTCTCCAATTAAATATCGATGAGATGATGGGGGGCATTGTATTTGTCTAATTCGTTTAAAGCATGTTCTGCCCGTACAAGAACTTCGGGATAAATATTTATTCCCGCGGGCAACGAGCCAAGTGGCAGCTTGCAGACATTTGGCGATTGCCGCGAGAGTCAAATACCCCGCTGCTCTGCAGCGCTGCAAGTTTGATGCTCCGTTGCATGCAGCGGGGTATTTAATTGAAAGAGAGGGTATTCCCGATACGGATACAGTCTTCTGCTTTGTGATATTGGGATACTGTGACAGGAATTATCCACAAAAGAAGCTAAGAAAAGAAAAGCGGCAGTCGTTACAGGAATTTACGATAAGATACTCGTTATGTCATCTTATATCCTGTCCAACGGATTCGTTGATTATATTAGTAAGATGATGTTAGGAAAACAACGTCAAGTAGGCTAAATGAAAAACAACATTCAGCAGACAATTCATTCTTGCATATTAAGGGTGGTATAATTGCCTGCTTTCCGTGGTGGCTTTCCATAAGAAAACATATATAATGTTATTTTAGAGGTGACAAACTATAAATAGTCAAGAGGTTTGTGAAAAAAATTAAATTAATAAAAATGGGTAACTTTAACAGACCATCTGAATACACCGTATTTCAGATGGGCCGAAGTTTCTTTAATGTAAGCTGCTATCTGAGCTTTTGTGCGTTAAAGTCTATCCCCTGCCTCTCCAATGCGTAGATGACTCTGACAAGCTTTTTGGCAACGTGGGTGATAGCAACCCTGTGTGGTTTGCCTTCCGCACGCTTCTTGGCATAATAGGCTGCGAATGTCATGTCGAAACGGATCAGAGGAAGGCAGCAGTTAATGAGGACATATCGAAGCTGTGAAGAGCCATGCTTTACCATCCGCCCTCCATGTGATTCTGTTCCTGAATCATTTATGCCGGGTTCTATGCCGGCAAATGCGAGCATCTGTGCCGGGGATGAAAAGTTTGATATATCGCCGTATTCGGAATAAATAACGGCGGCGGATATAGTGCCGATGCCCGGAACGGACATATAGTGAGGATGTACTTCCCTGATCAGCCGGTTGATTTCTTCTTCAAGTATATCAATCTCTTTAACAAGAGATTTGTAGAGCGTAAGCAGGCTGTTGAGCTCTGTGTCAAAGATGGAGTTATTCACACCCACCGTATTGGCGGCCAGTTCTTTGAGCCGCAGGAACTGCTGGGGAGAAAATTTTCCTCTGGAAAGGGAGCGGAGTTTGTCGTAAGAAGCAGAATCCATCCGGGACATCCTTTCAGCCGAGCCATAGGTTTCAAGGAGATAGAGGGCTGTTTTAGAGAGGTGTTCATGGAAGAACGGTTTGAATTCCGGGAAGGTATGATCGAGGACATTTGTTATCTTCACAAGATAGAAGGAGCGCTGCCGGACCAGCTTGTCCCTCAAGCGTGTTAGTGACTTTAAGGAATAAGCATGGTAAAATCCTTTTGAATGGGGTTTGTATTCGACAGTCATTAACCAGCGTGCGATGGACTCACAGTCAACAGAGTCGGTTTTGGTACGTCTAAGAGAAGTGGACTTTTTGTATTCCTTGATGAGGACTGGATTGATTTCCATGAAGCTGTGGTGGGCGTTCTCAAGGAAAAGTTCCAGATTGAGGGCATAATGGGCTGTAGATTCAAACCCTATTCTTATGTCCTCGGGGCTGGAGAGGGAACTGAGGGCAGAAAGGAACTGTTCAAAGCCCTACAGATCATTTTTGAATGTGAACTTTAAAACAACTTCTTGGTCGGCTGCTGACAGAATGCAGCAATCATGTTTGTACTTGGAAATATCAATCCCAACAAAGTACAGAGACATAGGTAATACCTCCTGAATAAAATTTGTGGCACTGTTGTCTTCCACAGGGAATCCGGCTGTGTAATCACGTAAATAGAAACGTCTAAAGAACCGAAGGTTCTGTGCGTTAACAAACTGATCAACAGTAATAGACGAAAAGCTGTGGTCTGAGTCACCTCGGAACAGTCAAAGCCGTAATAAAATAGATACAGATCCACAGTGCCTAAATAAATATATCAGATAGAGATTGAATTACCCAGAAGAACCTGGGAGAAAGGAAAATCCAATCACTTTCTAACATGATTGGATTATACGTGATTGAAATGATAGAGAAAATACAGGAAAGTCATTTATAATATAGTCAAGAAAGAAACAGCAAATTCCTAAGGAGTAGCTTATAAATTGAAAGCTTAATAAAATGTGTTAGCTTGAGGTGCATTATGGATGAATTTGAATTATTGGGAACATTAAGTGAGAGGATTAATCAGTATGTGGAAATGGGAATGGATAAATATTTCCGATCACACAATATGAATTATTATCTTTTTTATCCATTAATTGCTATTGAGCTAGGAGTTTTACAAAAAGCACCAGAGGATATTGATAATTTATTTAGACGTTGTATAGCGGGTTTTTTATATTCTAAAAC
>CAJTSL010000013.1:0-75633 GCA_910578845.1 uncultured Lachnospiraceae bacterium
CAGTCGCCAAATGTCTGCAAGCAGCCACTTGGCTCGTTGCCCGCGGGAATAAACATGAAAGGGTGAAAACTATGAACCAGAATGTAAAAGATTATGTCGCAGAAAAAGCAAAAGAATTAATGGAAGCCTTCTCCTGTTGCGAGGAAGCCAAAACCGCCGCTAAAAACTGGCTTGATGCCATCGGGACGGATCAGGAGGAGGAACAGACGAAAAACCTTATCACCGAGCTCGAAGCCGACATCATCCCGATTGACGGGCTGATCGCTTTTGCGGGCTCCGAAGATGGCAAGAAACTCTTCGGCACCGATAAAGCCGCGGAAGTAGCAGCACATGCCGAGGAGATCAAAAAAGCCGGCGCTGTATACTGCGATTGCCCCGCCTGTGCTGCTGCCGCTGCTATCCTGGAGAAAAAAGAAGAAATCCTATAAGATCATCTTCTTTCTCTATACTCAATCTATGCTCACCAAGGCCATCCTGCGCTGTCGCACAAGCAAATCCGACAGCACAGGCGCGCCACATAGCATATGGATTTATATATGCTCTAGCACAACGCCATGCGAAATGCCGGGTATTGACTGCCCTTCATTAAAGCTCGTCTTGCTTAGAAGCGCGCCTGTTGGCAGGAACAATACCCTTTTCCATACGCCTTCTTCTATTTTCTTCAGGATGTAGGCAGATAAGATAACTGCCGAACAACCGCAGCCGGAGCCTCCCGCATTGGTATTCTGCTTCTCACTGTCGAAAATCTCTATGCCACAGTCCATATGCTGCTTCGTGATATCTATGCTCTTCTCAGATAGCAATTCAAACAATAGCTTCTGTCCTACCGTCCCTAGATCCCCTGTAATGATCTTATCATAATCCCCTGGGACTCTGCCGAAGTCTTCGAGGTTCTGCCGAATGGTGTCTGCCGCCGCCGGGGCCATTGTCAAGATAGGACCATGAACTTTTTCCTATCTAATTCCCATGTCGGAGCAGTTTACTGCTCTGGCACGCATCAGAAATCTCAAATTTCCGACTGCGATCAAGACATATCCCCGGCACTGACTCAAATTGCGGGTTGAAAAATCAGTGCATCAGCATGATTTTTCAACCTAATGCCTCTAATCTTTCTGCTTTTAACCCAGTTAGCATGATTATGTTTCCAGAATAATCCCCGTTTGTTCCCGTTCAAGCAGATCTTGGTTATTCTCAATATATTCCATCGCTTCCCTGAACGGATTCTGATATTTGAAAACAATCTTAATATTTTTATCTTCGTAAACATAAATCATCTCGATTAATGCTACAATAACCTCTCTGGTCAGTTTATCTATGTTTCTATATTTCATGAAATTCTTAATAAACTGATTGCTTCCATCTTGGCCTTTTCCTGATTCTCCTATCTTTTTCTGCAAGTCGCAAACCTTATTTAGCGCATTTTCCTTTTGTATTTCAAAACGTTGTTTTAATTTCATATATTCTTCTTTAGAAATAACACCCGCTTTCCAATCCGGATACAGGTCACATATTATAAGTTCCGCTTTTTCCACTTCACTTTTAGCCTGCTCTAGCATCGTATTCAGCCGGACCGATTCCTTATTCGTCTTTTCATTAGCATTAATCGACCTGATTGCCTCATCCATATCAACTGCCAGCGCGACTTGTGTCTGAATCGACGACAAGACAATCTTTTCCAGCTTATCTGCCCTCGTTGTATGCTTGCTACAAGCAGTCTTATCTATTTTGGCATGTGTTGAACAAACATAATAGGCATAATCGCCATAAGCATGATGATGTTCTTTTCGTATCATGCTTCTGCCACAATCTCCGCATTTCATAAATCCTGAAAACAAATATACCTTTGTCATTACCGGAGCTTTTCTTGTATTTCTCGCAAACAGCTCTTGTACTGCCTCAAAATCTGCTTTGCTGATAATTGGCTCATGCGTATTTTCTACAATAATCCAATCATCTTTTTCCTGCCTCTGCGTAACTTGTACCTTATAGCTTTTTACTTTCAGGATACCCTGTACAAGATTTCCTATATACATCTGATTGCCTAAAATACGCCTGACGGAACTATCCGGCCATTTGCCACTGCTCATCTTTTCATATCTGTTTTTATAATGCAGTCCTTGCATTTTTTTATAAGTAGATGGATTAGGTATACCCATGCTATTCAATTTCTGCGCGATCGAAAGTACGCTCATACCAGAAATATACCACTTGAATATATCCCTTACTATTTCTGCCGCTTCATCATCAATTACAAGATGGTTGTGGTCATCAGGGTCTTTCTTATATCCATAACAGGCAAAAGAGCCTATATGTTTTCCCTGTTTCCGCTTCATATCTAATGAACTTCTTACTTTATTCGATATATCCCTGCAATATTCATCATTAATCAGATTCTTAAAAGGGACAATAATATTGTTCATAGTCTGAGGATTCTTTACGCTATCTAGATTATCTGTTACAGATATAAAACGTATATTCATAAGCGGGAAAATCTTCTCAATATACTGCCCAACGTCAATGTAATTACGGCCAAATCGGGATAAATCTTTTACAATGACACAATCCAATTCACCGTTGCGAATATCTGACATCATACGGATAAATTCTGGTCTTTCAAAATTTGTTCCGCTCCATCCATCATCCATGTATACATCATGAACGATAATATCCGGTTCAAAAACTACATACTGCTGTAATAACTCTTTCTGGTTTATTACACTATCACTTTCTTCCTTATCCCCGTCTTCTCTGGATAATCGCACATAAAGAGCAGCCTGCCAAATTTTATTTTTAACAGCCTGCTTACAATCCTTCATTTGAACATTATTAACCGCCAACATAGTATGACCTCCATTCATTATGAATGGCGTACTAAGCTAACGTTCTACACAATTTGATTATAGCACACCATCGTTTGCCATTTCAATAGGATTGAAAAATATCTCTTGGTAAATTCTGACTACAATTTTTAGGCTAAAATGAAGCAAAAAGTTCTTCCAGCCGCTTTTGTAGTGTAATGTTCGTGTTCACCCATTCCATTTCCACATGATATCCCTCCATATTAAAAGAATATGGATCATCCACCTGTGTAAGATACGTTAAAATCCTCTGACATGGAATTGCCAGCGAATTTGTCAAACCTTCATTTTTATTCAAAAAACCACCTCGCATCTATTCTATTTATCCCATTTTATGGAATTTTTATTCATGACAATATCTGCTAATGAAAAAATATTTACGCTGATATTTTACTCTCCATACACAATATATTATCTTTTCCCATTTTAGATCTAAGCGATGAGGCACTTTTATTTCCATATATTTCTTTATTTAAATTTCTGTTGAGTATCAGAAAAATCATGGTATACTATATTTAACAGAGGTAAGTTTCCGCTGTAATCCAGCATAAGGATGAGACATGAGCAATAGAGCAAGAATACGCGAAGAAGCGAAGAAACTGAATCCGATTGATGACCTGATGTTTCGTACAATGGCAGAAGATAAAGCATTCTGTGAAGAAATCCTGCGGGTAATTCTTTCTGATCCAGAACTGACAGTATTGGAAGCCATTCCCCAATATGCCGGCACAAATCCACAGGGGCGATCCATTATTCTGGATGCAAAATGTGTACTCGGCGGCGGACGAAAAATTGATATCGAAGTGCAACGCGCCAATGACGATGATCACCAGAGGCGCGTCCGATATAATGGTGCAATCCTTACTACAAACCTTACAGAACCTGGCGAAAAATTTAAGGATGTTCCTGACGTCTGCGTAGTGTTCATTTCCAGATTTGATATCTTTAAGGGTAATCTTCCCTTGTATCATGTAGACCGCGTCATAAGGGAAACAGGAGAAAGAGCTGATAATGGATTTGAAGAGATTTATGTCAATGCCAAAGTAAGGGACGGCTCCGTTGTATCTGAACTGATGGAAGTATTCATTGATGACAGTGCATACAATAGCAAATTTCCCATCACCTCCGGCATTAAACGCCGGTATAAGGAAACAGAGGAGGGACAGAAAGTTATGTGTGAAATTATGGAAAAACTTACAAACGAGGCAAAAGAAGAGGGTGTAGCGCGTCTTAATGCTCTTATTACTCTCTTAATCAACGATAATCGAATAGAAGATTTGAAACGTGCTGCAACCGATAAAGCTTATCAGGCAGAACTTATGGAAGAGCTACTTCCTGAAGAAATATAGATTATAAACAACGTATAAATAACATTACCAAAATCCGATGTATTCCATCCTGAAAACATCGGATTTTCTTTTACTAAAAAGTGTAGAACTATCGGTCAGCCTAGCATTTCGCCATTCATTTAATATGGTTCTATTCTACCAGCCGCCGGGGCCATACATGCCCCCATGTTCATGGAATCTTTGATGCCATAATCCATAATCTTGCCAAATGTCACTCCCGCTACTTGCGCCCGCACATGTGTGCCTGCTTTCGCGGATAAGAGAAACGCCGCGCTTCCCGTCACTGTCCAAGTAGCGGAGAGAGGGCGCTGATTGCCATAGGCAAGCGGAAAACGGAATTCCTTCTCAGCGCTGGCGAAATGGCTGGATGTAATACACGCCGCCTTGTTGACAAATCCGCCTGCTACGGCAAGGCTGCCTACCGCAATGGACAGGCCACAAGTCGAACAGGCGCCATATAACCCGACATGAGGCGTATTAAAAGAAGCGATCCCGAAACTACTCGCAATCGACTGCCCAAGCAAATCCCCCGCGAAGATCAGTTCTATTTCTTCCTTTTTCACATTTTCTTTTTCTAACAAGATTTGTAGCGCCTCTTTTTGAAGCGTGCTTTCCGCTTCCTCCCAAGTTGCCGCGCCGAACATATCATCCTGCCCCACTTTATCAAACAGCTTCCCCATGGGGCCTTGTCCTTCTTTGCTGCCCACAATGGATGCACTGTTGACAATATATGGCATATTTTCAAACTGAATGCTTTGTTTTCCCAACATCTGCAAATTCTCCCTTTCTTTCGCCGCTTTTTCCCTTTTTTCGCTTACCTATTCTGCTTTGGTACATGATAGGAAGCCGGCTTGATAATCTTATGAAATATCATCGTAACATTAGTACCAGTATGCGCAGATATACATGGGAATATGCGTCAAAAATTGCAGGAAAATATTGCAATTTTGCCCGTATTTCGGTATGATAATAGACGGGGAAACGCCCTATTTTATTATGCAAAAGAAATAAAAAAGGAGAATTGTTATTATGGAATTGGAAATTTTACAAAACGAAGAAAAACGAATGAATTTTATTATGTTCCTATTTTATGTCGCCATCCCGATCGTCGCATTTCTATATGTGCTTTTCTTTAATGGCGGCTCCATGAAAGACAGTATCGTCCTTATCATGGTACTGATTGACCTCATCGTCAAAGCATTGGAAAAACCGCTTGGAAAATACGCGAAATACATATATGTTTCCATTATGCCCGTCTGTGGCGCCATAACAATTGTCATGGGCACGCCTGCCGGATTCGGCGCAATGGTAGAGGCATATTTCCTCATTTTGTTTTTAGCCATACCATATTATAACCTAGCTGTCGTCAAAGTATATACTGCGGTGCTGCTTCTTGCCAATATCATCGCTATGGCGCTGTCTCCCCAGGCATATCTGGCAATGTACACATTTCCCATATGGATCTTCATCGTGATGGTGTATGCGCTTGCCATAATCGCTGCCATCCTGATCATCACAAGAGCGCGCGCTTTGTTCACCGAAGTAGCGCAAAAAGAAACCGAAGCGGAAGAATTATTAGCAAATGTACGCAGCGCTTTTGAAAAAGTATCGCAATCCACCGGTAATATTTATGACGCTCTACATGATTTTGAAGAAAACGCGAACGAAATTGCTGCATCGACCCAGGAAATCTCTAACAGCGCCGATTCACAAATCCAGCAGGTAAAAGGGAGCCTCGATATCTTCAATACTCTGGATCAGGAAATCACGACTTCTGAAGAACGGGTTGCCCAGACAGTTGAGACGATGACGCTCCTGAAAGCAAAGAATGATGAAGGAATCGCCGCCATTACGGATCTGTCCCAGAAATTCAGCAAAAATATCGAATCGACCAAAGTCGCATCCGAAGGCGTTACGCTCTTAGCGCAGAAGTCCAGTTCCATTGGCGAAATCATTGAGAGCATCAACCAGATTGCCAAACAGACGAACCTCTTAGCGCTAAATGCGGCAATTGAGGCAGCAAGAGCCGGGGAAGCCGGCAAAGGATTTGCTGTCGTGGCAAACGAGATCAATTCTCTTTCCACGGAGTCCGCTTCCGCTACCAAGAAAATTGACGCTATCTTACAGGATATCATCGCTACCGTAACATCTATCACGAAAGTCATGGATGATAATAACAATACCGTAAATGAATCCAATGACCAGTTAAACGATACTATCAAAATATTCGAAAGCATGCTCCACTCATCGGAAGAAGTCATTCATGTCATCGACCTATTGAAAGCAGAGCTTGCCAATATCGTCACGATTAAAGAGCGCTTATCCGCTTCCATGGAGGAAGTAGAGGATATTTCCCAGAAATCAATGGAAAGCACCTTGGAGATCAACGCCTCTACGGAGGAACAGGCATCCGGCATCGAGAATATCTTAAAATCCATGGACAACGTGCAAGGCGGCATGGAGCAGTTATCTAAAGTATTGAACGCTACATTATAAATGTGGCGCCAATCCCCAAACGCACACAGAAGATATGCCACACAAAAACACATAGGCGAACGCCATGCGTTTTTGTGTGGCATTATTATGCGGATTCTCTTACCGCCTACCTGCCTCATCAGGACATATGATAAAAGACGCTCTCCATTTCCGGTGCAAAGCCCGGTTTCTCGCAACAGACAGAAACCTTATATGTCCTGCCCGTCACAGCTTCTTTCGGAGCCGCATATTCTTTCATAAAATAGCGTTTATCATTCACCGCCTGTCGAATCCCGATCTCTCCGTTCTCTCCGATCAAGATCGCAAAATCACGAAGCGACAGGGACATGCCAAAACCCGTCACTTTCAAAAAGCTCTCTTTCATCGTCCAAATGCGGAACATTCTTTCCGCTCTCTCCTCAGGATGTGACGCCTGCCTTAACCATGCCAGCTCCTCTTCGGCAAAAAAGCGCTTTGCCAACGCTTCTTTGTCTTTGCGTACCCATTCAATATCGCAGCCATTGTCCGCTTCCCCGATACTGCATATGGCATAATCCCCGGCATGGGAAAGGGAAAACCGGATTTGGGGATAATCGCGCAAAATGGGCTTTCCCTGCTCTCCCAAATCATATTCCATGCACCGTTCTTCTAACCCATACGCCTGCAACGCCTGACGAAGCGCAAATGCTGCGCCAAGGCTCCTGTTCTTGTCTTGCCGGTTCTGTAACAGCGCAATCTTCTGCCTTCGGTATGGCGAGACCAAGTCCAAAGCCTCTTCAAAAGCATCCTCTCTATCAAACTGTCTGACATCCGCTATATAGATTTTTGTCATATCTGTCCCTATCCATTTCCATGAAACAGTCTTCACAAATCCGGTACGGATAATTCCATGCTAACGGCTTGCTACACATCTGGCACTTTTTCTCAAACTGTTTCTTATCTTCCTGTAAAAGATTCCCTATCGCGCGTTGTGCAGCTTCCCGGTTGGCCTCTAACTCTTCCCTGTCTATCATCCAGTTCATCCTGCCTGCAAACTGGCTGTATAAGTCCAGCTTCTTATAATAAGATTCCAGCTCTTCTAAGGAAGATTCCGCCGGATATGCCGGGCATGGCTGTTCCTCCATGGGCGCTTCACAATACTTTAACCATAATCTAATGACATCCCTATCTCCGATATCAAAAGGACATGTGATCAGGGATAGCAGCAGCCTTTTATCCTTTCTACACTCTTCTGCCTTCCTGTAATTCTTCAGGTAACGGTACTTCCTGACGCTCTCTGCCATAGATACCTTATCATACAATTCCGTTCCGCCTGCGTTCTCCCATACTTCGATGATCTCATCCAACTCCATATTGATATCCAACAGCACTTCCGGGAAACCGATCCTTGCTTTTTTAAGCGGCAGAAAAGGTTCCTGTAGCTTCTTGCCAATATATCCCATATCTAATGTGGACTGCACATAACCAGTATCATAGAACCCATAGCGCCCTGCGCGTCCCGCAATCTGCCGTATTTCTTCTGCATGGATACGCCGCTTGATGCTACCGTCAAATTTTATCGTGTTCATGAAGACAATTCTTCGTATCGGTAAGTTAATGCCCATGCCAATCGCGTCGGTAGCAACAACTACTTCATTGACCCCCTCTGCGAATAGCTGTACTTGTTCTTTCCTTGTCTTAGGCGGCAGATTCCCATAAATGACGCTTGCTTTTATTCCTCTTGTTTCTAACGCCGCTGCAATGGCCAGCACATTCTTCTTGGAAAATGTAATCAACGCATCGCCACATTTTACATCTTTGTTCATATCATATTTCTCAGGCAGAAACTCTAACTTTGTATTACGTTCATGCCAAACCAGATCATAGGTGTCCCCACAGCGCGTAATCATCTGGATCAGCAAGTCTTTTGCAACCGGAGAGGCGCAAATATGGATCTCTTCTGCCCGGATCCCTAAAATCGCCCTTGTCCAATAGCTTCCGCGGTTCTCGTCATTTACCATCTGTGCCTCGTCAATAACAGCGATATCATATATTTCTTTGATATCCAGGACTTCAATCGTAGATGCCTGACAGAAAGCGCCAGGCGTATGGATCTTCTCCTCTCCTGTGATCATGTTGCAAGGCACCCCCGCCGCCATCATCGTATCATAGACTTCTAATGCCAGAAGCCGCAACGGGCCTAGATAAATCCCTTGATATGCATGTTTTAACCGTTGCAGCGCCTGATAGGTCTTACCGCTGTTCGTCGGCCCAATATGCATAATAAAGTGCCTGTGCATGCTGCGCGCCTCGGGATACTGTTTCTCCGGCTCCGCCTCCATCAATTCCTCAATCCTTTTGCCGACCATAAGCTGCATATAGTCGTCCTTATAGATCTCATACAAAGACTGGGTGCGAAGCAACATATAGATATCCTTCATTTTCAAGATCTCCGTAAAAGAAGAAAAAGGCGCCATCATCCGCAAGAAAAACAAATCTAACTTGATCAGCCTGCGCATCGCTCTCTTATATCTGCTAATCAGCTTCTTATCCCGGTTAGAAACCGTATAGCCTATCGCCGCTGCTCTTTTATGCAATTCCCCCATGTCATTTAAAATCTGGTGAGCCTCTAGCCTTTGCTTCCTCGCAATCCTTCGCTCCAACTGCTTAATATTGTGCTCACAATTTTTAATAAACTTCATTTGCCTGGAAACCGGTATCTCTAAAAATGCTTTATGATACACTTTCCAAGCTTTCTCAATCTCCTCATTTGTGACTTTTTCCATTCTCAACTACCCCATTACACAACTGCTCATACCTCCCAAGCCTGCCACGTCATAAAAGGCTGCTTGACATCCCTACTCTGTCGGCCTTTGATAAAACCTGCCAAACAATTCTTCCGTCCTTATTGCATTGACAAACGCGTTCTCATCAGCATCTTTCACTGCGTTAACGACTGTTTTGCTTTCCTCTCTGGATACCACTGAATAGACTATGTCCCTTTCACAATGCCCATAAGAACCCTCGCCTTCCAGAATCGTCGCACCATGTCCGCTGGCATCATAAATTGCCATGCAGACATCCTTTGCATGATTGGTGACTATAAATAACGTCTGCTTTTGATACTTCTTATAAAGCATATGTAAAATCTGTGTGGACGCATACTGGAATATGATAGAATATAATGCCTTCTCCCAGCCAAACAAAAGACCTGCTAAAAGGATAATGATGACATTAACGCCCATAATCAAATTCCAGGAATCGACGCCCTTTTTCTCCGAAAGGAAAATGGCTATAAAATCCGTCCCCCCTGTCGTTGCATTCATCAGCAGGCATAAGCTAATGACAAATCCACAGATAATGCCCCCGAAAATGCTAATTAATAAAATATCCGATGTAATTTCATAACCAGGTATCATGTCCGTCAATACGCTAGTAAGCACAATCATCAAGCAGGAATATAAAGTAAACTTCTTCCCGATGAAACGGAACCCAATATAAATAGGCACCATATTCAACAACAGATTGACCACGGTGTAAGGAACTGTAATAGCGAAAAAATTCTCGAAAATCGCCTGGATTAAAATCGTCAGTCCCATGACGCCCCCAGGATAAAGGCCGCCAGCCCTTACAAAAGTCTTAGTGTTTACCGCCATAATAACTGAAGCCAAGCAAATGACGATTATTCTTTTTCCGTCTTTTTTCCAATTAAAAGTCATTTCAAATGTCCTGTCCCTTTCCGTTCCTACAAATATGCTCTTCTCATTGATAAGTAATATAATATTAGTATAGCACAACTTAAAATGTGATTCAATTATAATATATCTAGCCAAATCTTGTTTGAAAAAATTGATAAAATACAGATTATTTGCTATTATCCCCATTTTTCTGCATATACGAAAAAAGGGAGCCAAAAGGCTCCCTAAAAATTATTCCGCTATGATAATGTCATCTTCCTTACTTTCTCTTAGCCAAAACTTCCTCTTCGTATCTCTGCACCGTTTCAAACCATCTCTTATCAGCCGCCACGCCGCACTGCCTACAATATTCTTCCCAAATGTCACCGAACGGATACGTCTTAATATCTTCCTGCAATACCATAAGCTCCGTCATGCGGTTTTCTTCCTGAAGCTTTTTAAACTGCGCGTTCGGCGTACACAAAGCTGACAGCAACGCTTTCTGCCAACTGCGGAAACCAACTGTCCATGCAGAGATCCGGTTAATGCTCGCGTCAAAATAATCAAGCGCCATATAGACCCTGCCTAAAGCGTCATTCCTGACAATTTCTTTCGCCATCTCCTTGGTTTCATCGTCAAATAATACAACATGATCGCTGTCCCAGCGTACCGGCCTCGTGATATGCAGCGCAATTTCCGGGAAATAACATAGCAGTGCCGGAATCTTGTCCGATACGACTTCCGTCGGATGATAATGTCCGTTATCCATCAGAGGCAGGCAGCCTTCGTGCGTCGCGGCAAACAGTAATGTAAACTCCGCGCTTCCCGCTGTATAAGATTCCACGCCGATCCCGAACACCTTAGACTCCACACAAGGTTTCACAAGGTTCTTATCATATGGCTCCGATAAAATCTGCTCAATGGAATCCTTATACCGCATCCTCGGCCCCATGCGGTCTGCGGGGATATCTTTGTAACCGTCTCCCGTCCAAATATTCATGACGCATGGCACGCCGGTTTCTTTCGCAAAGTACTCCGAAATACGGATACATGCTTTTCCATGTTCAATCCAGAATTTTCTCGTTTCCTCGTCCGGGCTAGATAATGTCAGGCCGTCCTTTACTTTATCATGGGAGAAAAATGTCGGGTTAAAATCAATGCCCATATTTCTCTCTTTCGCAAATTCTACCCACTTTACAAAATGTTTCGGCTCAATTTTGTCACGGTCTACATATCCACCCTCTTCAAAAATAGCATAGCTCGCATGTAGGTTGAGCTTTTTCTTGCCTGGCATTAGCGCAAGCGCCTGCGCCATATCCTTCATAAGCTCTTCCGGCGTCCTTGCTTTCCCAGGATAGTCCCCCGTCGTCTGGATGCCGCCTGTCAGCGGGCCGTCATGGTCAAAACCGGTAACATCGTCGCCCTGCCAGCAATGAAGGGCTACCGGCGCCTCTTTAAGCGCCGCAATCGCCGCGTCCGTATCTACGCCAATCGCCGCATACATTTCCTTTGCGGCTCCGTATCTTTCTTTCTGTGTCATTTTACCTTCTCCTTCCCGATTCTAGATAGTTCTCATTATACCATGTCCCCGTTCCGCTTATAAGGTCTTTGTTTTCAAAAAAAGGGACCTTATTTGCAGGCCGTGCCATAACATGGTACAATATACAAAATAAGAACGACAGCCACGTAAAAAAGGAGGCGCTCCCATGCAACAGGAATTACTAGAACAACTCCAAAAAATCACCGAGGAAGAGCATGCTATCCTAAAAGGCGCTCCGGATGTCAGAAGAGAATTATATACTTCTGAAAAAGATTTTGTCATCGATAGCAAAAAATTACTACAAAAAGGGCGCCTGATCGAAATACGGCCGCATACCAGATTCGTCCATTTTCCAAAGCACCGTCATAACTACGTGGAAATGGTCTATATGTGCAGCGGCAGCACTACGCATATCATCAACGGCAGAGAACACATCACCTTACATACAGGCGACCTGCTCTTCCTCAACCAAAACGCGACACAGGAAATCCTCCCCGCCGCAGAGAGCGATATCGCTGTTAATTTCATCATCCTGCCGGAATTCTTCGACCGGGCTTTCTCAATGATCGAAAAAGAGAACATTCTGCATGACTTCCTGATTTCCTCCCTGTCGCAGGACTATTCCCAATCGAGTTATCTCCATTTCCAGGCGAAGGATATCCTCCCGGTACAAAACCTCATTGAAAACATGATCTGGACGCTGATCCACAAAAAAACCGCTACCAATACCATCAACCAGACAACAATGGGCCTTTTATTCATGAACCTGTCCTTGTTTGCAGATACGATCAATCAGGATGACCCCCACCAGTATGAACAGAATCTTGTCTTCTCTATCCTAAAATACATAGAATCACATTACAAAGACGGGACACTCGCAGAAATAGCCGCAGAGACATGCCATCCTGCCTATTATATAAGCCGGCTGTTGAAAAAGCATACCGACTCCAATTTCAAAGAATTATTGCAGCAGAAGAAATTACAGCAGGCAGCATACCTGCTCTCACAGACCTCTCTCTCTGTCGAAGCGGTCATGGACAATATCGGATATGATAACAGTAGTTATTTCTATAGGAAGTTCCGGGAGCGCTATGGCGGATCACCGAAAGAATACCGGAAAGGTGAATTAGGGCAAAAGTGAATATCATATCTTTGCCTTCTTTCGGAAAATCTTTGCTTGCAGTTTCTCCCCATACCTACTAAAATAAGGAAAATAGCTTTCTACATAGAAGCAACGAAAACCATAAGGATACAGAAAGGAATGGAACCGATATGTATGGCGCGTTATTAAATTATGAGCAAAACAAGCAGACGATCACGCTGCACTATGAAAAGCAGGAGGCACAGATCCATGTGCTGACAGACAGCATTATTAATGTGTTTGTACCGCTATTCACATCAGAGCATTACTCAAAAGCAATCGAGGGAGATAAAGAGCTTCCGACCGCGTTTACGTTGGATAAAGAGCAGGATGCCCTGATATTGGCGACAGACTCCCTGGTATGCAAAATTTATGACGATTTCATGATTGATTTCTACGATAAAGAAGGCACCCTTCTCTGCGCCGACTACCGTGGAAAGAGAATCCCCCGGAAACGTTTCTCCGAATCTCTCATCGAGCTTGCCAAACAGGAAGGGCATACGATAGATCCCAACGGTGGCCAGGACTATGCCATACAATGTATCAAACAGTTAGATAACGCCGACTGCATCTATGGCCTTGGCGATAAGACCGGGACATTAAATAAAAGGTGTTATGAATATGAGAACTGGAACAGCGATATTCCCGACCCACATGAAGACAGCTTTAAATCGCTTTATAAAAGCATACCCTTTTTCATCACCTTAAAAGAAAAAGGCGTTTATGGCATCTTCTATGATAATACTTTCAAAAGCTATTTTAACTTCGGCAAAGAGAATAACGGTTATTATTGTTTCGGAAGCGACGACGGCAATCTGGATTATTACTTCATTGGCGGCTCGTCCATGCCTGAAATCGTAACCAGTTATACTTACCTCACTGGCCGGATGCCCCTGCCACAGAAATGGACACTTGGGTATCAGCAATCCCGCTGGGGATATGACAGTGAGAAGGCATTCCGCGAGCTTGCAGCAAAGTTTAAAGAGCACCATATCCCGTGTGATGCGTTTCATTTCGATATCGACTATATGGATCACTACAAAGTCTTTACCTGGAACGAAGAACGTTTCACGGATGCCCGCGCGCTGCTTGCAGACCTAAAAGAACAAGGCATCAAAGCCGTAACTATCATTGACCCAGGCGTCAAAGTGGAAAAAGGCTTTACAATGTATGATGAAGGCGTAGAACATGACTATTTCGCCAAATCCCCCGACGGCAATATCTATGTTAACGTTGTCTGGCCCGGGGATTCGGTATATCCTGATTTCGGCAATCCCGAAGTACGGAAATGGTGGGGCGGACACTTACAGTTTTATACCGATTTAGGGGTCAGCGGCGTATGGAATGATATGAACGAGCCTGCAAGCTTCCACGGCCCGCTTCCAGGAGACATTGTCTTCACGGATGAAGGAAAGACGGCTACGCATGCCCAGATGCACAACGTTTACGGGCACAATATGGCGAAGGCGACTTATGAAGGATGGAAGAAATTAACAAATAAAAGGCCTTTTGTCATTACAAGAGCCTGCTATAGCGGCTCGCAAAAATATGCGACTGCATGGACAGGCGACAACCAAAGCCTCTGGACGCATCTGCGCATGGCAATCCCACAGCAATGTAACCTGGGCATTAGTGGCATGACATTTATCGGGACCGACATCGGCGGGTTCGGGGCCGATACCACACCAGAGCTGTTATGCCGTTGGGTTGAAGCCGGCTGCTTCTCCCCGCTCTTCCGCAACCATTGCGCTATGGGATGCATGGAGCAAGAGCCATGGCTATTCGGTGAAGAAACACTTGCTATTTATCGGAAATATGTAGAGCTACGCTATGCCCTGCTGCCTTACTTCTACGATTTATGCCGTGAATGTGAGACCACCGGGCTGCCTATTATGAGGCCACTCGTTCTGCATTATGAAAATGACATTAATGTCAGAAACTTAAACGATGAATTCATGGTCGGAAAGCATCTTCTTGTGGCTCCTGTCGTAGAGCAGGGCGCCAGAAAACGTATGGTTTATTTGCCGGACGGCGTTTGGTACGATTATTGGACACATACAGAATATAAAGGCGGACAATATTATATTGTCGATGCGCCACTCGACGTATGCCCGATCTTCGTCAAGGAAGGAACCATCCTGCCGAAAGCGCCTGCACAAATGTATGTCGGGGAAATCGAAGACCCGGCGTTAATCTTGGAGGTATATCCCGGCACCGGCTCTTACACGCACTACTATGATAATGGCGTCGATTTCGCTTACCAGAACGGCGAATATCAGGAATATTTCCTGGAAACGGATGGCACCAAAAACCTGAAGATCACTAAGCGGCACGAGGGATACCGCGATTATCCGGATATCGTCATTCATTATATCTAAACGATACGGGACAACTGCTCCCTGCCACAGGCTTGGCTAAGATTAGCCCGTGGCAGGAAAAGCAGGTAATCCCTATCACTGCTCCCGCAAACCTGACATGTAATAGAAACATGTCTTCTCCGGGATGCGGTGGAACCTCCCTTCTTCCTCTTGCCTGTACTCGCTGCAATCCAGGAACACAATCCTGCCGTCCGGCAGCGCACAGTATTCACTGCCTTCCCAGTTACAGGGCGCTTCATATGCGGGCAATATATTAACAGCGCTTTCTTCTCCCAAGTTATAGGTAAAGATACCGTCATATCCCCAGAATACAAAATCCGTATCGGCGCCTTTCGCAATAATATCAAGCATGATCGTCTCTTCCGGTACTATGCCCATATAAATCTCCCCTAATGTGCC
The DNA here is from genome assembly GCA_910578845.1 of uncultured Lachnospiraceae bacterium. GTDB lineage: Bacteria > Bacillota > Clostridia > Lachnospirales > Lachnospiraceae > UBA3282. The sequence continues at coordinate 15,797 of CAJTSL010000013.1, forward strand.
CTTTTCAAAATCTACAGAGGCAATCCCCATTTCCATATGCTCCAGTGTCCCTGCTTCTACCTGTGTATATACCTTACCGTCTTTCCCAATGCCAAGGCCGGCGCTAGGATGAGGCATATACGGGCTATCCAGGCCTGCTTCGATATTCTTCACGAAATTCCCCTCTCCATCCAATACCATCAATAATTCTTTCATAAAAGTCCCGCGCAGATAAATATACCCTTCGTCATCCACTACCATTCTTCTGATGATGCCGCCTATATCCTCATCATAAACCGATAAATCTATTTTCTTCTTTATCTCTCCTTCTGCGCTTAGAATCCAGAGCGAATTCTTGAACTTATCCCCCTCCATGGTCACGCTATGTTGGTAATCCCCGCTCTCAATACGCTCTATCAGCGCAATATACACATCGCCCTTCTTATCCTGGTAAAGCGCGGTAACATTCGTCAGGGAATCAAAGTCATCGAAGAACAGTGTAGAGTCGCTGCTTCCGATTTCCATGGTATGGATTTCGCTCAATCCTGTCAGGAATAAGCAGCTTTGTCCCATCGCCATATAACAGATCTCCAAATCTCCCGTATAGGGGATCGTCAGCTCTTGCGCAGGGTCATAGACCGCTTCGCTTTGCAAGACAGCATCATCGGTTGCTTCCACTTGCGTCTCTGTCTCTTCTGAGATCGTTTGACTTGGAAAGTCAATTTCTCCCGCTTCGATCTTCTCATTCATAGCCTGCAAGCTGTAATCACGTTTATACATAAAATCAATAATCCGTAGCAGCTCCTCGTCGTTCATTTCCTTCTCCGGGAAGAAGAACGTTGTCGTAGCGCCATAAAAGGCCACGCCTTTCCCTTCGTATTCCTCCGGCGCAGAAAGCATCTTCAGCAATCCCTCCGGGAACAGCGCCTCTTCTTCGTAAGAAACGCGTAATTCCTTCATCCGTGCCTTCTCTGACTCCGTATATGGGCGGTTATAGTTATCCATCCCCACCCGGCTCGTATAAATCTGTACAAAGTATTCTTCCATCTCTTTCTCATTCATGGCTTCCATCCGCGCCTTAAGCGCTCCTACCGCCGCTGAAACAGTAACGGACATCGCCGCTATGATCGCTGCCGCCAAGATCAGCGACTTCTTCCATGTCATTTTGAATATCCTATGCTGACTAGGGAGACTGACAAGTATGTCATCTATTCTATCTTCCAATGTTTCCGGCACGATCATCTTCTCCTGTCTTGCCATTTTGAACAGATCCTGTTCCCATTTATTCTTCATAAACACCCTCCATTCTGCTTACATATCACGCTTTTGGACATTGCACGCTTATGCTTCCCTTGATCTTATCAGGCTCCTCTAATCCAGCCTTTCTCTTAGCTGTTTCTTGCCTCTTGAGAGCCTGGACTTGACTGTTCCTTCCGGTATCCGAAGGACTTTAGCGATTTCCTTAATAGAAAGCTGCTCATAAAAATAGAGAATGATCGCTTCCCGGTAGACCATATCCAGTTCCATGACGATATCCCATAATTCATGATATTCGTCCCTAAACTGCGGCATATGCTCCTCTCTTCCTTCTACGGACACATGCTTCTTGTTCCTCGCATAAATCCGCTTCGCCTCGTTCGCGCAAATCTGCATCATCCATGGGCCAAAGCTCTCCGCTTTGCGCAATGTATTTAACTTCTCATATGCCTTTAAAACGGACTCGCTAACGGCATCTTGCGCATCTTCGCGGTTATGCAGGATGCCATAAGCAAGCCTATATAAATTAGGCGTATACTCCCGGATTAAGTTACTAAATGTCTCTCTGTCTATTGCAGACATACTCCACCTCCTTTTATCGTTTCGCCGGCTTATCTACTTATTATGACATGGTAAGAAGACAAAAGGTTCCCCGTAAAGCAAAAAAAGATACCAGAATAGGTCTTCCCTGTTCTGGTATCCTTTATATCAATTCTTCTCTGTATACTTTTCCGCCAGTTTTAATATGGAAATCAGCGGTACAATTAGAATCCCGCAGAAAAAGTTGCTGATGCCATGGATACAATCCCATGGCAGGCCTGCGATAATCCAGGCTATCATGCCCTGGAAGCTAAGCCCATACAAGATTGCCTGCGCAGGCGCATATAGGGTCCCAAATAGAAATCCATGCGCGGCGCACACTAACATGTATACAATAGGGCACCATCGTTTCGGCATCTTCTTTGGCAGGAGCATGACCGCCCCCCATAGAACCGTCCACAAATATAGATACGGTACCCACCAGGCGGCAAAGCCATTCAAAATCCCGGTTAAGATCACATAAACATAAATGGGATATAATGCCTTTTTACGGTAAACAACGGTGAAAGCAATCGTAAATACACCGAGAAGATGGATATTAGGCGCAAACTCCATAATCAGCTTAGACGCGTACATGAGCGCGCCCAACATGGAAAATATGGCGATTTCTCTCGTTGTAGGCTTCACGCTCATTCCACCTTAAAAGCATAGGCATCTCCAGGCGTAATCTCCGTTACATCCACGCCCGTGGGAGCATATTCCCCGTTAATATAAAACGCCCAATATACGCCGTCCGTATCATAATCTGCCGTAATCCCGTTCACTGTCTTCACGAATAAGCCATATTCGCTCTCTTCGCCAGCAATCAGTTCCACTTCTTCCAAAGCTTCCCCTACGATTGTTTGATCCGTATGGACTTCGAAGACTGTTTCGTTACCATCTCGGTCTGTCACGGTAAAAAGAAACTCTGTACTGCCTTCGCCAACTAGCGTAGCCTCAGAGCCTGCGGCATCCACCGGCGCGCCGCCAGTCTCCACATCGCCTGCCTGCGTGTTTTCTCCTGTCTCTGTCTCCGTCTCTTGCCCGCTAGAAGCGACGTTAACCGAATCTTCTCCCGATTCCTTTTTGTCACCACAGCCAACTGTATTAAGCGCTATAGCCACCATGAGCGCCATACAAAGGATGCATGACGAAAATTTGCTGTTACGTTTCTTCTTCATGTTCTTTGTCTCCTTTATATTCTGATTTCCCCATAATGCCGGCTCTCGCGGCTAAAACAGAGGATTTGCCCTGTCCGGATATTTCGACTTGGCACTCCGCTGACCGCCTTCTCAGACCGATGGGATACCCTCCCATATAATCTAATGACGTTTCCCAAATCTGTGGCTTCATTTGGTCAGGCCAGCCGATTGAAAAAGCCATACGGCTTCTCCTATGCCTTACGGCGACGGGCTCGTACAGGATTTGCACCTGATTCCCCGGACAGCACAATTCCTATCATAATCTTTTATAAAGGATTCGTCAACTATCTTCTAATGTCCGGTACATCCGGTAAACTAACGGGCATAATATAACCGACAGCACTATATATAATGGGAATATGATGTTAATCGCGCCTACCACCTTCCCGCCAATCTGGTATAGGTCAAAATAACGGACTTCATTCCCTATATCTAACAAACGGTCAGGCAACAGCCCCACTAATTCTTTCACCAAATCAGAACTGCCGGCGTTGATAAAGCTGCGGAGGAAAATCACAATGAACGGCACCATTGCCGCCAAAGCAGTTGACTTTGTCTTTGCAGAGACTGCCATAGTCAATAATAAGCAGAACAACGTCCCTATATAACCGCCGCACAAGATCAACAGATATTCCTGGAAGTTTGTCAGCAGATAAAAGCTCTTCCATCCATAACGGTTCGTCTGGATCGGCAGCTCTGCGCCGTCTGCGCCAAGCACCACGAATATAACGAACGTATATAGGAACATGGTGACAAAATATACAATCGTCACAAATAATATCCCTGCGCCAAGCTTCGCTGCTACCGCCTTATCCCTCCCATGATATGACGAATAGAATATGGCGTCCGCTTTCGTACTAAATTCTCCCGAGAAAATCCCTGCGACCACGAATCCAAGGATCAGCGCCATCACCATTACAATCGACGCCGAATATTGGAATAATTGTTTATAACCGTCCGCATAATCATATGGAAACGGCGTCGGCAACGCTTCATAACGCTCTATTAAAAACGCCCTCTCATCATCTGTCAACTGCCACTCCTGTTCCTTGTCCGCCAGCCATTCCCGCAAATGGAAAACCCTGTTCTCATAAAATGCGGAGGCATCCATCGGCACTAACGAGTCCGGCTTGTAATAATCCGATTCCTGGAACTTACAAAAGGAATATATCAGCATATACCGGATGTCCTCAAATCCTTGTTTCCATCCATAGGCAATATTGCTCTCCTGTACGTCCATAGAGCGTCCTTCCTTTGTCTCATTAATCCTTGCATTCTCTGCGATCACTTTTGCTATGACTTCTTCGGTCAATACACCCGCCCATTCCTTTTTGGCAGCTTTCCGTTTCGAAATTGCCTCTAAGCCAGATTCATGCTCGCCGCTTTCATTCACCCAGTACATCTCGCTTATCGCAGACCAACATACAACCGCCAGTGTCACCGCTAATAACAGCATAGCGATCTTCGTTCCCGGTTTCACCCATATCTTCTTCCATTCATAATATAGCATCTTCTTCCCCCGCTTTCTCTCCCATGTAGGATAAAAATACATCTTCTAAGGAAGGGACTTCTTCCCGCGCATCCGGGTGGGGCTGTTTGGCGCATAGCAGCCTCATCTGCATCCCTCCCGGAACAATCCTGCTGTTGGCAACCTTATACTTTCTGCCATATGCCGCCGCTTCCTGCCCGGAAACAGTAATGCTCCACACCTTATCAGGTATTTGCTCTATGATTTCCTGTAATGTCCCGGCATGCATAAGCGTTCCTTCTTTCATCAGCAAGATCTCATTGGCAACAGATTCAATATCCGATACGATATGAGTGGATAATAATACCATCCTCTCCTTTGCCAGTTCACTGATCAGATTGCGGAAACGGATCCGCTCGTTTGGATCAAGCCCTGCCGTCGGCTCATCCAAGACCAGTATCTCCGGCTGGTTGATCATTGCCTGCGCAATGCCTGCCCTGCGCTTCATGCCGCCCGAGAGCTTCTTCATCTTCCGGTTCTGCACTTTAGAGAGGCCGACTTTGGATAGCAGCTCATCCACCCGTTTTCTTGCTACCGCTTTATGTACACCTTTTATAGAGGCGATATAGAGCAAATAATCTTTTACCGTAAAATCCGGGTAAAAGCCAAACTCCTGTGGCAAATAGCCAAGCAATTCCCTATAGTCTGCGCCCATTTTGAATATGTCCTTCCCGTTACAGAGGATTCTCCCTTCGGTCGGTTTTAGAAGCGTACAGAGCATCCGCATGAGCGTTGTTTTCCCTGCCCCGTTCAGCCCAAGCAGCCCATAGATGCCGTTCTCCATTGTGTAAGTAATATGGCTGACCGCCGTCACGCCCTTGAACGTTTTCGATAAATCTTCTATCTTAATCTCCATCCCGATCACCATCCTTTATGCTTTCCCTATTTCTCACGATATCGTATCTTCACTACAGCTTGCCGCAGGAAATATTCATGATACCGCCTATTCACGCTGCTTTACAACCGGAAGATTTCCGTCTCATGTGCATATTCACCGATTACTTTCCTGACTGTATAAGTCAAATATAGGACTGCCATACAAAGGATCCCCATCCATGCAGGTACAGAAACCGTCAGATAAATATCCTTATTTAGGATCAACAGCGTCCAAACGGCGCTCCAAAGCAAGGAGAAGAAACACGCCATATATTCAGTCCCAGCGAAACGACCGCAAAGCGTCCGGAAGCAGATACAGCAGGTAACCGTCATCGGCAGGAAAAAGTGGATCACGATTTCCGCAACACTGACTGCTGTAGTCATAGAAACGATAGCGGTGAACGCCCCCAACAACAGGCTATCTGTCATGGCAAAAGCAAGCATCCTTGCCGCATAAATCTGCCTCAGTGAAAAATAAGACGCCTCTTCGATTTCCACGGAATGGGAGCTTCTGTTCTTCCATAGTTCCGGTACTGCCATAATCACGAACAGGGACGCGCAGACTGCCAGAATCCGCTGTATTTCTTTCGCCCCCCGCTCCTGCTGCAGAATCCATCCTAAGAAAAATAAAATGAGGAATTGTAAGACCCACCATTTCTTTTCAATGAACCGCACCTGCTCATAGAAAAACTCGAAATAAGAATTCTTCCGCCATGCCACGCCTTCATAAAAGCTTCTCTTGGCGTTTACCAACGTCTCTTCTATCATTGACTCATCTGGTCTGATCACATTTGCTTTTGCATACGCGCGCAATCTCTTTTCCAACTGTTCCAATACAACCGCTCCTTTCTTGTAATTGCCTAAATTACCTAAATCCATTACTCTACATCCCCCAACAGCGCCCGCAACATCTCTTTTGCCTTCCTGATACGGTACTTGGCAAGCGGTAGGCCAATTTGTAAGATCCTGGCAAGCTCACGTATGCTAAGCCCCTGGAAATAATGTAGGATAACAACTTCCCGCAATTCATCCGGGAGATTTTTCATAGCGGTTTCCATAATGATCTTATCATCTATTTCTGCAACGCATCCCTCATCCAAACGATCCGCCATGATCATGTCTAACGCTTCCCTTTCTCCTCCCGGAGCCTCTCTATTCTTCCTCCCCCAGTCGATACAGAGATTCCTGGCTATGGTATAGAGAAGATTCAATGCTTTTCCACTATGATAATAACCTGCAAGATTCCGGAAGAAACGCTCGAACGTTTCCTGTGTCAAATCTTTCGCCCATTCTCTGTCAGGACAGTGATATGTACAATACTGTAAAATCTGCCGGTAATACTTTCGTACGAATATATCCATTGCGGCCTCGTCACCGCTTTGCATTTTCCGTACCAAAATAAAATCCTGCTGCATGAAAACCTCCCTTCCGCCATTTTAGAAAGCGCTTTCTAATAGGTATAACGGACCAACCTGCCATATGGATAGCGCAGGAAGAATATTTTCTGCACCGCCTCCCGCTACTGCTTTGGATAGCATTTCTGTTGCCGTTTCCGATAGCATTTCCGATGCCGCCTCCCTTAATATGTTATCCCTCTTCCCATATGCGGAAAATCAGCGCTATACGCGGCGTCCATGACAAATAAAACCAGCAGGCAGAGACTTATAAAAGCCCTGATCTTCGCCGGAGCCTTATGGTACAACGCCGTATACCGGGGCAGCAGAAAAGATAGCAGCAACACACCGCCGACACCGAACATCAGGCAGCTTGCCAGACATATATGGCCATTCAGGTTCAAGAGCATATCACTGTAATCCCACCATTTTACGCCCCACATTTTTTCCAGGACAAATCCTGTCCCATATTCTAAGGCAGAGCAGACTGTCATAGAGATAAAGAAAACAAGAAACGGCCTCTTCCTCCACTTATGCAGCAGGAAATACAATAGCAGCGCGCCCGCCCCATAGACGGGAAGCCACGGCCCTATCGTAATCCCACGGTTCACAAATCTTCTCTCCCGTACAAGGTAGATGCCGACTTCCCATAGCCAGCCCAAAAAAGAAACCAGAAAAAACAGCAATATATAATAATCAAACGAAAGTTTTTTTCTCATATCTGCTATTTTGTCTGGTTTTGCTCTTTTTATTCTTATGCCATTCTTATGCGGCTCTTATTCTAACTCGCAAAGGCCTGTATACAAATTATAATATCTCCCATGCATCGCAAGTAAATCGTCATGGTCGCCGCGCTCGATAATCTCACCGTTTTCTAATACCATAATGGCATTGGCATTCCTTACGGTAGAGAGCCTATGTGCAATCACAAGCGTCGTCCGCTCCGCCATCAGTCTGTCCATACCGCGCTCGATATGTTTCTCCGTCCGCGTATCGACGGAGCTTGTTGCCTCATCCAGAATCAGGATGGGCGCTTTGGAAATAGCGGCTCTTGCAATGTTAAGAAGCTGCCTCTGTCCTTGGCTTAAATTGGCGCCGTCCCCTTCTAGCATCGTATCGTAACCATGCTCTAGGCGCATAATGAAAGAATGCGCGCTCGCCATCCTTGCAGCTTCCTCCACTTCCGCGTCCGTAGCGCCAAGCCTGCCATACCGGATATTCTCCCTGACTGTCCCTGTGAAAAGATGCGTATCCTGCAATACCATGGCAATGCACTTTCGCAGATCATCCCTTCTGATGTCCCGGATATCAATGCCGTCTATCAAGATCCTGCCTGCATCAATATCATAGAAACGGTTAATCAGGTTCGTGATCGTTGTCTTTCCCGCGCCAGTGGAGCCGACAAAAGCAATTTTCTGACCCGGTTTCGCATATAACGATACGTCTTTCAGAATCGTTTTCTCCGGCACATAACCAAATGTCACATGCTCCACTGTCACCGCGCCTTTCATCCTGCTCCCATGTACCGCCGCATATTCCGCCGATAGACCGCCTGCTCCTGGCGCCGCTTCATAATAGAAGCAGCCATCCTTATCTATGATCGAAACAGCATCCGCCTTATCCGCCGGTTCCGGCTCCCTGTCCATCACGTCAAAGACCCGCTCCGCCCCGGCTAGCGCAGAGAAAATCGTATTGACCTGCATGGATATTTCATTGATGGGCCGTGCAAACTGTCGGGAATAATTCACGAAAATCGTAAGGCCTCCTAAGTCAAACCCTCTCAGCACACACAAAATACCGCCGATACATGCCGTCAGGGAATAGCTGACCTGGCTTAAATTCCCCATGACAGGCCCCATAATGCCACCGAAGAACTGTGCTTTAATCTGTTTCCGGCACAGATCATGATTCAGATAAGAAAACTCCTCTTCCGCAATCTCCTCATGACAGAACACTTTGACTACTTTCTGTCCGGTCACGGTTTCCTCTATGTAACCATTGAGCGTTCCTAACGCCGCCTGCTGCTGCTTATAATACCGCCTGCTCCTGCCTGCGACCGCCCTGCCTGCAAGGATCATTAACGGTGCCATGATGACTGTGATCATCGTCAGATAAATATTCGTATATACCATAAGCGCAAAAGTACCGACAATCGTAATTGCGCCCGATATCAACTGGTTCACCGTATTGTTTAACATCTCTCCCACCGTATCGACATCATTGGTAAACCTGCTCATGATATCGCCGTGGTTATTGGTATCATAAAACCTGACCGGCAGCTTTTCGATTTTCCGGAATAAATCGTCCCGCAGCTTCTTAAGCGCATTCTGGGAAACAACGATGATAATCCGTGATTGCAAATACTGCGCAATGATCCCAACTGCAAAAATACATCCCATCATGACCAATGAACGGAATAACGTTTCCCTGCTACCATCTTCCGACACCAAATTATTGATGACCGGGCGCAACATATATGACCCCGCTAAGCTTGCCACCGTATAAACAATGATACAAATAATAAATATGACCAGTTTCCATTTATCCTTACCGATATAAGAGAAAAGCCTGCGTATCGTTCTGCCTGCATCCTGTGGTTTCCCGCCGGGCATGCGGGCGCCGCCCCGTCCAGGCCCTCTCCCAGGCCCAGGTCCTGGCCCAGGCCCCATTTTCTCCGTGGCTTTCCTGCTATATTTTTTCTCTAAACGTGCAATTCTTGCTTCATCCATTATGCACCCACCTCCCTGTCCATCTGGGAATCATAAATTTCCTGATAAGCATGGCAGGAAGCAAGCAGTTCGTCATGGCATCCCATGCCCACGACCTTACCTTCCTCCATGACCAGGATCAAATCCGCATCCATTACGGAGCTGATGCGCTGTGCAATGATCAGCTTCGTCGTATGGCGCAATGTCGTCCGGAAACACTCTCTGATCTTTGCTTCCGTCGCCGTATCGACCGCACTGGTGCTATCGTCGAGAATCAAGATCTTAGGCTTTTTCAGCATCGCCCGTGCTATACAGAGCCGCTGCTTCTGCCCACCGGAAACATTGACGCCGCCCTGTCCAAGCTCAGTCTCATACCCTTGTGGGAAGCTGCTTACGAACACATCTGCCTGCGCTGCATCCGCTGCCGCCCTGATCTCCGCTTCCGTAGCATGTTCGTCCCCCCACTGCAAGTTCTCTAAAATCGTACCGGAGAACAAGACGTTTTTCTGTAGTACCATGCTCACGCCATTGCGCAAATGATGCAGGCAATAATCTTTCACATTGACGCCGTCTACCAGGACTTCTCCTTCATCTACATCATAGAGCCGTGGGATCATCTGGACTAACGTTGTTTTGCCGGATCCGGTAGAGCCAATGATGCCGACCGTCTGCCCCGCTTCAATGGTGAAGTCAATATCATCCAGCACCTTCTCGTGATTGTCTTTATAATAGCGGAAAGACACATGCTTAAATTCAATCCTTCCGTCTGTCACTACCTTGTCTTTGTTCACGGCATCATCATCTTTTAAATCAATCTCCGTATCCAATACTTCACCGATTCGCCTAGAGGAAGCAACCGCCCTGGAGCTTTGTAAGAGAACCATGGCAAGCATCATCAGCGACATCAGGATCTGCGTCACATATGTCGTAAACGCTGTCAAGTCTCCAACCGGCATCGAACCGCCCAAAATCTGGTTCCCGCCAAACCATACAACCGCTATAACGGTTGCATTCATGGCAAACGTCATGATCGGCATCTGGATGATAACAACTTTAAAAGCATTAAGCCCTGCCTCCATAAGCGCTTCGTTTGACTCGGAAAACCGCTCTTCTTCATACTCTCCACGTACAAACGATTTGATGACCCTGACATTCGTCAATGTCTCTTGGATATTGGAATTTAAGTGGTCTAGCTTCTTCTGCATCAGCTCAAATCTCGGAAAAGCGATTCTGATGATCGTCCCGATAGCGATCGCCAGGATCGGGGCAACGATTAAAATGATCAAGGCAAGGGATGCATTCATCGTAAACGCCATAATGACTGCTCCGATCAACATCCCTGGCGCCCGCAGCATCATCCGCAGCCCCATCATAATGACATTCTGCATCTGTGTAATATCGTTAGTCAGCCTGGTTACCAGTGAACCGGTGCTAAAACTATCTATATTGGCAAATGAGAACTTCTGCACTTTTTGGAACAAATCCTTACGCAAATCCCTGCCAAAATGCATGGCAGCCTTCGCGGCAAAATACGCGCCGCCCATCCCGCCTACCATCATAGTAAACGCCATTATGACCATCATGATCCCCTTCGTTATCATATAGGGGATATCGCGGTTTGCTGCGCCAATGTTGATAATATCCGCCATCATTGCCGGCAGCATGACTTCTCCTACTACCTCCACGATCATCATGACGGGTCCTAAAATAAATGCCGATAAATATGGTTTAATATACTTTCCATAACGCTTCATGATTACAATTTGCCCTCCTTTTATTCCCCATCTCCCAGCTTCTTATCCAGGTTCTGATATACTTTTTGTAGCAATCGGTACAAAGACTCCAGCTCCGCCTCCTCAAATCCTTCGAACATGCCCTGTTCCACCTTGTCAAAAAGACTGATGCTCTTACAGATCAGCTCATTGCCTTTATCGGTGATCGTGACCTGATTGCTCCGATGGTCGTCGGCATTCATCACACGCTTCAGATAACCGCCGTCTTCCAGCTTGCGGATCGAAACGGCTACCGCTGCCGGTGAAATATCAAGGCTTGCTGCCAGTTCGTTCTGCGCACAGTTCGGATTCTTCCCCAGCCGCATCAAAAGCCGATGCTGGCTCCGGTAAACACCTTCATCCAACCTTCTTAGCTCTCTCTCAATACACCTCCTCAGCCGACAATCCGTCCTGCGGAAAAGCTCGGCTGTCTCCCTGTACAATTCTCTCATGACGACTCCTTCCTATGCAAAGCGTTAAGTACAAACTGCCTTGCAGCGCAATTGCTATTAATTAACGTCTTAATAATTAATTAGTTAATTATTAACCTGTTTACTATCATAACGGCAAACAATGGAATCTGTCAAGATAAATATATGCAAAAAAATACCGGATAAAATAACAGATGTAATCCGTCATTCTATCCGGCATTTCCTTTACAGCCACTGTCATTGGCAAGTGACAAAGAGAACTGCTGCGCCTTAATCAGATATTCTATTCAATGTAAAATCATCTACCGTTCCCCAGCTCTTCTCGTTACATTTCATCCGTACGCCGATGGTCAGTGTGCCGTCTGTAACCTTGATCTCCGGGATCGTAGGATTTTTCCAGTCTGCCCAGGACGTTACCATAAAAGGCTCCGCCTGTTCTTCACCATTCACGACTGCATAGAGCTCTAATACGGAATCCGCTGACATGTCACCGCCCTGTGCATAGACAGAAAGCTGATAGATCCCCGGCTCTAAATCTGTAAACTCCTGCTCTATGGAAAACTCCATATCGGAATCCGCCGACCAGAAATGGAATGCAACTTCTCCAGTATAAGCATCGTCTGCTTTGACCTGGAAATCAGTCGGGTTTTTCTCCCCCTCAAAAGCAACTTTCCACATAGAAGTATCGGCTTCTTCAAAACTTGGGTTCTTCACATGATTCATCATTTCCACTTCTATATGGCAATTAACCTGCGTTCCGTCCTCTAACGCTCCCGTCACTTCATAACTTCCGCCACTGCTCGTATCTATTGCCGCAATCGCTGCCTCATCCCATTTCACTGCAACCTGTTCGTTGGCTGAACGGTCATTGTAAATGACATCCACCATTTCAGGAAGCACAATGTCGCCCCCTACATCAAAGGATACGGAAACATCCGGTATATAGTCTACAGCAAGCGGCGCCGTTGCCCCATATTTCAAATATTTAAAGACATTCAAGGATGCAAGCGGGTAGCCGTCAAAATCAAACATTGCCTGGTTATCCCACGAACACCCCCCATAATATAGGCCGGCATCCTCCGGGTCATAATCTGCCGCATAGCTGCTCGCCCAACCGCTTCCGAATTCCTCCCATATCGGAGAATTATCTGCCGTAGCTTCCCCGACCGGGATCCATGTCCCCTCCCAGTAGAAGACGCCAAGCACGCCGGCTTCATTTGCCGCCGCGCAAATATCACGGATCATAGTCGCCTGGCTCTGCACGGACGCTGCATAGCCATCCACCAGATCATCCGTTCCGCTAAGGCTGTTCGCGCAACCGTCACCGTCTTCGGCGGTATAACAATAAGAAGTTTCTGCAATGACCACCTTTTTATCATACTTGTCCTGAATATTCTTCGCCACAATCTGCATATTTTCATTCGTCCCATCCCAGAACGGATAGTACGATAAAGCAAAAATATCATAATCCACGCCAAAATTCATCAAATTCATGGCAATGCGATTGATGCCGTCAGCATCCTCTATATTCGTATAGTGCACGGCAACCTGGATATCTTTTCCATATTCCTGCGATATTTCACGCACTGCCTTACTCCCTGAGCAAAGCAAATTCATGACCGAAGGCTGAAGCGTTTCCCCCGCCATGCCGTTATTGATCTCATTTCCGATCTGCACCATTCCCACATCTACACCGGCATCCAGGATCTGTGCCAAGCTCTCTTTGGTAAAATCATAGAGAGCATCACATTTCCCGGCCGCATCCATATCTTCCCATGCCTTCGGCGCATGCTGCCTTTTGGGATCAGCCCAGAAATCGGAATAATGAAAGTCAATACATACTTTCATGCCATACTTGGTCGCACGCTGCCCAAGCGCAATCGCCGTAGCAACATCATTATTGCCGCCGCCATATCCATTGCCGTTCTCGTCATACGGGTCATTCCAGACGCGCAGACGGATATAATTCACGCCGGACTGTGCTAATGTCATGAAGACATCCTGCTCTTCTCCTTCATAATTATAATACTTGACACCGCTGTTCTCGTTGACAAGCACCGCAGAGGCATCCATGCCACGGATAAATCCATCGGCAAGATCGGCAACCGGCTCTATATATATCGTAGATTCTTCCGGGCCGTCCGGCAACGGAAAGGTCATGATCTCCCCGATGTCGCTAACCTTCCCTGACGCCTTCCCTGACGCCTTCCCTGTAGCCGCTTCTTCTCCCGACGATGCATCTGTCGGTGTTGTTTCTGTTGTTTCTGTCGGTGTTGCTGCTTCTGTCTGCGTAGAGACTTCCGCTTCCGTAGCTGGCGAAACATCTTTTGCCCCGCATCCGGACAAGGCAGGAACACACAGTGCCATGCTGATGCCCAATGCCAGCAATTTTGTACAAGATTGCTTCATAACCATCCTCCCTATTCCTTTTTCTTAATTTCCTTTTCTGATTTCAGTGATACATTCCTTTATGGTTCACTTTATAACATTATAAATCAAACTATTTGCCAAAACAATATCTGATTAACATGTTTCCTATATAATCCATACTCAATATAGTCTATACTCATACAACCTATGCCGATATACCCCACACCAATACAGCCTATACGATCTTTCTTCTTCCGGCATTAAGAGCCAAACAGCCTTCCCCATTTCATCTTATCCTCCAAAATCGCATCTCACTGCCAATGCTATACCACTTGGCGCAGATTCATTGCACCGCCTCCGCTTATTCTATATCCTAGCTTCAGGAGCAGAAATTGCCAACAGATGTTACATGGAACCGGCAAATTCCCTCCAAATAGCAGAAAGGAACAAAACACGATGCAAGATATCATATATGTAAACAATGTCAAAAAGCACTTCCAGGAAGTCAAGGCTGTGGATGACATCAGCTTTCATGTGGAAGAAGGCGAGACGTTCGGATTCCTTGGCGTCAATGGCGCAGGGAAATCCACCACCATCCATATGCTCTGCACACTATCCGCCGCCACAGCAGGCGATATCTCGGTCTGCGGATACCACGCAGGCAGAGACGATGAGAAAATCCGCCGCCATATCGGAGTCGTATGGCAGAATAATTGCCTCGACGATATTTTGAGCGTGAAAGAAAACCTATCCATGCGGGGCGCCCTGTATGGCATCCATGGCAGCAGATTGAAAAACAGGCTCCGTGAAATAACGAAAAAACTGCAACTGGAAGACCTCTATGGCGTGCAATATGCCAAACTCTCCGGCGGACAGAAACGGCGATGCGAAATTGCCGCCGCGCTGATCAATACGCCGAAAGTCCTATTCCTGGATGAGCCGACCACAGGACTAGACCCTGCCGCCAGGAAACTGGTCTGGGAAATAATGGAAGGTTTGCAAAAAGAAGAAGGCACCACTATTTTCCTCACGACTCATTACATGGAAGAAGCCGCCTGCGCGAAACATATCGCCATAATCGACGGCGGGAAAATAAAAGAATACGGGACTCCCTTCGGCTTAAAAGATAAATATGCCAAAGATAAGCTGCACCTGATCCCCAAAGGCGAAAGCCGGGATATTGTCTTACAGGCACTAATGTCCGTAAGCAACCACGTCCATACGCAAGAAATGGCTAGACAAACTACGGAAAATAACGAAAAAGCGCTCGGAATCCTTGAAGGGAATAAGATCACCATAGAAAATGACCGCATAATCTATGCTGTAGAGAACAGCTTAGAAGCGTTAGAAATCCTGCCCCTTTTGAAAGAGCATCTGATAGGCTTTGAAATGATACAGGGCACTATGGACGACGTCTTCCTTCAGGTCACCGGGAAAGAATTACTTGTTTGCGCGGCTCCAAGTCCGCAGGCGGAAAGAAAGGCAGGTCATTAATATGCACGAAATATTCTATTTTACCAAAAGAAACTGGCTGATCTACATAAGGGACAGAGCCGCCGTACTCTCCTCACTCCTTTCAACCATCATCGTTCTCGTACTGATGGTCGTCTTCTTGGGAAAGATAAACAGCGCAGATTTGACAGCACAGCTTTCTATGTTCGGAGACAGGGATATCGCAGCCGATGAAAAGAATGCCGCATACCTCATACAACTCTGGACGCTCGCAGGGATCTTGGTCGTCAATGCCGTCAATATTACGTTGACCGTAATCGGCGCCATGGTACATGACGAAGCCAACCATCGGAGCATCGCCTTCTATGCCAGTCCCGTTAAACGCATCAGGCTCTCTCTTGGTTATATCTTATCGGCATGGCTTGCGGGGACGCTCATGTGCATTCTTACCCTTGCC
Organism: uncultured Lachnospiraceae bacterium; assembly: GCA_910578845.1. Classification (GTDB taxonomy): domain Bacteria; phylum Bacillota; class Clostridia; order Lachnospirales; family Lachnospiraceae; genus UBA3282. The sequence continues at coordinate 31,802 of CAJTSL010000013.1, forward strand.
GTCGGGGAAATTTACTTCTTCACACAAGGATATCCGCTTCTCTCTTTTGCTTCCTTATGCACTTTGACAGGCATGATTTTGCTCAATACTTTTACCTTCTCAGCATTAGGCTATCTGCTTGCGCTTTCCGTAAGCAGCACGCGCGCATGGGGCGGCATCATGACGATCATCGGCACACTGGTGGGCTTTGTAGGCGGTATCTATCTGCCCCTTGGCTCACTCAGCGAACAACTGCAAAAAATAATAAAATGTATGCCCGTCATACATGGCGCTGCGATGATGCGCTATACCTGCACATCCGTCGCTGCCAAAGTGGCATTTACTGACGCCCCGGATGCTGCTGTAGCTATTTTCAACGAACGGATGGGCATCTCTCTATTCTGGGGTGAAAATAAAATAACGCTTGGTATGCAAGTGTTGATTTTGCTCACTTATGCTATAATAGCAATAATAGCCGCCGCATTCTTAAGCCAAAAGCGCAAGGCAAAAGACCGTTGAGCGCAAAGCAAAACGCTCTCTAAGACAGAATGCAAGGTACCGCCAGGCTCCCGGGACCTCTGGGGCGCCTGGGGAAAGGCATGGTGACTCCCATGAAAATTACGATTCAAGATTGTCCGGCAGGAGAAGAGGATGAGATCATCATCCGTTGTAAACAGATAGACGAACAGCTCATGAGAACGATCTATACCCTCAAGGCAGGACGGGATAAGATGACGGTGTCGCAAGGCGAAAAAATGTTCCAAGTCCCGCCATCAGATATCTATTATTTTGAAGCAGTGGACAATCGCGTCTACGCCTATATGCAAAAGGAAGTCTATGAAACAAAATATAAGCTTTATGAGCTGGAGCGGCGCTTACAATATACTGACTTTTTCCGCATCTCCAAGTCAACCATCATCAATCTCGCAAAGGTGCGCAACTTTAGCCCCTCTTTCAATGGACGTTTAGAAGCCTGTATGAAAAATGAAGAAAAGCTGATCATCTCAAGGCAATATGCCACTACTCTGAAAGAAAAACTAGACTTATAGGAGGAAAAGACTATGAAAAAGACACTGCAATTATTATGGAATACTTTCTGCATGATCTGTACATGCATCCTGATTGCGGTAGCAGTATTCACGACATTGGTTGATCCGGCAGATTCAATAACGTCCAATATTTTATGGCAGATTCTTCTAGTGTCTCTCCTATGCGCCCTCAGCACCTTACTATATCGGTATAGCAATACGAATAATAGAAAAGAGCTTATCATTCGCATTGGTTTCCACTATCTGCTCATTAATGTCATTGTACTGGCTTCCGGCGCCCTGTTTGAATGGTACCGGCCTAGCAATTTAGGAAGCCTCCTAACCATGCTGGCTGCCATTGCCATCATTTTCGTTGCGATATCTATCATTTCATGGTACCGCTCAACCCGTGACGCCAAAATCCTAAATGAAAAACTGGCACAGTACCAGGGGCATAAATCCCCGGATAGATAAGGCAATGCGTTTTCACGCTATTTCCATGCCATACTGTTTTGTTCGTTTGCACTTTTATTTCTGTGTATCACAATTAATTAGCTAAATAACCTATATTTACCAGATCTTTTTGCATTTGTCCTATATCTTCATGTTTCAATTTTTCTATTTTTAGATCAAATAGCACAAAGCAACGCAACAAGCGGTTATATGTTACTAAATCTACTCTATAATGATCTTCTTCAAATGTAAAGCGAACCTGCCACCCCACAAAAGCAAAGCCACGTCCTAATTCCAACAAGAACTGCTGCAAATGATCTATAATTTTTCTTCCAAGTCCGATTCTGAATATGATGCCATCTCCGGAAGTCCTGTAAATTCCAAAACATATGGATCTTTAAAAATATCTTCAGGAGACGCAATTACCTGCCCTTCCAATGCAAGCCGCATAACCTCATCCCTGTTCCTACTCAATGCCAATCGCTCATAAAGAGAACTTCCATATTGCCTACTCAGTTCATTTTTATTCCATCCATTACGATAAGATTCGATTTCATAGAAATGGCGCTCATCTTTATTGGAAATTCTCATCAAGATCAAATAGTGCAACCAGCTCAAATAAAATTTACGTCCCTCTCTTGTCACCGGAAGGTTTTCAGATTGGGGAAATGGCATTTCCCCAATTCATGCATAAACTAAATATATCTCATTTATCCTATCCGATGTGCTAAAGAAGTAATTATTGCATTCTGATCAAATTTACCAAATATGTATATCAATTTTAATTCCTCCCATGCTAACTGTTTCTACTATCGAAAATAAATTAGCCAGTAAAACTTTGACATACTTTCCATATGATCTAAAAGTAGTCTTAAAAACATCAATATGTGATTTAAACAATGACGTGACAATCGAATCCCATATTATATTGTTAAACGAAGAATCTATTATATAGATATATATTGTTTCAATAGCTGTCAATCTCAAATATATTTATTTTATCATGTATCCTGTCAAAACCCTATTTCAAAAAACATGCCAATAAAATTTCCTATCTGAAAATATATACGCTTTATAGCCTATAGGACTAATGAGTTACAATTCTGTATCGCCTTTCCGCATTATGGCACACATTACCTGCATATTTTTGAGGCAATTCATATGCAGAAAAAATGTCAAGTGTCTTGTTTTTCTGCATATAATATGATACGATTATATGCAGAAAGGATGGGGACTATATGAGGAAATTTGATTATTCCTTTTTGTCCAACGGCTTGCTGCCTGCGAATCTTGTGAACTTAACCGCAAACATATCTTCTCTGAAGACTATGGCAAGTGTTCGAAAAAACGAATATAAGCAGATTTTTACTGAACTTGAAGCTGTTGCAAAGGTACAATCTATTAAAAGTTCTAATGCTATTGAAGGAATTGTTACAAGCGACGAACGTATCGCTGCCATTGTAAACCAAAATAGCGCCCCTCTTAATCATAACGAGGCAGAAATCGCAGGTTATAGGGACGCATTAAATGAAATTCATTTAGGCTTTGAACATATCGATTTCAGAAATCGTGATATTTTACGTTTGCACGAAATGATGATGTCTTTTGCTGGATATGAATACGGCGGCCAGTACAAAAATGATGACAATGTAATTTTAGAGATAGACTCAGACGGCAATAGACGAGTTCGTTTCCGCCCTACTCCCGCGGCCGAAACACCGAAAGCAATGGAGCAACTAGAACTTGCATATATGGAAGCTCACAGCGATGCAAATGTGAATCAGCTTTTGTTGATTCCCTGTATTATTTTGGACTTTCTTTGTATACACCCATTTCGAGACGGCAATGGTAGAATGTCACGCCTGCTTTCTCTGTTACTTTTATATAAAAATGGGTTTGATGTAGGAAAATATGTATCCTTTGAAGAACAGATCAATAAATACAAAGCATATTATTATGAATCTCTCCGTCAATCTTCGGATGGTTGGGAATCTGGTGAAAACAGTTATTTCCCTTTTATCGAAAATTTTTTATCTATGCTTTATACATGTTATAAGGAACTCGATAAACGTTTCGCTGTTGTTCACGGAAAAAGGATTACAAAGAAAGCCCGTGTTGAGGCTACGATATTAAATAGTCTGACACCGCTTTCTAAAGCTGAGATATGCAAAATTCTTCCTGATGTAAGTCCAACTACCGTTGAAGCTGTTCTTGGCGCTATGGTGAAAAGCGGTGCGATAAAACGAATCGGCGAATCGAGGGCAACACGATATATTAAGGTATAGTACAAGGTGAAATAAAATGGATGTGTTTTCAATTAGTACTGAAATAGGGCAAATGCTAGATGATTTTAAAAGTTAAAGGGACTATACTTATGGAAGAATCATTTATCCCATCATCGGCATTTGAAGCAGCGAGTAACACTGTCAACAAAATTGGGGGACAGCCTATTGAAGGAATAAAAATTACAGGCATATTGCCACCGATTATGTTTCAAAACTCAAGAGCATATTTTCTGATAGGAGCATTAGGTCAGAGTCACTTGTTTTCTTTTCTTCGATAGCAAAACATAAAACTGACCTAAATTGTTGTTTCAATAGCCGGGATTTTATCTTCGTGTATAAATTAAATCCGTCATACCATTATAAGACTGTGTATTAAGTAATTTTAGTTTAATCTCATACTTCCCATTTTCAAAGAGCCGAATGCCGGATCCTAAAAGCGTTGGAATTACAGTGATATAATAATAGTCAATTAAATCTTCATTTACTAACTGTTGAATAAGATTAGCTCCACCACATACCCATACATTTTTTCCATTTTCCGCTTTTAACCTTTTTACTAAATCAACAGGATTTATGTTGACAAATCTAATTTTTTCAGAGGAAGCATGCTCATTATGTGTGATAACATAAGTTGTAAATTCGTTATATATCCATTCTTCTGGGGAAAGTTCCGTAACAACTTGGTGATAAGTATTCCAACCCATTAAAATCGTATCGATAGTCTTTACAAATTCAGAATAAACATCAACATTCTCATCGTCATTACCTTGCCCGTTGAGCCAACCGACGCCGCCCTTACTATCTGCTATATATCCGTCAAGGCTCATTGCAATAAATAAACTTATTTTCCTCATGTTTCTTTATCTCCTTAACTCCCGGTTTATATTTTTAATAAAATACCACAATCATACTCCTATTTCCAGGATACGGCATATTTATGCTCCATCTGTGAATACGGAGTTCCTCCGGCCTTGTACGAATCCATGATCTACTGTTTGCATTCCGGATCGCCTATCTCTTCATTTCCAAGATATTTCATGTATTCTTTTCCCTCATAAAAATTCATGATCGGGCGGCGAAGTTTTGACGGAAACAATGGCAATCTATTCAATATAGACAAATCCAGCCAATCAAATCCGATTTGATTCGTATCACTATGAAGTTTTGTATTGGGGATTTCTCCCAAGTAATCACATAGAAATACTAAATCCATTCTATGAAAGCTTTCGCCGTGAACCCCCTCTATTACAAAAAGCAAATCTTTACATTGAACCGCTATTCCTGCTTCTTCTCTCACTTCCCGTTCAACAGTCTGTGGAAGCATTTCCTCGCAGTCTTGCCCTCCACCTGGTAAAATGTACCATTCCTCTTTGCCGTCATTCAACTTTATTGCAAGCAATTTACCATTTTGAATGATAACTGCTTTCGCAGAAGTACGTATTTGTCTTGCCATATTTTGATAATCCTTTCCCACAATAGTGCCTGAAACAGGCTAAAACCCATTTCCACATGAAAAATGCCCATTTCCCTGGGCATTCTTCTCTACAACCTATGATTCTTCCGGTATGATAACTGATGCAATCAAATAAACCAGCGCTCCTGTGCCGCATCCCGCCAAGGCACAGAATATCCATATAATCCTGACGATAGTCGGGTCTATGTTCAAATATTCTCCTAAGCCGCCGCAAACACCACATATCATCCTATTCTCTCTTGAACGAGTCAGTTTTCTGTAATCATTTCCCATTTACAATCCTCCTTTTTTCATCGGTTCTGATCATCGATCCTATCCTGTCTCCTTAATTTTATACCACTTGTTATTTCATGTCATTCGCTATTTCATACCACCCATCATTTCATACCACCCATCGTTTCATGTCATTCGTTATTTCATACACCCATCATTTCATATCATTCGTTATTTCATCTAAACCTTCCTGCTAATCCCTGTTCCGGGGCGTTTTCGCAGCGGAGCGACGCATATTTCAAATTTGCATACTTTGTTTACAAAGTTTTGATATCCCAGTCATATTTGTGACGCTCCGGCAGAAATTGCCGGTTGAAAAATCAATGCATCAGCATGATTTTTCAACCTATCACTTACCATTGCTTTATCTACTAACGTTCAAAGTCAATGGTAATATTGCCTGCCGCACACTCTATCTCAATGAGCCTTCCATTGCCGTTATTGATGTCCTTTCCGATAGCAACGCCGCTATATTTCTCGCCACCAAGGTTAAGGTTCCCCATAGAGCATTCCATATCATAATCATAATCCGTTTTCGCTCCCTGTAATGTCAGTTTGATATTGCCCATGTTGCATTTTATATCCGCATTTTCATAAATATCGCCCTTCATAACCATATTTCCCATGCCCGCTTCCAGCGTAAGCTCATTCGAGATAAGATCATCTACCTTGATCTCTCCTGCGCCACATTCCGCATAGACATTTTCCGCCTGGATGCTATGGATCTCCGCTTTACCGGCTCCGACCAGTATATTGATGTCATCGCCGCTCAAGCCTTCTATCACGAAATTACCTGCTCCGGCATCCAGGTCAATTGCCTTCGCGCTAAGCGCCATGCTCTCCATTTTGCCTGCCCCAATCTCCATATCAATTGCATTTAAGTCCATTCCCTTTGGCAAATAGAGCCAAATGCTCCCATTATCGGTTATGTCATGGTAATAACGGACCGATTTGGTAAAATAAAGCTTAAACACACCGTTTTTCAAACTATATTTGACATCCTTGATCCTAGAGTCATTCGCAAGCCAGATGCAGTCATCTTCCGACTCCTTGATCACCAAGTTACAGCCACCCAGCTCAATATCCATTTCGGTTACCGATGAGGCCGTATAATGGGTCGATATTTTATCTCCCTTATCTAACAAATTTGACGTGCCGGATTCATCAAGCCACCAATCCTCATCCCAAAAACTTATTATGTCAAACCAGTCCCCAAGATATCCCCAACGGAATCTGTCAGCTCCTATGCCAAGGATATTCCCATGGCGCAAATGTAGATCATCTAATTGCCGGAAGCCTCCCATATAGCCGCAAATCCCCCAGAACGCGCATCCGAAAATGAATAATACCAGCCCCGTAATCAGGCAACCTTTTGTAAACTTTTTCATGCTTTCGCCCCTCCTATATGAAAAATACTTTGCACTAACTTCACAACGCCTCTAACTACTGTCGGGATAATCACTGCACAAATCAACACGGTCAGCCACAAGCACAACAAGCCAAGCGCCATGCATATCATGCCTCCGCCCATGACGCATAGTCCCGCAAGCGGTGCGCCAAACAATAATGTAATACCGTATACGAACAAGCAAACGCCTGCGATAAGCAAGCCAACACTTGCCGCACCAATTCCCAAGACAATTCCGAACAACATTGCCAGAAGGCTTCCGACCAGGCCAATGGCTCCACCACCGATGCCCAGTATGACCGGCGCAGCAAAGATACATAAGAGAACAATTAGCGCGATCATCCCACCTGTCATCTTTTTCTTATTCTTTTTCTCTTGATACTGTCCCTGCGTTCCATAAGAGTTCTGGTAATTGGCAGAATTCTGGTAATTAGCAGAACCCTGATTTCCCTGCCAGTACCCGGAGCCATACTGCCCACTATACTGTGATGACGTATTTGCATTTCCACGGTTTTCCTGCCCGAATGCCCTGTTATCTCCGTAGTAAGAGCCACCTTTAGCGCTGCTTTTTTCTCCCGGCTGGTTGGGGTTTAGCACCTCATTGTTCTTCCTCTGTTCATATCCCGAAAAGCCTTTTTCAGTAAATTCTCCTGCATTCCCGCCGTCAGCCAGTCCTGCTTTAATCGTCTTTGCCAGTTGTTCCGGCGTACCAAGGGATGCGATCACGCTCTGCTCATTTTCCGCCCCAGCATCATCAAAATAATCGTTATAATATTGTATAGCCTCTTCTCTTTCCGCCGGCGATACCTCCACTAATAATTCCGCCAGATTCTTCATAAAATCTGCTCTGTTCATTTTGTCAATCCTCCCTCAAAAATACTGTTCAGCTTTGCAGAATACCGATACCATTCACTGATATACAAATTAAGCTGTGCACGTCCCTTCTCCGTGACCTTATAGTACCGTCTATTGCGCCCTGCGCATTCCATGTCATAAACTTCAAGGCATTCATCCTTCTGAAGCCTACGGAGCACCGGATATAACGTTGACTCGGAAATCTCTATGACTTGACGCACTTCCTGCGTAATCTTATATCCGTATGTGCCTTCCAGTTCGCTTGAGACAACAGCAAGGACTATGGCATCCAATAGAGCTGCGCCTGTGTTAAAGACCATGCGATACCCTCCTCTCCCTCTTTTTACATATTTCATAATAATCATCCATTCCGGAGCGTTTCCACGACAGGGCACCGGAAATCTCAAATTTCCGCCTATTACTTTTTTTTCGCCCTTTCGCTTTGCTTTTTCTTATTTTATAATGGTATATAATTATTTAAGTATATAATATTATATTCCATATAATATTGTTGTTACTGATACTATACGCTGTATAATATTATTTGTCAATATATATTATAAAATTATTTCTATAAAAGAAAGGGACGTAATTTTTTCCTAATTTTGAAACCAAACGACATCAACTTGCGTCTAATGATCGTCAAACAAATGGATGACGCTTGCATTTGTCTGGCAATCTACGCGCGTAGGAGAAAGCTAATGAAAAACATTGAAACAAAGAATTATGTGAAGAAGGCGCAAAGGCATGATAAAGACGCATTTACCGAACTGATGCAGCTATATATGAAAGATATGTATAGGACTGCTATCGCAATTTTAATGAATGAAGAAGATGCAGCAGATGCTCTTCAAGATACCATTCTCACTTGTTGGGAGAAATTATATACCCTTAAGAAACCAGAGTTCTTTAAGACATGGATGACACGGATACTGATCAACCATTGCTATGATATCATAAGAGATAACGCCGTTTATGAACATATAGAATCTTATGAGGAACCATCAAAATGCGATGAATATAATCTTGAACTGAAAGAAGCATATGCTTCTATCAATGAGCGATACCGGCTGCCTATGGAGCTGTACTACAGCCAGGGATTCAAGATGAGAGAGATTGCGGAAATGTTGTCGTTACCAATAAATACCGTCAAGACGTGGGTTTCAAGAGGAAGGAAAGAGCTAGAAGAGTACTTTCGCGATTGTTAGGAGGATCGAAATGTCAGATAAGAAAAATGTATTTTCTACAGAAATAGAATTATCGGAAATTGTGTTGGAAAAAACGAATCAAGCCTTTGCTATGATTAAGCAGGAGGATATCAGTCATATGAAAAAAGCAAATAAAAAAGGCAAGAAATTATTCAAAACACAGGCCGCTGCTATCGCAGGTGTTTGCATATTAGCAGTTAGCAGTATCAGCGCCGTTGCAGCAATTCAGCATTATTGGGGGCGGGGCATGAAGGGAAACATTCAGGCATCCGAAACACAGCAGCAAGTGCTTACACAAGAGCAGGTAGCAAAAGTATATAGCGAGGACCCGGATAGCGCATCACTTGCTGTAACGGATCAAGGTGTGACTATAGCGCCGGATACAGTTGTCGTGGATGACAGATTTGTATATATGTCATTTAGCATTTCTAATTATAGCGTAGAGGAGGGGATGGAACCGGGATTTGAAACGGTAACTGTATATCAGGGAGACAATCCCCAGGAGGACGCTGCAAGGGTTAACATGAGCGGGAGCATGTACAATGGCATTATCCCTGATGAAAACGGCTCACCCGTATATGAAGACGGAACCCCGATAGCAAGTTACGAAGACGGGCGCATTATCTGCCATTATACGGATGATAATGGAAATATGGAATATATTATCCAGGCAAGTATTGTAGACGAAAATGATTCTTTTCTTGGCAAGACAATGCATGTAAATTTTACAAACCTGGGAACCCTTGCAAAAGCAGCGTTTACTCCGTCAGTGAACGGGAACTGGGATTTTGAAATAACCCTTCCAGATACAAGTTCCTCCCAAACGATTACAGTAGGACAAAAAGTAGCAGGAACAGATTTCACGATAGAAGATATCAGCATCTCTCCTATTTCCATGAAAGTGAATTATTCTGTTACCAAGGCTCCTTCTGAAAATGAAGATAATCTTGGCATCCCTGATGTCATGGGCGTTATCCTAAAAGACGGAACGAGAATACCTTACTTAACAGATGGCGGCGGATCAGGATATACAGATAGCAGTATGCATAATGCTTATCAAATAGCAGGTTATAACCGAGTCATTGATGTTGATGAGGTAGCTTCGCTCATCGTTATGACTTCGTACGAAAATGATAAAGTGGAGATACCGCTTTCAAAATAAACTCTCATGTTTCCCATCAGGAGCCTATTAAAACAAACGCCTATACAGCAAACGCCACTACAGCAAATGCCTATACGGCAGATGCTATAGCGGCGTTTGGATAATACGGTTCCGCTCCCATCCCTGTCAATCACGGATCAACTGCGGCAAGACATACTGAAAGTCCATATCCGGCCCATAGTAAAATTTCGTATAGCAAGGCTGGTTATAGCAATTATTCTGCCAGGCGATACCGCAACGGTACTGTACGTCGTGCATCAGCGTAAATAATTTGTGCCGTGAAAGATCCGTATTCATGTAAATGCGGATTGCGCTGCTATCCCTTGTCCGCAGCAACAGCTCCTCCCTATAATCACCGAAGATATCAGCAATCAGGCAAGGGTTGCCCTTCGTCCCGTTATTCGTCATCGTTCCTTCCGGCTGTAACAAAACACCATGTATATTATCATTGACCACTCCGGTCTGTGTCGTGCCAATATATTCCACGCCATCCGTTACCTGTGTCGTTAGATCCGGCGCAAAGCGGATGCTCTGGTTTGTCCCCAGCAGAGGCGCTTCAAGCTTCCGGCCTTTGCAATCGAAGACTTCCTTTACCCAGACTTGGAGACCTCTCGTCTCATTGTCTATCTTCCCGATCATGCATCTTCCCAAATCAGTCGTAGCGTATTCGCCAAACAGCGCTTCCCCTGTCTCCGCATCCCGCAGGGCAAAGCCATAAGGTACGCTTGCGCCACCCTCGAATACATTGAAAATCTGCAAACCTGGCCTGTCTGGGTCAATCTTGGCAACATGCATTGCATCCCCATGCCCGAACTTGGCATATGTGCCATCCGGGCGGTAGCCATAACTGCTATAGAGCAGGCTGCCGTCATGGTCGATGACTGCCGCTCCATAGATAATCTCCATACAGCCGTCTCCGTCCACATCCGCCGTAGACAGGCTATGGTTGCCTTGTCCCGCCAGCCTGCCATATACGGGGTCGCTTCCTATGCTGTCATGGCTTTCCACGCTGTCGAACGGATTTTTCATCGGTACGAATCCGCTATCTACGCAGAAAACTTCATGAAACGTATTTGCAAAGAAGTCATATGCCACCACTGTAGACCTCGTATAATAACCACGGCAAACTACTAAATACGGTCTTTCGCCATCCAGATAAGCCACCCCGGACAGGAACCTGTCTGAACGGTTGCATGGCTCTATCCTTGGGAACGCATAATCCCCCCACATAAGGCCATCGTCCACACGCCCGATTTTAAACGGGATTGTCTCAAGCTCACTGCCATCGCCTGCAAACATCGTCAGATACTCCGGTCCTTCATAGATGAAGCCTTCAAATCGATCCAGTTCATTCTTCGGGCTCCTGGACGGCGCATATACATGAAGGAAATAATCAACTAACTCCTCCGCATCTTTTTCCCTTAACGGATAAGAATACTTCTGCGCAATGCCAAAACAAGCTTCTAAAGTAGCAGGCCACTGCCCTTTCACTACTTCGGGATGCTGATGCCAATCCAGAAAGACCGTTATCAGATGCTGTCTGTAACCCTCAGCGGAACAGACATAATCATCATCATGGGAATATCCCGCCGCTATATCAGTTTGCGGCATCGTAATAAAATACTCTTCCCTGGCGTTCCCATCCTGCCCATAAACTGTCATCTTCGTCCCCGGGGCAGTCTTAACGGCAAGCTCCGCCTTACCGTCCCCATTGAAATCGTAAAGCATAAATTGTGTGTAATGCGCTCCTGCTCTGATATTGACGCCCATGTCGAGCCGCCATAAAAGAGTGCCATCCAATTTATAACAATCCAGATAATTTTTGCCCGTATATCCTTTTATGGATACGTCATGCGCATTGGACGGATCCCATTTCACAATGTATTCATATTCCCCGTCGCCATCTACATCCGCCACGCTCATATCATTGGCGCTATAATCGTAAGCTTCTCCCGCAGGCGTTATGCTGCCCTCCGGTTTCCTAATCGGAATATCAAGGTATTCTCTTTCCCAAACGGAAACGTTCTGGCAAGGAGACGCCTCTTCCCCATTCCGTACTGCCGCTACTGCATAAACATCCTGCTTAGAACCTTCCTTGTCCAAATAATTCGTGCTGTCTGTTATCTCCGCCAGTCTCTCTCCGTTTCTATACAATACAAAATCCGTTCCCGTCATTCCCGTATCGCAATATCCGTCCACCTCATCAAGAAACAGCCGCCAGCTTAGGAAAATACCGTTTTTTACCGGGATTGCCACCAATCCCCTATCCAGCTTTTCCAGTTGTTCCCGGAACACTTTTTGCACGGGCGTCCGTAGCGTTTCACTGCTCAGTTTCTCCATGCCGTCTTCTACCGCTCTTACTTTGAGAAAATGCGGAACGTGAGTCGCTTTCTTCAGTGTATATTCCTGCCCTGTCAGTTCTGCCATCAGCTTATATTCCATAGACGGCGTATCTGCATCCGCCCAATATACATGGTAACATGTCGCCTTTTTATCCTCCTCCCACGCTATTGTGACATCATCCTGCGTGATTTCCTTTATCCATAGCTTCATATGTACGATTACTCCTTTCTTTTTGATTCATACTAATAGATAATTGCCAAAATGCCTCCCCTACGCCTTCCGGAAAAGAAACCGCTCCCCCTCCGCTGTCAGCGCCTGGGCATCTTCCATTGTCCGCGGGAGCGCCTCACGGATAAATTCCAGCGCCATGATCACGTTCAGGCACCATTGTGCGGCGAAGTTCGTCGATATCCAGGGAATCTCCGTCAGTATTTCTCTGTTCCCACAGTTTTTCTGTTCTATTGTCTGGAAGCCTTCCTGGTTCCCGTCATAAATCAGCGTCTGCAACAATATCTCCCATGTTTTCATGGCAAGCTGCCGGTCCTTCTTATATTTTGCCCCATATGCGCCAAGCGCGGCGCACATGAACGGCAGCGTAAATTCCCGATCCCCGATGATGCCTTCCGATTCTTCCAACTGCTTCTCCCGTGGCAGATAATAGAAGCGCCCGAGAGCTGCCAGCATTTCATGAAACTCCTCATCTTTTAACAAATCCGCCGCTTCCAGCCATACTTGTGGCGCTCCCATGCACACTTGAAGATGGCTTCCGCCTGTCGTCCGCTCCCCGATATAGCGCAAATGGCACGTTTCGGGGTCAAACTCAAAGTCCGGCCCTGATATGAGCTGCAAAGGCATTTTCTTAATGTCCTCTAATCCGGTCTTCATCTTATCCCGGTAGCGTATGTCATTTTGCCGCTCCCACTGCGTCATCCAATTCGAGCAAAGCGCCGACCAGTCTGGGCCGCTGCGTGCATGGCTTTTGTAAACCATCTCTTCTTTCTGATAGAAATCCCCTAACGGGTCTTTGGCATAAAAGCTTTCTTCATTGTCCCGCCACTCTTCGAAAATGTCTCCTAGCCGCCTGTCCCCTGTCAGGTAGTACAGGAAACGGTGATGCGCCGCCATAGCAATCCGCGCTTCTTTACAAGGACATCCCCAATGCCGGACATTATGCCGTGATCCTAATCCCTTATATTTTCCCAGATGATAAACATCCACTTCCGAAGTATGCCGCGAAAGCTTTTGCGCCAAGCTAAAAATGTCCTCCCTGCCGCTTCGTAAGAAACTAAGCCATAGCCATAACGTAGGCACAAGCTCCGTATTATCCCATGCGTACCCGCCGATATCGTAGCGCCATTGGTGCCTGACGCCGTCATAAGTATGCATAAAGTCGCCATAGTGGAACATGCCATACCATCCCCTCTGTTCTACTTCCTGCAAATAAAAGGCTACGGCACGATCCAACTGCTCCTCTAGCCATTTCTCCGTCGGGGATCCATAAGAAGGCAGCGACCAATAGCCAAAAGCACGCATTTCATGATAAAACTGTGGCGTCCCTACATACAGCGCCGGTTTATTGAGATCCCGGATAAACTGCTCTAATGCTACGTCCTGCACTGCCACGGCATCAGAGAGCCGTATCGCACATTCATTAGTGCAGGCGATCCCTACCGGCGTCGCGCCTTTATAATCATATCCTTCATAGCAGACCTGATTATACCCACGGTTAGCATAATGCCGAAAGTCCATTGCTTCCGCTTCCGGCGACCAGAACCATATCGCACAAGTTGCCACATCCTTCTCCAAATCCTTCCAATCATATCCTGTCGGATATTTCTCCCAGAAATCCCGTACGCCGACAAGCACGCTTCCGATACTGCTGCCAAAAGCGCTTCCTCCAGCCGTGCGCACGCCATGCAGGCAGTCGATAAAGCAACAGTTATCATCCGCAATTTTCTTGCGTATGACAAAGTGGCTGACGCTGTCCTGGCAGAGCGTATATTCGCTCCAATGCGGCATATCCTCTAGCACCTTATCCGCAATTTCTTTTTCTTCTCCTGTAAGGCTCAATGCCTCCCCTTGCATCTGTCTCTCATAAATACCTTCCGGCACTCTAGGACGCCAGGAAAGAAGCGGCGCAAGCGCTTCATGAAACACCCCGTTGTCTCCCGTAAACTTGATATGACGGTTATATAGCGCGCCTTGCACTGGCATCTTGAATGCAATCCCGATGCCTTTTAAATAATCCCTCTCCTCATCGCCATCATATAGAAACGTATGCATGAAACGAATGTCCCTGCCGTTTTTATCAATTGTCATCCTAATGAAGAATGGCAGCTTGCGCATCCCTGCTTCCGACACATGGATCCCTTCATATTTCAAGACTGCCTGCTGCTCTCCCCACTCCTCCACGATCACCTTTTCTATTTTCCCTTTATAATGGCGAGCCAATCTTGCCATACCACCCTCTAGGGAGCACGGTTCTTCTATCTCTAAGACGGGCTGCGCATAGGACAGCCTTGTAACGCCATCGATCTTTACCTGCTCAAAAAGGCAATCGCTGTTTTCCGCAATATGCAGTTCCATATTTCCTGCATAAATGACCGTAGAGCAGCCATTCTTTTCCATACGGAGCGGATTCTCCACCACCGTTTTTCCTTGTTCCGATATCTCGACTCTCATCTTCCGTCCAAGCAGCGCAGCGTCCGCTGTATGCGCCGTCCACTTCACCGAACCGTCCGGCCAATAAGCCGTGACCCGTGACTGTAACGGCACTTCGCCACCATCCTCCCTGCGGCAGAGGAAACGCTTTTCACCACTCTTTACTTCCTGTTCTATGCATTCCCCTTCTTTCCACATGCACCCCCATGTCGTATACCCTTCCTTTGCTTCCCTGATATTATGCAATTCCATGCTAAAAATCGTGCTCCTTTCTGTTGATTCTTCATTAAGCGATTGCGAAACTCCTATTTCCCAAAACCTAGTTATGCAAGATTGACAAGATCACGAGCAGGGGACTTTGGCACCGTCGGCACTTTGGCGCTGTATTGCAGCGCCTTACGTGCCGCTACGAGTGCCAATGTAGCGAAAGCGCCCCTGCGACGATTTGTCTATAGATGCGACTCCCTCTGGAGGCGCTTCTATTTGTATACTGTGCAGTTGCCAAAACTTAGTTTCGCAATTATCTGGATTCTTCATTTGGGCAATTGCGAGACTCTTTTTTTGCACTTCCCCCCATCTCACCCTTCAATCTCCTTCGTTGCGCTCGTCTGCTGTTTCTCCCAAAATACCTGATTATTATGTATGCTCTCCTCCCTACAGAGAACGTGCAGGCACGCTATCTTTACGACCGCGCCCCGCTTTCTTTTCACATAGCGGTAGCCTTCCTGGTATTCTTCCCATTCCATGCTCTCTTGTTCTCCATAACAAGAATGCACTACCATTTTGACCTGATTGGTCATACAAGGCGCCTCCCAGCGGATTTCTTGGGAACGGCTACTGTTCCGGAACGTCACCCTGCACAAGCTTTTCCACGTTCCACTCGCCTCATCCCATGCCATGAATTCCGATTCTTTTGGAAATGCGGCTCTCTCTCGTTCCCTCTGTTCCGGCACGTATAAAATCCCCTCTACGCGGATTGACCGTTTCAGTTTTATCACAACCGTCACCGGGAATCCGCTTTGGCTGATACAGACTGACCTATTAGGGTTCGCCTCTGCTAAAACATTGGCGTTTTCTCCTATCGCTGCGTCCGCCCCTTCAACGTTGACTGATTCAGTCATATCTTTCATCCGTAACGTCGGGAACAGGTTCCGCTCTATATCTTCCATCCGTACCATCGCCTCCGGTACAAAGCTATCTGATGACACATACCGGTATATAGCCGCGAGCAAGGAATAGGCCGCCGGCCGCTTCTTAAAATCCCCGGTTAAATCAGCGCTGACCACGAGCAGGTTCCCGGCTCCCACCCTTGCTTCCCAGATAAGCGACAACGGCAGATTCCGGTTCCAGTCATCAATTACCCGCACAATCGGATGGATATCCGCCAGACTTCCTTCCTGCATGCAAAACCCCCTTGCCCGCGCCAGGATGTCTTCCCATTGCCAGCCGCCTTCTTCCACTGTCGGGAAATACCGGAACAGCGGGCTGCCAGTATCGATAGCCAGTCCCAGGCTCCTGCCCCAGGAAGGCCCCATCTGCCCGTTCCAGAAAATATTCTTGATGGACAGTGGCGGGCATTCATACCCCAAATCCGATAGAAAAGGCGCAAAGATTACCTTTTTCCCTTGCGCAAGCGCCTCTTTTGCCAATTGCCACTCCTGTGTATAGAGAATATTTTTCCCGGTCTTGGTCGTCAGCTTTTTCTTCTCATACAGATATAATTCCCAGCTATTCTCCGTGACGCCGTCCAAGATCAGGTTAAACGCCATTCTCTGATGCCCGTTTTTATGGAGAAGATTCCTCACTGGCTCCATATCCGGTTCTATGACGCCAAGAGAGGTGTTTTGTCCGCTCGGGATCCCAGGAACGGAAATATTTCCCTGCGTTACAATGCGCTCTACCGCGCCAATCGTCCTTAACTCCCACCTGACCTGACACGCCCCGATCGCTTCTCTCCCGAAATGGCAGATGCCCGCCGGTACGCTGATCTGCTCATTTACGGTATATACATAAGAGGGAAATGCCGCAAGAAGCACGGTTTCCCCACAAAATTGCCTAAACTCTTCCGCCCAGACATATCCTTTTTCCTGCCAGAACGCGTCCAATAACCCTACCAGAGCCGTTCCCTGTCCCAGATAGTCCCGTAAGTCCAGAAGCTCAAATCCGTAAATCCCAGGTGTTCGCAGATTTGCTTCCATGTCTTCTTTGTAGAGCCGAAGCTGGCTTCTCCCGGATAGATAGGCAAAACTCTTATTCAGCCGCAAGAGCCCGCTCGCCCTACAGTTCTCCCGAAACACCTCATAGTTTCCAGGCCTGCAATAACCGGTAAACTTATGGATGACGTCAAAGTCCGGATAAGCGCACCATTGCCCCAGTTCATGACATATGACCGGCTTCTTCGCCTGCCCAAGCGAAGGGGAATAGTCCCTCCCATGCCATCCCGATTCTCCCCGTATGGTGCCTCCCAGGTACGGCCCATATGCCGAGCGGTGGAAATAGAGATAATCCACGCCTTCTACCCGTTCTGGCATCACATCGTAAAACCATCCCGTCTGGGCGGTATAAAGTCTGCGCCCGCCATAGCCTAACGCCTCGTCGTAGGCTTTTGTCTGCGCCACCCATCTTCTAAGCACCTGATACCAATCTCCCGAAGGCTCGTTGGACGGAGAGAACAGGACAAAAGAAGGATGATGCCCGAACTGGCGAAGAATCCTCTCCGTTTCCTCCCGCAGGATTGCTAGCATGGGGATCCCCTCTTCAAAATGATTCCACATGCCACATTCCGGCTGGATATATATGCCCTCTTCATCCGCCGCGGCAAATGCGGCCTCGGGCGGGCAATAAGAATGACAGCGGATAAAATTAAGGCCCCATGCCTTTAAAATGCGCATTTTCTCTAACCACCAAGCCTTCTGTGTAACGGGATGCCCACTAAGGGGATAATCACCGCCAAAATGAGTCCCCCGGAAATAAGCCGCCCTGCCGTCTACATAGAACTTCCCCTCCCTTACCTCTATCTGCCGTGGGTGTGCCTGCGCATATGCCCGTTTCTCTGCTTCCCGTCTGCTAAGCTCATCTTCCGTCAGCAGCGCCATCTCTCCTATCATGCCATTCCACGTCGCCCCAACGGCGTCTGCAACGCCATGCCCGTCCGGGCGGTACGGCGCCTGCATCGAATTATCTATTTCTATCCCTATTCTGTGAACGCCTGCCGAAAGCCTGCCACATGCTATGATATGTGCCGCACAAAGCGACATATCGCTCCCTTTTCGTTCCCCGTCCACATATAAAGTTGTCTTCCAATGTGTCAATTCTATATAAAGATGCCATGTTTCCTCTGTCTCTTTCGCAATCACGATTTCCTTCTCATAAAATGCTTTTCCCAGAAAATGCTTCGGCGGCTGTGAGAGAAACGGCACTTTCACACCATCTTCCTGCGCATAACCATACTCTTCCCGCTTCTGCCATTCACGATCATGCAGCCCGCTGACCCAGGGTGTATCATACGAAATCTCTTCTCCGTACCCGTTCGCCTGTAAGATGCCAGGCAAGCGGATATCCCCTTCTTGCTGCCCCTTCTTTGTCCTTAACTTCACATGCCATATGCCTGTAATAGCAAGATACATGCCAATACCCCCATTTTTATCGCAAAACACCGGCATCCTAACGGATACCGGTGTCCTATCCGCATATTTACGGATTCTGATTATTCTTTACTTCATCAACGCAATCCCCGGGATATCATCCAGGTACTTGCATTCCTACTGCGCATTTACTTCATCAATAATCGCCTGGCCACCTTGGCTAAGCCAGTTATCCCATGCAGCCTGCAATCCCGCTTCATCAATCTCACCACAGATATATTGCGTCCTTGCCTGTGTGATAATCTCGTCTAACGTCTTGCCGATATCTGCATATGTTGCGGAATTTGCCAGTTTCGCGGATGCCGGATTGAATACCGCATACTGCTCATTCTCTACATAGACGTCCGCCTGTGCCTGTGTACGCTCATTCTTAGCCGGTGACGGATCCAAATCGTATCTTGGCAGATAAGCTAACATCTGATTAAGCCCCATATAGTTTGCTGCCAGCGTAGGGTCTTCTACATCAAGATCTACCAGATTGCCATCGGCATCTTTTTCCCAGTTAACACCTTCAATGCCATATTCAACGAGAAGCCTTACATCATTGTCATTTAATTTATCGAGCAATGTCAGCACCGCTTCGACTTTCTCTGGCGTATCGCAGGTAGAAGCGCTTAATGTGAAATATCCGTTATAACCGGAAGTCGCCAATGTCTTGTTGTTGACAGCGCCCAAGAGGTTCATCGCTGCCGGCTCATCAGGATTGACAACCGACTTCGTGTAAGTATCTGTTGCTACGAAGTAATCCCAGATACGTCTGCCGCCGTCCATAACGTCGATATAGATACCGCTTTCGCCTGTCTTACAGCCATTGCTCCATGTATCGGTCGTACGGACTGCCCAATCTTTGGGCATTAAGCCATCATCATAGGCTTTCTTGATCCAGTCCAGCGCTTCCTTATATTCAGGCTGCATATGTACCGGTACCAGTTTGCCATCCACTTCCGCCCATCCGTTTCCTACGCCGAACCATGTCTGGATGATATCAAACGGGCCTGTATAAGAAGTCATTTCCATGCCATACGTATCGTCTACGCCGTTCCCGTCCGGATCTTCATACGTGAACTTATACATCATATCATAGATATCATCAATTGTTTTCGGCTCTTCCGTAATCCCGACAGCTTCCGCCCAGTCCTGACGATAAGAAAGGCCATAACGCCCGATGTCCCTTGTACGGGGGATGGCGATCAAAGCGCCGTCTACCGTAAGGCTTTCTGCAACGGACTTATTCATCTGGGAAAGGTTCGGGTATTTCTCTGCATCCCAGATATAATCATTCAAATCTACGAAAGCGCCTGCTTTTGCAGCGCTGACAATCTCACCCGTCAAAGAGCCGCTATGGGTAATGACCATTGGCATTGTAGCCGGGTTTGTCATTGCCAATGTAATCTTCTCCTCGAGAACATCCGTGAGCACCCACTCAATATCCAGATTGACATTCGCCGCATCCTCTACCTGCCCGAGAATCTCTTCTGCATAATCGCCTGTATTGGATGTTCCTGCGTTGAAGTCAATCGTCATAAAGGTAACGTCAACTCTCTCCTTTGGCGCCTCTTCTTTTGCTTCCTCTTTGGCCTCTTCTTTTTCAGAAGCCGCAGGCGTCTCCGCTGCCGTATTATCCTGTGCCGGTTCCTGGGTCGTGCTGACATCGGCTGTCGTTTCCGCACCGCCCCCGCCACATGCCGTCAGGCTTAGTGCCATACTAGCAGCTAACGCTGCTGCCATCATTTTTTGAAAACTTTTCTTCTTCATCTTATCCTCCTTGAAAATATATTGGTACTGCTTTTCTATGTCAAAAACTGCCTTTGACATCTATTTCATTGACATCTATTCCCTATGCCAGATATCCGGATTGGCTAACCTTTCACTGCTCCGACCATAACGCCTTTGGTGAAGTATTTCTGCACGAAAGGATAGACGCACAGAATCGGTACTGTCGCGATAACGGTACACGCCATCTTAATCGCCTTATCCGGCGGCGCACCGTTCATATCGTAATAATCCATGACAACCTCCGAAACCTGGGAAGTCAATAAGATAATCGACCGCAACTGAATCTGTATCGGGAATTTCTCCGGTGTCTTCAAATAAATCATAGATGCGAAGTAATCATTCCAGAAACCTACCCCATAAAAGAGGGAAATAGATGCAATGACCGGTTTGGACAACGGCAGCACAATCTTGAAAAAAGTGCCAATATCGCTGCATCCATCTATGTATGCCGCGTCTTCTAACTCCTGTGGCATATCCTGGAAGAAATTCTTGATGATGATCATATTGAAGGGGCTAATCAGCGCCGGCAAGATCAACGCCCAATAGGAATCATATAAGCCATAAGCATTGTAAACGAGATAAGACGGTATCATGCCGCCGCTAAAGAGCATCGTTACGATGACCATGTTCAAGATCAGATTCCTTCCCCGAAAATGCTTCTTAGACAAAGGATAAGCAAACGACAAGGAAAACATCATACACAATGCCGTTCCCGCTATCGTCAATAAAATGGAGTTTTTCAAACCGCGCAGGATGTTCGCCGTTTTAATCGCATATTGATACGCATTGAGCGACCACACTTCGGGAATAATGAAAAACGCCTTCTCCGTCAGCTCCTTATTCGTTGCAAAGGAGCCTGCCAATATGTACAGGAAGGGCAATACCGTAGCCAATGCGACCAACGCAAGGCCCGCATAGATGATGACGTCCACGATTCTGTCGCCCAGGCTTCTCTTCACTTTACTGCCCTGTTTCTTTTTCACTAGTCCAGCCATACGCCCCTCCTTAATAGATTCCGCTTTCGCCGCACATCTTGGAAATCTTGTTAGAGCCAAGCACCAAAATCATGCCTACTACCGATTTAAACATACCTGCCGCAGTGGAGAATGAATACTGCCCGTTCTTGATACCACGCGTATAGATATAGGTATCGAAAACGTCCGCATATGCCATGTTCAGGTCATTCCTCATCAGGAAGATCTGCTCGTAGCCCGTATTCAGCAGGCCTCCGACCCTCAATATCAGCATCATGATGATCGTCCCTCTGATCGCAGGCAGCGTAATATGCCACATTAATCTCCAGCGCCCAGCGCCGTCTACTCTTGCCGCTTCATACATTTCCTGGTCCACCCCGGCAAGCGCCGCAAGGAAAATGATCGTCCCATAACCGGTTTCCCGCCAGATATCCTGGCCGACAATCAACCCCCAGAATGCCGAACCTTTTGCCAGCACATCAAAAGTCGTGCCTGTGACCGCCTTAAAAAGCATGTTTACGACACCGTCCGTCACATTGAATAACTGATAAGTCAAGCTCGCTACGATAACCCACGATACGAAATGCGGGATATAAATAAGCGTCTGCACCACCCGTTTATAGCCGTTATGCATGACTTCATTCAAGAATAACGACAAAATGATAGGCGCCGGGAAATAAATGACAAGCTGCAATAAGCTAATCCCCAGCGTATTACGCAGCAAACGGAAAAAATCCGGCGTATTAAAGAACTTCTGGAACTGTCCAAAGCCTACCCACGGGCTGCCCCAGATCCCTTTGAACGGGCTATATTCCTTAAAAGCAATGACAAGGCCTCCCATAGGCACATACTTAAATAAGATAAAATATAACAGTCCCGGGAGCAGCATGATATAAAGCCATTTATGGTGTTTCATATACTGTAGCGTGCTCATCCGGTTGAGCGTGACCGTCCTTCCGTTCGACAGCGTGATCACATTGTTCTTCTTTTTCTTCGAAGACATAGAAAACCTCCTTCCTCCTTTTTCTTCCTTATCAAGCATTGGTCATTTTGTTCAGTTTTTTATTTGACTTACTCAACGACATAGTGCAATTTTACCTGTCCCTATATCATTACGTCTATAATCATTTCCTTTTCATGGCATTTGACACTATTTTTTTGTGCAACTTATCCAATTTACTCTTTGGTTTTTGTATAAAAAAAAAGGAAATAATCATTTCCTTTCTTCGTTTTACAACGTTTTAAGAAAATGATTATTCCCTTTTTTATCTTATATTGTGAATATATCCGATGTGCTTATGTATAAAGCTTACGGAACTTGCCAGGCGTCACGCCTGTGCTTTTGCTAAAGAAACGGATAAAGTTCTGTGCGTTCGTATAATTAAGCCGCTCTGCAATCTCCGCCACTGTCAGTTTCGATTCTAGCAGCAGGCGCTTTGCTTCATTGATCTTATATTCTTCCACATAACCGCTAAACGACCTGCCCCGCTCCAACTTTAAGATCTTCCATATATAAGTCTGGTGTACGCCTAACTGCTCTGCACACTCCGTAAGCGACAGATTGCCATTGTTCTCCGCGATCAGTCCCTCAATTGCCTCGAGCAGGGATGTCGTATGGTTTTCCAGGAAATCCAAGCGGTTTTGGATAATCGGGTCAATGAATTTCCACTTGATATAGCGCCGCTCTCTGTCCGGTTCTAACACTTCTAAAAGCTCCCGGTATATCTTCTTGACGCCATCCGGGTATACCTCGTTTAAATTAACGCCCGCTTCTAACGCCGTTACCAAAATGGCATTAGTATATCGCAATAAATAGAGAGGCAGCTCGCTCTCATGTCCCTGCGCATGTG
Organism: uncultured Lachnospiraceae bacterium; assembly: GCA_910578845.1. Lineage (GTDB taxonomy): Bacteria > Bacillota > Clostridia > Lachnospirales > Lachnospiraceae > UBA3282. Next base: position 55,175 of record CAJTSL010000013.1, read on the forward strand.
ACAGGTAATAGCAGAATGCATCCGTCACTTTATAACAAAGCTTCTTGTCCACTGCTTTTATCCCCATCTTAATGTCATCTTCAAACTGCCGTTTGTAGGCTTCCACCCCCCCCCAGGCGGTTACGCTCGCCTGATAGAAATGGCACATTCTTTCCCCATCATCTGAAACTGCTTTGAATGTAAGGGCATTGATGCTCTCGCGGTAAGCTTCCCTGATATGGGCATAGTTCGTATGGGTAGCGCTAACGCCCATCAGGATCCGGTAATTGGATACCTGCCCGGTATATGTCTGCATCTCATGATAAAATTCCCGTATCCTGGATAGAAGCGCCTCTTCCTTTTCATCCCCGAAAATAGCGAAGATTGCATTCGCGTCATAGATTGGCGGCAGCCAGGCCTTGCTCTTAATCGAATCCGGCATCTGGGAAAGCAGCTCTAAGCAGACCACATCCTCATCTACCATGCTATGCATCTCCTCATCCCCCAAGTTCAGGATCACGACTGCCGTCGCATAATATTTCCATGGGCGCAGCTTAAATCCGGCAAGATACGCCTCCCACTCCTCGCCTTTCACCTCTCCGTGTATTAAGCGCAGTTCGAAGAGTTCTGCTAACTTGCCCTGTTGCTGATGCAAGAGCCGCTCTAAAGTCTGCTTGTCCTTCTTCAGGCTATGGATGCTCCCTGAGATATATTCCAGCTCATTCCCGATCACCGGCCTCTGCTCCTCCGTCTCCGCCACATTTTTCACCAGCATGCCTACCGGATGGTAAATGAGGTTACTGACCAACAGGAAGAAAACGAGAGAAGAGAGAACCATCATCGCAAAGAACATGACCGGCATCCTGATCGCCGCCTGCCCTTCCTCCACATCGTAGAAAACATAATATCTCCAATCCAGGACATCCGAAACCGCAGACGCGACCCGGTAGCTTCTCCCGTTCTTTTTCATGCATTCTACGTGCCTATCCGCATTCTGGATTGTCACACAGTCTTCAACCAGTTCCGGGTCGGTAGCATAAACCAGATTGCCGGCGTTGTCTAACACGACAATGTCCTCGCAGTCCTGTAGCCACTCCCTGATCCATTTCTCCCAAGTATCCATACTGATATTCGCCACGAATACCGCGTATGTATTATAAGACGCTTCCGGCAGGCGCATGATGAAATTCAAGCCTTTTGTTTCAATCGTGATACGGTAGTTCCTATCCACCTGGCTCTCTAACACCACGCCGTCCTCATCATACTTCCAGTAGCTTTTCTCCGCATCCTGTTTCTTCTCTTCATAAATGGACATTATCTTATTTCCGTTATATGCCTCGTCTAGCCGGAACAGCCCTTTGTTATTCAAAATCCATCCCGTCCTGAAGTTAGCAAAGGTAAAGCCGCTTACATAATCCCCGAAAATCCCTTTAGCTCCCATATTATCATAGGCTTTCTTGTAATTGCTGTAGTCGGAATAACGTATATCATTTTCCAACATCCACTTGACAGCATCATCATCCGCCATCGACACATAATATTGCCATAGGCTGCCTAGGCGTTCATCATTCTGAGACACAATCCGGTTAGCTGTCATTTTCGCTTCCCTGCCTGCGTTTTCCTGCCGTTCTATATGATAATCATAATAAGCATAGGCGCTAAACAGCAAAAAAAGCGCCATAATCAGAAGGAAGATATAAAGAAATACCGTCCTTTTATATGACGTGAACAATCTTCTTCCTTTTCTTTTATCCTTTGACACTTTATTCCCCACTTAATCTTTCTCGTTGTTTTTCGTTCCCGTTCCCTATTTCCATGGAATCTTCCATTTTCAAAAGACTTTTCCGTTAAACCGCCGCGCTTCCATCCTGTTATTCTACGGCATAGACCTTTAAATCTGCGTACTCTCCAATCATCGGCGCTAACTGTCTGAATCCGATTTTCCCTCCCCCAAGCATCTTGCCATAAGTAACGCCATCGTCCACGAAATGGAAAATTTCCAAACCGTTTATGTAGAATGCGACATCCGCTCCTCTATGGAGCACCGCAATCTTGTATGGCGCCTGCGCTTCCTTTGCTTCAGGAATGGGATCCGCCCCCTGCGCTACGAGATAAAACCCGTAGCTCTTTCGCAGGTTACATGTATGGAAAGCACGCTCATCCGGCTCCTTGCGCCTAAAATATGACACATGGAACGCATCAATGTCCCCATGATGGTACTGCGGATATTCCCCCGTCCGTTTCGCTAAGCTCTCAGCAAACAGATCTTCTCCGTCCCTTCCCTTAGCCGCAAAAAACAGCATACAAAGCCCCGGCTCACGGATCGGGTAGAAATCCCACTCGATATAAACGTCTGCCGGGAACTCTTCCATGCACCAGAGCACATAATTCGCTTTCTGTCCAAGCGAAGCTTCCATCTCGTTTTCCATACGCAGGCGCCCGTTCGGGAAAGCTATTTTCGCACTGCCCTCTAAGCGGAAATCCGCAAGAGACTCCGCGTCCGAAAGCTTATTTTCATAAATCAGTCTGCTATGGCTCTTAATGTCATCCACTGTAATCCCCATCACTTTTCTCTCCATTTTGCTATGATAATAACCCGAAATCACCTAGTAGAAGCTTCCCTATTATCTTAGTTATCTGCGCAGTGAAAACCCGCTGACAAGATCCTGCAATACGGATGCCTGCTCTGATAGCTCCTCGCTAGAAGCTGCGCTCTCTTCTGACGATGCCGTATTTGACTGCACGACATCGGAAATCTGGCTGATGGATTCCGTTACTTGCGCGATGGCGCTTGTCTGTCTTTCTATCGCGCCGGATACAATGCTCATCTGCTCGCCGATCTGCCCGGATTGCTCCACAATATTAATGACAGATTCCGTCACCTTTGCCACGACCTCGCTTCCGCTATTGACTGCTTCGGTCGAATCTTTGATCAATTCCATGGTCGCCTTCGTCGCTTCGTCAGACTTCTGCGCCAGCTCCCGTACTTCTTCAGCCACCACTGCAAATCCTTTGCCCGCCGCTCCGGCGCGCGCTGCCTCCACAGAAGCATTTAGCGCGAGGATATTCGTCTGTAGCGCAATATCCTCAATCGTATCAATGATATGACTGATTTTACTGGTAGATGCCATGATCAGATTCATCGCCTGGTTAAGGCTTTCAATATATTTACCGCTCTCCTGTAGCTCATTACCGGCATAGTCAATCGCCGCCTTTGCTTCCATGACAAGCCCCGCCGTTTTTTGCGCGTCGCGCTCCATATCCGACATCGTAACGGTAAGCTGCTCTACGGCGCTTGCCTGCTCCATAGCGCCCTGGGAAAGCATGGAACTGCTCGCTGCCATCTGTTGCGCATTCCCGGATACATGATCGGCAGCTTCCACAATGCCGCCTAACGCGCCATTAAGCTTCTCGCCGATAATCTGTAGATAATGCTGCATATCACTAAAGTCCCCAGGATATACCGCGCCGGAAGCTTCTTTGGTCAGATCACCCTCCGCAATCGCACCAAGTACGGTGCCAACTTCGTCTACAACTGCCTTAAAGTTCTTTATCAGAAGCGCAATGGACTCTGAGAGGATATGTACCTCGTCCTTGCCTCTTACTTCCGGTATAGGACTCTTCAAGTCTCCCTCCGTAAGCGCGCGCAGACGCTCTGTACATTTGACAATCGGCATTGCGATCGAACGGCTAAGCACAATCGAGATCAAAATAACGACAATGCAAAGCACGACTGCGACAGCAACCTGCCTGTTATTCCCGACATAAGCGGAATGCATGAACTCATCCTCGTCCATTGTCACCGCAACGCTCCATCCATTCGTCCCCGGAATAGGCATATATCCCTGGATATTATGGGAATTGTCTTCTTCATAGGAGTAAAAAGCAATGCCGCTCTCCCCGGCTACCATTTTCTTCTCCACCTCTGCAAGGATCTGCAAATCTTTCTCCCCCGGGTTCGCCGCTGCTTCCTCTATGATGTTTTCCTGCTCTATTACAGCCTGTTGGTTACCACAGGCAATCGTTACGCCGTTCTCGTCCAGAATATAAGATTCCCCTTCTTCTCCGATCTGGATTTCTTCCACAATAGATTGTAAAATATAAGTGTCGCACTGGAAATAAAGAATGCCATGAATGCGATCCCCTTCTTTAATAGGGGCGGAAATCATCAAGAACATGTCGTCTCCGACAACATACGGGGAAGACATATAGTGTTCTCCATTCATAGCCGCCTGGAAAAAAGGCTGCTCAGAAACATCCACTTCATGGACCGCATCATATCCTTGCGCATCCGCCATGCCTCCGAAACGCATATAGTATTCTTCCACTTTGGTCTCTATGAACTCCTGTTTTTGTTCCAGAGATGTCTGGGCATCATAAAGAGTCGGATTAGACGCTATCTCCGCTATGGTGAGCGTATACGTCGATATCATATTCTGTGCCGCCGATGCCGCCAGCTTTGTCGTCTCCATCAGCGTCTTCTCGATCGCCGTAATGGTAGAGCTGCGGGTAATCGCCACGCTCTGCGCACTATTGACAATAGATACGCCCAATGTCGCTACTATGACCAATAACATAATCTTTGTTTGAATCTTCTTCATTTTCCTCTTTCCAGTCCATATGCGGACTAGAATCCTCGCCTCCTCCTATATAGTTTCCGCCATCTCGTGACCTTCTTATTTTACACATCCTTTGGCATAATTTCAAGACCTGTTCCATGATAGGGCAAAGAATATGACCAGTTTAGTCATGCGCCTATGCTACATCGGGAATACCAAGCCAAAACTCATACCGCCCTCCCACGCTTACGCACGATGATTTCAATCTCATCATCCGCGACCATATACATATCCTGCGCTTCATATTCTGTCACGTAAGGACTGCTTTGCAAAAAGCCATCACAAGGCATCTCTCCCTCTTCTTTTAACACAATCGCAATGCAATCGGGAACCTTAGCCACATCCATGTAAAAATCCAACGCCCCGGTTATCGTTACCATATTATTGACGCTTGCCGCAAGAAATGTAGCCGCCAGGATGATGAACAGGAGCAGGATGATATTCATTGTCCGTTTTCTTCTCAAATCTTTCCGTAATATACGAAGTAACATTGCTACCTCCTTCTAACATTTGATAGGCATATTATACAGTAGAAATTATTAAAAAGTCCTTAAATATCGGCAAAATATAAAGACAAAATCACAAAAAACAGCACCCGCTCTATGCCATCTTCCTGACAAAGCGAGTGCCATCATTTATTGATTCTCTCTTCTACCATTCTTCCGTTCTCTCATAACCACTACATCTGCAACTGCCTGAGCCGATAAAATGCGCCCTTCTTCTCCATCAGCTCCTCATATGTCCCGTACTCAATCAATCCGCCTTTGCCAATGACGGCAATATGATCCGCATTCTTAATCGTAGAAAGCCTATGTGCCACGATCAGTGTCGTCCGGTCCTTTACCAGATGCTCCGTCGCTACCTGTATCTTCTCTTCCGAAATACTGTCAAGCGCCGATGTCGCTTCATCCAGAATCAGTATTTTCGGATCCCTGATAAACGCTCTGGCTATGGAAATCCGCTGCCTCTGGCCACCTGATAAGTTACTGCCATGCTCCAAAACCATGGTATCCACACCGTCCGGCATCTGCTCAATGACTTCTTCTAAGTTCGCGGCGCGGATGACTTCCCTAAGCCTCTCGTCTGAAATGCCTTCCTTCCCATAAGTGATGTTTTCCCGTATGGTGCCGGAAAACAGGATGGGCGTCTGCGGTACGACCGCAATCTGGGAACGATAATTTTTCAAATGAATGCTCTCCATGTCATAGCCATCAATGCAGACTCTACCCTGCGTCGCATGGAGGAATCCGATGACAATATTGAGGATTGTCGTCTTACCGGCGCCTGATTCCCCCACGAAAGCGACTGTTTCTCCTTCATTGATTTTCAAGTTCAGATTGGAAAATACGGGATCCTCACTGTTCTTATATTGAAAACCGGTATTCTCGAAAGTAATTTCTCCCCGCACGCCGGAGAGTTTCTTCTTATTATGATAGTCCTCCACGTCATGGCAGAGCAGCACGTCCCCGATCGAATCCACGGATTCTAACCCTTTGGCAATCGTCGGCAGAAGCGTGATGATATTCGATACCTGCGCGACGATCGTAGCAAAATACGTCTGGTACATCACGACTTCACCGACACTGATTTTCCCTTTGCTTGCCAGATAGCCAGTGAATCCAAGGCAAAGCACCTGAAAGATCTGGAACGATGCCCAACTGATAGAGGAAAAGTATGACTGCACCATATCCAGGCGCAGCCCGGATTTGGCTACATGCTGCAAATGATGATCCATCTTACCGATTTCTTTCTCTTCTAGCGCATGCGCTCTTGTGACCGGAATCATCTCTATCATTTCCATCACATGGACGGAAGCCTCCTCCATGTCTTTCCGAAATGCCCTGTTATAGCTTTTGATGCGGCTGCGGAAGGTTACCATAATGCAGACCGCCACCGGTATCGTCGCCAGGAAGAAGAGGAATACCGTAACGCTTTTGGTGACCACAACGGCGAAAGATACCGTAACGTTCATGATAATGCTTAATACCGTAATGAAAATCTGTGACGAAAGCGTCTCAATCTGTTCCACGTCCCTCATAATCTTAGACTGTAGCCTGCCAGACTGCATCTCATTATGATACGTAATGGACAACTGCTGTAATTTACGAACAAGCGAGCTTCGAAGGTCACGTTCTACATTACGGATTGATCTGGCATAGAATAAAGTATGGAAATAATTGGTCAATACATTCTGGGCAATCATCACCATCATGATCATGACTTGGAACATGATTTTCTGTCCTGCATTCTCATCCATATTCGTTGCAATGTTGACAATATTCGCCGTGACAATCGGCAATACCCATACCGGGGAATGTTTCACTGCAAAAAGCACAACGGATAAGAACAATTCCAGATAATGCCCTTTATAAATCCCGATCAAGGTCTTCAAGGAATGGTTCTGGTTACGCTTGAATGTCTCTAATACTTTCCGCTCCGTCTCATCTAAATCCGCTTCCTGCTGTAACCGATACTGATACTTCTCTTTATCAATTTCTTTCCGGTACCATTCTCTTATTCTTCCCATGATTATTCTCCATTCTTATGCGGAAAACTGCGCCATGTAAAGCTGGTAATACGCACCCTTTTTCTGCAATAATTCCTGGGCATTCCCTTCTTCTACGATACGTCCGTCGTCTATCACGAAAATACGGTCGGCACGCTGGATCGTAGAAAGCCTGTGCGCAATGACGAAGGAAGTCCTGCCCTGCAATAAATGCTCAATCCCACTCTGGACGAGCAGCTCCGTTTTCGTATCAATACTAGACGTCGCTTCATCCAATACCAAAATCTTTGGCATAGATACCATCGTCCTGGCAAAAGCCAGAAGCTGCTTTTGTCCGATGGATAAGCCACCGCCCCGCTCGGAAAGCTCGGTATCATAGCCTTTATCCAGTTTCATAATGAAATCATGTGCATTGACTGCCTTAGCCGCAGCTACGATTTCCTCATCGGTCGCATCCAGTTTCCCGTAGCGGATGTTCTCTTTGACAGTTCCCGAGAATAAAAAGTTATCCTGCGTCATAATCCCCATCTGCCTGCGCAAGCTCTCAATGGAAACTTTCTTCACATCTTTGCCATCAATCCGCACAATCCCCTGCTGCACGTCATAGAAACGGCTGATCAGGTTGACTATCGTGGATTTGCCCGCTCCGGTCGGCCCGACTAACGCTATCGTCTCGCCCGGCTTAATCGTAAAGCTTACGTCATTTAATACTTTCACATGCTCATCATAAGAAAACGTCACATGTTCAAACCTAACCTCGCCCCGAATATCCGGCATTTCTTCCACGCCTTCGCCATCCGCGATTGCCGGCGGCGTATCTAAGATTTCAAAGATCCGCTCCGCTCCCGCGATATTCGTCACCAACTGGTTATAGAAATTGCTGATGTTCTGGATTGGGTGCCAGAACATATTCAGATAACTGCTAAAAGCGATAAACGTACCAAGCGTGACCTTATCCACGCCCAGTATTACAATTCCGGTGAAATACAACAGAATACATCCAAGCCCCCAGGAAAAATCAATGACGGAGCCAAACGCATCACTAATCTTCACGGCATCCAGAAAGGCGCCTCTATGTTCTCCCACCAGATGGTCAAACGTCCCTCTTGTCTCTTCCTGTGCATGGAAGCTCTGGATAATCCGGATTCCAGCCATATCTTCATGAACGAAAGCGTTTAAGTTCGCCGACTTCTTACGGAAAGTCTGCCAGCGCGGATGCGCCTTTAACTCGATCCAGACCATCGCCACCGCCATAAAAGGAATCGTCAGCATGGATGCAAGCGCCAGCTTCGGGTTTTTATAAATCATAATCACCACTACCGCAATGACGGTAAAGCCATCCGGGATTAAGGTAGTAACACAATTAGAAAGTACGTCTTTTAAGGAATTGATATCGCCTATGATCCTCGAAAGAATCTTTCCTGTCGGCCTGCTGTCGAAAAATGCAAAGTCCAGTTTCTGGATATGCGTATACAATTCCTGCCTGATTGTCAGCAAGATATTATTGCAAACCTTCGCCATAATGTACATACGTAATTTTATCATCAAAACAAGCAATAAATTCAATGCCAGCGCCGTAAGAAGCAGACGGTAGAGCCCTCTCGTATCGCCAATGGCAATATGCTCGTCAATCGCCGCTTCCATGATCAATGGGTTAATCAGGCTGATGACAACGCCATAGCCCATCATCAGAAGCACCAGCACAATCTGCCACTTATAAGCAAACAGATAAGAAAAGAGCCGCTTTAATGTCTGTATCTTACTGCGCTCAATGCTTGTTTCATCATCCTTATAGGAATTGACTGCCATAGTCTACGCCTCCTTTCTCTCTAAAACATCTCCATATTGGGCAAGATATGTCTCATAATACAGGCCTTTCTTCGCAAGCAAGCTCTCATGGGTCCCCCGCTCCGCTATGCTCCCGCCTTGTAATACCAGGATCTCATCCGCACTTTTCACAGCGCTGATCCGATGGGCGATGATGATCTTGGTCGTATGATGCAATTTCTCCAAAGTCTCCTGGATGAGGTGTTCCGTTTCCATATCCAGCGCAGATGTCGAATCATCCAGTACCAGAACCGGATCCTTCTTGGAAAGCGCTCTCGCAATACTGATCCGCTGTTTTTGCCCGCCGGACAGGCCAACGCCTCTCTCCCCGATGACCGTCTCATACTTACGTTCCATGCGCTCAATGAACTCGCTCGCCTGTGCGTCTGTAGATGCTTTGCGCACCGTATTAAAGTCCGTCGTGCTCTTCTTGCCAAGCTTAATATTCTCATTAATCGTATCCGAAAAGAGGAATACATCCTGCATCACATAGCTGATATTCGTCCTAAGCTGCTCTAAAGAAAGCTCTTTAATGTCCACATCATCAATCGTAATCTTGCCATCCGTCGCATCATACATCCGCTGCAAAAGATGCACGATAGAAGTCTTGCCCGCTCCCGTCGTCCCCATAATGCCAAGCGTCTTCCCAGGTTCTAACGTGAACGAAATGTCATGCAGGATTTCGTACAGATCCGCTTTATGGAAAGAAACATGGTCAAAACAGATCTTACCCTGGATTTTCTCTAATACGACCGGATTCTCCGATTCCGTAATACTCGGGACCTCATCGTAGATTTTCCGTATCTTCTTATTAGAAGCGACTGCCGAAGAGAAACTATTCGTCAGCCACCCTAACATTTCCATCGGCCAGACGATATTCGTGGAATATTCTACGAACGCCGTCATTTCACCAAGCGTCATCTCTCCTGCAATTACAAACTTCCCGCCGACCAATATAGTCAACAGCGGCAATACTTTGGAAACAACCGAAAAATAAGGATAAAATCTGACAAAAACCTTCGACTGTTTCATATTCAATTCATAATACCTTTGATTGTGGGACAAAAATTTCGAAATCTCAAATTTCTCCCTGGCAAATGCCTTTACCGTCCGTACGCCTGCGAGGTTCTCCTCCGCCACCGTATTTAACACCGCATTCTCCTCACTGATCTCCTCATAGACGCTGCCAAGCTTCCTCTCCATGAGCAATGCGGTCACAGCGCAGAAAATCATACAGACTGTGGGGATGAGCGCAAGTTTCCAATTCAGCATATACATACTCGCCAAAATAATAGTCGTATGATATACGACCTCAATGATCAACATGCCGACAAATCCCAATGCATCCCAGATATGGTCGATGTCCTCCTTGATCCGCGCCATCAGCTCACCGGTATTGGTCCTGTCGAAGAAATCCGCGCTCAAAGATTGGATATGCACAAACAAATCCTTCCTCATCTGCGAAGTAATCTTCGATGCCGTCCGGTCAAATGTATATTCCTTGATATATTGGAAAATACAGCGCCCTAAGCCAATCCCCAGAAACCCGAGCAGCAGGAATTTCAGTTTCGCCATATCCCCGCCGACAATCACATCGTCAACCACATGCTTCGTTAACCGCGGCGACATCATATCCAATGTTACCGCAATGAAAATCGCAGCAACCGCCACGATATAAGAAATCTTATTTTCCCAGATATACGTTGATATTTTCTTCATAATAACCGTCTGTCCCCCCTCTGTTACCTATCTATGCCCCCGCCTCGCACAATTTCAAACCAATGCAAAAATACCTGTATTGTGGGCTCTTTCCAATGTGGAAATGTACGGCACTAACTGTATCGTTTCTCACGCTGAGCGCACAAAAAACAACCACGGTAGAAATTACCGTGGCTGCCCGAAAATGCATCCTATTGAAATGGCTATAATCTGCCCTTTCTTCAATCATTAAAGCAGAAAATATGCGGAGGTAATCTCATGTCCTGTTACATTATTTGGTTGTAAGCCATAATCTCTCTGATTCTTATTGAAACCGAAATCTAACTGTAAAAACATCTTCATACCTCCTTCCTTAGTTTTTATAATCTCATTAATATCATATAACATACTTGCTATGATAAGGGATTCTCTTGGAAAAGTCAACCACTTTTTACGAAAAAAAATCGAAAAATGTAATTCTTATTTTGCCTTAAACCCATCCTCGATCGTATCGCCTATCAGCGTGCTTCTTTCCAGCATCCCCTGATAACAAGTGCCAGGATAGACGTGATAACTGTTAATCTCATACTCGCCCGCATACCAGACTGTATTGCCGCCAAGGTCTACACTGACCATATCCCCTTCGTCATAGTCTTTCTGTAGCAGATAATATGGCTCTTTCACGCTATGCTTGAAGAAGACACCGGCATCCGTGATATAATTGTCCCAATATGGACTAACAGAAACAAGAATACAGAACAAGAAACCGCCTGTTAAAATGTTGTAAAACCCTCTTCTTTTCTCACTGATGCACGTCCCCACCGCAATCATGATGACCGCGAACAAAAAGCCAAGGCCATACCGGATAAACGGCGCCGTCAGAAACCATATAGCTAGGTTTATCCAGATGACTACGATCAGGACAGCTAAGTCCGCTCTGATCTTCCGTCTTATGAGAAAACTATGTACCGCTACCACTGCCTGCAAAATAGCGCCAAGGACAACCGCTCCAAGGAACATCTGCGCATAACGCTCCTGCGCTTCCCACCAAACCGGAAACCATTTCCAAACAGGCCAGTCTGTTTTCCCCACATCATACAGACATCTGCCCCATACTTTAATCTGGTTCGCATCCACTAGCAGATACTCTTTGGGGATCTTCCATTCCACCCGGAAAATATCAATCCCCTCAAACGGATATAAAAGCCACCCGGAAATATAATAATTCCTGATAAAAAAAGGCGTTACTGCCACAATGCCACATAACAGATAGGCGGCTATCTCTTTCCATCTTTTCCCCTTTATCAAATATGCCGCCGGATAAACGGAAAGCAGGACAAGCATGCACGAAGAGAATTTCAACGTCATTGCAAAAACCGCGGCAACAGACAATAGCGAATATAACGCAACGCTTTTATCTCCCTCCATGTTCTCACACCACGCCGTAATAATATAGATCACATATAGCATCGTCGCGTAATCTGTCGCCGGCGACATACTGCCCGTCAAGATCACAAGCACATAAAACAATAACCCGGCCTTCATCAAATCGGCTATATGGCTCTCATGCCGCCAGAACCCTTTTAGCCCATGGAAGGCATAGAGGCAAAGAACCAGTTCCAAAAGCCCGGTTGTCGTATGCAGAGACTGCCCAAAAAGCCAGCGCAAGCTAAATACGGAAGCGAAAGCAAGATACGCGCTGTTATAAGCAAAATGAAGCTGTAAGTTGCCCGCGCCTTTTAGCATGCCATATTCTTCATATAAACGGATCGCCTGCGCATGATATATATTGGTATCTGTATGGAAAATTCCCCGTGAAGAAAAAAATGCAAGGACTAATAAAATACATCCGTAGAAAAATCCTTCCCAGGAACACACGATAGGACGGTATTCATGGTAAAGCCCTCGCAGAGTTTCCCGTTTTACCCCCCCCCGTAAATAATGCGGCTATCAGCAGCACAATATGGGCAACTGCCCCGATGGGCGCAAATATGCTAACGGCCTCGGCATAAACCGTGATTGCCGTCATCCCTGCCATCCAGTACGATGTCAGGGAAAACCGCGTCTTCTTAACAATGCCCAAAAGAGCAACGCCGACCAAGATACAGACTAACGAAATATATAACCAGCTCAAAATAACAGATGCCATTTCTTCTATCGCTCCATCTTCCAAAAATAAGCGCTATAAGGCGCCAATTCGCTTCCGCCTCCGAAGTCGTGTTCCTTACCACTGATCAAATCCACTGCCATGCCACAGCCGGCATCGAAATGCGCCGTATAGCTCTCACTGTCCGCATTAATCGCAACAAGCACACGTTCTTCGTCTGTCTTTCTTTCGAAAATGCACTGTTTATTCGTCAATACGACAGAACGGAACCCGCCATAATTAAGCGCCACGGAGTTTTTCTTGGCTTCGGCAAGCGCGCTAATCCAATCGCAAAGCGTCGTCCACTCCGGCTTCTCGAAACAAGCTCTAAGAGCAGGGTCTCCTTCACTCTTTAATGCCTTTGCTCCCCATTCGCTGCCATAATAAACGCATGGTATGCCCGGCATGCCAAAGCAAAGCGCATAGATCAGGGGCAGATGCTTTTCGTTTGACAAGACACTCGCTACCCTCGTCACATCATGGTTATCCACGAACGAAAGCATATGGCTTCCTTTATATAACGTCCAATTTTCTGGCCCAAACTGGCGTAGCAGGGAATGGATGATCTCAAATAGATTCATGCTGTTAAAGCTTGAGAACAGGCCCTTATAACATTCATAATTCGTCACTGAATGCAACATGCTATCATTCATCCACTGGTTATAATCGCCATGCAGCGTCTCCCCTAATAAAAAGAATCCAGGCTTTATGCTGTCACAGAAGCTGCGCAGCCTGCGTAAGAAGTCATGGTCAAGACAATAAGCCACATCCAACCGCAACCCGTCGATATCAAATTCCTCTACCCAGCCCCTGATGCTTTCAAAAATATGGGAAATCACATCTTCATGACGTAAATTCAGCTTCACCAAATCATAATTTCCTTCCCATCCTTCATACCAGAGCCCGTCATTATAATTGGAATTACCATCAAAATTGATATGGAACCAGTCTTTATACGGAGAGTCCCAGCGCTTCGCCAACACATCCTGGAATGCCCAGAACCCTCTTCCTACATGATTGAACACACCGTCTAAGACCACCTTAATGCCATTCTCATGCAGGTTCTCGCACACTTTGGCAAAATCTGCGTTCGTTCCTAAGCGACAGTCAATCTTATGATAATCTCTCGTATTATACCCATGCGTGTCGGACTCGAAAACAGGCGAGAAATAAATCGCGTCCACTCCTAATTTCTTCATATGCGCAACCCAATCAATCACCTTTAAGATCCTTGGCTGCAATACGCCGTCATTCTCAAACGGCGCCCCACAAAATCCCAACGGATATATCTGATAAAAAACACTTTCGTATGACCACATAACCATTCCCCTCTTTCTATTTTTGTTTTATGATTTCCTTTGATACAATCTATATTCCCCGTTCTCCATAGCCGGTGTATAATCTTCTTGCAGCTTCTCCCGTACTATGGCATTTTCAATTGCCGCCCCTTTCTTTGTCACAATCCATTCCGGCGGACAACTCTCCAGCATCTCTTCGATTTCTGATGCAATCTGCTTTGAAAGCGCCATATAATGCTCCTGCCAGCCACAATATCTATGGTACGGCATAATATCCGCAATCGTATACCATCGGAGCGGCGCCTCATAGCCCCATACTGATCCTCTCTCTTCTTCCGGAATGCATGCCACTGTCTCCATCACATTTTGATACGCACTATCGTTCCCAAACTGTCTATATGCCAATGCGCCTGCGCCCGCCATTTTATAGCATGGATAGGCAAAACATAATATAATTGCCACGATTAGCGCCATTCCCATTCCTTTTCCCATTCTGCCAAAGCGCTTGCCTGTCTTTTGTCCGCTCCAACCGTCCCATGCCTCATTCCTTGCTTCATCGTGGCATTCCGTAACACTTTGCCATGCCTCGAATAGCCGCCAAACGCCAAACATCATTCCCGGGATGACCAACATATAATCGTGCAGTGTACTGTTTCCCATGCCAAGCGTTATCATCATCCCAGCCGCATTCGCTAGCACAAGTGTCCAAAGCCGCTTATTGACCTGTTTGGTTAATACGAAAATCAGGATAGGGAACAACAACACCAACAGATAAATCCCGCCTGTCCCAATCTGGAATCCTTCCGTTCCATATAGGAAACCGAAGACGAACACACACGCAAGCATGCTGCCGATTTCCCCAAAATATCCAAAATAGAAGAGCGGAGGCACAAACGCTACAGCCACTCCCAACACAAAGGCGCCGGCATTCCGCCATAGATTCTTCCACTGTCTGTCCTTGATCAAATATATCATAATCGTCAACACGATTGCACATATCATGACGGCATTCGTAATCCTGATCAAAGCAATCACGCCAAAGCATGTCCCGTATACAAAGCCATATAACGGCTTATGCTCTTTAGCTTCGCTTTTGATAAAATCCAGAGACAGATACATAGGCCAAAACAAAAAAGGCAGACTCCATTCCTCTGTCAGATTGCCCCCCTCCATCGTTGCGGAAAGCACAATATAAAGCGGTAAAACCATTGCCAAGCTGCTTACAATGCTAACCAGGTTCGTCTTTACGACACTATTTATGCCGCTACTTCCATGGCTCTTAACCCGATCTTTAAAATATTTCCAGTAAGTTGCCTGCGCCAAAAACAGTACCGTGCATAAACTGGCGCATTGCAGGATAAAAATGCCTGTCTTGCCATACCATAGACGCTGTCCGGCATATTCTATGAAAAATAGCCATGGCCCTTTCATATCATAGAAATCACGATACGGCAAATATCCTTTGGTCATCCCGCTTCCTACCAGTTGAAAAAAAGCAGCATCCCAGCCATATGCCCACGGAAACAACGGGCTCGTCATATAGGAAAAAAGAAACAGAAAACAGATCCCGCTCATCCATAAAAGCACCATTGTCCCTATTGCCAGCCCTTTTTTCTGCATCTTTCAGCCATCCGCTCCTTCCCGGAACATTCCATACTGCCCCGTCGTTAGTTTACCATATTTTCCAAAGAGTTACCAATACTATTTCAAATAGGATCGAAAAAGCTTTTATTGACCGAATTAGTTTTTTTGATGTCAAAAGAGTCCTATTGACTAACTTATCCACACCCAATCTGACGTGTTTGTATAAAAACATGGCAAAAAAACAAAAGAAATCCCCAATTTCCACATAGTTATCCACATTTGACACTCTTGTCATGTATTTATGACCCATCTCTCATAGTCCGACAATTCTCTTCCAAATGAGAAATTATCAAAATTTGAATACCGGTCAAATTGAGGCTGTCCAAAATGAAAGAGGCATAGTATAATTGGTGTATCATCCACGAAAGGAAACAATTTAAATGATCAAGATAGGTTCTCACGTTAGCATGAGCGGCAAAGGAATGCTGCTTTCTTCCGCCAAAGAAGCGGTATCGTATGAAGCGAATACTTTTATGGTTTATACTGGAGCGCCCCAGAATACAAAACGCAAAAGCATCGACGAGCTACAAATACAACCTGCATGGGAGTATATGAAAGCACATGGGATCCGGGAATTTGTAGTGCATGCCCCCTATATCATCAATTTGGCTAATACAGTCAATCATGAAACCTACCGGCTTGCGGTAGATTTTCTTTCCTTAGAAGCAGAACGCACCATTGCCATGGGCAGCAACGTACTGATCCTGCATCCGGGCGCACATGTAGGCGCAGGCGTTAAGACGGGTATTGACCAAATCACTCAAGGATTAAATGAAGTCCTGCATGCCGGCTCTTGCTATATCGCATTAGAAACGATGGCCGGAAAAGGTTCTGAACTCGGAAAAACATTTGAAGAGCTTGCCATGATCTATGATGGCGTAAAATATAATGATAAGCTTCGCGTCTGCTTAGATCTATGTCACCTAAATGACGCCGGATACGATGTGAAAAATGATTTCGACGGGGTGATTGACCGATTTGATAAATTGATTGGGAAGCAAAATGCAGCGGTCATTCATATCAACGACAGCAAGAACATACTCGGCGCGGCAAAAGACCGCCACGCCAACATTGGGCAAGGCACGATTGGCCTAGAAGCCATCCACTATGTCGTACACCACCCGGATTTTATGGATCTGCCTAAGATCCTTGAGACGCCTTATATCCCCTCCCCAACAGACCCGGAGAAGAAAATCGCGCCTTATAAGGAAGAAATCGAAATGCTCCGTTCAGGAAAGTGCTTGGATCCACTAGATTAATCCCTCTCCGGCGATTTGATTTCTACTCTTAAGGCGCTCCATGCGCCTCCCAGAACCGCCCAATGCTCTCTGCAATCTGAGTGGTCGTTACAACTTCATAATTCCTCCATTCCCTTGGAAAGAGCCTCTGATAGGCAGCGTTTAAGAACCGCTCATCCAATAAGACGACAACGCCCACATCGTCCGCCGTCCGTATGACGCGCCCTGCTGCCTGTAAGACTTTGTTCATTCCCGGGTACCGATAAGCATAATCGAACCCATTCTCCCCAAGGCCATCAAAATACTGCTTCAGGATCTCTCTCTCATGACAGACTTGCGGCAACCCAGTGCCGACAATAATCGCTCCGATCAGGCTATCATTCTTCAGATCAATCCCCTCGCTGAAGATACCGCCCATCACACAAAATCCAAGCAGGCTCTTCTGCTCTTCCACTTCGATGTCCATGCAGATTACTTCCTCCAGGTTACAGCTCTCATTGCCAATGAAACGGTTCAAAAACGCTTCCCTGGAACGCTCGTTCATATAGTCCTCTTGTATGATGCACTCTATCCTTTCATTCGCGAAATATTGCATAAAGCAGTCATATACCTGCCGCAGGAACGCATGTGAGGGGAAAAAGACCAAATAATTCCCCTGCCTGCTCCTTACTGTCTCATAGATATAAGAGGCAATATTATAATATTCCATTTCACTGCGCCTCGTATATTTGCTCGTGACATCACTTCCTATATAAAGGCCCCTTTTCTCTTCTTGAAAGACTGATTTCGCATAGACCTCATAGTCCCCTTCTTCTGCGCCCAATAACATCTTATAATACTGGATCGGCAATAACGTCGCCGAGAACATAATCGTACTACGTCCCCTCATCATACACTCTTGTAGATTCTTCGACGGGTTGACACAGAAAAGCTTCAACTGAAAACTCCCATCCTCTCCCATTTGCGAATATGTGACATAATTTTCATCTACCAGTTCATAGATATAGAGAAAATGTGATATTTCGAAGTAAAACTCCAAAACAGCCTTCCGCACAGGGCTTTCCTCATGTTCTTCCAAATAATCCTCCATAGCGCCATTTAACCGGGCAAGCGCCATGATGAAAGAAGAAACGGACGGCTCTATCCGGTAGCTTTCACACTCCCTTTTGAGCACAAGCAGTTCCTTGTTACATCTTTCCAGCAGCTTCTCCATTTTGGGCGCGTGATTCTTCACTTCCCTCTTTAACTGTAGGAAATCTTCCTTCCGCAGAACTGCGCTGTACATATCCCTGCCACGCTCTACCAAGTTATGCGCCTCATCTATTAAGAACAGATACTCTCCTTTGCTTCCCTCCGCAAAGAAGCGCCGCAAATAGACATGCGGGTCGAAAACATAATTATAGTCGCATATAATGGCATCCGAGAAAAGGCTCATGTCTAAGCACATCTCAAAGGGACAGACCTGATGCCGTTTGGCATATTCCTCAATTTTATCCCTATGGAAACTGTCCTCTGTCGTCAACAGCTCATACATAGCGTTATTGATCCTGTCATAATGCCCCTTCGCATATGGACAGGCTTCCGGGTTGCATTCCGTCTCTTCCTGGAAGCAGATCTTCTCCTTAGCCGTCAGAACAACCGTCTTAAACTGCAAACCGTTCCCACGCAATCGTTGAAACGTATCCTCCGCTACTGTTCTCGTGATCGTCTTCGCAGTCAAATAGAAGATCTTCTCCCCTATCCCTTCTCCGACTGCCTTAACTGCCGGAAATACTGTCGAAATCGTCTTGCCGACTCCGGTAGGCGCTTCGATGAACAGCTTCCTCTTATGATAAATCGTCCGGTACACATAAGAGGCCAGTTCCTTCTGCCCTTCCCGGTAGGCAAACGGAAAGGAAAGCGCTTTAATGGATGCCCGCCTTTGTTGCTGCCAGGCAAAACTATAATCCGCCCATTTACGGTACTGCGCCATGACTTCTTCAAACCATTCCTGTAATTCTGTAAATAAATACTCATAATGGAAATATCGGATTTCATTTGGTGAAAGATCCGTCACGCCCGCTCTATCTAGCTGGCAATACGTCATCCTGACGCGAACTGACTGCAAATGGTTCTGTGCCGCATAAATATAGGCATAACATTTTGCCTGCGCCAGATGCACTGCCACGGCTTCTTTCATTTTCAAAAGATCATGATAGGTCCCTTTGATCTCGTCAATTGTGACCGTAATCACCTGCGTCAGATCAGGCGGGATCTCCGTATCCGTTAACCGCGCAGTCACGTATTTATCACCTGTTGCTTCTATTATAATACCGTCGGCACGCCCTTCAATCAGGATATCATATTCCTTAGCCGGGTAGCGGAAGCGAAGAGGGACTTCTGCATGGTATTCCGTCCCCATCCTTTTCTGGATCATCCGGTGGATGCGCCCTCCTTCCTGCATGGCATCCGCAGACGCTGAAACCCTCCTGTTGTCAATATCCCCGGATCGCAATATAAATTCTACCAGGTTCCTGACCGATATCCGAATCTCCATGCATTTTCACTTCCTTTCCTCTGCCACCAATCCTAATTCCCTAAGATCCCATCAAACCAAGCTTTATCCTAAACTACATAATCCCAATAGCAGCTATCTTACGCATGATAGCCACCTATGCACTATACAACTGCCTGTCACAGCTTCCACAAGAATTGCTTTGCAATTCTTGCGACGCAAGCTACAAGCTTGCGTCTATTATATCACAAAAAACTCCCTGGCAGGATATCATCTCATATCCTACCGGGGAGTTTATATTATATTTACTCTCAATTTAACAAGCTACTGCAAATTTCTGGAGATACTTCTCAAAATCGGCATCATGCCCATTGCAGGAAACTGTCAGTATTTGATTGAAGTTCAAACCCAGCACACCAATGATGGATTTGGCATCTACTATGAAACTATTGTAGGAAATATCTACATCAAACATACATCTCGTAGCTGCCGCTACAAACTCTTTCACTTCGTCAGGACTTAACTTAATTCTGTGTTTCATCATCATAAACACCCTCCTTTTCATTTTATATGGTTATGTGCAAACCCGGAAATCGATTTCCCTTTTTTGTTGTTGGTGTTATTATACTCCATTCCCTTCATTTGTAAATAGTAAATTATTGTGCCTAGAATATGCACAATTTAGCCATTTTTTACATTTTTACCAACTCTTGCTTTCCTTTTTTCCAATCTTTGTTTATTCTGCTTATTATTGCTTTATTACGCTAACATAAACGTGCGCATATTTCTCACTTTTTACTAAATTCAACCATATATTCTTGGAAGCGCAAGGGCAGCATCTGCTGTTGCAGTTTCAAATTTTTACGTTCCTTTATAGCAAGCGAATGGCAAAACAAAGTAAAAAGCTCCTGGTATGCATCCTCATTCTCAGATAGCTGTAGCGCGTCTTCTGCTAACGCCTCTTGCCCGGAAACAAGATACCACTCTTTGTTCGCCGGATGTACACCGTA
>CAJTSL010000013.1:75643-79875 GCA_910578845.1 uncultured Lachnospiraceae bacterium
GTAAAGCTCCCGCTTCTCATCGTAAATGATAAAATCCTCTAACGGCAGCCGGTCAGCAAAATGCGGCATCAGGAAGGAGACAATATTGCATTTAGGGCCAATCTTGGAGTATAAGATTCCCTGCTGCAATTCCTGGAACCTGACAAATTCCATCAAACGGTGGATTTCATTGCCCGTGCTGCGTGACAATCGGAAAACAAGGTCAACATGGGGGTTAGCTGCATTCTCCATTACCTTTGTGCCGCTCCCATTCGTAATGCCATCTACAACCGTCTGATAGACAGCCTCTCCTTTTCTGGCATCCTCCGTCGCAAGCGCACGGCAAATGCTCATATAAGCATCCCTGCCAAGGCGCCTTTGTATCGTTTCCGCTACTTTCCTAGTTTTGACCAAATCCGGCTGAATATGCACATAATAAGCAAATAATCTCAAATTTTCTTCTTCCCCAATTTGCAAATGGATATGCGCATGCCCCTCCCGTAAAGCATACGCATCATAAATGCCTGTAAAAACACCCTCTAGCGAATCTTCACAGATAAGATATTTCTCCTGCATACTCGTAATTCCTTTCCTATATAACGTCAGGCGCCCAAAGGCGCCTTATCGTAATCCTTACTGTTGTTATATTTACAGCGATAGCGACATCTGCTCATACTGCATACCGTCCTGGGAGAAAAGCTGCCGCTCTCTCCCATTCCCATAAGCCTGGTAAGTCAGATTCCTGACAATATAATTCTCCTCTATTTTCGTCGGATACATCATCTTCCCGTTACAAGTAATAAAATATAAAGCTCTTTTTAAGACAACGCCGATTTTCTTCAAATCTTCAAAGCCCAATCTGCCAAACCGCCTTGCACTGACAATCCTTTTCGCGCTTTTCACGCCAACTCCCGGTATCCTGAGCAGCAGATGATAATCGGCACGATTGATCTCTACCGGGAACACTTCTAAATGCCGGACTGCCCAATCCGCCTTCGGATCTATCATCATATTGAAATTAGGACGGTCTTCCGTCAGCAATTCCCCCACCGTAAAATCATAAAACCGCAATAGCCAATCAGCCTGATACAAGCGATGCTCCCTAAGAAGCGGCGGCCCTCCAGGCAGCGCGGGTAAGTCTTTATCCGCATTCACATTCACAAACGCCGAATAATAAACTCTTTTTAAGGAAAATTTCTGATAAAGGCTTTCTGCAACCGCCATAATCTGATAATCACTCTCCGGCGTCGCGCCTACAATCATCTGGGTAGACTGTCCTGCTTCACAAAAGCGAGGCGCGTGATTGTATAAGACAAGTTCATCACGGTTCATCGTAATACCATTCTGAATCTGTTTCATCGGCCTTAAAATTGTCTTCCGGTGTTTATTCGGCGCCAGTTGCTGCAAGCTCTCCGCTGTTGCTAACTCCAAATTAACGCTCATCCTGTCAGCCAAAAATCCCGCTTTCTCAATCAGCATAGGATCGGCTCCCGGAATGGCTTTTACATGGATATATCCCTGAAAACGATGCACCGTCCGTAGCTTATACAATGTCTGACAGATTAATTCCATTGTATAATCCGGGCTATATAAAATACCGGAGCTCAAAAACAAACCTTCAATATAATTCCGCCTATAGAACTCCATCGTCAATTCACATACTTCATCCGGCGTAAAAGAGGCTCTTGGCACATCGTTCGACTTCCTGTTCATACAGTATTTGCAGTCAAAAATGCATTCATTCGTAAACAAAATCTTTAAAAGAGAAATACAGCGCCCATCTGTCGCAAAGCTATGGCAAAGCCCCGACGCCACCGTATTCCCGATCCCTTTCCCGTCCCCTTTACGAGAAGACCCGCTAGAGCTGCATGACACATCATACTTGGCAGCATCGGCAAGAATATGCAATTTCTCCATAAGGGACATCTCCGGGGCAATTCGCAGTTCCATGACACACTTTCGCTTCCTTTTAATAGATTAGAACGTACGTTCTAATTTGTATTGTACTACATATCGCTGTGAATTGCAACCCCTTTTTAGAACATGTGTTTGTTTTATTTTCCCCACATAAATAGGACAAGCCGCGCAACGCGATCAAAGCATCCTCTAACGGCTCACCTCATAGGAAACCGCCTCCTGGAACGTCCCGTCAAAATAATAATCAACCGTCTTCGTATCATGCGCATAAACTACCGACCACTGCGTATGCCACTGGCCTTGCGTCTGTGCTACCTGCGATAATGCGTCCCTGATTCCCTCTGTCGTGAAAACGCCGCCGTTTGCCTCATAAAGCGCACAAAGCGTCTCATACCTTGCTTGCGCGCTCTCACCGCCCGCTGCCGGATTGCCATTCGCTAAATTGAAATTTGTGACACTGTTTGTATCTACGACTACCATTTCCCCATCGACAAACTCTATGCAGACAGAATTTCCCTCCGCATCGGAAATAGCAAGATGATGGCTGATGCCGCCGGATGCATGGATATCATACTGTTCCAATAAAGCAATTGCCTCTTCTACAGTCGCCGCACGGTTCAATAATAGGCGGATTGCAGTCGTAATCGTCAGATCAGGCTTATCCGTATCTATGGCTTCCATCCCACCTTCGTTTACTTCCAGATCCGCCACACAAAGCCCCGCTTCGTTCACACCGTCCATAGGCACATAAACGGCAGCAACTGCTAACATCTTATTGATAAAATCATCCGGTGTAGTCTCCGTATTGCCAGTAATATTGCCAAACTCGCAGGTAGAGACCGATGCATAGCCTTCTTTTGGCATACATTTTACAATAATCGGGACAGAGGCGGTCCAGTCAAAATTCCGCCCCCATAAATGCCCGCCTTCGCTATCCGTCGCCGAAATGACGCTGCAAGCCAGTTCATCATGCTCTACATCCACCTGATAAAATCCTTTGGATATGCAATTTGTCAAAAAGGCGCTGACCTCTTCATCCGACGATGCGCCGCCTCTCTCCAGAAACTCCTCGAAATGATAGTCGCTCTTTACTTCCATATAATAGACGCCTTTTTGCTCCTGCACCTTATCGATAGACGCGATAATCTGCAATTCTTCCTGGAACAGCATGCCTGTGCCGCCTATAGAGACTATCACGGTCACGAGAAGCACCGCCAGCGCTATTTTTCCCCATTTCTTTTTCCCTGTTATTTTATTCTGTTGCTTTCTCTCTCTCATCTTCTCCACCTAATAATAGCTATGCCTTTCTCCTTCCGGCCTCTTTTCCTGGCATTTTCCAATGCCGCTTCCTACTATGTCCACTTTACCTTAACACACTACAAAAACAAAAAAAACGCCCGTCCGGTAAGTTACCGAAACGGACGGGCAAGTTGCATCATTTTTGATTGCGCCGGATGATCTCGTTGATTTCCTCCGCCTTCTTCCAGTCATCATGATAGGAGATCAAATAAGTGCCCACAAAAACTGCTACGAGCATTCCCCCTAGATATAGGAAGAAAGTAATGCTCATCACAAAAAAATCAAATACGACAAATCCCATGAACATTACCACCATAGCCTCCACGACAAAATAAAGAAAGCACAAAGCTCTCTCAGATTTGATCGGCAAAAATCCCAACCCCAAATGCAAAACGGCAATCACGAGGCAGACACACATTAGCTGAAGCGCCATTTCATTGCCAAGCGGGTCAAAAATACCCGCAATACTGATTAATACGTATATAATAATAACAAATGCATACGATATTGCGAATCTTTCAAATGCTTTTATCATCCTATCCATTATTTTCATCCTAATAACCATGCCTTTCTCTCAGCTTGCCAACTTTAGAGCCAAGACGCTATCAGCGTCAGCACAAATTCGCGGTTGGAAAATCTTAGATTCTTCAACCTATTCATGAAGCCTCCCTGCTACCTTCCGATTCGCCATCAAGCCGTTTACTTGGCATTCTCCATGAATTTATCCTTTAATCCACTGACATAATGCCTGTTCACGATCTGACGCTCCCCATTATCAAGAAGCGCCTCAAACCGTCCGTTCAACTGTGGCTTTATTTCCCTGATTTTCCTGATATTTACAATCGTTGACTTACTGATGCGCGCAAAACCATGCGTTCCCATTTTCGCCTCGATTTCATAAAGCTTTTCGTCACATTCATAGACTTTACTCTTCGCATATACAAAAGTTCTCTCATCCACACTCTCGAAATAATAGATTTCCGTCAAAAGAAGCCTGCTCACCGCCCCATTTTTGACAACCGTAATGGAATCCATGG
>CAJTSL010000013.1:79885-83339 GCA_910578845.1 uncultured Lachnospiraceae bacterium
CTCCACCTGCTGTCTGCCCACCAGCCGCCGGGCCATTGCCCGGAAAATACTTGCCCCTCTCAAAACTGGCAATCTCATATGCAATCCCCTCACAGTCTCTGAAGGAAAAAGCATAATAATCAGGCCAATGCGCCGGGTCGTACTGTGGCGCATGGATGATCAGTGCCCCGATTTCTTTGATTTTAAGATACAATGCGTCTACTTCCTCCGGGTTCTTGGCTTGAAATGCCAGATGGTGCAGCGCTCCTGCATTCGTACGGCTTAGCGTTTCCTTCCGGCAGGCTTCTCCTTGGCCTAACAACCCGATAGAAAGCCGGTTATGATGATATTCTACAATCCTGTATCCATGTTCCGGCATAAAATCGTATTCCTTCAAGGAAATGTCAAATCCGAGAAGCGGCAATAAGGCATCATAAAATCTCTCGGCACGTTCTAAGTCTTCGACCATGATATGAATGTGGTCTATCATCGGCTCCATGCCCCTATCACCTCCTCTCAATGCAGCTTTCCGGATCCGAACCTTGATAATATAAAAAATGATAGCATAATACAATGGAAAATAGTATAATAATAAAGAAAAAAATGAAGAATACATCTAATTAGCAACTAGGAAAAGAGGTTTTTATGAAAAAATTTATTATCCCACCAGATTATCATTCTGCGCTGAACCTTCATGATACGCAGATTGGCATCAAGACTGTCAAAGATTTTTTCCAGAATTTGTTGGCACAGAGGCTAAACTTACTGCGCGTCTCCGCCCCGCTATTCGTTGACCCGCATTCGGGATTAAACGATAACTTAAACGGCGTGGAACGCCCGGTTGTCTTTGGCATCAAAGAACAAGGCGATGCAGAAGCCGAGATCGTACATTCCCTGGCAAAATGGAAGCGTTTCGCCTTACAAAAATACGGTTTTTCTTATGGGGAAGGCCTATATACGGATATGAGCGCCATCCGCCGTGACGAAGAAACTGACAATATCCACTCCATCTATGTGGACCAATGGGATTGGGAGAAAATCATTTCTAAAGAAGAGCGCAGCATAGACTTCCTGAAAGAAACGGTACGCACCGTATACAAAGTGCTTCGCAAAACAGAAAAATACATGGCAATCCAATACGATTACATAGAAGAAATACTGCCTCATGATATCTTCTTCATCACCACGCAAGAACTAGAAGACAAGTTCCCGGATCTGTCCCCGAAAGAGCGGGAATACCAGATAGCCAAAGAAAAAGGCGCTGTCTGCCTCATGCAGATCGGAGACAAGTTAGCATCCGGTGAAAAACATGACGGGCGTGCCCCGGACTATGACGACTGGGCATTGAATGCGGATATCGTTGTATACTATCCCGTCTTAGATATCGCCTTAGAGCTTTCATCCATGGGCATCCGTGTCGATAAGGATTCCCTGCTTAGCCAGCTCGAGAAAGCTGGATGCCCTGAAAGAGCCAACCTGCCTTTCCAGAAAGCAATCCTAAACGACGAGGTACCGCTTACGGTCGGCGGCGGCATCGGCCAGTCCAGAATCTGTATGTTCTTCTTGCGAAAAGCGCATATTGGCGAGGTTCAGTCCTCCCTTTGGCCTGATGAAGTCATGAAGGCTGCCACCGAAAATGGCATTGAATTGCTATAGAGCCAAAGAAATTGTGAGAATGCCAAAACAAGGGCATTCTCTTTTTTCTTTCCTAATTTCTTATCCGATCAGCAGCTTTTTACCCTCGAATGCAAATCCATACTTCCGGATATACCCGGCAGGAATGCCTTCCGCCTCTACTGGATGTACAGATTGGTATATCCCATCAGGCTCTCGTCCACTTCCCTGGCGCATTCCCTTCCCTGACGGATTGCTTTGACCACAAGAGACTGTCCGGTGTGCATATCACCCGTCGTAAAGACTCTCTCCATGCTCGTCTTAAAGGAGCCATCTGCCGTCCATACATTGCCTCTTTGATCCAGTTTCACTTTAAAGGCATCCGCCACATATTTCTGGCTCCCTAAAAATCCCGCCGCGATCAACACAAGATCAGCGTCCAACACCCTTTCAGAGCCTTTGATTTGCGTCATTTTCATGCGCCCCGTCACTATATCTTTCTCCTGGCAAAGCGAGACTATTTTTACCCCTTTCAGGTTCCCATCCTTGTCTTTGATAAATTCCTTCACCGTGGATTCATAAATGCGCGGATCATGCCCATATAACGCTATCGCCTCCTCCTGCCCATAGTCTGTTTTACAGATTTTAGGCCATTGCGGCCATGGATTATCCTCGGCTCTTTGCCCCGGCGCTTTGGGCATCATCTCGATCTGTGCCACCGATTTTGCACCATGCCGGATTGCCGTGCCGACACAGTCGTTGCCGGTATCACCGCCGCCAATGATGACGACATGCTTATTCTTCGTATCTACATATTTCTTATCTTTAAACCCGGAATCTAACAGGCTCTTAGTATTCCTGGAAAGAAAGTCCACCGCGAAATAAATGCCTTTCGCGTCCCTGCCCGGCGCGTCAATATCTCTCGGATTAGAGGAACCGCAGGCAAGCACGATACAGTCAAATTCCTTCATGAGCTTTTCCGCCTTGACCGATTTCCCAATATCTGCATTAATAACAAATGTTATTCCTTCATCTTCCATTACTTTTATTTTCCGCTCGATGACATGTTTTTCCAGCTTCATGTTAGGGATGCCGTACATGAGAAGGCCTCCGGCCCGGTCAGATCGTTCGAACACCGTCACCAGATGCCCTCTTTTATTCAACTGGTCCGCCACTGCAAGGCCCGATGGCCCGCTGCCTATGACCGCTACCGTCTTTCCCGTCCTCGTCTTAGGCGGTTTTGCTGCCGCATATCCTTTTTCGTAAGCATTTTCAATGATGGCATATTCGTTTTCTTTGGTTGCCACCGGCTCTCCCGTCAGATTACAGGTACATGCCGCTTCGCATAGCGCAGGACATACCCTGGATGTAAACTCCGGGAAGTTATTCGTCTTATGCAGACGCTCGTATGCCTGCTCCCAGTTCCCGGTATAGACAAGATCATTCCACTCCGGGACAAGGTTATGCAACGGACAGCCGGATGTCATCCCACCTAATGTCATGCCGGACTGGCAGAATGGGACGCCGCAGTCCATGCAGCGCGCCCCCTGTAACTGCTGTTCTTCCATGGAAAGATGCGTATGGAATTCATTGAAATTCTTGATACGCTGCTTTTCCTCCACATCATTAGAAACACTACGCTCATATTCTAAAAATCCAGTCGGTTTTCCCATTTCCTCTATTTCCTTTCTCTTACTTATGCTTATAGGCATTTGCGAAACTCCTATTTTTCAAAACCTGGTTGCGTAATATAGACAAGATCACGAGCAGGGGACTTTGGCACCGTCGGCACTTTGGCACTATATCGTAGCGCCTTATGTGCCGTTACGAGTGCCAATGTAGCGAAAGCGACCCTGCGACG
>CAJTSL010000014.1:0-35123 GCA_910578845.1 uncultured Lachnospiraceae bacterium
GGCGCTTCTATTTGTACACTGTGCAGTTGCCAAAACTTAGTTTCGCAAACGCCTAAATAATGGTCAGATTATGGTCCCTCCCTATAAAAGAAAAAAAAGACACATGGCCTACAATTTACGGTTCCATGCGCCTTGGCTGTCTTTCTTTCCGTTTCCTTTTGATGATACAATTGTCGTCTTTCGGGAAAGTGTTCCTACTGCTCATTTCCCAAAACCTTTATATAGAAATAATAATGTGCTATACCACCATAACCGCTTTTTTGGGCATCCCATTCAGCAACGACTTCATAAATATATCCGCCCGGCTTCAACTCTATTTCATAGCTGTCAATAGCTATATTCTCACTGCTTGCATCATGGTCGTTCCAATGCTTCTCGTTCCAGCACTGAATATTTAAGATTGAACTGGGGTTCTCTGCAAAATCCAAAGTAGCTGTTGTCTCTGAAGTTTCAAATTTGAGAAGCCAATTTTCGCAATCTAGCGGATGAGGACTATCGGCTTGTGTTTCAGTAGCAGTCCCATCGCTATTTCTTTTCTGCCACGAATAAGCCCCCAACAGCGTATCAAAAGCAGTTTCATCGCTTATGACAGTCAATCCGGGCGGCTCTTCTAATATTATATTGGCATTTTCATCATTTAGCAGTCTGTTTGCATATTCATTGAGTGCCTGACACGGTTCATATTTCGTCTTATAACCAACGCCATCAATCACAAAGAATGGGTTATATGCTATGGCTTCTGTCTGTGTCCCGTCTGATAATGACAGTGTAAAAATCACGCCTTGTCCGCTATACTCTGTATAGGAATTGTCTTCATTATAGATAACCACATCATTCAAATATCCTGTTAATTCTTCGATTTCTACAATTTGAATGGTTATGTCCGGCGGAGTCACTCGTACTGTGGCTGACACGATTTCCGTTGGTTCCAAATCTTTAAACGGTTTTTTGCCACCAACAGCATGATAAACAATAATGATAATTCCTATCAGTAATATGCATGTTATTATCACGATCAGCGTCTTCTTTTTCATACTGGTTCTCCTCCTTGTAAATCCCGAAAAGGAATAAAATCTTTTGCCTGCGATATCATATCGGCGGTTTCTCGATTTATTACTTATGATTATAACATATCATTCGGGTTTTGTGATAAATGACTTCTTAATCACGAGATTTTCTCTGGTTAGTGAAGAACTCATTTAATGACAAAATCAAGCGTATACTGAAAAATGAGATACAGCAGATGTGAAAAAGCGATAACGGCAAGCAGCCGAGATTCAGAAATGCGCTGGCTCCCGGCTTGTAAAATCAAGAGGTTTATGGTAGTATGGAGATACGAAAACAGAAGGGAAAGCAGGTGGAAAGCTTGACAGTGACGGAACAGATAGACCAGAAACATCAGGAAGATTTACAGAGGCTAAGAGGTTTTCGCCTGCTTGATGATGATTTCCTCACAAAGTGTTTTGAGGGAGATACGGCAAGCATAGAACTGGTATTGCAGATTGTGCTGGAAAAGCCGGATTTAAAGGTGCTGGACGTCCGCACCCAGGTATTTGTGGAGAACCTGCTGAACCGTTCGGTGAGGCTGGATATCCTGGCTACAGACAGCACAGGGGCGAAACTGAATGTGGAGGTACAGCGCTCCGATAAAGGAGCCGGGAGAAAAAGAGCAAGGTATAATTCTAGCATGATGGACGCAACTCTTTTGAAGAAAGGTGATGATTTTGACTATCTTCCAGAAACATGGGTAGTGTTTATCACGGAAAATGATGTGATAGGAAAAGGGCTGCCACTCTATCCGGTTGAGCGCTGCTTTTTAGGAACCGGAGAAAGATTTGAGGACGGTTCACATATACTGTATGTAAACGGCGCTTATCGTGGAGATACGCCAATCGGAAAACTCATGCATGATTTTTCATGTACTAATGCAGCAGATATGTATTATACGACACTGGCAGACAGAGTTCGTTTTTTTAAGGAAAGTAAGGAGGGCATTTTAATCATGTGCAAAGTCATGGAGGATATGAGAAAAGAATCTTTACAAGAGGGTGTAAAAGAGGGCATAAAAGAAGGGGCAATAAATACTGCTAAAAGAATGTTGGCAGATGGAATGTTGACACTTGAAAAAATTGCGGAATATGCAGGCCTTCCTCTTGACGAAGTAAAAAAATTGAAAGCAGAGCGGACAGCATAAAACAAAAAAAGAGCAGGACAAGACGTCCAATGGACGTCTGTTCAGCGCGGACTGCCGCGGAGCGGAGACGTTCCCCGGGTGAAGCCCACACGCCTTTAGGCTGTGGATTGGATTGTGCGCAAGTAATGATGAGAATGCCATGCTTGCATGGGCATTCGAAAAGCACCGTTGTCATTGTCACCGTCTTTTTCCTTAGCCGTCAATATAAAACGCCACGCTCCAGCACATGGCCTGGATTGTAGAAAATCCCTTTCTCGTCCCAGTTCTCAACTAAGACTGTCCCCTCAAGATTTTCAAGGCAGTAATTCAATATTTTATCTGGTGTCATTCTGACAGCTCCATTTCTAACTTAGTCACAATTTTACTATGAGTGTCTCAGAATATTTCCATTCTTCTTATTTCTGACAAGCAGGACAATACAC
Source organism: uncultured Lachnospiraceae bacterium (assembly GCA_910578845.1). Lineage (GTDB taxonomy): Bacteria > Bacillota > Clostridia > Lachnospirales > Lachnospiraceae > UBA3282. The sequence goes on from CAJTSL010000014.1 coordinate 2,617, forward strand.
GCTACTCCTGCCGCCGATTACGGTACGACACAATGTATTTCCGCAATTCGGGCAAGGTTCATTGGCGTGACCGTACACTTGCAGAAACGGAGTATTGCGGTAGTCCTGACCTTTTGTAATCAAGTAATCCTCTTGCGAGATACTATTTTTATCAATGAAGTAACGCAAGCAATCGGCAATCTCACCGGCAAGGCGCTCCCATTCGCTAACGCTCAGACCGTTTGCGGGGGCAGAGGGATTTATCCTTGCACGATATAGGATCTCATCGGAATAGATATTGCCTATTCCAGCAATCACGCTTTGGTCAAGCAGGCACTCTTTGATTGCTCTTTTCCGTTTCTCTAATCGGGATTGTAGATATTCGGCGTTGCATCCAGCAGACAGTGGCTCTAATCCCAACTTTTCAATACCGCTGTATGTATCTTTTTCATCATTTCGTATCAGCCAAAACCGCCCGAAACGACGAATATCAGAAAAGCGTAGTTCCATTCCATTACTTAATTGCATAATGATATGTGTATGCTTTTCCGGTTGATGATCGGACGGAGCAACAAGCAAACAACCCGTCATTCGCAAGTGCAGAATTATCTTGTTTGTATTTTCCAAATTGATAATCAAAAATTTTCCTCTGCGTGCCATTGAAAAGATTGCCTGTCCTGTCACCTCTTCACAAAATTCATCTGCTGTCGGATGTGCAATGACCTCTGGACGGTTGACAAGCACATTTTTAATCGTAAGTCCCTGTATCTGCGGCTCAACTACACTTTTGATTGTTTCTACTTCAGGTAATTCAGGCATTATTTTCACCACCTTTCCGTGCTGACTTTTTGATTTCGCTATGATAAAAATAATTGACAATGACAGGCGGTGCAAAAAAAGGCCTGCTCATACTATCGTCATTTGTCACATAATCAAGTCCGATTTCAGCAGCATACTCCTGTAATTCTGCGTCAAGATTTTCCCAATAGCTACGGTCACCTCGGTTATAAATCTCTTGGTAGAGGGACAGCAAATTGGGGTATTTCTCGGCAATGTAGTCCATGATAACCGCTTTATAACTGCCACGAAGATTGAGATTTTCCAGCCAAATAAAATTACAGTATCCTTTTGCCTGTCCAATAATCGCTTTTACATCAGTAATTGCCGGGAAAATAGGCGAGATAAAACAGGTAGTGCGAACACCGGCTTTGTGAAACGCTTTCATAGCAGCAAAACGACGTTCAATAGACACCGCTTTATCCATATCATCTTTGAAAGTTTCATCAAGCGTATTGATTGACCATGATACACGGACGCCGGGAAAAGCCTTTATCAAATCTAAATCACGCATAATCAAGTCTGATTTTGTTGCGATAGAAAGTTTTGCTCCGCTGTCTTTCAGTTCGGCCAACAATGTTCTTGTGCGCCCATAGACTTCTTCCTGCGGATTATATGGGTCTGTAACAGAGCCGATAAACAATTCCTTGCCCGCGTACTTTTTCGGGTTTTTCATTTTATCCCAATGCTTTACGTCAAGAAACTCGCCCCACGGTTCGGGATGGTTTGTAAAGCGTTTCATAAAAGAAGCATAACAGTATTTACATGCGTGAGTACAGCCCACATAGGGGTTGACCGCATACTCACAAACGGGCAAATTTGATTTTGATATAATGCCTTTTGTCGTAATTTCTTTTATAATCATTTCCATCTCCCAAAGCGGATTTGCTTTTCTATATCAGGATTATATTGCTCTAATAGCACTTCTTCGGGATTTGCGTAGCCAATACCGATAAACACGGGTATCATATAGGTCGGCGGCACTTTCAGTTTTTTCTTAACAATATCGTGTTCTTTATTCAGCGGTATACGCATTGATCAGGATAGCCCTTCTGCTGTCGCCGCTAAAAAGATATTTTCTATTACACACCAAATAGTAGCGAAAGGATTTAATTTTGAAACATACTCGCCATTCAATTCTTTTGATTTGAATAAAGGAATAATGACATATGGTGCGTCTTTCAGCATGGTATATTGTTTAGGCATGGCATAACCGTACATTTTTTGCCCCAATGTAATCGGGTAAGGCCTGGGCATATTCAGATACCTGTCAGCATCGAATTTATCTGCAATCGCTTTGACTTCGGAAAAGGCATATTCTTTTTCTTCATCGGTTCTTAAAACAATAAACTGCCAATTACGATTATGGTCCCAAGTGGGAGCCTTGTTTCCTGCACCCAAAATTCTTTTAATGACCTCAAAATCAACCTCTGTATCTAAAAATTCCCTCGTCGTTTTCCTTTTGTTAATTGCTTCGTAAAATTCCATAATTCAATCCTCCGTTTCCCGATTGATCAGTTCTGTCAGATTTTTGGTAAATGTCCGTGCGAGGTCAATTAATTGTTTTTGTTCCTCTTGTGTAAACATAGACATTGCCGTATCTTCTGCCCATGTGATGTGGCGGACAGCTTTTTCACAATAAGCCTTTCCAGCTTCGGTTATCCGTACTAATTTCTCCCGTTTATTTTCTTTTCGCTCTTCAACCGTTACATAAGCTTCGCTTAAAAGATTTCGTATAATCAGATTGACTGTCTGTTTAGACTGAAAGGTTCGCTTACAAATCTCCGTCTGTGTTACGCCGCCCTTTCCATAAAAATCGTCATAAAATAAAACATTAACTACTAACAGTGTCTTCATCAGCATTCCGTGACGTTTCGCGTACTCATCATACAATGCAAGCTGCTCATCCCGAAATTTGCAATACAGATATGCGTTTTTCTTAGTTTCCTTTGTTATACCAGACACCTCCTACAAAGTCAATTACAGTACAGTCAATTTATTGACTGTTGTCAGTGTAGCAAATCCTATGCAGCTTGTCAAGAGCGCAAGTTGATATTAGCCTACAAAGGCGACAGGATTTCTCTCTGCCACCTAGTTAGCCAATGGATTTCTTTAACCTTTTCGTATACAAGATCGCTGGTTTATGATACACTCTATTTTAAATTGGGGGATATAATAACATGGAATATCAGTATATGAGAATACAGGGCAGAGAAACCTCCTAATATTATAAAGTATCCCAAAGGGATATTTAAGATTTATACAAATTAAGATTTATACAAATTTTGTGAGAACTATCGTTTATGAAGATGGCCAAAATTCGATTTATAAATGTTTTTCGCCATACTGGTATTTTACATTTATGGATCCTGACGGAAATCCTATTGAAATTACAGGCAACTATACAGAAGAACTATGACCGGAGCATCAAATGCATAAAATTGTCGAGGAAGCGATTAGGAAAATCAAAGAATTGGAAGAAAACACTCCCTGTGGAAAACATATTATTACCGGGGATGTGCGAAAATTATCATCTAAATTATTCCGTCAAATCGAGGATAAAAGCATTGAAAATGTTTTTATCCTGTGCGAAGAACTGTTAAATGAGCACTCATGGGCATTGGGAGTCATTGCGTTTGATTTTGCATATCGAATGAAGAATCATTATAACGAATCAACATACGATATTTTTTATCACTGGCTGAAAGATTATGTCAGGGGATGGGGAGACTGTGATGATTTTTGCACACATGCATTTGGAGAGCTGCTAAGGCAAAAGAAATCATTATTTGTGAAGATCATTGCTTGGACAGATGATAATGATTTTTGGGTAAGAAGAGCTTCCGCAGTTATCCTGATACCTGCCATAATGAGAAACGATTATGAAGGAATGGAACCATTTACAATTTCAGATCGTTTAATGTCGGATTCGCATGATTTAGTTTTAAAAGGATATGGCTGGATGTTAAAAGCCTTATCGCAAATAAATCCCAGTTGCGTAGAAGAATATTTGATAAAAAATTGCAAGAAAATGCCGCGGGTTGCATATCGTTATGCGCTCGAAAAATTTGATAAAGAGACAAGAAATAAGCTGCTGATATTTTGATTGTTTCCTTTTTGCATTTTGGACAATTCCGGTTCGTCGGAGCAAAGCAGAACGAAAAGAAACGCAAAGCCGAAAATCACCGCAAGTACATCACGGGCGGCATTATTGTAAAGTATTTCCACGACTGCTACCGCTATGATGAATGCGGATTAAACTGCATCTTATCAGTGGCATTACAGACAAGGGAACGCTAAACAGATTATATCTAAAATCAAATACAGTTACGTCGTTAGAGCATATAGAAACTGAAAATTTATATGCTCTATTTTTTTGCCATTAAGGAGGAACAATGGATGACAACATTCCGACCTACATCACAGGGCGATTAACGCTCTATTTGCAAAAGAAGATTGATAAAATCTGCCGCCAGGCTGATTTTTCAACCTACTCCATAGCAAATAATGCTATTACATCGCTCCATTTTCTCAAAAGTAGATAAAGTACATATTGCAGAAAACCTTCAAATACTATAAGATGATGTAAGAAGATTTTAATGAAAAAAATATCCTACAATGGTCTAAAACAATCCAATAGAAATGAGGTATCATTATGACAACAAACGAAAAAGCACTAAAATTGCATGAAGAATGGAACGGGAAGCTGGAAACAGTCTCTAAGACGCCCGTCAAGACAAGAGAAGATTTGGCGCTCGCTTACACGCCGGGCGTAGCAGAGCCTTGTAAAGTCATTGCCAAAGACAAGGACGCTGCCTATACCTATACGTGGAAAGCGAATACGATCGCCGTTGTTTCCGACGGCAGCGCTGTTCTCGGCCTTGGTAATATCGGCCCGCATGCTGCTATGCCCGTCATGGAAGGCAAGGCAGTCCTGTTCAAAGAATTCGGTGGCGTGAATGCCGTTCCCATTTGCCTGGACACACAGGATACGGAAGAAATCATCAAAGCCGTTACCTATCTTGCGCCGGGATTCGGCGGCATCAATTTGGAAGACATTAGCGCGCCGCGCTGTTTTGAAATAGAAGAAAGGCTAAAAGCCACGCTTGACATCCCCGTATTCCACGATGACCAGCATGGTACGGCAATCGTTGTGCTTGCAGGCACCATCAATGCCCTAAAGGTCGTTGGAAAACAAAAGGAAGACTGTAAAGTCGTTGTAAACGGCGCAGGCAGTGCGGGAATCGCGATTACAAAATTGTTATTAAGCTACGGGTTCACCGATATCATATTATGTGACAGCACAGGCATCATCAGCAAATCCAGAGACGATCTGAATAAGGCAAAGATGCAGATGACAGAAATCACCAACTTAAACAATGAGACTGGCACGCTTGCAGATGCCTTGAAAAACGCAGATATTTTCATCGGCGTCTCCGCTCCTGATGTCGTAACGCCGGAAATGGTGTCTTCCATGAACAAAGACGCCATCTTATTCGCAATGGCTAACCCGATACCTGAAATCATGCCGGATGCTGCCAAAGCAGCAGGTGCGCGCGTTGTTGGCACCGGGCGCTCCGACTTCCCGAACCAAATTAATAATGTTGTCGCTTTCCCCGGTATTTTCAAAGGCGCCCTGGAAGGCAGAGCAAAACAGATTACGGAAGAAATGAAGCTGGCTGCTGCCCTTGCGATCGCTTCCTTAGTGCCGGACGAAGAACTGAGCGAAGACAACGTCATGCCGGAGGCATTCAATCCGAAAGTAGCCGAAACGGTCGCTGCTGCGGTGAAAGCACATATACACAACTAATATATCCATGATCATTGGAAGAAAGGCTAATCCCCATGGTACAGGAATCTATGAACCAGGACGTATTGATTTTCTATAAATTGATCGTCCTGTATATGTTAAATCGTGCAGCGTTTCCTATTACGAAAGCGCAGGTCGCCGATTTCATATTGGAAAAAGAATATATGGATTTTCTCACGCTGCAACAGGTCTTCGCCGAATTAAGCGAATCGGAAATGATCACGGCAAAAGCGATCCGTAACCGTACTCATCTTACGATTACGGAACAGGGACGGGAAACTTTATACTTTTTCCAGAACCGGATCAGCAGCACGACAAAAGATAAAATAGATAAGTTTTTCCGGGAAAATGAATTGCAGATGCGAAATGAAGTGTCCATACTCTCTGACTACACCAAAACGTCCGCCGGGGAATATGAGGCGCATCTTAGCGCGACAGAGCGCGGCATCCGTCTGATTGACATTACTTTATCGGTACCGGATGAATCTTGCGCCGCTGCCATCTGCAATAACTGGCAGCAGAAAAACCAGGCAGTGTACCAGCGCATCATTGAGCAGCTTTTCTAAATCCAGGAGGATAAGGATCGGAAAGATTAGAAATTTGTTCCACAGGCCAAAGTGCTTCTTCGCAAACCACCATCCGTGGCAAGCTTAGAAGCACTTTTCATATGATTTAATATTCATCATACATTATTTATTGCATATCATTCATCATACATTATTCATCGTGATACATTATTTATTGCATATCATTCATTATGCATTATTCATCGTGATGCATTATTTATTGCATATTATTCATTATGCATTATTCATCGCATATCATTCATCATACATTATTCATCGTGATGCATCATTTATTGCATATCATTTACGTATCATTAATGTCGTTTTATAATTTCATTCCAGTTTGAAACACCGATGATGTTCAAAGCAAAATCTGTATAGGCCGCTGATTGCGCGGTGTCAACATACTTAAAGGCATTGTAAATGGATTTACGTCCCCCGCCAAGCGTGCTGATGCCAAGCGCCAGTCCCTGGTTCACTTCCTCGGTAGCATCCGTCTGCCTAGAGAAGAGCATACTGTCAATGTATCGGTTCGACTCTATGATCTTATAAGCATAGACAAATGATGCTGCCTGCAAATCCTGTCCCTCCGATGAGGTATACCCCATCTCGCTAAGGATCACATGGCGCACTTGCCCGGACTCAGTCAGGAACTCTTCCTTCTGTAGATAATCCGTCAGCACATGGATATTCTTGATTGAGATGACCGGAGTCGTCTCGGAATCGAGGATATAAGAAGCCGCCTTGCCTGACGTGCTCCATGCTCTCGCGCTGGTCAGCGGATAATTATAAGGGTGCTGTGCCATGTCCCAGTCAATATTGCCGCCGCCTTTGATATTACGGTTAAATTCATCCACTATGTCTTTCGCCGCATACCCATTGTTGGAATAGAGGCTCTTTGCCCACTGCTGGTCTATAGATATATACAGCCTGGCATTCGCGTTAATGCTCTTGATCGCATTGTAGAAAATACGGAACGCTTTCGCATATTCATCCACATAGCTTGCCGTGTCCATATGCTGGATATAATTCCATTCGCTCCTGGCATTGATTTCATTGCCAATGACCCAGTTCATGACCGTGCCATGATTCCCTGAATAACGGCTCGCAAGGAAAGAGGCTACTGCCGCTATGTATTCCACACCGCCTTCTTCCGCCGCATTGAATGCGAAATACGGCGCATGTCCGCCAGAGCGGGCAAGCGGATGCACCAAAGGCATCGTATTGTATTCCCTGTCATTGAGAATGACCGCTGTCGTCGTAATGCCTTTCTGGCTCAAAGTAGAAAAAACATAATCATACTCGGCTACGATCTGTCCGTTAAAAGCGTAATTTCTTCCATTATAAGTATAATAAACCGTCGGATAGATTTCATTCGATGTATTTCCAATGATCCTGCTCAGCGGGATATTATAAATAGCATGTTTCACACCCAAATCTTCTAGCTCGGAACCTGCAAGCTTCTCTGGATCGACTAAAAGCCCTTTCTTAGAAGAAGTTGATATAAAGGACGGACTGTATTTGGCAATCACTTCCGGGTTCGTAATATATTTCGGCTCGCTGATCGCTACAAACTTCCCGTCTTTCTTAACTGCGATGACAAATTTGGAAAAGAGCCTTGAACTGACTGTATTATAATTCAAATTGACTGAGAAAGTCAAATCTACATCCTTCTGTTCTTCGATGATATACTCTTCATCTGCCAATTCCTTTTCATAGGTCGCTTCTTCGAAAAGATAGTAATATCCGTCATCACTGATCGCAAGACCTGGCGCAGACATAGTCACATCAATCTTCCCGGTCTCATGGTTAATCTTGCAGCTTTCTATGGTCGCAAAGTCTGCGGTATTGCTTTCCGTCAGTTCGATTTCCGGCGGCCGATTGTGCATGCCGTCAATCATATAGCGTGCTGCGTCCGCCAACGCTCTTGCCGCATCTTTGCCCGCATTCCTGCGGAGCTGCTCTCTCATCCGGTCCCGCTTATGCTGCGACTGGCTATATTCGGCAAGTTCCACCGCCTCCATATGTACCATTGCTTCAATCGCTGCGTTCTCTTCGTTTATCCTGTTAATACGGTTCCGGATCTGTACGAAAGCGAATGTAGATGCCACCAGTACAACTACCGCTGCCGCTATGGAGACCGTAGCGAAGACTTTTTTCTTTTTGGCGCTTTCCGGCGGTCTTTTCTTAGGACTAGCGCTTTCCCCGGAGCCAGCAGATTCCCCGCTCTCCCCTTCAGCCGCCGTCCCTTCCGGCACTAAAGCTGCCTCTGCGGAAACTTCCTGGCTACCATGCGTCTCTTCTGTTTCAGCCGTTCCCTGTGCCACAAGCAGCGTTTCCACTTCTACGATTTCTTCTATTTCCATCTCTTCAAGGATTTTATTCTGTTTCGCACCAAGCTTCATCTGTGCTTTCTGCTCTTTTAGCTGCTGTCTCAGATATGTCCGCTTCGCCTTGTCCCTACGTTTCTTATCTTTGATTTTTTTCTTATTTTCTGCTATTTTATCTTTATCGACTGTTCTCTTACGAAGTTTCTTCTTCCGGTTCTCTTTGTCCATAGGGCTATTCTGATTCATGAGCAGCTTCTTCCTTTATTCGTTTCATATGTTCTTTGATCTTCACTTCATATCCGTTCCCGGAGGGACGGTAGAATTCCCTTCCGTTTAATTCATAGGGCAGATATTGCTGTTTCACATAATGATTGGGATAATCATGGGCGTATAAGTAGCCAATGCCATGTCCCAGTTTCGCCGCGCCTTTATAATGGGCATCCTGCAAATGGGTAGGGATCGGCAGGTTCCCGGTTTGCTGCACCGCTTCCATCACTTCGAAAATCGCCTGGCTGCTAGCGTTGCTCTTAGGCGCACTGGCTATATATGCCGCTGCCTGCGCGAGAATAAGCTGCGCTTCCGGCATTCCTACTCTTTCTGCTGCAAGAGACGCACTGACTGCCACAGTCAATGCATTCGGATCTGCGTTCCCGACATCTTCCGCCGCGCAGATCATCATCCTTCTGGCGATAAACGTCACGCTCTCTCCCGCATACAGCATCCTGCCCAGATAATATACCGCTGCATCCGCATCAGATCCTCTCATGCTTTTGATGAAAGCTGATACCGTATCATAATGGCTGTCCCCGGACTTATCATAACGGATGACTCTTTTCTGGATACACTCCTGCGCTACCGCCAGTGTAATATGTATCTTGCCATCCTCGCTTCTTGGCGTCGTCATAATCCCCAGCTCCACCGCATTCAACGCATGCCTGGCGTCCCCTCCGGAAAGCTCCGCCAAAAATTCCACGGCTTCCTCATCAATGACAGCCTCATATGCTCCCATCCCTTTGTCCTTATCATATACGGCACGGGAAAGGAGCGTCTTAATATCCTCTTTCGACAAAGGCTTTAGCTCAAAAATGATCGAACGGGAAATCAACGCGCCGTTCACCTCGAAATACGGATTCTCTGTCGTCGCCCCGATCAGGATCAAAGTGCCGTCTTCCACAAAAGGCAGGAGATAGTCCTGCTGCCCTTTATTAAAGCGGTGGATTTCATCGATGAAGAGAATCGTCTTCTTCCCATACATCCCGTTTACATTTTTCGCCTGTTCCACGACGGCTTCCATATCTTTTTTGCCCGCTACTGTCGCATTGATCTGTGTAAATTCCGCGCTTGTCGTATTGGCAATGACTTTAGCCAGCGTTGTCTTCCCCGTTCCGGGAGGGCCATAGAAAATAATGGAACTAAGCTTATCCGCCATAATGGCGCGGTATAAGAGCTTGTCCTTTCCAATGATATGTTGCTGTCCCACTACCTCTTCCAGCGTAACAGGACGCAGCCTCGCCGCCAGGGGAGACTCCTTTTCCATATTGGTATTTCGCATATAGTCAAACAAATCCATGCCCATTCACGCTTTCATACTCCAAATCATTCGCCGCTTCATCACGCGTATCTCTTATATATTACCATTTTATGAACGGAAGCGCAAATATAATATCTGCCATTTGTCAATATTTGTGCAATTTTTTTAATATTTTTGTAATATATAGAGATTCTATAGCACAATCCGTTCCAGATCATCAGGAATATAGAGATTCCCGTGGTAATAACGGCTTCCTTCCGCGCCATACATTTCTTTGCGCCTCTCCAGGTTCTGGTCTTCCGTATGATATAGGAGCAGATTCTCAACGCCAAGCGCTTCCGCCATCTCACAGGCCTCCCTGACGGTCGTATGGCATTTCTCATAAGGAGAGAAGAGATCTCTCTGCGAATATAAGCAAAATGCTTCATGCAAAAGCCATGTGCTGTTTTCTACATATTTCCGCTCACATGGGCGGTACAATTCGTCTCCGCAGCAAGTAAGCTTGCCACCATGCGCTAACTCCATGCAGAAGCCAAATTGTTTCTCCTTCCTTGATTGTATATCAAAAAAAGTCACCTTTCTGCCAATGATCTCTTTCGTCTCACCGTCATTGACGCAGATAAGGTGAATTCTCTTGTCCAGAAAATAACTCTGTTTTTTCAACAGCAGCTTCTCTGATATATCCCGTATCAGCCCTATGACCTCGTCATGGGCATACACATTCACTTCCCCCTGGTGCTTCCCCTGCACCATGCTCTGACAGATGGCGCGGACGATCCAGATTATGCCCATCAAATGGTCTATATGTTTGTGCGTCACGAAAATCTCCCTGATATCCGTAAGCTGATAGCCTGCATGCTTTAACTGGCGCAGTATCGTATTCCCTCCGCCCCCGTCCACCATAAAATGTCTGTCGTTATCACTTATGATGAAACACGTATTATAACACTCCGTCACCATCGCGTGCCCGGTTCCTAACATTGTAATCTCCATCGCTATATGTGTGCTCCTTTCTGGGTCTTTCATTTGTAGGTGATTGCGAAATCCAGTTTTGAAAGCCGGACATTGTACAAAATAGACAAATCGTCGCAGGGTCGCTTTCGCTACATTGGCACTCGTAGCGGCACATAAGGCGCTATCATACAGCGCCAAAGTGCCGACGGTGCCAAAGTACCCCGCTCGTGATCTTGTCAATTTTGCACAACTAAGTTTTAAAAAATATGAGTTTCACAATAGGATAATATAGATCAGCGTCAGCGCCAATCCGATGCCAAACATCAGAAGGCCAAATGAAAGGCTCCTTTGTATGATCATAAAGCTTTCCCGCAACTCTTCCGCACCAAATGCGATCATATGCACGAAATCTTTGTGCGTCGGGTTCTTCTTTCCCCATAATCTGTTCCTGCATATTTGCAAGGCATTCATGATCTTGCCTGCCACTTCCGTAAACGCGCTTCCTTCCCTGCGCTCATAAGGCAGCGGGGAGTCCCGGTAGAGAGTCTTACGAAGCACAACGACTACCGTATCCACGGCACTATCACAGATCCTGCTCGCAATGCCGCACACGGTCGGCAGAAATCCTAATAATAACGGGCGGTAAAGCAGATTCTCCATATCAAGCCACTTCGGTAACCTGTCCAGATAAGCTCCCTGGCGCATCAGCAATTTGCGTATCACCAGGAAATAAATGGCAATCCCTATCACGATAGAAACCAGGGCGCCTTTGAGATTGGTCAGGCTAAAATAAGCTACTGCCTCCCCTGCTCCTTGTTCAGACAAGGCGTTCATAAAGCTCTCGCCAAGCGCCGCTGCCCTGCCCATGAGCGCATGGGGGGAAATGCCCCAGACAAAGAGGACGAGCGCGCTTACCGTCAAAGCAATACCGCTCTCCTTGTTCATATAGATCCCCATGCTGTCATACGCTGCCTGTTTCGAAACATCCGCGTTCGTCTCTACGAAAATGGCTACGAAAAGCTTCGTCATATAAGCAAGCGTCATCCCACCACTAACCAGGAAAACGATCTCCACTGCTTTCAACAGCATGCCGCCGCCATATTCCACGATGCTTTCATGTAGAAGCGTCTTACTGATATAACCGCCAAATAACGGGATCCCGCTAATTGCAAGCGCTCCGGTCAGAAAAATGATCTTCAATAACGGCTTTTTCCTGCCAAATCCCCGGATTTCATTCAATCCCAGCGCATGCGCATTCATATAGATAACGCCTGCCGCCAGGAACAATACTAGTTTGATCAGTGAATGATTGACCATGTGCAGCATCGTCCCATGGACGGCAAGCATATTCTCCGTTCCTAAAAGTCCCTGCATACCGATGCCAATCAGGATAAAGCCAATCTGCGACATGGAGGAACAAGCGAGCGTCCGCTTCAAGTCAATAGACAATACTGCCAGAAAGGCGCCACCAAACATCGTCAGCACACCGATCCCTAAAATGAACCCGCCCCATTTGGCATCGCCCAGAAATAGTTTGCAGCTAACGATCAGAATACCGAAGACGCCTGTCTTGGTCAATATACCGGATAAAAGCGCAGAGGCAGGTGCAGGAGCCACCGGATGTGCTTTCGGCAGCCAGATGTGCAACGGGAACGCACCTGCTTTCGCACCAAATCCCACAAGCAGGCAAGTTCCTGCCGCATATAAGATCATAGGCGATTTCTCATAAGCCGAACTTGCCGCCAAAAGCTCTTCAATTGCCAATACGCCGCCAAACTCATAGTATAGAAGGAAGATACCCATCAACATCACCAGGCCGCCGATCATGGCAACTGCCAGATAAGTGGCGGCAGCTTTCAGCGCATGCGGCGTCTCTTCCTGCGCTACCCATACATAAGACGTAAGCGACATGATCTCAAAGAATATGAACATGGTGAACAGATCCGCAGCAAGGAAAACTCCCATCGTCGCTCCCAAAGTCGCAAGCAAGAACAGATAATACCGGTTGATATGCGCATGGTGCTTACAATACTCTTTTGAAAGGATTGTCGCCATCATCCACATAAAAGATGCCACCGTGCTATACACTAAGCGGAATCCTTCCATTGTAAAATGCAGCCCCATACCACATATTTTCATAAGCTCGAAACAATAGGCCTCCTCCGTGCCATTGCTCCCGCCATTTGTAAGCAGCAGAGCAAATGCCACCACGAACTCACTGACAACGATAAAGTCCGCCAGATAGTCCCTTGCTGCTTCCTTTTTAGTTCCAAGCGCATAAGCAATGAGCGCTCCTACAAACGGATAAAATACCAATACCCCCAAAGCCACATTTCCGTTTATCATATTCATCCCCTTGCCTTTCTACATTCCATTATCTGCACTACTCTTTTATTCACCACGAACCCACGTTTTAAAATGACCGCTCCGCCACTCCTGTAAGCGCATCTATCATGCCCTGGGAATGCATCCCCAGGAAAACGATGACAAGCACGAAAATGCAAAGAGGCAATAACATCATCCAGTTCGCATCTTTCACATCCTGCAATGTCCCATAATCAAAATCTTTCCCAGGGAAAAATGCCCTGACTACGATTGTCAGCATATAGATCGCTGTCAAAAGCGCCGACACCAGTATTGCGCCGATCCCTACATATGCAAGCGGATTATGGCTTGCCACGGCGCCTTTCGCCAAGTTCCATTTACTAATAAAGCCGCATAGCCCGGGCACACCCATAAGCGCCATCGCCGCTATCGTAAAGATCACGAATACTTTCGGCATTTTCCTTCCCAGACCGTCCAGTTGATGGACGTATGTCCTGCCTGTTTTATAGATAACGGCTCCTGCACAGAAGAAAGAGCAGATTTTCATCACCGCATGGCATAACATATGGCTAAATGCCCCCGTCAGCCCAAGCGGGGTCATCAGTACAATGCCAAAAAGAATGTATGCAAGATTACTAACCGTTGACCAAGCCAGTCTGCGTTTCAGGTGCGTCTCTTTCAAAGCACGGCTACACCCGAATACAATCGTGAAAATAATGATGCACATCAGGAAATCCTGCGCCCATGTCCCACGAAGAAGCTCTGTCCCGAAACTAAAATAGGTGATCCTAAGCGTGGCAAACGCTCCTGACTTTACAACCGCTACCGCGTGCAATAATGCAGTCACCGGTGTCGGCGCAACGCCCGCTTTCGGCAGCCACGCCGAGAATGGGCACATGGCTGCCTTGACGCTAAAGCCACAGAAACATAATACATACACGAACAACAAGATGTTCGCTTTCTCTCCAAGCTGCGCCAGATCAATGACGCCGCCCGGTGTAAAATCAGACGTCGTGCCATACATTAGAATGAAGATCATACCGATAAACGCAAACGCTGCGCCTCCGAGAGAATAATACAAGTATGTCCTCGCCGCCAGCACTGCCTCCCGCGTCAGCGTATGCAACACAAGCGGGAGCGTCACCATCGTCAGCATCTCATAGAAGAAATACATCGTGACAATGTCTTCCGCCATGGCAATGCCAAGCGTTACGCCATAAGTAATCGTATAAAACATGAAGAAGATCTTCTCATGGTTCTCATGCTTCATATATTCAAAGGAATACAGCGTCGCAAGCGGCCACATAAAAGCAAGGATCGTCGCAAATACGCTGCCCGCTCCATCAAGGCGCAGGCTGATGCTCAGTTTTCCGGTGAACCGGAACAAAATGAAAGCATCCTGCGGGCGATTGAAAATCAATAAAAAAGTAATTACGGATGTAATCACGACTACCAATTCCATATAAACAGCCATCATGTTCCTCTTCCTAAAAGGAAGCAGCGGGATAAACGCCCCGCCAAGCATTGGCAAAAGAACCGCAATTACCATCATATATGCATCCATTATCTGTCTTCTCCTTCCTTATCCCTTATCCGTTCAAAATGCCCGTCAAGGGAACATGGACTCTGCAATTTCGCCCGCATACTGTACCAAAGGATCAGGGAAAATCCCCATCACGATCATGATCACTGTCAGCGCCAACAGCGCCGCCACCATCATATCTATCTTCTCTTTCTCTCTTTTCCCTTCCGTTACGCATCCTGTAGGCGCCATGCCGCTCCCGTTTGCCATACGGTCTGCTCCCGGCAGGAATCCTCTCGTAGTGATAGGAAGTAAATATCCCGCGGTCAAAAGCGCGCTGACAAGCAAAACGACCGGACCCAGGATCCGGAAAATCCCCAGGTCAGACTGTAGCGCTCCCTCAGCCAGATACCATTTACTCGTAAAGCCGCACATAGGCGGAACGCCAATCAATGCAAGAGCCGCAAACGTATAACACCACAATGTCACGTTCATTTGTTTCCCGATCCCGTCATATTCGCTCACTTTCGTCTTGCCCGTACGGCAAATAAAGATTCCGGCTGTCAGAAACAACGCACACTTTATAAACGCGTGGAATACGATATGCAAAAGCGCGCCCGTTGCCCCAACCGGCGTCAAAAGCGACAGACCGAACAGAATATAGGAAAGCTGCGACACCGTGGAATAGGCAAGCCGCTTCTTGAAGACTTTCTCCCTATAAGCAAGCATAGATCCCATGAATACCGTCAACAATGTCAATGTCATAAAGGCCTGCTGTACCCATGTGCCGCGGATGAAATCCGCCCCGATCACATAATATACGCCGCGGATAAGCGCTAACACGCCTCCCTTGACCACAATTGCAGAAAGCGCCGCCGATGCCGGAGCCGGCGCTACCGGATGTGCCGCCGGCAGCCAGGCATGAAGCGGAAACATGCCGGCCTTCGCACCAAATCCGATCAACATAAGGAAAATCGCAATTTGCAGGACCCCCACATTTCCTGACACCAATGTCATATTGAGTGTGCCGCCTGCCGTAAAGGTGAGCGTATCACAATATTGATACAGGAAATATATCCCGAACAGCGCGCAATACGCGCCGCACATGGAATAAAACAAATACTTAAGCGCCGCCATGATGGACTCCTTGGCGCCGTTATGCAGGACAAGCGGCATCGAAGTAAGAGTCATCAACTCGTAGAAAAAATAAAATGTCACCAGGTTCCCGGAAGATTCCAACGCCAAAAGCACTGCATACGCCAATAAGAAAAAGCCAAAGAACCTCTTCTCTTCTCCCTCATGCTTCATATATAGGAACGCATAGAATCCAATGATTAGCCATATGACGCTCGTCACCACAATAAACATCCTGCCCAGGGCATCCACATGGAAATATAATGGTATGCTATCTGTCAGATAGCAAAATAAGATATCCACCTCTTTGCTGCCGATCATGTAGCATTCTAAAGCAACAGCGATAAGAAGGACAGTCCCGACGAAAAAATGCAGATTTTTCATGGACGCTGCCCTCTTTTCTTCCCGTGCGCGAAGATGCGCAGAAAAGGAAGAAAGAAGCAGGCAGATCCCGGAGATCCCGGAAATTAGCATGGGCAATATTGTCCAAAGACTATCTAGCAAATGATTCATAACAACAACCAAGCCTTTCTATGATTATGAAAACATTGATTATGCAAACATTGCCAGCCCCCGCTCAATCAAAGCGATGACAGGCTCGGAACTCAGCCCCAGAAGCAGGTTCAGGGCAATGAAACATACAAGCGCAGCGCTTTTGGCCGGCTGTTCCCATGCGTTGATCTCCTGAAATCCTTTATCGATCACAACCGTGCTCTTCTCCGGCGTATAAATACGAATGACGGTTTTCATAAAATAAACTGCATTCAATATCACGCTGATCGCAAGCGCTATCAACGTTATCATGATTTTATAGCGGTTCCCTACGCCTACCGCTGCCTGCGCAAAGAGCAATTTGGAAATGAACCCTGAGAACATCGGGAAGCCGACCATCGACAGAGAGCCAACCGTAAACGCCACCCCGGCAAGCTTATTGCGATATCCCGCCCCGGTCAGGTCGAAGAAATTCTTGCTCTTCGACGATGCGTCCGTAATCCCCGATGCCGCCACGAAAAGAAGTGATTTCGTCGCCGCATGGGAAACGATATGATATATGCTCGCAATCATGCCAGCCGTTGTCCCTAATCCAAATCCCATATAAATATAGCCGATCTGCGCGACCGATGAGTAAGCGATCATCCGGTTAATGTCATTTTCTTTAATCGCATTGACAGATCCCATGATCATCCCCGCTATACCAAAGACGAACAGCACATTGATGACTTTGCTGTCCCTGATAATATCAAAGCCCACGACACGATAGAAAATCTTCACCAACAAGAATATATAGCCTTTTGAAACAAGCGCAGATAGAATTGCTGCGGAAGATAACGTGGAATACCCATAAGCATCCGGCAGCCATGTATGGAACGGATAAAGCGCGCTCTTGATCGCGATCCCCACCGATATCAGGCAAATCGCGATCAAAAGCGGTATATGATATTCTCCGCTTGCCTGAATCAGCGCGGCATGCTCCTTAATATTGCTCATGAGGAGATGCCCCGTCAGGCTATAAAGGAAACAGATGCCCAACAGCAAAAGACCGGAGCCTAACAGGCTCATGATCATATACCGGGTCGCCGCTTCAATCGTCCTTCCCGTCTGCCGGATCATGATCAGTCCACAGGCGGATATCGTATTGATCTCTACGAAAACATAAGCAGTGAACAAATCGTTCGTATAAATTAAGGCAAGCAATGAACAAAGCAGCAGATTTACCATAATATAATACAAGTTCTGCTTCGTCGCTTCAATTTCCAGTTCCCGCTCTAGGGCGCCGCCAATGACAGATAAGAACATAATAATACAGAAAAACAACGCCATTGCCGCCTCAAGCACGCCGACGCGGATCTCATTGCCCCAGGGCGCAGGAAAATGCCCCATCGTATAGATATATTCCTGCCCGCTCCGCCATACAAACGCCAGGATCATAGCTGACATTGCCCCGATCACGGTAATGACAGCCAGGTTCAGCCTCTTTGCCCATTTACCGCTTAGGATAGACGATATTGGCCCTGCGAACAACGAGAGCAATATAGATATAAAGGGAAAATTCTGAACAAACGCCATTATAATCCCTCCTTCTTCAAAAGGGTTGATATCTCATCTAAATCCAACGTATGATATCTATTATAGAGACGAATCGTCAGCGAAAGCATCAATGCCGTTACCGAGACAGAAACGACTATTCCGGTCAATACAAGGCCGCTAGGGATCGGATTAATATAGGCTTCGGCGCTCCTTATCCCGTCCGTGACAATCGGCGCTCCCCGTCCCACGATATAACCTTTCAGGGCAAGGAACAGATAGACCGAAGTATCCATAATGTTCATGCCGACTATTTTCTTGATCAGATTCTTCTGCATCAGCAGGTTCGAAAACCCGATGCCGAACAGAATCATTGATACAGCCTCTTCATAATTTGTCAGGAAATTAGCAACATCCATTTTAATAGCCCCCTTTTCGGAACATCACATAAAACGTATACATCGTTCCGGCAACTACGATTCCGACACAAATATTCAAAACCAGGATCAGACCGCTGCTTAAGATCGCTCCCGGCATCCCGAGCGGTATCACGCTTTCTATATGGTTTGCCCCTGTGTAAAAAGAATAGCTCTTAGCCAGACAATAGCATCCAAGAGCGCATACGCTAAGCGTCTTATACGTTTTCTCCGTGAAGAACCGTTCGGTCTTGCGGAAACCAAATGCATTCAGATATAAAATCAAGCCGGCGCCAATGATCGCCCCGCCGGAGAAGCCGCCCCCAGGCCCTAAATGCCCGCCCAGGATCACATAAATACCGAATATTATAATCGGCGGCACCAAAATGCGCGCCGCAGTCTGTAAGATCACGTCATCCTTCGGCTCATAGATCCGGTCGCTTACTTCAATGCTGTTTCCGTTTTCATCCTTTTTCTTATCCTTGCGCAACAGGATCAGTACTGTACAGGTCGCAATGAAAAGGACATGCGATTCGCCCAATGTGTCAAACGCCCTGTAATCCAGGATCATCCCTGTCACAATATTGACCGCTCCGGTCTCTTCTAATCCCTTTTCAATATACCGCTCTGACACCTCGTTATTGACCGGGTTCTCCGCATGCCCATAAGAGGGCAAGTAAGAAACCGCAATCAAAAGCATGACTACGAGAAAGACACAAAAGCATGCGCTGAAAATCTTATACAGCTTCTCAAAGCCGCTGACTTCCCAGTTATTGGCAAGGTCATAGACCCTCTCTTTTCTTCGCTTTCGTTCCATGTCCCTCATCAGGACAGCATCGTCATCTTCTATGAATTCCTCCTGTGGGCGCATTTCCACGTTGCCCAGGTAAGGGTCTTTGCTTCCTTCAAACCATTGTTGCAGGCGGAAAGAAAGTGTCTTCTCGTATTCCTGCTTTGGTACTTTCTTACTCATGTTTCTCCTCCCCTTTCTCCTGCTCTGTCTTCACCATGGCACGGATCTTCTTCAATGTCACGAAGAAAAGCACGCTAGTCACGCCTGCGCCTACCGCCGCCTCAGTGATCGCCAGATCCGGGGATTCTAAGAGAATCCAGATAATCGACATGACGAGACTGTATGACATGAAAATTAAGATCGTATTCAACAAATTCTTGGATAAACTTGCCGCAATCGCGCATATGATCAAAAATCCTAACAATATATTGGTAAATATCTGCATAGCCATCCTCCATCCTTTTGCAGCATACCTGTTCCTTATCCCCGAACCTCTCCTATAGGATAAGGCTACAAGCCCGCTCTGTCAGCTTTCCCTGGCTGCGTCTCCCCTTCATCCGTATCCGTCTTAGGCCGCTCATTCTTAAGCTGCTCCATTTCTTCTGCCCGCATACCGGAAAGCTCGTCCAATGTCATTTCTGCATAATGCAGCTTCCGCTCTTCGTCCGTCGCCACTTCAAGCCTCGCAATCAAATGCGAAGACGTCGGCGAAGAAAACCATAGAAAAGCGATCACGCAGAATAATTTCAGAGAAGTAAAAGTAAAGCCGCTTATAATCATCAATCCGATCAGAGAACTGGCTATCCCTAAAGTATCGCCCATTGCCGCGGCATGCATCCTGTTAAGCACATATTTGAACCGGAATACGCCTATCATTTCAATAAAGAAAATCAAAAGGCCGCAAAGCAAAAACAATGCGCCAAACAAGAACCGGATCCACTCAATTACTGCCATCTTTCTCCTCCTTCTTCTCCCGATAGACGCCCATATAGACCTTCGTTAATACAATGACCGCGAGGAAGCTTATCATGGCATAAATAATACAGATATCCACCAGATAGCCTTCTCCAAGCATAATGGCAAGCATAGCGATGATGACCATGACAATCGTTCCCATCATATTGGTCGCCACGATCCTGTCCGTTACCCTGGGCCCCCTAATGGCACGGATTAGGCAAAGTATGATCATAATCGCCAAGACAACCAGTACGGATACGAACAAAACGTGGTATGCCTGGTCTAATCCCGGTATTCCCTTTCCCATTTGTAATGACACCTCTTTTCTTTATTCGCACTTCTTTATCATATCTACAAAAACTGACTGGTCCATGCCCTCTGCAAATGACTCATCCAGACAATGTACCGTATAAGTATTATCCTCTAATAGCACCGTAATCGTACCTGGTGTCAGCGTAATGGCATTGGCAAGCGCCGAACGCCCCATCGGCGTGTCTAAATCTGCCTTAAACGTCACCAGGACAGGTTGCGCTTCTTCTTTTTCTGTTAAGATCAGATGGATGACTGAAAAATTCGCCTTCACGATCTCGATGACAAGCACGCAGCTATAATGAAGCAGATGAAATGCGCGCTTTAAGAGCTTTTTCTCTTTTTCCACGCTGTAATCCATGAACTTACAGGTAAAAGCAAATAACGCTGCCGCTATGATAACGCCAAAAACCGCTATCTCTAAAGTAAAGTTCCCATTAAAAATTACCCAAAGCAGAAAATATAACAAATACATTCCCGTATCCTCTTTTCTATTCCATCTCAAAATTCCTGTTCGCCTAACCTGACCGCTTCAAGGCGCTTTGCCAGATCGTCTGGCAAGGCATCGAACAGATACTGTTTGTCTTTTACCTTCTGATGAAGGAAGAGCTCACGCAGTTCCTCATTAGTTGACATAATATTTTCCTTCAGTTCCCTTGCAGACATACGGCTCGCGCCCTGTCCCATGATGATAAGCTGTTCTAACCCGTCGGATGTCGCAACCGTCACATGATGTTTCTTCGCAATTTCATGTGTCGCTTTCTCAATATACTGATCCGCCGTCTCCGCCTCTTTCGTATAGACAACATGGATATTATGATAAGCGGAAACGCTCCCCGGGTTCCCTTTCACTTTATAAGCGTCGAACACCAGGATCAATGTCATTTTCCGGTATCCCTGATAATTGCTCAGGATATCCATAAGCCGCCCGCGCGCGCTATCCAGATTCATTTTCGCAAGCTCGCTCAATTCTTCCCAGGCAAAAATGATGTTATAGCCATCCACGAGCAGATATTCTTTGACCGTATCAGTCTCTTTCATACGGTAATCCTGGGGACGCTCTGTATCCCGCCTGTTGCCAGCACTCCGTGCCGGTGTATTTTTCTTACTGCTCCCGTAAGTACGGTTGAATATTTCCTCTAGTTCTTTCTCATCAACCGCATCGGCATTCCGTCGTGTCCTGACACCACCGTCATTTCCCTGTCCAGGCTTCCCTTCCCGATATATAGGCGGTTGCCGCCCATTGCTTGTCCCAGATGGCAATCCCGCATGGCTCATTCCATTATCCATCATAGTCAATGCCGCCTGCCTTTTTCCCAAGACGCTCTCTAAGTGCATATGCGCTTCCACATCCTGCCATTCCACGATCGTGCCTGCACCATGGGAACAGAAAACGGATGATGCCGGATTCTCCAGGTCACGTTCCGCATCATAGCCGATCTTTTCTATGACTTCCTCCGGATTGTGGCATGGCTCATATCCTTTTAGCGTAGCAAAGAACCTGCCCTTCCCACCGGAATATGCGAGCAGTTTCGTATGATAGTCCTGCATCCCTGCTACAGGGACTGTCCCGGTCAACACACATTCCTCGCCATTTGTCAGCGGCGCATCGAAATGCCCACACCGCTCCTGGATATCCGACATGGCTCTCCCGACCAGAGTAGCGGGCAGCTCTATCCGAAACGCATAAACCGGCTCTAAAAGGACGCACCGCGCCCTATGAAGCCCATGCCTGAGCGCCCGGTATGTCGCCTGCCGGAAATCACCGCCTTCCGTATGCTTGTTATGCGCCTTGCCCGCGACTAACGTAATCTTCATATCGGTAAGCGGTGAGCCTGTCAAAATACCTATATGCTCTTTTTCTTCCAAATGGGTCAATACCAGGCGCTGCCAGTTCCTGTCCAAATCATCCTCACTGCATGCCGTGCCAAAGACTAAGCCGCTCCCCGCCTCGCCTGGCTCCATCAGAAGATGCACCTCCGCATAATGGCGCAGCGGCTCGAAATGTCCTACCCCTTCAGCCATGTCGCTGATCGTTTCCTTATAAACAATGCTTCCTGTATCGAATTCCACCTTAACGCCGAAGCGGGATTCTATCAGATGCTGTAAGATCTCAATCTGCACTTCTCCCATGAGCTGCACATGGATCTCACCGACCTGTTCCTTCCATACCATATGCAATAGCGGTTCCTCTTCTTCAAGTTGACATAACTTCTTGTACATCACATGGACGTCTTCGCCTACAGGAAGCTGTAAGCGGTAAGACATCACCGGGAATATCAGCGGCACATTATCACCCTGCTCTATCCCCAGGCCTTCTCCCGAAAAAGTCCGGCTAAGCCCGGTTACTACACAAACCGCTCCTGCCGGTACTTCCTGTTCTGTTCTGTATTTCTCCCCGGAATAAATCCGGATCTGGTCTGCTTTCTCCTCCCATTGCCTGTCTCTGTCTGCAACCAACTGTTTGGTACATAGCTTCCCACCTGTAATCTTCATATAAGTGAGCCTGTTGCCTGCACTGTCCCTGCCAATCTTATATACCCGTGCGCCAAACGCATCCGGGTACGTTACCGGGCGCGTATAATATAATATCCCATCAAGCAATTCCTCAATGCCTTCTATTTTAAGCGCAGAGCCAAAATAACAGGGGAATAGCTTCCTATCCGCAATCGCAGCTACAACGTCTTCTCTTCCAATATAGGCATTCTCGATATATTTCTCTAATAATCCCTCATCGCACACCGCTATATTCTCTGCAAGCTCTCCTTCTATCCCTGTCGGCAATGCCTCCTTTTCTATCTTGTCCACGTCGTCGCCAACCCCTGCCCCGCGCAGGCTAAAGTCCACGCAACGCCCATCTAGCTTCTCCTGTAGCTCCCTCATCAGGCTTTGCTGATCCGCCTGTGGCTGATCCATCTTATTGACGAAAAGAAAGACCGGGACATGGTATCGCTTGAGCAGCTTCCACAATGTCGCCACATGCGCCTGCACGCCGTCGGCGCCGCTGACTACAAGCACCGCATAATCTAAGACTTGCAGCGTCCGCTCCATCTCTGCGGAGAAATCCACATGTCCGGGCGTATCTAACAGCGTAACATCCATCTCCCTCCACGAAAATTCCGCCTGTTTAGAGAAAATCGTAATCCCTCTTGTCCGCTCCTGGATATCCGTGTCCAAAAAGGTATCGCCATGATCGACTCTTCCTGCCTTACGAATGCTCCCGCTTACATAAAGCATACTCTCGGCTAACGTTGTCTTTCCTGAATCCACATGTGCCAGAATCCCAACGACAAATTTTTTCTTATCTATTTCATTCATGAAAACCGTGCCTTTCTGCCAGCATACGCTACCCGTATGCCTTTCCTATGCGTCCGTTCCCCAGCAGAGCCTTTTATAGCAAGACTCTTCCAAAGAGCCCGATGAACAATACTGCCATCAGCTCGCAGAGCGCAAGGAAATACCCTGCCATCTCCTCCGTATTGCCACCGTTTATCCTCTTAGACATATAATAATAGTATGTCCAGACCCACATACAAAGCAACGCTTCCAATACACCTATTATAGGAGAAATCATAATACAAGTACAGAAGCATAACGCTAAAATAACGCTAAGGATAATACGGAGCATCCTCTTCTTTGTCTCTGATAGCCGCACTTGCCATAATCCCTGCGCCTCTGCTTGGGGAAACCACACAAAAGCCATGCTATACAAAGTCCTCGCAATAATATAGCCAAGCGTCAATAATACCAACTGCCTGCTCTTCCAGACAACGCTCAGCCCGCCTGCATACAGCATACTATAGGCAATTGCCGCAATCGTGCCATAGACGCCTGGCGCCGCATCCTGTACGGGCACCCTCCCGAACTTCTCTAGCTTCTCTCCGATGAAAAAGGCAAGCTTTTCTGACACCAGCATAAAATCTTTCAGATAGACGCCCATACTGATCAACACTAGAAGCGCTGTGCCAGCCAGTGCAAAACACGTCTGCCCAAATCCAAATTGTACGCATAGCAAATGGAAAAGATGCAAAGCTACACCGGTCACCAAGCCTATAAAAGGTGAAAGACAAAGCCTATAATAGGCTATTTTTTCTTTTCCTGGCTGCTCTTTTTGCATAGGCACCGTCCCCCAGTTTCTTCTTCCTTGTATAGAGTCCAGTCAAATTATATGCCCTTCGTTTTATCTTTGTCAAGTCGGCATCCCTATGGAACAATATCGTTTGCGTTAGCGAAACTAAGCTGCCGACCGGCAGCTTATACAGAAATGATCATTTCCCGATTATGGTAAGACGGCGAAAGCCTGCGCCTTGTCCTTTACGCTAATAACAGCATGACACTAAGGCAAAATGCACCGTCTTTTGCCGTGATGTCTATATCCCCGGCATATTTCTTTGCCACTCTGCGGATATTCGAGAGGCCATACCCATGTGTCTGCATATACCCGCTCTGACTGCCGGGCATTTTTTCTTTGGACGTCATCGGCAATCCGGTTTCCGGATGCCATTGTATCGTCCCAGTATAACTGTTTTTGATCTCTATCATGTAGGCATTTCTCTTCCGATAGGATAAAATGGAGATATACGAAGATTCTCCCCCGTCCACATTTTCCAATGCATTTTGCAGGGCATTATGCAAGATGATGCTGATATCAAAAGCGTTGATCTTGGAATCCGTAGGATAATAAAATGCCGACCGGAAACAGATCCCCTTTTTCTTCGCCTCTCCCATCATTTCCTGCAAAATCACATCCGTTACGGGATTTCCGCTCTTGATCTCCCCTGCCATTTCGGCAAGCGCCGCCTTTAGCTGTGAACTATAAGCTTTCGCCTCTGCCGTCTCCTTTTCTTCATAAAGCCGCTCTAATGTCATGATATGATTGCCCATATCATGTTTCAGGCTGTGGATATCACGATAGAGGCTTTCCACCTGGACGATATGCTGCCTGATGCTATCCATCTGCGTGGCAAACAGTTCGTTTTGCAGTTTCTCCTCCTGCGTTGCCTTAATGCTCTGATAGAGCATAATGATCACTACGATCATAATGACGAATACAGCGCAAAACATGAAAAAAAGCAAGTCGTAAATATCTTGGAGCTTTCCGGTCTCCCAAATATAAAAAGCGCGGTAATATCGCATAGCCTCATAACCAATGATCGCGGCAAAAGAAGGAATGACCAGCATAAGCAGCTCTCTTTTCGCCATCTTTGCATATTTATACGTATAAGCTTTGACGATGCATACAATCCCGGTCATGGCAAATACAAACTTTAACAGAAGATAATAAAGCAATACGACAACATACAGAGCAAAGTATAGTTCCGGATGTCCTTTCATGAAATCCGTTTTTGAAGTGAAATCATAGAAATGGTCATACAAGATGTCTGCCATCGAGCGGGTAAGCCATTCCAATGCGAAAAAAGTCACAGCCAGGAAGATCTTCTGCTCATAGTTTCTCCGCTCTGCCCAGCACATCACAAGAAATGCACCAATCATTCCCACAGAGTATGCGATGTATAGATCCGCCTTGTCCTGGAACACAATTATTGCCGAAGTCACCAGGCAATAGAGGATCCCACCATAGCGCGCTCCCCTCTTATCCTGCGCAAAAGGCGCTGCAAAACAATAGAAACAGTACGCCATGATGAATACATCTATGACAACCGCTATAGATCCCGGCACTGCCCAATAGCTCTCAAGATGCATCATACCTGCTGGTTTCCTTTCATCTGATTATATTTCAAATAGGATTTGACGAAATCAGGATAATTCTGTTTGGCCATCATTGCCTGTCCTTTTTCCAGATAGATGGTAGTAGCATCATACTTTGTGATAAAGCCAAAGTTTACAAGATATGCCCTGTGCGGGCGATAGAAATCCTCGCCCACCTGTTTCGCCAGCTCCTTCATTTTCCCATAATATTCAATATCGGAATCCAAGGTATGGATAATGACTTTTCTGTCAAACACTTCCGCATACACAATATCTTCCGGATGGATGGCAATATGTTTCCCGCCTGTTGTGACCATAATGTTTGGCATCTCTCTCCTGCTATCCTGACGTTCCTCCTTTTTCCTGCCTTCCAGCTCTTCTACCGCGCGAAGAAGCACCTCTACAAATTTCTTATTGTCAAAAGGCTTTATGAGATAGTGGAACGCTCCTACGTCAAACGCCTGGAACACATATTCTTCCAGCGCAGTCACGAAAATAAGGATCGCCCTTTTATTCTGCCTTCTAAACGCCCTTGCCGTCTCCATCCCGCCCGTGCCAGCCATCTGGATATCCAATAACAGGATATCCGGCTGCACATACGGTAAAGACATAAGCAGCTCCTCCCCGGAGGCATATACGGATACAATGGCTTGGGGGCATAGTCTTTGCACCCGCTGTGCCAACATCTCCCTAACTTCTTTTTCATCATCGCATATTGCTATCTGCATTATTGTGCCTTCTTCCTTTTACAATTTATGACAATGCAAGCGCCGATCTGATACAGCACCTTATCTTTCTTTCGTATCGTTGTACAAAGAAGCGCAGGAAAATGCCGCGAACAGAAGTTTTTCTGTTGTAAATCCATCCAATTACCCTACAACGGTCAGATAACTGGTGACCGCGTATACCGTCTGCCCGTTATATTCTAGCTCTGACCAGCCATTATCTCCGACTGCCGTCCTGATAAGCACTTCCCCATTGCGGAGAAGGCCTACAATGGTATCGTCTCTTTCCGTACCCGGTTCCGAACGCAGATTCGTCTCTATTTTCGCCGTTACCTGCTCATTTACAGGTGTATAGACAGGCCCCTGCGGAGGCGCTTGCTGCCCTGTGTCTTCCATATCCGTTGTCAGATAACTGCTCACCGCATACAATGTCTGTCCATTGTATATGACGCGCGACCAGCCATTATGACCGATCCCTGTCCTCACTGCCGTATCCCCGTGCACTAACTTGGCAACGACAGTATCGTCATTGAGCGTGCTAGGCTCTGAGCGCAAGTTCGTTTCCTGCTTCGCGGTCACGGTTTCGTTGACCTCCGTAAAAAGAATGCCGACTTCCGGGTTAGCCTCCACCACCTCGGCAGGCGTCCCGTCTTTTGCTTCCGCTTCCTGCAAATAACCAAAATATGCAATATTCACGTCCGTTTTCTTGGCAATGCCATCAACCGTCCCCTGGCTGGTATACTGCCACATGTCATGGGCACGGGAATAAGTGGAAGCATTTGTCTCCGGGTATGGCTTCTCCGGGTACTGCGCCACCCATATTTTATATTTTGCCTCTAGCGTCTGTGTGTCCCACTGGGCGCTGCCTTCGAGTTCACCCTTAGAAGCATAGAACATCGGCGTATAGCCTGCCGACGCAATCTCATCCAAGAATGCACAGGCAAGCTCGGTCCTCGTCGCAGAATCTAAGCCGTACTGCCTGCTATCCGGCGACCGGAAATCTTCACAGTTAAAAGCCACCGGATAAGTGATCTTATATTTGGCAATGATCTCTTCCGTAAATGCCGCTTCCGCCTGCGCTTCTTCTTTGGTGACCGCAGAAGAGAAAAAGTAAGCGCCGATCTTAATGCCAGCCGCCCCTGCTTCCTGCATATTATATCTTGCCGTCGGGTCTTCGAAGATCTCGCCTGTCGCTTTCGCCCGGTACCCTACACGGACCATAGCGAAATCTACGCCAGCCGCTTTGACCTTTTCCCAGTCGATTGTCCCCTGATACTTCGAAACATCAATCCCTAACGTAATATCGACGGTTTCGTCCTCATTCGTTTTGGCAATCGTTACCTGGGCGCCGCTTTCTTCATTGCCCGATGCGCCAGAAGCCTGCGGGTCCTGTTCATCATCTAATGCCCCTACTGACGCCTCCGGCTGTATCACGCCGGATGCATCCGCTGTTTCCCCAGAACCTGCCCCTTCCTTCTCTTGTCCGTCTGCCTGTATATCGGCTTCCCCACCTGTTGCCTGCTGGTTTTCCTGCATCCCGTCTATTCCCGTCTGCCCGCCGCTAACATCTGCCTGGTCTTTTGCCTGCCCATCCTCCTGGCTTTGCCCTTCTGTTGCCTGCGACATCTCCGTCTGGAAAAGAGCCGTCTCCCTTTCGCTTTTAGCTTTTTGGATGTGCAAGACAAACAGAGCCGCCGCACCAAGCAATACGAATAAACCCGCCGCCACAATACCGGCTAAGAGCCTCTTATTTATGGATGGATTCCCGTCCTTCCCATACCCCTTCTTTTCCTTGTCCATTTTCTTCCTTTCCATACATTATCACAGGCTTCTCACCCAATCCGAAAGACTTTCACGCCATGTAACGGCACATTTGCCTCTATCCTACCAGATACCGTATGTATTTCTTCTTGATCCCAAAGCTCATACAGCGCCTGCTCCTGTCCGGATATCTGTTCTTCTAAAAGCGCATCAAGGCTGACAGAAATATTGGCCTCTTCCTCACTGAGATTGAAAAGCGCTACACAGATCCTGCCAGATTCCTCATCCTTATTCTTCCAAACGGCTTCTTTCTCCGTCCGCACAATCTGCGTGCCCCTACAGTTTCTTCCCATCAGGGAAAGCACATCCCTGTTCGTCAATAGCGACAATGTCCAATCGTCTAACAGCGTAAGCTCCGCCCCGATCATCAGCGGAGAGCGGAACATGCACCAAAGCGTCATCATCGTCTTTTGTTCTTCCTTGGTAAACCTCGTCTCCCATTCGTTCCCAAACCCTTTGCCCAGCTTTCCAAGCGGTAACATGTCACAGTCCGGGAAACACCCTTCCCTGACGTGATCCTGCCAAAGCTCACATCTTGCAAACATCGCCTTTAACAAACTCCATTCATCCCAGAAATCATCGGTAATCCGCCACATATTGGCATACCGGCAATATTCCCAGGCACGCTCGATATGCGCTGGCCCGGGCGATAAGCTTAATACGATCGGCCTGCCACATTTGGCGATCGCCCGATGCAGCATCCTTGTCTCCTCCCAGCCAAGGAACGGTTCGTCTCTATAGAGCCTGCTGTCGCAGATATCATCACATTTGATATAATCCACGCCCCATTCGGCATACATCGCAAGCAGTGAATCATAATATGCCTGTCCGTCTTGTGTGCTCCGAACGCCGTACATGTCCGGGTTCCAGATGCAGATCGAAGACGGGTCTGCAATACTGTCAGCACACTCTTTTGCCCCGATAACAGGGCATTTTTCATATGCCGCCTTACGTGGGATGCCCCGCATGATGTGAATGCCAAATTTAAGCCCCAGAGAATGCACATAATCAGCAAGCGGCGCAAAGCCTTTTCCTCCCGCCGAAGACGGAAAACGCTCCGGACTCGGCTGCAATCTGGCATAATCGTCCATTTCGATATTTCCAAAAGGAATATACTGATATCTGTCCCTCATCGTTCCGGCATCATTGGCATACCATTCGATATCCACGACGACATATTCCCAGCCATATTCTTTTAAGTGCGCTGCCATAAAATCCGCGTTCGCTTTTACCTCTGCCTCGTTCACTGTCGTATCATAATAGTCATAACTGTTCCACCCCATCGGCGGCGTTATCGCAAAGCTGTTCTTATCCATTTGTTTCTGCCCCTCTCTTATATGTCTCTTATACATCCTTTTTCTTCTTCTCTTTTTTCTTCCGCTCCGGCAGCTCATCGTACATCTCCTGCACCATCTGCACAAACTGCTCCCTGTCTTCTAAAATCGTCACCGGCAGCATCGCCTTTGCCCCTTTATAGGGCGGTTCCGGTTCGCTATCCGGCATGTATTTCCGGCTCGCTTTTGTGTCTTTTACTAAAAAGCCGTTCCCATATATTCCGCCGAAGATCCTCTCTTTATAATAAAAGACATAACCTCCCATCATCGGAATGTTCCTTACCCCGTCAACGCCTTCCAATTGCTCCATAATATATGCCGCCAATTCTTTATAATCCGCCATAATCCCATACGTTCCTTTCCTAATCTATGCCCGTTAGAAATCCATCATGTTTCCTTCCTATTATACACCGCCCTTACGCAGGGAAGCAAGCGCTGTTGCTATGAATGGCTGCCTGCATGTCGCTTCCAATAATTGCCTACGTATTGCCGCTAATGCCGCTAACAGCCGCATGCATGTTGCTGCCAAGACTGCCCACAAGCAAAAAGGCCATAATCTCCCTGTACGCAAAACGAATGTTTTCTTAACGTTTCGCGCACCGGAAATTATGGCCTATCTACTTGGATAAAGCGCCGCTGTCATTTCTTGTCATTTCATAGATGAAAACAGCCAATAAAAGACGCCAAGCACCCAGCTTGTAAAAATACCGTATAAAATGACCGGCCCTGCAATCGTGAAAATCTTGCAGCCAATCCCGAAAACCTGTCCCTCTTTCTTATATTCTATAGCCGGAGCCGACACGGAATTGGCAAACCCGGTAATCGGCACCAAAGCGCCTGCGCCGCCCCATTCCACCAGTTTCGGATAAATATTAAATCCCGTTAAGACTACACTAAGCAGCACCAACAGCATAGAACACCACGCTCCTGCCGTTTCCTTATCCAGTCCGCTGCTTTTTGTCGCATAATTTAATATAAACTGTCCGATACAGCAAATAATGCCTCCTACAAGAAACGCCTTAACCATCCGCCAGAACAGATTGGCCGTCGGCGTAGCCTCCTTTACCTGCTGCTGGTATTTCTGGCTCGCTGCCTCTTTTGCTTCCTGCTGCATCTTCTTTTTCTTTGTTTCCATGCTCTCTCCCATATTCCATCCTCACTTTCTCGTTTCATCCCAATCAAGCTTTTTGTGTTGCGCGATCTAGGCAAAGCTGCCCGCAGAACGCCTAACCGCCGTATAGATAAACCGACTGCGTAAAATATAGCAGGCTGCCCACCATCTTTCCCAGCGCCACTGCCAAAATGGCAATGCCTAACCCGTGCCGGAACCCGATCCTTCTAGAGAAAATAGGTATCGTATCTAGCATCTCTGCAATCGCAAGCGCCAGGCATCCTACGAAAATCCCGGAGAAAACCCCGAAGAAGCTTAATATGACGCTGCCTACAACATGCCATGCCGCAACCGTTGCCTGCGCACCGAATACTTCGTGGGAAAGCGCCCATTCGCCGATATCCCCATAATCACTGAACACGCTTAGGAAATCTCCTAGCAGCGTCCCTAAGACCACCATTTCTTCTAATATAAATATATGCTTTGCAATATGCATCTTCCCCGCAAACCGTGGTATCAGCCCGACGGAAATCAATACGGTAAATACGCCTCCCGATACGATAAAGCCAAAGCTGGCGCCCAAAACCGCCATAAAGATCTGTTTAATGAACATCTATCATTTTTCCTTCCCTGTCTGCCGTCTCTATCAAAGCTTTATTGACATCCGCCTCATACACCCGCATTTCCACTTCAATAGGCGTGGGGTCTTTGGTAATCCGCCTGCCGCCAATATGGTTAAAGAATAGGATGATGCCTAATGCAAGGCCGATCGAATAGGAAAACTCTAAGACCCCATAACCATCGCTTGCCTGTCCCATCACCATTTTATAGACTTTAGAGAACACTTGGTTAATGCCAATATCATTGTGGAATGCCATGATCGTAAAAGCCGTCCCAAAAAAGGCGATAAGAGATACGAAAATGATCTTGAACACCTGCACCGGGCTTTTATGCTTGTTTACATTGATGTGCTCAATCAAAATATCGGCTTCGCCAATGTTCTCTACCGATACATTCGGATAGATCTTGTTGATTTCTTCGATCACTTTTAGGATACTGATCACCTGTCTCTGGGGTTCTTCTTTTCTAAAGCGGTGTAATTTAATAGTTTTAATCTTAGCTAAGATATTTTCATCAGTACATGTTAATTTCCCGATGTCTTTCAGGTAAACATCCTCTGATTGCAATTCTATGTTTTGTTCCGCCTTCAAATAGAGCGTCACGCTATTGGTTGACATAATTCATTTTGCCTCTTTCTTTTCTATTTTTTAGTCATATTTTTTCTTCTATTCATGTTTTGTTTTTTCTTACTTTTTATT
>CAJTSL010000014.1:35133-82347 GCA_910578845.1 uncultured Lachnospiraceae bacterium
CATTTAATCCCATCCGTAATGAAACAGAAAAAAAGTCCGGCAAATGTTTTGAATTGCCGGACTTTTTATTATTTTACTTTTTATTATTATTTTACTTTCTTTTTCCTTTTCATTTCATTTACTTTTTCATTTCATTTACTTTCTTTTTCCATTTCATTTCATTTTCTTCGCTATTTTTCTTTCCCCAACTTATTTTATTGACTTATTATGGTTTGATAGAAAGATTTTATGCATCAGGCCAAAAAAACGCAAAAAAAATGCAAAGCCTCTCACATTGCCGTAGGCTTCACATTTTTCCTCTGTGTTCTTATTGTCGTTCCATCTGATTCTAATGTTACTAATTATTCTATGATTTCATACTGCATATACTCATATTGCAGCTTTGTCCCTTCAGAAATATCCGGTGGCAATAACGCTCTCGCCACCAGTTTTATTTCATCGCTCTCGATATCGGTACGTTTTAGATTTGCATAATCACCGTCGATACTGACGACTTGATAATGAAATGTGTTCATCAGTCTTCTCCCTCATCATCGACTGCTGCCGCTATGCCGGACACAACAGCAGATACTACCGAAATTACAACCGGGATCAAAATCACGACCAAACCGCCTGACAATAATAAAAAACCTGTGGAACCGTCCATTCTGCTCATCCATCCTTTCATACTCTTCATTTAAACTTATCCAAATCAGTACTATTTTACATGAAACTTTTTCATATTTCAACTATAATTTTCAACTGCAACATCTTCTATTCATCTACCAAATATAAAACCAAAGAAAAGGAAAGCGCTGCCATGTGTCCCTCTTAGCCAAATTCCACGATCCTCGTCGCGATTTTCTCCTGGAAGCGGATATCATGCTCAACAACTAGCATGGTCGGCTGATAACGTAAAATCAGCTCCTCCACCTGCATCCGGGAGAACACATCAATATAATTGAGCGGTTCATCCCAAATATAGATATGCGCCTGTCTCAACAGGCTCGCTGCGATCAGGACTTTTTTCTTCTGCCCTTCCGAATATTCTTCCATCCGTTTGCCAAACTGCACGCGCTCAAAATCAAGCTGGCGCAAGATGGCTTTTAGCAGGCTCTCTTCCAAGCATTCCTGTTTACAGAATGCCGATAAGTCCCCACGTAGGGCTGATGTATCCTGGTTAATATAAGAAATGACCAGTCCGCTCGCTGTCTGCAAAATGCCGCTCTCAATTGCCGTGAATCCGGCTCCAGCAGGCGCGCTCTCGCTTGCTGACAATCCGCCTCCGCCAGAATATCCCGGCTGGCTTGCAAAACCGCATCTCCTTAGAATCGCTTTGATAAAGCTGGATTTTCCGCTTCCATTCTTGCCACGGAGCAGCACTCTCTCTCCTTGGCACAGCTCAAAGCCAAAATCCTCTAAGATCCGGTTCTCTCCATAAGCCAGATCATATTTCACCGCTCGTACCAAGACATCCTTATGATGTTTCAGCGGCATGATCTTTAAATCTGCCGGCTGTTCAATGTCCTGTAGCAGGCCTTCTTTTTCTTCGATTTCCCGTCCAATCCGCTCCTCCATATGCTTCACACGTTTCTGCATCATCTTCGTCTTGGCGCCAATGTATGCTCTGGCGCCCATGCCTCTGTCATGGTTTTTAATCGGGTCATAGCCTATTTTGGTGCTTTCATTCTTATCCGCCCAGTCGCCTATCCGCCTCGCTGATTCTTTTAACTTGACGATTTCTTTGCGATGTTTTTCATTTTCCGCTATATGGAAAGCATCCATGCGGCTCTTATTCTCCCACCAGGAGGAGAAATTGCCTTTTTGCACCTCGATTGAGACGCGGTTTAGCACGAGCATATGATCCACACATGCATCCAAGAGGTTACGGTCATGCGATACGAGCAAGAAACCTTGCTTGTTGCACAGATACTGTTTCACGGCATCCCTGGACTCCTGATCCAAGTGGTTCGTCGGCTCATCTATGAGCAAAAAGTAATTATCCCTGGAGAAAAGGATTGCCAGCATCACTCTTGTGCGCTCTCCATGGCTTAATGTATAGAACGGGCGATACAGCAGCTCTACATCCATCTGCATTTTCTCCAATTCTATCATGACACGCCATTGTTCCACGTTAGGCGCCAGCTCTTCCATGAAATCCGCCATGCACATGCCAAGCTGCCTCTCGCTTACCTGATAAGGGAAATAATCAAAGGCCGTAGAAGCCTGAATGCTTCCCTGATAATCATATTTCCCCATCAAAAGATTGAGGAACGTAGTTTTTCCTTTGCCGTTTCTGCCAACAAAGCCAAGTTTCCAGTCCGTATCAATACTAAATGAAACATTTTCAAAAATATTGTCAAAACTGCCTTCATAGCAGAAGCTCAGATCCGATACATTTATTTTCGCCATATATACCTGCCTTTCCTGCAACAAAAGCACATAACACCGCATGCTTTTTTGCAATCGAATAGGGAAGTTTCTCTCCCCTACTCACGCGCCGGGCGTCCGTCAGCTTCTGCTGACAATCTTCCTTGGGACGCCCGTATGCATAAAAAAAAGAATCACCTGTTGCCAAATGATCCTAAGCTTTGTTCCTAATCTGACTCCTGTCTTATATAGCGCGGGACGGCTCTTAAAAGCGCAATGCCCAAGACAATGCCGCCTGCCCACTGACAGACGAACGCACGGTACACGGAAATAAAGACAGCATCCTTTATGGAAACAAAACCTACTTTTGGCAACATGATAAAAATCCTAATAACCATCAGACATTTCGCCGATACCTTACCGCTTTGCAAAACGCCTCTGTTTATTCCTGTCTTCATGTTTCAAAAGCAGACTATCTTTGCATCTTTACCTCCATGCTCCTTTCCCATTAATAACAATCGCTAATTGCGAAACGGTTATTTCATTCCATAGCAAACCTTTCGCCCTTTTCGCATCTGCCCGTATTCTAGCACATTCTTCTATGCAATGCAAGCATTTTCTAGTTTATTTTCACCAGCCGATCCCCGTTCTCTGTATACAGATCAAAATACGCCTCATGCCGGCCTCTCTCAAACGCAAGCCGGAGCCGCTCTGTCACTTCCTTATCCCGCAACCACGCTGTCAAAAGCGGCGAGAACCTTCTGCCTTCCAACGCGATCGCTGCTTCTACCGCCTCTTCAAATGTCTTCTCCACACCTTTATACAACCTGGCCGTATCCGTCACGTTATTGATCCAGTCCAAAAGCCCGATGATATCTACCACCTGCCGGCACTGGCATTCTAGTCTTTTATATGCTTTCGGATAGCCGTGGGAAGCATCATACCAGAAATGATGCCCTAGCGCAACATCTGCATAACGGCGTGTCGATGCCCTCCCGGACAGCCACGCTTCCCCAACTAGTGTATGTAGCTGCGCCATCTCATATTCTTCCTCAAACCATTGCCTGACAGTACGGGAATACAGATTCATGAAATTAATCTTGCCAATATCATATAACATCCCACATTCTTTTGCGAACGTAATGATTTCCCGCTTCTTCTCTTCCCTGTCCGTGATCGCACGGATATCGTCAATATCATCGAAGAAATCCGGTTCTTCTTCTATGATCATCTGGCAAAATACTGCCGCCGCTTCCCCGACAATCCGTGAATGTGCATAGATATCCGGTGCAAAACGGATCTGCAATTTCCGTAAAAACTCTTTATAAGAAATGCTATTGTCCGTCTCGACAAAAGTATACGACAACTGCCTAAGATACAGAAAAAGCGCTTCATTCTCTTCAGCCTCCGGAAATGCTTCTACATAGGCAATGACCTTTTGGTAAAGGTCTTCTATGTATTCTTTGCGCCCCCCTATTTTCTCTGGATAATCATTTAAAAACTGACAATAAAACGCTGGCAGGGAGATAATGCCATACATGCTCTCTTCGGTAAATAATTCCGCGTCTGCCGCGTCCATGAGCGCTTCCATTTTCGTCAGCAGCCCATCCAGGTTATTTAACCCGCAATAATATTCAAGCGCATCATACGCAAACCTGGCACGGATCGGCGCCTGTTCATTCCGCTCCGCAGCTTCCTGCAGCCGTTTCTGGTAAACTGTATAAACAGACTCCATCACCAATGCTAAATCGCGCGAAGTCATTACCTTATTCTTACTATAGGAGATGCTTGCCGCCATCTGCTGATGCGTCATATAGATAAACCGGTCCCACGGAAGCTCGGGCGCTTTCTCCTGGAAATACTTATCTTGCAAGATCTGCTGCGTCCTGTTGACCATATGGATTTTCTCGCTCGGATTCTTAAACTGCCCCAAGGACATGTTCGCCCGGGAGCGAAGAATGTACCCTTTCGTCTCTATATCGTCAATTTCTGCATAATATTTTAAATATGCCGCGGCCTCCGTAAAACATAAGCGCATCTGCAAAGTATATTTTTCGCTTTCTTCCTTTTCTAAGCCAGCCAGCTTGTTGCAAAGGTTATTATATCCCATGCCCAGCCAGTATAGCTCCCGGATCATGCTGCTCCTGTCTTTCTTATGCCGCGCCAGGTTTAACAGCGCCTTATGGACTTGGCAAAATAGGCCTACATCAAGCTCTTCCTTCCCGCAAAGAAGGTTC
Organism: uncultured Lachnospiraceae bacterium; assembly: GCA_910578845.1. GTDB lineage: Bacteria > Bacillota > Clostridia > Lachnospirales > Lachnospiraceae > UBA3282. The sequence goes on from CAJTSL010000014.1 coordinate 39,720, forward strand.
CCGGCAAAGTCCTGCAAGTCCCGCAGCTCCTCTTCTCCTGCCTCATAGATGTGGTCAAGCGCAGGGAACAACTCTCCACGCAATAATTCCATATTACGCTTCATCTTCTGTTCCGCCTGTTCTTTGTTCCGCAAAAGGTGCTCACAATACTCTTCAAAAGTCCTGCTCTCCGGCTTCTTACGTGCTGTCAGCACAGCGATATCTTTTAAATTGGCAATATACTCTTCCTGATATGGCTGCATCTTCCCTCTACTCCTTATACATTGAACCTATTGCGCAGAATATCCTGTAACCGTTCCGGGTCAATCGGCTTAGCACAATGCTCGTTCATGCCGGCTTCCCTAGAAAGACGGATATCTTCCACAAAAGCATTCGCCGTCATAGCAACAATCCAGATGCTCCCGGCATCCTCTCTAGAAAGCGCACGGATCCGTCTCGTCGCCTCATATCCGTCCATTACCGGCATCTGGATATCCATGAGCACCAAATCATAATATCCTTGCTCAGACGCTTCAAACATTTCCACGGCCTGCGCGCCGTTATCAGCAACTTCAACTTGCACCCCGGTCACGGACAACATTTCTACCGCTATTTCCTGGTTCAATTCGATATCTTCTACTAGCAGGATACGATAATCGCTATAGTCCACATCCATCGCGCCTGCCGAGCCTTCTTCTGTGCGCCTTCCATTTAAGAGAGCCGATAACGTCTCTAATAATCTGCTCTTAAAAAGCGGGCAGGGCACAAAAGCATCGACTCCCGAGCGCACCGCACGGTATTCTATCTGTGCCCAATCCTCTTCCGATACCAACAGGATCGGAAAGCCAGGACCTGCCGACTGCCGCACATGCGCCGCCAATTCCAGCACCGGCATATCTTCCAGTTCCTGCCCAAGCAGCATAGCGCATGGCATACGGTTCTCATATTGTGCCTCCGTCAGCCATGTCACTACATCCAATCCACTGTCTTTATGTACCGGTTCTAACCCTGCTTCTTCTAAATAATCCGATATCATCTCTACCCTATGGGGAAGGCTCTCTACAAGCAGGACGCTGCTGCCAGCGGGCAGTTCCAAGCCTTTCCGGCTCTGTACTTCGACAGTCATCGGCATCTCAATATGGAAGTTACTGCCCATGCCTTCCTTGCTCTCTACATCTATACTGCCGCCCATACGGTCTACCAAATTCTTCACGATAGCCATCCCCAGGCCGGTTCCTTCGATCTTGCTGATGGTACTGCTGTTGACTCGCTCAAACGGTATGAATATTTTCTGCAAGAATTCTTCGTCCATGCCAATCCCGTTGTCTTCACACCAGAAATCCAACAACACCATATCCTGCTGTTTTCCTTCCTCTGATGTTCCGCTTCCAACAAGGCGCTGGGCGAACCGCACAAGGATTTTGCCTTCTTCTTGTGTATATTTTACCGCATTTCCGATGATATTCACCAAAATCTGCCGCAGCCGCAAAGGATCGCCGATCAAATTCTCTTCATAGATCTGTCCGATTTCTATCTGCAAATCCTGCTGCTTTTGAATCGCCTGCGGGCGTACGATAACTGCGATGTCATGGATCAGATCCGCAAGGGAAAATGATTCTTCATTCAGCGCCAATCGCCCGCTGTCAATCCGGGACATATCCAGCACATCATTCACTAAGCTCATCAGATGTGTAGAAGCTGTCCTTATCTTCAATAAACAATCCTGTACTCTTGACTTCTCATCAATATGGGACAACGCAATAGACGTCATGCCGATAATCGCATTCATCGGCGTACGAATATCATGTGACATATTCGACAGGAAACTGCTCTTCGCCTCATTGGCTGCTTCCGCCGCTTTCAATGCCTCCTCTAACGCTGCGTTCATCCGCTCCAGTTCCGCCAAATGACGGTCATGCTCATGATTATTTTCCATCGTCAAACTCCATCCAATTTAATACAACTTCAAAAACTGTACAATTTTACGCGCCGCCTTATAGAACGGCCCTTCCAGTTCTTTGCGTGCATTCTTTAGTTCTGTACGAATTTGTATATGTTGCGGGCAATGTTGCTCACATTTGCCGCACTCTACGCAATTCGACGCTGCCGAAGAATCTTTGCGGAGCGCCGTACACATCATATATTCCACGATCGCAGCTCTTCGCCCGTCAGAATATCTTCTGTTATAAGCCGCGAAAGTCCCCGGTATGTCCACGTTTTTCGGGCACGGCATACAATATCTGCATCCCGTGCAGCCGACTTTGACTTTGGCGTTAATTGCATTTATGACATCCTGCAACAGCCCTTCTTCCGCTTCCGTAAACGCTCCTGCCCATGCCTTTGATGCGGTCTCCGTGTTCTCTTTCACCATCTCCAATGAATTCATCCCCGAAAGCACACATGTGACTTCCGGCTGGTCCCATAGCCAGCGGAATGCCCATTCCGCCGGGTTGCGCTTCACCGGATATTCTTCAAACAGCTTCTTCGCCTCTTCCGGCAGCATGCCAGCCAGCTTTCCGCCCCGGAGCGGTTCCATAATGATGACCGGGATGTCCTTCGCTGCAGCATAATGCAATCCCTTACGCCCCGCCTGTGAATTTTCATCCAGGTAATTATATTGTATCTGGCAAAAATCCCAGTCATACGCATCCACCAATTTACAGAACATATCCGAGTTCCCATGATAGGAAAACCCTATCTGGCGGATTGCCCCGCTTTTCTTCTTCTCTTCCAGCCATGCCAAAATACCCAGTTCTTTCAACCGCTCCCATGTCTTTACATCCGTCAGCATATGCATCAGATAATAGTCCACGTAATCCGTCCGCAGCCTTTTTAGCTGCTCCGTGAAGTATTTCTCCATGCTTCCGGGCTTCTTGACCAGATAATGCGGCAGCTTTGTGGCAATATTCACCTTCTCCCTGATCCGGTTCTTCTCTAATATCTTTCCAAGAGCGTCTTCACTGCCGGAATAAATATATGCCGTATCAAAATAATTAATGCCTGCGCGATAAGCTTCCATGATCTCCCGCTCTGTTTTGCGAAGATCCACTTTTCCTGCATTCTGTGTAAACCGCATACACCCATAGCCTAATATCGAAATCTTGTTCCCATACCTGTCCGTACGATAATTCATCCTACTAACCATGCCTTTCTCTCAGCCTGTAGCGTTTGCCACCATCCTTATCCTGACTGATCCCAGTCTTGCGGCCCGCATGTAAACGTGCTTCTCTATCGCCCTTTTCACTTTATCCATTATATAACGACTCCATAATTTTTACAAGAATATACCTGCCAAATTAGGTATTATGTCAACTATCACAAAAAAGAAGCCTGTACTCTCAACAAGTACAAACTTCTTCTCTTAAATGCAGCAATATCCTCTTCTCCATCCGGCTGACCTGTACCTGGCTAATCCCCAGTCTCTTCGCTACTTCAACCTGGGTCTTGTCCTGGAAATAACGCAGTGTGATCAGCTCCCTTTCCTTCTCCTCTAATCCGTCCAGAAGCTGTTCTAAGAGCATATGGTTTAACAGCTTCTCTTTCTCCATGTCCTCGCAGACGCTGTTGCTGCCGTTCATCCTTCCTTCCAGCACGGAGTGGCCAATCCCTCCCGCCTCGCCTACGACCTGGTCCACGAGGAAGATTTCGTTCCCGTCAGACTGATATACCGATTTATAAATGGATTCGACTTCTACGTTGGCATCTAACGCCAATACAATATCCTCTACACTGATCCCTGTCTCTTCTGAAAGTTCCGATAATGTGGCTTCCCTTCCGTATAAATGCGAAAGTTTCTCGGCGCTCTGTTTGATCTTCCACCCGTTTTCCTTCAAAGTACGGCTTACTTTCACCATACCGTCATCCCGTAGGAATCGCTTGATCTCCCCCTGTATCATCGGCACCGCATAAGTTGAGAATTTCACCTCAAAGCTTAAGTCAAATTTATCAATTGCTTTCATCAGGCCAATACAGCCTATCTGGAACAGGTCTTCCGCGTCATATCCCCTTTCTAAGAACCGTTTGACAATATGCCTTACCAAGCCCAGATTTTCCTCTATCAGTTTCTCCCTCGCCATTTTATCTCCTGCCTGTGAACGTTCAATCAATACGGCAGTTTCTTCCATATAGACACTTATATCCTCCTTTCACAATGATATGGCGCCATGACGGATCACAATTCTTCATTCACAATCCAGGAAGTGATCCCTATTTTCTTCACCATATGTATCGTTGTTCCCTGCCCCACCTCGGAAATCACTTCTAAGTCGTCCATGAATGCTTCCATAAAGGAAAATCCCATACCGGAACGTTCCAGCTCCGGTTTGCTCGTATAAAGCGGCTCCATTGCCTTTTCTATGTTCTCTATGCCGATGCCTCTGTCGGAAATTTCCACTTCCAACACGTCGCTTTTAATCATACAGCTAAGCCATACTTTGTTTTCCTCCCGGTTTTCCCCATCGTACCCGTGGATAATCGCGTTTGTGACTGCTTCCGATACCGCCGTCTTGATATCCGAGATCTCTTCCAATGTCGGGTTAAGCTGTGCCACGAAGGCCGCCACCGCCGTCCTGGCAAACGCTTCATTGTCTGAAACGGCGCGAAACTCTAGCTTCATCTCATTTGTCACCTGCGTGCCTTGCTTCCAATTCACTATTTCTATCATATTCTCCTCCATCCCAGGATAATGGATATCCTGTCTTCCTTTCCCCCAGCCTACATGATCTCTACAATATTATGTAATCCGGATAGCATCAAAATCCTGCGTACGCGATTCCCTACGTTAATCGCGAACACTTTGCCCCCGAAGCAAGATATTTTCTTATATCTTCCAACAATAATGCCAATTCCGGAACTGTCCATGAAGGTTGTCCGCTCAAAATCAAACACCACGTTCCCAACATTTTCATCCATGATGTATTTATCCGCCGTTCTGCTTATGTCAACTGAATGATGATGATCAATTTCATTCGGCATCCTTATCATTAGGTAATTATCAATTACTTTGAATTCTTCTTCCATGACCGCCATGCTCCTTTCGTCAAAATAAGCTGAATTTCTACATAAAAAAAGAGAACAAGGAATTTCCCTGTTCTCTTTTGTATGATTGATTTTACGATATTCATTTATGCCTTCTAGCTTAGCAAGCCACTTTACTTTAATCCGTGCTTTCTAGCTTAACAAGCCACTATGCTCTAATCCGTGCTTTCTAGCTTAACAAGCCACTATGCTCTAATCCGTGCCTTCTAGTTCGGCAAGGAAAGTCTCGGACTTACTTGCCTTGACTGTCCCCGGGAACAACTCTATGACCAAACGGTAAGCTTCTATCGCGTCTTCCTTACGCCCTACGCTGTTATAAGAATTCGCCAGATAATAAAGCGCTTCCCCGTTTGTCGCATCGTATTGGTAGGCACGTTCCAAATTCGGTATCGCGTCCTGATAATTCTCCCCTCTGTAAGCCTCAAATCCTTCATCATAATAAGAATCCGCCGCCGCCGGCCCGATCAGGGCGAGGAGCGTATTATATAACTTCTCATAAGCCTCGGAATACTCTGCGCCTTCTCCCTGTTCCTTCGTAACCTCATTGATCTCTTCCAAATAGTCTGCAACCGTAACGATGTCCTCTGCATCCGTCAGATAAGCGTCCGCAGCCTTAAGAAGCGTATCATAGACCTGTACGCCACCATCATTCCCCATATAGGCATCTAAATCCTGCTCTAACGTCTGATTCGCTTCCCGCAGTTCATTCACCTGCTGCTCAAGCTCGTCTATCGTAGCATTCTTAGAATCCAACTGCTCGCTGACCAGGCGCAGGTCATCATTGATGCCCGCTTTCGCTGTCTGTATCCGCGCAGGCAGGATCAAACATACGGCAATCGCAATCCCGATTAAAAGGCCGATCCCCAGATTGAGCAAGGAGCCAATGCCTTTTCCTTCCTTGATATTGACAGGCTGGATAATCGTTTCATTGCCGCTTTGGTATTTTACAACTTCCTCTGATCGCTTTTTCTTCTTATTACCAGTCTTCATGCCGTCTTCCGGCAGCAGCATCTCGTCTACTTCCTTCAGATACCGCAGCGTCACGGTATTGTTCGCGTCAATCTGGATGCACTTGGTAAGTTCTTTCTTCGCTTTCTCCCATTCTTCACTATTAATATAGAGGAGCGCCAGCAACTGGTGCGCCCGGATGAATTTCGGGTTAAGCGATAATACTTTCTTAAGCTGGATAATCGCAAGATCCATGCTCTCCTGGTTACAATACGCTAACGCCTGGTTATATTTCTTAATCGTCTGGTTGATCGTATCAAGTCTTGTCGGATTCGTCTGTATCATGTCAATATAGTCGTCCGCTATATTTTTCTTAGGCTGCCAGTTCTTACTGATGACCCATTCGCTCAGCGCCGCCACGACCTCTCCGGTCTCAAAATAGACTAATCCCAATAAATTTCTTGCTTCTATGTTATATTTATCAAATTTTAAGCTCTGACGCAAACTTGAAATAGCGCCTGTCAAATCCCTGACGTTTGCCTTCTCCAGCCCTTCATTATAAAACCGGTTGGAAATATATATGATTTTCTTGTAAAGGGATACATCGGCGCCGCAGCCGGTACAATAGTCATGTCCGGACAAGTCACATCCGCAATTATAACATTTCATCTATTATTTACCTTTCATATCCTCTGCTATTCTTTTGCCGCCTTCGATTCCTTTACCACTTTCACCATTAAATCCGCCATATCCGTCAGATCCTGATTATAGATTGCCTCTTCTGCATCTTCCACTTCCAGGCTGGGATGAAACTTCCTCAGTTCTTCTTCAAAATTAATCATCTAAGTGCCTCCTTAAAAGGGCCTTCACTTCGCCCGCCAAATATAATGAACCGACAATATACACTCTGTCTTGTGCTCTACGGCTATTTGCCATATCCTGCACGGCACTTTCTAATCTGTCATATTTTCGCATCTGTAATTCGGTATATTGCCCGAAATAATCCGCTAGCTCCTCTACTGGCAATGCCCTATTATCCAGTATTGCCACAACACCAATCACTTTAAACAGCATCGACCCTGCAATCATATCCATGACCGCCTGATACTGTTTCTCTCTCACCATGGAGAAAAGCAGATACCGTTCGCCTTCACAGCCGTCCCGCTCTACTGTCTGTAAAAACGCCCGTATGCCATCGGTATTATGTGCGCCATCCAAATAGACGGAGGGCATGATTTCTTCCATCCTGCCTTCCCATTTCATCTTCCTTATGCCTTCCTGCAAAGCCCGGAGCGAAATCAAATCTCTTTCTGGAAGCTGCTCTATCGCCAAAACCGCAAGCACGGCATTTTCTATCTGATACCATGCTATCGTAGACACACTTAACCTAATATAACCATAATAATTTGATTGGAGAGAAAAATCAATAGTTTTATGATTACTATTTATTTCTTTTATCGCCCGTAAAGATACGGAAAATGCTTTCGTTTCCGCTAAATCGGCACATTTTTCCAATGTTTGCGTTACACATTTTTCTTTTTCAAAAAAAACTGCCGGCACATTTTTACGGAAAATGCCTGCTTTTTCCGTAGCAATCTCCGGAAGCGTCCCGCCAAGGTATTCCGTATGGTCATAACCAATAGATGTAATTACGCACACATCTTTTTCGTCAATCGCATTTGTCGCATCCAGCCTGCCGCCAAGCCCGGTCTCCCATATCTCATACGCGACCCTATGCTTTGCGAACAGCATGACCGCCATGAAAAAAAGGTACTCGAAGAAAGTCGGCTGGTAGGCAATTGCCTCTAACGCCTCCGGGAGGCATTGCAGATGATCGGCAACTTGCCAGAATGCCCACAAGAACTCTTCTTCAGAGACCATCTCCCCGTTAATGACAAAACGCTCCCGCATCGTCACCAAATGGGGCGAAATGAACATCCCGGTAGAGAATCCGGCTTCCTGTATGATAGAACGTAAATAAGCACAAACGGAACCCTTTCCGTTTGTGCCTGCCACGTGGATCGTCCTCACATCCTGCCTCAGTGCCGTTAATGCCTGATATTCCGCGGACTTCTTCATATGCCCTAAGAAGAGCTTCGTATGCTCCATGCTATTTTTCTTCGCAAATTTAGGAATCTCCAGTATATAGCCTACAGCTTCTTCATAAGTCTTAACCGCATCAGTTATGTATGATGACACTGCCTTCTATCACTCCTTTATCCGCGTTGTATCTCATATAACAAGTATTCCGTTCGATCATCATCTGCTCCGCATTGACACAGATGACAACACCACGATAAATATTGCCGTCTATCCTAATCTCCGAGCCTTTGCTCTGTTCCACCATTTCCTCTAAGCCTTTGCGCTCGCTCTCGACTTTATCCAGCTCTATGAAATATTGGTCTTTTAGCTTATCCCATCCTAAAAGTTTTTTCTCTGTCGTGTCAGGCGTCTGTGCGCCGCGCATACGCTTCTCCCGCAAAGCCTCTTTCATCGAATCGACCAAATCCGCGATCTTGGCCTTAATTTCCGTCTCCTTGCGCCTGATCTCTAGCAGGTTCTCATGTGTCTGCGCCTCGTACCCGCAATGGATGATCGTCTTGATTTCTGCGGTATTGCCTGCATTGGTAGCCTCAACGCCTTTGATCGCATTGACATAGCCACCGATGATAGCGCCCTTCTTACCAGTCGCGATCACCTTTTCTTTCGCCGAAATATTAGAATTCATGATGATATTCGCCTGTACCGTGCCGCCCGCTTCCACTATGGTATGCTCGATAAAATCCGCAAAAATACTGCCTCTCGCCGCTATCTTTGCTTTATTGCCGCCCTGGATGCCGCGGGAAAGGATAATGTCACCGCCGGCATAAAGGTTCGCAATACTCGTAGAGCCATGGATCTCAATATTTCTTCCGGCACGGATCACCACGCCTTCTTCCACATTCCCGTGTATGATAATATCCCCGAAGAATTCCACTTTGCCGATGATCATATCCACATCGCCCGTAATCTCATGGACATTCTGGATATCGATCTTGCCGTCTTTCACCTCGATCTTACCATCGGACTGCGCATAATAGCTCTCATCCTCACGACGGATGCCCTTGCCGCGCATCGGCGGCAGGTCATGGTACATCTTGCCCTGCATGATATTCCCAAATACCGTACAACCGTCCACCGATTGTATCGCAGGATGATAAACCGCTACTTTCTCTCCTGCTTTCACATTTTGCAGCGCATTGATGTTCGTATAGTCTACCGAGCCGTCTTCCCGTACTTTCGGCACACCGTATTCCTCCGGCGTAAAAAGATATTCGAAATAACCGTTAGCACCATCCTGGATTTCGCGTCCTTTGGCAACTAATATCTCTCTATTATATACTTTTTTCTTAATAATTGCGGATAAATTGGACTGGTGCAGGCCTTCTATAACGCCTTTCGATGCCAGATAGTCTATCAAATCCTGCTTCTTATATACCATATCCGGCTCCGGCGGCATCAGGTAGAGCCACGCCGCCATCTCATCCGCATCAACTTTCAAATAAGTCCCTTTGGCTAAGACACTCTCTTCTTCCTGAACATCTTCTTCTACGTCTAAATCCAAATCCAAGTCAAAACTATCAAACCCTGCAAATTCAGGCTCCACGGTCTCTTTCATTTTCGCCATTGCAGATTTTAATCTGTCCAATTGTTCCGAAGAAAATTGTGTGTTCACACGACTCACCTCCCAGTCACTCTACTACTATTCTATACTAAAAAATTCTTTATTGCAATTGTTCCAGACGAATTTTTACCTGTTCCATCATTTGTGTATATTTTTCCAGTTTCGCACGTTCTTGCGCGACCTTCGCCTCTGGCGCCTTCGACATGAAGCTTTCATTATGGAGCATGCCATTGACACGTGAAAGCTCACTCTCTAACCGCTTCTTTTCTTTCTCTAAACGCTCAATTTCCTGTGCAATATCGACAAGTTCCGCAAACGGGATATACAAAACGGCATTCGGGATGACAACGGAAACAGCATCGTCGGCAATGCCCGACCGGTCCGCCTGGACTGTCACCTCTGAGGCGCCTGCAAGAGACGCGAAGAACAATTTGCCTTCTGCAAAAACCTTCCGTACCTCTTCTTTGTCGCTGACTACGAAAACCGCCGCCTTCCTGCTCGGTGCAACATTCATCTGCGTACGTACGTTACGGATGCCCCGTACCGCCTCTTTCATTAATTCAATGGCTTCCTCTTCTCTGGCAAACTCCCACTCTTCCCGATGGACAGGCCATGCGGAAACCATGATGGATTCCTCTTCGCTTTGCAACGTACAGAAAATCTCCTCCGTAATGAACGGCATGTACGGATGCAACAGCTTAAGCGCCTGTATCAGGACATTTTTCAACGTCCATAGCGCAGCGTTCTTGCATTGGTCATCCGTCTCTTCTTTACTATAGAGGCGCGGCTTAACCATCTCAATATACCAGTCGCAGAATTCATCCCAGATAAAATCATAGACCTTCTGTACGGCAATGCCAAGCTCAAAATGCTCCATGTTCTCCGTAACATCCATGATAAGCGTATTCAATTTGGAGATGATCCATTGATCGGCAGGTTCTAGAGCCTCCTTAATCTTATCATATGAAGCTTCCCAGCCACATGCGCCTGTTTTCTCCTTAGCCTGCTCCATATTCATCATGATAAAGCGGGACGCATTCCATACCTTATTGGCAAAATTCCGGCTCGCCTCCACTCTTTCATAGTAGAAACGCATATCGTTGCCCGGCGCATTCCCGGTGATCAATGTCAGGCGCAAAGCGTCCGCGCCATATTGGCTGATGATTTCTAACGGGTCGATGCCGTTGCCAAGGGACTTGCTCATCTTACGCCCTTTGGAATCTCTTACAAGGCCATGGAACAGCACCGTGTGGAACGGCTTCTCCTGCATCTGCTCATAACCAGAGAAAATCATACGGATAACCCAGAAAAAGATAATATCATACCCGGTCACCAACACGTCCGTCGGATAAAAATACTCGAGCTCTTCGGTCTTCTCGGGCCAGCCTAACGTAGAAAACGGCCAGAGAGCAGAAGAAAACCACGTATCTAATGTATCTTCATCCTGCGTAAAATGAGTATCCCCGCATTTCGGGCATACTTGCGGCATCTTGCCGGCAACGACAATCTCACCGCACTTATCACAATAATAAGCCGGAATCCTATGTCCCCACCATAACTGGCGGCTGATGCACCAGTCCCTGATATTGTCCGTCCAATTGAAATATGTCTTGTCCATCCGCTCCGGTATGAGCTTGATCTCGCCGTTTTTCACCGCTTCTACCGCAGGCTTGATCAGCTCTTCCATTTTCACGAACCACTGCTTCTTAATCATCGGCTCAATCGTCGTCCCGCACCTGTCATGCGTGCCTACGTTATGGGAGTAGTCTTCGATCTTTACCAAAAGTCCCTCTTGCTCCAACTCCTCCACAATGCGCTTTCTCGTTTCATAACGGTCTAAGCCCTCGTATTTGCCGCCATTGGCATTAATCGTAGCGTCATCGTTCATAATATTGACTTCAGGAAGGTTATGCCTTTTCCCGACTTCAAAGTCATTAGGGTCATGAGCCGGCGTAATCTTAACAACGCCAGTACCGAACTCCATATCGACATACTCATCCTCGACAACGGGGATCGCTTTATTCACAATCGGCAGCCAGACTTCTCTGCCCTTCAAATAGGTATACCTTTCGTCCTTTGGATTGACTGCGACCGCCGTATCGCCTAACATCGTCTCCGGGCGCGTCGTTGCAAATTCTAAGAACTCTGTCTGGCTTGGCTTACCGTTCTCGTCCACTAACGGATATTTGATATGCCAGAAATGCCCCGCCTGCTCTTCATATTCCACTTCCGCATCGGAAATCGACGTATTACATACCGGACACCAGTTGATGATCCTGCTGCCTTTATAAATCCAGCCTTTCTCATGCATCTTACAGAATACTTCCGTGACCGCCTTGTTACAGCCTTCATCCATCGTAAAGCGCTCCCTGTCCCAATCGCAGGAAGAGCCCATTTTCTTAAGCTGCCCGATGATACGGCCGCCGTATTCCTCTTTCCATTCCCAGGCACGTTTCAAGAAGCCTTCCCTTCCCAGGTCTTCTTTGCGGACGCCTTCCTCTTTTAGCTTCTCAATAATCCTGACTTCCGTTGCAATGGACGCATGGTCTGTGCCAGGCTGCCAGAGTGCGTTATATCCCTGCATCCTCTTGAAACGGATGAGGATATCCTGCATCGTATTATCAAGCGCATGTCCCATATGAAGCTGCCCGGTGATATTCGGGGGCGGGATCACGATCGTAAACGGCTTTTTCGTCTTATCCACTTTGGCATGGAAATATTTCTTCTCCATCCATTTCTCATATAACCGATCTTCTATGTCCTTAGGGTCATAAGTCTTTGCCAGTTCTTTGCTCATCTTTATTCCTCCTTCATGCGCATTGCGCAAGTTATGTTGCTGCATACAGATCTGCGCAATCGAGTAGAAGAGCCACCTTCCCCTACTCGCCGCGCGACCCGTGCGCCGCCTTAGCGGCATACTTCCTCTGCACGGGTCTGTGCATAAAAAAACCCTCTGCCAGTCTTCTGGCAAAGGGCGTATTGATACGCGGTACCACCTTCGTTTATCACTTGACGATCCGACAATTTTTGTCAGAGTCTTATCCGCTAACGGGGATAGGGCGGGAACGCTTACTGAGCTGCGATCTTCTCTTCACTTGCTGTTGGGCATTCCGGTTCCAAAGCTACCTTCCATCATTCCTCTCCGAAACGGCTTTCCAGCTAGCAGCCGTTCTCTCTGGCGGCGGTCATCATGTACTCCTCTTTGTCGTAACCTTTATCCTTTTGACGCTTTCATTATTATAGTAAACTATAGTAAATTGTGAAAGGTTTGTCAATAGGCTTATCCCGAAATTTTAAGCATTTCTCATGTCGGTCACTATGCTTTCTTATTTGCTATATTTTTATGTGCTATATTTTCGTATTGTTAAATCTTCTTATTACTTATTATTATCCTTTCCTGCTGCTCATCTCTAACAGCTTCTGCTTTAGCTCTTCTTCCATGTGCTGCATCTCCACTTCCGCTGTCCGCCTCCGCTGTCTGCCTTCCGCCTGGATTTTCATGACTTCATCGAGCGTAGAGATCAAAGAAGCATTCGTATTTTTCAGTGTCTCCATATCGACAATGCCTCGCTCGGACTCCTTGGCGCTCTCTACTGCCGCCGTCTTTAAAATCGCCGCATTCTTACGGAGAAGCTCATTCGTCATATCCGTTACTTCCCGCTGCGCCCTTGCCGCCTGTTCCGCATGGTTTACGCCAAGCGCCAGTACCATCTGGCTCTTCCAGAGTGGGATCGTATTGACGACTGTTGACTGTATCTTTTCCACCATCATCGTATCGCTGCTCTGTACGAGGCGGATCTGTGGCGCCGTCTGGATAGAGATCATTCTGGTGAGCTCTAAATCATGGATCTTCTTTTCAAAGCGCTCACATAAGCTCTCTAAGTCCTTCGCCGCCTGGGCATCCTCCGGCAGCCCGCTCGCCTGAGCCTTCTGTACAAGCGCTAAAAGCTCTTCTTCTCTTGTCTCCTGCAACTTCTTCTTCCCTGCCAGAATATACATGGATAGCTCTTTGAAATAAGAAAGGTTTAAATCATACATCTTGTCTAAGACTGCAACATCTTTTAATAGCTGTACCTGATGCTGTTCCAGCGCCTGGCAGATCTTCGTAATGTTCGTCTCCGCCCTGGCATATTTTACTTTCATGGCGTCTAGTTTGTTGGAAGTCTTCTTGAAGATGCCAAGGATTCCTTTTGTCTCCTCCTCATCGAAATCTTTCAGCTCCGCAACGACGCCGGATAGCATTTCCCCAATTTCCCCCAGATCCTTCGTCTTTACATTTTCTAGCGCATCCCCCGAAAAATCAGCCATCTTCTTCTGTGTCCCCACGCCGTACTGCAAAATGGCGTTGGAATTATGTAGATCAATCTGTTTGCTGAATTCATCTACCATCTTCCGTTCTTCTTCCGTCAATAGCGTCTCATCCAGCTTTGGCTCTATTTCCTGCTTCGCCTCTTTGTCTGCCGGGACATGTTTTTCCTCGAATACCTCCCCGAAGACCAATGTCGGCACCGTCGTTTCTTTTATCTCGCTCATTGCATGCTGCTCCTCTCTACATTATTTCTCAAAATCACTCTTCAGATATCCATCCTGCTTTAACATCGTATGTAGCACGGAAATATCAGACTGGATATCCCATGCTTTTTCCCGGAAAAGCTCGTCCAGGAATTTCTCAAAAGCCTGATTGATCGTATCCACTGTTTCTTCAATCTCTTTCTTCGTACTGGAAATATTGTTCAGATCCAGGTTCTGTCTCTCCAGATCACGATACGCTTCTAACAATTTCTGGGTGGTTGGCAGATAATAATTCAGCATTTTGTGCATATCCGGCGCAAGTTCTGGCTCCTTCTCTACGCGATCGAAAATCCTTGTCACCAGAAGCTCTAGCTTGTCTAGCTTCTCGGACATCTCCTCACCAGGGATTTCGTCATTGCAAAGGCGTATCATGCGGACATATTCCTGCCCTTCTTCCATCATTTTCTCGTATTCTGTCCCGCCGCTGGCAGCGCTCGCGCCACTGCCTTTCTCCTCTGTCTGCCCTTGCCGCTTTAGCTTGTCCTCCGCCTGTTTCGCGTTTGGCTTTTGTTTGCTTCGCTGTTCTTCTATCAGCCTCTGTTGCTCTTCATAATTTGACTGCGTCAGCCGGTACTGCTCGTAGATCTCATCGCTGACGATCAGGCAGCTCTCCTGCTTGTCAAAATGCGCCTGTAAAAACCAGCCGCTCCGTATCATCTTCTTGACATCTTTTAATACAAACTTCTCATTCCTTCCGGTTCTTCCTGCCAATTCCTCGATGGAACAATATAGCTTCTGCCCTACCACGGATACATAACGCTTGAAACGGCTTGCCCGTCCTTTGATCGCACTCCCCCGGAGACCGACGCCTAACCCTGTCGCCGCCAGGAACCCAAACACACATGTGGCGATATAAGGCTCCCCGTCAAACAGGGAAACCATCAAGCATAAAAAAGCAAAAAAACCTGCTATCCCAAAGAGGCTAAATCCTAATGCCATGAATACGATACCCGAAACACTGCCGCTCGGCTTCCCGAAAAATCTTCTGTCCGGGCGAAGATTAGGCTTCATCCGGCGGATCTGCCTGTCAGGTTCCGCTTTCCCAAATGCCCCAAAGCCTATCCCGGACTGACTCGGCGCGCCGTCCCTGCCGCTCCTCCCGTTGCCCGCTGCACCAGGAAATCCTCCATGAAAACCTCGCCCTACCTCGTCCCTTGCTCCATTCAGGCTCTTTCCCACACTCCCGACAGCTTCATTTATGCCCTTTCCGACATCGTTTACTGCCTCGTTCAAGCTTTTTCCCATGTCGCCGACGGCTTCGTTTATGGTCTTTCCCATCCCGTCAATTGCCAATCCGACTGTATCGCCGATTGTCTTA
The DNA here is from genome assembly GCA_910578845.1 of uncultured Lachnospiraceae bacterium. GTDB lineage: Bacteria > Bacillota > Clostridia > Lachnospirales > Lachnospiraceae > UBA3282. Next base: position 55,238 of record CAJTSL010000014.1, read on the forward strand.
CTGAGCTTAGAGAAATCCCCCGCGTCAATTGCATCCTGAACTTGTTTCTTAATATCTTCTCCGATTTGCTGCCACTCTTCATTGTTCATTTTATCTGCACTTGCCCTTTATGTTCATTTTGGCTCCCATGGCGCATGCCTTGGCAAACGCCCAAATCCATAAGCGTGAAACTGCCTCTTCTAAGCTTATCCTTCTCATGGGATTCTTCTTAAATTATAAGGGAATCGACAGTAAAATGCAATGCGCTTTACATGGGAAAAAATAACGCCCACCGTTTCCGTGGGCGTTATCATTCCTGCATTAGTTTCATCGACCGGGCTAATCTAAGCCCAAGATCTTATCAATCTCTACAATCAGCTTCTCTTTCACCGCTGGTTTCAAAAAATACCCTGCCGGCTTTAGCTTCAATACCGCTTCAATGTTGGCACGGTCATTGACCGCCGTCAGGAAAATCACCGGGATATCCTGTATGTCTTCATCCGACCGTATCATTTCCAATGTCATTCTCCCATCACAGACAGGCATCTCATAATCAAGCAGGATCAAGTCCGGGCGTTTCTTGCCAATGGATGTCATTGCCTGTGCCCCGGAAATCGCCAAAGTAACTTCATAGCGCTCTTCTAACATAGCTTTCATGGTCCTAAGCGTCGTGCCATTGTCATCAACCACCAGTATCGTCTTCTTGCCCGTATTTTCTTTCCGTTCCTTAGCCGCATCCCGCTGCGCTTCCTGTTGATCCATATGAAGCCTTCTACAGACGGCCTCCATGATTGTCGTATTATCCACCGGGCGGATCAGATTTTCAAACTGCTCGTTTTCATAATACTTAAAAAAAGTAGCGCTCTCCTCTTTCGTCCCGATCGTCAAGACGGGGATAGCGGAATACTGGTCGCTTAAGAGAAAAAACATGGATGTGTCAATATCATACGCGCCAATCAGGCTAATCAGGACTAAGTCAGGATTCACAATCTTAAGCATGCCCTCTAAAACCTCTGCATTCTCCGAGCAAAGCTGTACATGGAAAAACCGGGACAAATATGTACTAGTCTCCTTCACTATGCTGTTGAACTTTCCTATCAGTAAAATCTTTTTCACTTTCTCTCTCCCATCGCTTATCGCTCACACACTTAACACTCACATACTTAGCTCACATGCTGAAAGCTCACAAATCACAGATTTATCTTTTCATCTGCGCAATCAGCAACGTCCCAATCCGGTCTGCTTCTTCTGCGTCCAAATTTGTCACTGCTTCCGAAAGCTTCCTGATATTCTGCTCCAAGTCGTCTGCATATTCATATTCCTGCAATTGGTTCATCAACTTATCCGCCTGATCGATATCCATCTGCTGCATGCTAATCCGCAACATTTCTACAAGCGCCTGTATCACCGAAAAATCCGTTATCTCTTTCAATTCTACGTCCCCTATCGCAAAGACGCCCTGTAATTTCTGGCGGTAGCTGCGCCATTCTTCCAGAAATACAGCCGTTAAGGAACGGATCACATCTATTTTACCATCTTTTGCTGCAAATTCCAATATTTTTGCAAGGCCCGATAAAGGAAGGATGCCCACTGTAGCCGCAAGGCTCTTCATAGCGTGCACCTGGATCCGGTATTGTTCTAGCCACTTGGCATCCGTAATCTGTTCATACGCCTGCTCTAAATGCTCCGCGGCAAAATCAATCTGTGCGTAAAACTCTTTCACTGTATACTCTAGCAATTCCATATCCGGCAAATGCATCCAGGCATATTGCCAATCCAAGCCATCAACCTGTGGAAGTTCTTCTAACAGGCACGTGGCCTGCCCTTCCCCACAGTTCTTCTCCTCCCGGGTGACAGGTTCCTGCAACAAGCTTTCCGGCAATAATGCTTTGATCATATTCTCCAGCTTCTCCGGGACAATCGGTTTGGAGAGGAAATCGTCAAACCCTTCCGCCAGATATTTATCTTTCGCCCCGGACACCGCATTAGCCGTCAGCACAATGACAGGCGTATCCTGACATGGGTAGCCGGAAAGCTCTTTCATGCGGTGGAGCGTTTCCACGCCATCCATTTCTGGCATCATATGGTCAAGGAAAATAAGGTCATAGTGGTTCTCCTGTACGGCTTCCAGGCATTCCATGCCACCCGACGCCTCACTGATCTGTATCTGCGTTTCCTTGAGCAGGTTCTTGAATACTTTACGGTTGACTGCATTGTCATCCACCACCAATATGGTGGCATCCGGCGCACAGAACTGCGTATCATAGGTGAAATTTTCTGCAATCTGCTGCACCCTGGACTGGAAATCCCCGATCGGCGTATCATCTATGATCTTCTGTTCCAGCTCAAAATAGAATTTGGAGCCTTCCCCATATATGCTTTCCACATGCAGCCTGCTTCCCAGAAGCTCTAACAGCCGGATAGTGATGCTCATGCCAAGCCCGGTCCCTTCAATATTGCGGTTCCTGTGAGTTTCAATCCGCTCAAATTCTGCGGAAAGCTTAGGCATGTCCTCTTCCTTGATCCCAATCCCCGTATCCTCTACCTCAAATCTGAGCACTTCCATCTCTTTTTCCCTGCGCCCCTGTACCCGGAACCATACCGTTCCTTCCGGTGTATATTTCACGGCATTGGTCAGGATATTAGCCAATACCTGCCGGATACGGACGTCATCTCCATATAAGCGGGACGGGATCGTGTGCTCTGCCTCTACTTCGAATTTTATCTCCTTCTCCCCGATCCGCTGTATCGCCATATTCGATAGATCATGTATCAGACTGCTGACATCATACTGTGCAGGCACAATCTCCATTTTACCGGAATCGATTTTTGAAAAATCCAATATATCGTTAATGATGGATAAGAGCGTCTGTCCTGCCATGTAGATATCCATGGCATACTCTTTTATATTCTGTTCCTTGGATTCCCGCAGAATCATCTCATCCATGCCAAGCACGGCGTTAATAGGCGTCCGTATCTCATGGGACATATTCGCTAAGAATCTTCCTTTGGCTTCATTAGCTGCCAGCGCCTCCTGCCTTGCCGCATCCGCATCTTTCTTCGCCTGGATCAGTTGCATGTTCTGCTGCTGCGCTACTTTCACTTTCTCTTCTAAAAGCTGCGCGCTCCGTTCTGCGTTTGCCCGGTATTCTTTGGAAAGCTGCAAAACCTGCATGACAGCCATCAAAACGCAGAACACGGTCATACTGTATTGGTCGGCCGCATGGCCATAGACATTTTCAAAAAACATATTAATGATCACGCTGGCAATTTCCCCGGACAACAGCACGACCATGGACAATACGGAGAGAACCGTCTGATAACTTCTATTCTTATAATCATAATGCACCAGGCTGACAATCGCAACCACACAGATCGCAACTACTACAGCAGCGGAGAGATTCATCATCTCTTCCAGATTCCGTATGCCCAAGGCCTGAATGAGGATCTGTGCTACGGCATTGATAATCGCGCAAGATAGTAGTACGGAAAAACGCTTCGGATACACCGTGCGCAAGTTCCGCTCAAAATATAGCGCCAGGAACAAGGGGAGCAACAGTACCAAGTACTCTTGTATCTCATACGCTTCCTGCGCATTGTAAAAAATACTCAAAGTATCCGTTCCGATAAAGTAGTAAATCCCCGTGACCATCCCCGCCAGTCCCAGGAAAAATTCTCCCCTGACCGGCTGATGGGTATATCTGCGGATCAGCGCCAGCACAAACATGATAATAGTCATGAGTATGATGAGCAGACAGCACCCTATGTCCAGAATATTATTCCCGACCAGCCCGATTACCAGCATATCCCTGGTCTCTACTTTGGCATCATGGAAAGCCGGTATCGCCTCCTCATGAGACGGAGCCAATATAATCCATAGCTCCCCTTCCTGGAATACCACCGGGATATCTACAAAATGTTCGCTTTTCCCTGCCGTCTCCTTTGCATGCTCATGTTTCGCCTCATATTGATAAAGCGTCTCCCCATCCAGCGTCACATACACTATGGCGTCTGTCGCAGAGAAATACAACGTCAGCCCTGCATATTCCTGGGGCAGCATATTCCGGAACAAAAGCGTCTGTCCCGTTTGCCCAGCATGATCCGTATAAGGCAGGCTCACGCTCCTGCCTTCCGTTTCCAGCAGATTTTGTCCCCATTCGCCCAATTTATCATCATCCGTGAAATCCTGCCAGGATATTTCTTCCCCTTCGCTAATAGCCATAACCCAGTCTTCATTCAAATCAAACGTAAACTGGTCCGGCAGCAACGTAACCTCCTCATCACGCCGTTGGAACCGCAACAGCGCGATTACCATAAAAATAAGGATAAAAAAAACTGAAATCCCTGCTAATTTCCGTAAACTCTTCATTTTCATCTCCATGCTCTATCTCTGCTATGTATTTCGCCATATTTTATTATAGTATCATAAACAGCACAAATGCTCAATATTGGGAATGCATATGTCCCAGGCAGAAACGCCAGGATTTTCATGACATAAACAGGCCAATTAGTGACATGGCTCTCTACGCCTGTGGCATATTGCCGATATATCTTTTGAACAGAGTTTACTCAGTTCTACTGGGTTCGCAAAATAAAAAAGGAGCACACAGCTATGCCATCAATCGGAATCGCAAACAGCTATTATCCATATGCAAATTACACTGACAATGCCTCGAAGGGAAACCGCAGCCAGAACCGCACAAATGTCAATAGCCTTGGCGCTGCCCAAACGGACAGTAAGATCAAGATGCGCAGTGAGAGCGCCGTCAGGCAGTTTATCAACAGACACCCGAATCACAAACACAATGTAGATAAACAAGTGCGTGCCGGCAGGTCGTTTTTAATCAAGAATAACGCTGATGCCGTTGACCGGGAAAGCATGACAATGGAAGAGTATAAGCAATTTTTCACTTCCCTGATGGACAGCATCCCATTTGACCCTTCCCAGAAAGACGACATTGAAATCTGGAGCATAACCGAAAAAGGATGGGAACAGATGAAAAATGACCCGGAATATGAAGCATGGGTATTAGGATATACGGTATTAGACCGTGCCGTACATTTCCCGTTCGCTTATATGCCGGGATATTCCCCCAATTATCATACTGAACATTTCGGCGCCACAATTGACGAACATATTGGGCAATCTGTCCCGATGAACAGCTCCAAAGAAAAAACTGCCTCTGATCCGGAGGAAGAATCATGGTGGGTCAAACGCCATAAAAGGTATAAACAACTACTTGCAGAAAACGCCGAAATCGCAAGACAACGTGACAAAGCCAACCAGGAAATCCTGCAAGAAGAATGGATGCGCAGCAAAGGAGCCTCGCTCACCTCGATGAATTCCTTCTCTACGCTTGCCATCCACCAGGGTCTGCTTGGCTCCCACAAAAATACTTCGATTTAATTTACAATCCTGACTTTCTTAGCGCTCTCGGCGTTAGCTAATACAGTCACATCTTCCCAATCCGGCGTGGCGAAGGATACTAGCTTTCCTTCTTTCAGATTCTGTAAAACAATATCCTTCGCCTCTAACATAGCCGCTAGATCACAATCATAATTTCTATACCAATAGGAATACTCGATTAGATCCGTCTCTTCATTCCACCAGGCATATGGCTCTACATGCCTCGGGTTGTAAGTTGTACGAAAACGCACGGTATTATCCGGGACACTCTCATCTATCTCCACCTGGTACTGCCCCAAACGGGAAACGCCCCAAACACTGACTTCCTCTTCAGACTCGAACTCCACATCGAAATCTTCCGTCTTCATATCGCCCATCGTCTCTAACGTATATTCGCCCCCATAGCTTAGGACGCTAAATTCCGTGAAAAACACGCCACATCCTATCCCACAAAGCAAAACGCCCAAGCAGAAAACCACTATAATCTTCTTAAATACTTTATTCATATGAATCCTCCATTCTTGCTTAACTTGCGAATTTGTGACGCTCCGGCACAAATTGCCGATTGATAAATCAGTGCTATTCCCGGCACCGCTCTCTTATTCTCCCATTTCTCCTAATCAAGCGAAACGCACCATAAGAGAGCGACGCAAAGCAAAGCATGCCTCCTAAGATAATTAAGAATATGCCCATCAAAGGATATCCCTGGAACAACAAAACGATCAATGTGCCAACTCCCATCAGGAGAATAACTGCAAAAAAAGCACAGAACAAGGAAAACATCAGCCATCCCAGGTTCCAGAAAATCCGCAGGCAGCCAGTACAGATCCCAATAAGCCATTTCCACAGTACCACAATGCCCCTTCCCGCTTTCTGTATCAAACTATCCCTCTTTTCCTTCATCTCTATCGTCCCTTTCCGCTCGCCCAGGCTTTCTCCATCTGTCCTGTCTGATTCTTCCCATAACCCGGAAGCATCCGCCGCATCTAAATCCCGCTTCTTCCTTACGCGGATAGGCTTCATCATCCACCTGAAAAATGCATAACATCTCTCTTTCAGCCACCGGCATACATTCCCGGCTCCATGGCACAATATGCCCCATTTACTTTTCAGCCATTTGCCGGAAGCCTTTAAGAAACTTTTCTCCTTCTCCAGATTCCCACTTTGAATCTTTGGCAGCCGGAGCACCGGCCTTTTGGTGAGAAATTCTGGCTTTACATGATAAGCTTCTAATATTTCCGCCGCCAGTTCCTCTATCGTCCCAAAATCCTGCACGGCTTCTTCTTCACTAAACCCTTCCTTCATCTTCATATCAATATGTTGGGCATATTCTTCCAGAACATCATTCTGTTCCTGGTCTTCCAATATGCTAAGATGCTCCCTAAGCTCTACCAGAAATGTTCCCTTATTCATCTTCGTCCTCCCTTCTATTTGTTCCCCTTCAAAAATGCATTGACCTTTTCCTGGAATTCCTCCCACTCTGCTGCAAGTAAGTCCCGGTGCAAAATGCCCGCGGCGGTCAGATGATAATATTTCCTCGGCGGCCCCTCGGATGATTCCCGCAGATAAGTCTCAAAATATCTCTCATTGGTAAGCCGCTTTAATAAAGGGTAAATCGTTCCCTCATTCACATCAATGACCTGCGACACTTCCTCCACCAATTCATATCCATACATATCTTTTTGGCACACTGATTCCAAAACAATAAGCTCAAGCACTCCTTTTTTGAATTGTGGATTCATTGGCATCCCCCATCCTCACTTCTCACTGGAAGCTAACAAAACATCTTATTTTTTGACATCTTTCTTTTCTAGTCTTAGATTAAACCAACTACTATGTATTGTCAAGTACTAATTTTTTATATGTAGTGAACTTATGTCTTCCATGATAACCTGTCATGATATCCTGTAACAATATCCTGTAGTTCTTTTTAGGTATGGACGTGCCCGCCCAATTCATGATATTGTCTATATTATATGGATGGGGTTTTTGGAAGAAGGAGTTTCGCAATTATCTATTATTATAAGTAGGTGATTGCGAAACTAAGTTTTGAAAGCCGTTCGTTATACAAAATAGACAAATCGTCGCAGGGTCGCTTTCGCTACATTATCGCTCGTAACGGTGCATAAGACGCCTCAATACGGCGTCTAAACACCGACGGCGTTAAAGTACCCTGCTCGTGATCTTGTCTATTTTGTACAACTAGGTTTTGAAAAATAAGAGTTTCGCAATCACCTATTATTATAAGAGAAGAAAGGAACATCCAAATAATGCAAATGGAATATAGGGAAATAGAACCAGTAGAAATCGACAGACAATTATTCTCACGCTTCATCCGCCATCAAACGGTCACGGACTGCTGGCGGCGCGAGAATGGCGCATGGGTCATTAAGAGCGACCCTTTTACCGACGATTGGTCAGAAGAAGATTACAAAACATTGATCGCCTGCCTGCAAAACACTGCTGCTACAGGCGGATTTGTCTATGGCGCTTTTCAGGATGGCGCACTCAAAGGATTCGTTTCTGTAGAAGCCGGGTTCTTTGGCGACAGGCAGCAATATCTCGATTTATCCAGCATCCATGTATCGGAAGACATGCGCGCCCATGGCATTGGCAAAACGCTATTTGAAGCCGCCAAAGAATGGGCAAGGCAAAAAGGAGCAGGAAAGCTATATATCTCCGCCCATTCCGCTGTAGAAAGCCAGGCATTCTATAAAGCCATGGGATGCAGCGAAGCACAGATTTATCACCAAAAGCACGTCGAAGCAGAACCTTACGACTGCCAGTTGGAATATCAGCTATAAATGCCAAGCCTTTCCTGATGGCGGTTCATCCAGATAAACGCTAAGACACATATGATGACCGACAAAAGAGAGCCTGCCGGAGCCGCGATTCCCATCGGGAAGAGAGAATCGGTAAAATATTTCGCCGCGATATAAGCAAGCGGGATACGGGCAAAAACGATGGAGACTGCATTATGGATAAAAGAAACCATGGATAATCCATACGCACAGAAATACCCGCTAAAGCAAAAATGGACGCCTGCGAAAACGCAATCCCATACATAACCGCGCATATATTCCCCGCCAAGCGAAATCACTGCCCCGTCTTCCGCAAAGAGCGCGACCGCCCATTCCGCGGCAAACTGCATAGCTGCCGCAGCGATCACGCCAAACGATATCGTGATAATGGTCGCATACCGTAAAGTCTGCCTTGCCCTGTCATGTTTCCCTGCGCCGATATTCTGTGCAGACAGCGCCGACACAGTAGATAGCATAGAGGACGGCACCAGGAAAAGGATGCCTATCAGTTTCTCGACAATACCGACCGCTGCTGCATCGTGGAGTCCTCTCTGATTGGCGAAGATGGTAATGACGACAAACGCGATCTGGATAAAGCCATCCTGTATCGCAACCGGAACGCCTACTTTGAGGATATTACGGAGAATTGCCCTCTGCGGCTTGAAATCTTGCGCGCTTATGCCCGGTATCATTTTCCGTTTCCTGATCACAATAAAAGAGACCAGCACACTGATCGTCTGCGAAATCGTCGTCCCAAGCGCCGCCCCAGCGGCTCCCAGGCCAAATCCTCCGATAAAGACATAATCCAATACAATATTAAAGGCGCAAGCGACCGCTATGAAGTACATAGGGCTCTTAGAGTCTCCCATGCCGCGGAAAATGGAACTGATAATATTGTACGCCGTTATAAATGGAACACCGACAAAACAGATCGTCAAATAGCTTACAGTCCCTGCCACTGCCTCTGCCGGCGTTGACATCACATTTACAATCGCATTGACCGCACACAAAAGCAAAACGGTGCCGGCCACGGAAAGCAGCATGAACAATGTCACTGTATTCCCCACTGCCAGATTCGCCTGCCGTTTTTCTTTTGCGCCAACGGCACGCCCGATCATAACGGTAGAGCCCATAGCCAGCCCGACAATCATCACCGTCAACATATGCATCACCTGGCTGCCGATTGACACTGCCGTCGTGCTCTCCACGCCGTTAAACTGCCCGATGATGAATAAGTCCGCCATCCCATATAGCGTCTGTAAAAAGTATGATAACAAATACGGCAGCGAAAAGTACAAAATCGTTTTCCAAACACTGCCTGTCGTAAGATTTTTCTCCATGTCCGTCACTTCTTTCTTGATTGCCAAAAACAAAGAGCGTCTGTTTAGGCGTTTGTTTAGACGTCTGTCTAGGCATCCGCTCTTTTTCCATCCTAACAAATTAAGAAAAATACGTCAACGGCATATCATTACCGCTTCGGGAATAAGGAAATGAAAAAAACCAGGAATCTACTATTAGATTCCCGGCTCATTCATATTACCTTATGCATCTTAATATATTCTCATACATTTTGTTCTATTTTTAACTGATTTATTTCCTCAAGAGAAAGTCCTGAAATATTAACAATTTCCTCTACAGCATATTTCCCGGCAACTAACATACGAAGCGCTGCTTCTTTCATTCCTTCTTTTATTCCTTCTTTTAATGATTCATTTCTCATATCTTCCATCACTTTACACATCTCTTGCACTCCTTTCGGATTTTCTTTCAGATACCTTGTTCTTTCTGCCAACAGTTCAAAATTCATATCATCTGCCTTAGTACAGTTAAAATCATGCATAAGTTTTCCAATATCAGAATTTCCACGATATTCCCCATTTACATAAAGGATATGCTCCTTTAACAAGAACACTTTAGCTGATACAACTGCATACCCAAATAACCTCAGTCCTCCCCTCGCGGGATTTCATCAAAACAGGCAAAGAACGCCCTATTATCCCGGACGTTTGGCGCCCTGTAATCATAATACACGCCGTTTATCGCAAAGTTGGGGCAACTGTCCGTTGCCATTGATAGCCGGACGGTTTCGCCATCCGCTAATGTTAACTCTAAACAGGCGCGCTCATTCCCACACTCTGCGCCGCCATAAATATACGTTGCGTTACGAAACCACCCTTCCAACATTTGCAAGATTTCCCGATCGGTTATCGTCTGCGTATATAATTCATAATCGGTAAACAAGCCGCAGACATCCAATTGAGCGGACACAATAGACTCTATATCGGCAGGATCGAATTTATGATACCCTAACTCTTCTAGCAATATCTGGATGTAATCACATAGTTTGGGCGCCTCTACAAAATATTCCATGTCGCCCTCATTTTCATCAATGTAGCTATCGTAGAGATATCCTCCCTCAAATACCATATAGCGCCTGTTCTGATAGGCGATCTGCCAGCCGGTTTCTTTTCTGCCTTTCCAGCGCTTTGCATAAGGCAGCCCATCAGACGGCAGAGAATCCATATACGCCTTAAGCCATTCCTGATCCTTTTCTTCTGGAATATAATAATAATATACGCTATCCCGTATGCCGGATGGCTGGATACGGATGCATACCTTATCCGCCTCTTCCTGCTTCTTGAGAATAGCTGCCACACTGTTGCCCTCCGCTGCTATATCATTCCCGGCATACTTATATCCGTTGTCTCCCTCACGTGCTTTCGCCTCTTCGCTATTCTTCATTACTGTATTCTCGGCCGCATCCCCCGCCAGATCATGATAACACTTCATGCTTGCCAGCAAAACGTGCTCTTTATTCGTCGTCTTCCCATACGTACATCCGACAGCGGCGGCACAGACTACTGCTAACGCCAAAATTGCCGCAAGCTTTGTCGGTGGCTCATTTACGATCATTTCCATCCTTTTCTTCATTTCTTGCCTCCCCCCTGCCGCACTGGTCGGGGAACTGAGAACATGGCGGTGCAGGGATTCCTTGCGCATCCCCTTTGCAATGGTAATCAACGCTTTTCCGTATTCAATATGCTGCTCTTTATCAATCCGCTGTAGCGCCCCTGCGTCAGCGGCAAGCTCACTGTCTCTTAGGGACATGGATGCCGCCAGCCATACCAATGGATGATACCAGTATAAAATGACACTGATACAACGGACAAGCGCCCACACATGGTCTCTATGCCGGTAATGCGTATACTCATGCGCCAGTGCAAACTCTCTTTGCCGCTTTGTCAGTTTACTGCCCACTGGGAAATAAACCGCAGGTTTGAAAAGACCGTATAAACACGGCCCAGCGATATCCGAAGCTTCATAGATATTCAGTTTCTCATGCACGCATCCGATCCTAACGCGGCTATTCCTTAACTTTATGGCAAAGCGTAAATTGCTCCACAGGAACACAAATGCACAGGCTACTGAACCGGCAGCCCATATCAGATACATGATGTCCTCCCAATGAATGCGGGGCAATGACCCTATGTTCCCGTTTTCCATATTCCCGTTTAAGGCACTCTGGTTTCCTGCGTTCCTGTTTTCTGTCATCCCGTTCCCTGCGACCTGGTTTCCTACATTCCTGTCTGTTGTCATCCCGTTCCCTACACCAACGGCCTCACCATTTGCATCTACAGCTACCGCCTGCCCTCCGCTGCGCGCCGTCCATGCCATGCTATCTTCCGTGGCGCTCTCCCGATCCCCGGAAAACTCTACAGCGCCCTCTCCTAGCCAGTCCGCCACATTCATGATATGAATAGGCGATTCCAAACCCGGCATCGGCAACAATAGCTTTATCGCTACTAACAGCCATATCGCATATTTTATACAGGGGTCTATTCTTTTCTCCATGCACTGGGAAAGCATGGCTATGATAATAATCAGTGCCGAAGACGTAATCATTTGCTCAATCATTCTGTTTTGCCGCCTCTCCTAATATCTGGTATAACTCTTTTATATCATCATCCGACAGATTATGACTACGGATCAAGGTGCTAAGCATCATGCCTACAGAGCCTTTATATACTCTGTTAATCAGGCTTTCTGTCTCCGTAACCGCAACATCATCACGTGTGACGTTCGGGTAATATTGCTTTGCTTTCTTTCCCTCCTCATAGTAGATAATCTCTTTCTTGACCATTCTTCCCAGCAAAGTATTCACTGTGCTTTTGCTCCAGCCAGGCTCTTTCTTTAATTCGTGGTATAATTGCATAATCGTCTTAGGATTGTCCTCCCATAATTTATCCATGATTATCCACTCGCTAGGCTGTAACATGATTACCTTTTCCATTCTCTGCCGCTCCTTTTCGTGCTACTCTAGTCGTCCATTTATAGCATATCACATTTGTTCTACTGCTGTAAACCATTTTTGATGACAATGTAGCGTTGCCGATGCACCGGATCTTTTTAACGCTAAGCAGTTATCCAGAAAAGACGATTGTTTCCTCTGCAAAGATTGTATATAATATCATGGACGATAGCGCAAAAATTTTCCATAGAGAAAGGCATAGTGGTTATGTTACATATCGCAATCTGTGACGATGAGCAGGAGTTCGTCACGCATCTTACTAAATTATTGGATAAATACGCCCTAGAAAGCGGCGAAGAAATTAAAATAAGCCCTTATTATGACGGTTTAGACCTCATAGAAAAGTATGATACGACCATTGACCTGATTTTCCTCGATATCCAGATGAAACTGGTGGACGGCCTGCATACTGCCGAACGAATCCGCCAGATGGATGAAACGGTTGGCATTATCTTCCTGACGACGCTTACCCAATATGGATTAGAAGGTTATAAATACCAGGCTGCTAATTATATCATTAAGCCGATGAAATATGTCCGTCTAAAAGCGGAGATGGACAACTGGATACAAAAACACCGGAAAGAAGAAAGCCCCTATATTGTGGTCGTCAACGATTCCGGCAAATACAAAGTCATCTTGAAATCGCTTCGCTATATTGAGACTTTTAACCGCAATCTGCTGCTCCATACGGAAAGTGAAAACATTGTCTGTTATAAGAGCATGAAAGAAATGGAACGCGCGTTACAAGACAAGGGATTTGCCCGCTGCCATACAAGCTATCTCGTGAATCTATACTATGTAAAAGGCGCAAAGAAGCTGGAAATAGAATTGATTACGGGTGAAACGCTCCCCATCAGCCAGCCCAAGCGCAAAGAGGTCATGGAGCGGCTCGCCCAGTATTGGGGGGATTTCTTATGATCCATTATATAAACATTCTATCGTTTCTCTTTTCCTACGGGTATGCGTTTGTCTTTTTCTGGATCCTTAAGGCCTTCCTGCCCCTTCGGAAAAACTGGCTGTTAAAGATTACCGGCTTTATTGCCTGTAAGTATATTTCAGATACGATAATTTATTCTAATGATTTGGATTCTCTTCTGGGAACACTATTGTTTTTCTTTCTTTATATCCTCGTATTCTATCGTGGGGCGTTTATGGAGAAAATATCGGTTCTTCTTGTCTTTTATCCGGTTATGGTCTCCATTAATTATCTAATGATCGATATCGGCTCACGGATTTACTTTTCTATAGAATATGCTACTTCCGAAGGAGCATATGCCTCCGCAAGGCTAGCGCTCATTGAAGATTCCATCATCACTTTTTCGTTGTTTTTGCGTTTGCTTTTCTGGATTGCGGCGTGGCTGATCCTACGGAAGTTCTTATCCAAAATTGCTTCGCACCTAACCGCACGCATGTGGCTAATCATCGATATGTTAATGCTCGCCTCCTTTGTCGCGGTTTTTACGATCATCTATTTCATGCCTGCCGATACTGCCATCGTTTATCCCATTTGCGGCGCCTCTATCTTCTCTAGTTTCGGGTGCATGTATCTGGCATCCTACATCTGTGAGTCAATGCAGAATGCCTACCGGATACAAGAGTTAGAGACACAGAGCAATTACTATAAGGACAGGATAAATGATGAAGAACGGGTGCGCAGCATCTATCATGATTTAAAGAACCATCTGCTAATCTTACAGTCGAAAGAATGCAGCGAACAACAGACAATGCAGTCCATGCAAATGTTACAGGAACAGATCGAAGGATATGAGAATTATTATCATACGGGAAATGAAGTGCTAGATATCATTATCCGGGATAAAGCGAAAAGGGCGCATGAAAAGCAAATAGATTTCGCAGCCTCGCTTTCTCTGAAAGACGGCGCATTTATCGAGCCACTCGATATTAGCACGATTTTCGGCAATGCATTGGATAATGCAATAGAAGCCAGTGAAAAGCTACCTGTAGAAGAGCGGCTAGTCACCGTAAGAGCAGGCCGCGTCCGTGATATGCTCCTGATTATCGTGAAGAATAACACTGCTTCGCTGTCTGCCCCTTTCGAAGGGACCACGAAGAAAGATGCCTTTGTGCATGGATTTGGCATACCAAATATCAAAAAGGCCGCCGAGCGTTACGACGGACAATGCCATATCGCCTCCGAAAATGGTGTCTTTTCACTGAAAATAATAATTCCCATACCGTAAAACTCATCCCTGTTTAATTTATACACCGTAGATGTTAGTTTTCTCGTTTCATATTGTTCCTTTTCCCCCTATCGCTATAATAATCTTAAAATCAAAGAAGAGGGAAAACACAATGAAAATTTTAAGCGCCACACATTTGACAAAACAATACGGCTTAGCGCCAAATATCGTAAAAGCACTGGACGATGTCAGCATTTCCATCGAACAAGGCGAATTTGTTGCCATCATCGGTACGTCCGGCAGCGGTAAATCTACCCTGCTCAATATGTTAGGCGGTCTTGACAGGCCAAGCCAAGGAAGCGTGAAAGTAGATCATTTCGACCTTGGTAAATTAAAGGATGAAGAACTGACCGTCTTCCGCCGCCAGCGCATCGGCTTCATTTTCCAGAATTATAATCTGGTGCCGATTTTAAACGTATACGAGAATATCGTCATGCCAATCCAACTTGACGGGAAAACACCGGATGAGAAATTCATCAATGAGATCATCTCGCTCCTTGGCTTGGAAAAGAAGCTATACAACATGCCAAACACACTTTCCGGCGGCCAGCAACAGCGTGTGGCAATTGCAAGGGCATTAGCAAGCAAACCGGCAATCGTCCTCGCCGACGAGCCGACAGGCAACCTCGACAGCAAGACAAGCGACGAAGTCATTGAGCTTTTACGCGTTACCAGCCAGAAATTTAACCAGACAATCGTCATGATCACTCATAACCCGGAAATCGCTATGCGTGCAGGGCGCACCATCCGGATTGAAGACGGTAAAATCGCAGGTTAAAAGGAGGCATATCATGAAAATACAGAAAAATATCATCCATACATTGACAAAACGTAGCTTTCTGGCAAATAAAGGCAGAAACCTAGTCGCTGTCTTTGCCGTCTTTCTGACAACACTGATGTTTACGGCACTTTTTGTCCTCTCAAAGAGCATCGAAGAAAACATCCAGGAAATGAACCTGAAAATGGCAGGCAACCGAAGCCATCTGACATTTAATTACCTGACAGATGAAGAAATCAGCCGGCTCACTTCCCATAGGACAGTCACGAGTTGGGGCAAGAGCATAGTTCTTGGCATAGCAGAGAATAAGGAGCTTATTGGAAGACAGGTAGAAATCCGTTATGCAGATGAAGCTTATGCCGAGTCTACGTTTTCTTTGCCAACTACAGGGCATCTGCCTACAAACGAGGCTGAAATCGCACTAGATACCATCACCTTAGACCATCTGGGGCTGCCATATGAAATCGGGCAGGAAGTCACCTTAAGCTGGCGCAAAGATTTAAGCAGCGAAGACTATACGACAAGCAGTTTCATCCTTTCCGGTTACTGGGAAGGGAACATAGCTGCCATGGCTAGCATGGCATGGGTATCCGAAGACTTTATTGCCAGGGAATGCGCAGGCACCGACCAGAAAACACAATATGAAAATGGACAGTATTTGGGGATGAGCATGCTCCATGTCTACGTCAAAGACAATAAAAACCTGGAACAGACGGCAGAGCAAATCCTTGCCGATATAGGCCTTACGGACGTCTCTTATGGCATCAATATCGCCTATAGCGCCGCCACAAGCCATAGCATCATAAAAGAAATCGTTCCTATGCTCCTATGCATGGCATTGGTTTTTGCCAGCGGTTATTTGATCATCTATAATATTTTCCAGATTTCCGTTTCTGCTGATATCCGTTTCTATGGCAGGCTGAAAACACTGGGCGTTTCGGCAAAACAGCTTCGTAAGATACTATACGGGCAGACAAACCGCATCTGTCTTCTGGGGATTCCTGCGGGACTGCTATGCGGGTTCCTCTTAGGCATGGTGCTTGTCCCCGTGATGATAACCGGCATCGAAGGAGGCGCCACGCTTTCCGCCAATCCTTATATATTCATAGGCTCAGCGCTCTTTGCCTATCTGACCGTCCTGATCTCCTGCCGCAAGCCAGCGAAAATTGCCGGGAAAGTTTCACCGATGGAAGCGCTTCGTTATACTGATACAGGAACCAATAACAAACATAAAACCAAAAAAAGCGCCAACGGCGCAAAAATACCTATGATGGCGCTTGCCAACCTTGGCAGGAACAAAAAGCGCACTTTCACGGTCATCTGTTCCCTGACATTAGGGCTCGTGCTTTTATCCGCCATCTATGCCAAAAACAACAGTTTTGACCTCGATAAATACATGAGCCAAAAGGTCATCAGTGATTTCGAGATAAAAGACAGTTCGATTGCCACCAATTTCAGTGTCTATAATCCATATGGAATGACAATTTCCAAAAAACTGACAGAACAGGTTGAAGCCTTGGACGGCTTAGAGTCCACAGGGCGCCTGTATTGTCAGATGATCTCTCATCCAGTTGGCGACAAATTGCTTGCCAATATACAGACCTACTACAATGCAAACGAAAGGATCTCTTCTATAGAAGCCATTGACCCCGCATATGCAGAGTCTTATTATGAAATGCTTGAGAAGAAAGAATGTAGCGCCATCCTGTACGGTATAGACGGATTAATCCTGGACGTTTTCTCGGAAGAAAACCATATCCTGGACGGCGCTTTTGACAAAGAGAAATTTCTGACTGGCAATTACGTTCTCGTAGAAGCCGCAACAGGCGCAGAAGAAAAGGAGAGAGAAACCCAGCCGACCTACTCCATCGGAGACTTGGTAGATATCAATGGGAAATCTTATGAAGTCATGGGCATTGTCGCCAATATTTATGACATCACGGAAGGCATAAACGGTGATGACGTATCCTTTCTATCCTTCTATCTGCCCGCTAATGTCTTTGGGGAAATGTACCCGGACAACACTTTGCGCAAGCTTTTCTTCAATGTAAGCGAAGAGCAGGAAGCTGAGGCAGAACAGATGTTACACGACTATCGGGATGAAGTGGACCAGAGCATGGCTTATGCCTCCAAATCTACATTGGCAGCGCATTACAAAGAGCAGACAAGGGCAAGTTCCATTACAGGATTTGCGATTAGCATCATCATCGCTTTCGTCGGCATCCTAAACTTCGCCAATTCCATGGTGACGGCAATCGTATCCAGACAGAAAGAATTCGCCATGATCCAAAGCATCGGCATGACTAAACGCCAGCTACGCAGTATGCTGATTGGCGAAGGCCTTCTCTATGCAGGCATCACGTTAATCGCCTCTTATATCTTCGGGGCATTGGCCGTAGCCATCGGCGTGAAGATGATCGTATCCACAAGCTGGACATCGACTTTCCACTTTACCTTATTACCGCTTGTCCTCTGCACGCCGGTTTTGCTCGCCTTTGCAGTCCTCATACCCTATCTTTGTTTCAAGAACCTGGAGAAACAAAGCATCGTGGAAAGATTACGTGCTACGGATTAGTTTGGCAAATCCTATAATTTGAACTTCCCGACTTCCGTTTCAAGCTGGCCCGCAATCTCTTCGTTATGATCGGCCTCTTCCTTAATCTCTTCCATGCTTACCGTCATGTCGGACGCCATCTGCGTGACTCCCACAACGCCCTTGGCGCTCTCTTCCACTGCAATATTGACAGCATCTATCGCATCCTTGATGCTGTCAATATTTTCATTCAAACGCTTGCTTTCATCTGCAAAATCTTTCATCGTTTCACTCAGATGTCCTACATCGTTTTTATAATTCCTACTATTATCCAGGAGCCTCTCATAGCCAGCCATAGCAGTCTCATTCATGAAGTGGAGCATCCGCTCCGCCTCGCTTGCCAATTCATTCACCGCATCAATCACGTCCTGGCTGACTCTCTGGATTTCCACAGCAGCCCGTGCGGAATTGTCCGCCAGAGAGCCGATTTCATTAGCGACTACGGCAAATCCTTTTCCTGCCGATCCGGCTCTTGCTGCTTCTATATTGGCATTTAAAGCAAGGAGGCTTGTCTGGTCAGTGATACTGATGATCTCTGCGGTCAGAGCGCCAATCTGTTCCACTGCTTTAGAACGCCTTATCCGTTCATTCACATTGCCTGACATCTCCGCTGCAAGCCGCTCTGCTCCTGCCCTGTCCGTTTCAGCCGTCTCATAGATACTCTGCACTTTTTCCATGATCTCTGCCGCTTCGTCCCGTTCCGAAGAAGCCTTCTTGGCAATTTCGCCGATGCTCTGTGATATATGGAGAGCCGAGTCATTCACCTGATATAAAGAAGCGCTTGTTTCCTCCATTGCCGCGCTCATCTGCTCCATCGTAGCGGATATATCTGATATATTGTCCTTTGCGTTAGAAAGGCTTCCGGCAATTGTCCCGGCGGACGTGCCAAGCTGCATGGAATTAGCGGAAATGTTTATCATGATCCCCCTGATATACTCCAGCAAAGCATTGACATTGCCTGCAATCCGCTCTAACTCATCGCCGGAAGAAATATCCAGTTTCTGTGTCAGGTCTCCTTCATTATGCACCAAATCATAAATCTTGAAATCTACCTTCTTTAAGTTTCTCATCATCCGGTTCACAATGATATTCAATATTAATAATGCCAGTACGAGGCAAAAGGCGGAAATCTGAAAGATACTGTTACGCGCGCCTTCTATCCTTTCCGCTACGTAAGCCGCATCATAATCGCATCCAAGCACTGCCACTACGGCTCCCGAACTGTCGTATATAGGCATATAAGCGGAGATCAGGTCGCCATCGCTCGTCTCATCAATATAATCCTGTACATATTCATGTCCGGCAAATACATCCTCAAACTCTGCATACTCACCTTCGAATACATCCCCAGGCCGCTTCTGCTCTGCCCCATCGTCCGTATCAACACCATAATAGAGATGACTGTTATCATCCGTATGCAAAGTATACAAATAGGCAATATCGCAGATGCCCTGGATCTGCCGCAAGCTCGTCAAAGCCTCCTGGTATCCGGCCGTATTCTCAAAATCTTCTCCCATATTGGCCAGGTTGTCCCCATTAACCACGTTCTTCGCGATCGAAGCAGCCATCATCGCCTCTTCCACACCTAACTGGATCATGCCGGTCTTAATCCGGATATACGCGTTTGCACCCATAATCACACACATGGCAATAATTGAAACCGTAGCCGGAAGCAAGATCTTCCATCGAATGCTGAACCGTCTTACCTTATTTCCCATATAGTATCCCCCTGCCTCAAATTTTTGTATGCATTAGTATACGCTAATTAGGGAAAAAAAGCAATTCCATTATCAACCCGTATTCGATAAATTGCCACTCCGTGCCGACATCAGCTCTTCCAGAATTCTTCCATCACCTTATGGAACGCTTCCGGCACATCCATGTTGACGCAATGCCCTGCTTGTTCGAAAATAACGGCCCGGCTCTCCGGCTCTGTCTCCTTCCACATTTCCATCGCTTTATGCGCCGCAGGAACATCATGCCTTCCACACCCGATGAGCAACGGATATGCCCTTTTCTTCGTCTCACATACATTTACCATACGGCTTAAAGAAGCCAGATACCGGAAGGACTTCTTCGGAAATTGTATATTCATGTCATAGAAGTCATTCTGTGCCTGCTCAGAATATGCCGAGATCTTCTTATTGGCTTTGGCAAACCATTTCACGCTACAGAGACCCTTGATCATCATAAACATCTGCGCTTTGCCGTTTTCTTTTTGCAAAGCCATATCAAAATGATTGATATCATACCCGCCAAAACATGCCAGGGATTTCACTGCCTGCGGGTAATGATTGGCAAAATCCTGCGCTAAGACCGCGCCTAAAGAAACACCTATGATATGGACTTTCCCAATTCCTTCTTTTGCCAGAATCTCATTGATCCAAGATGACATATGCTCGATGCTCTCACCTTTTCTCGTATCTGTAGACTGCCCATGCCCGATGATATCAGGCGCTAACATATTATACTTATCCCCGAAATATGTAATCTGCTCGCGGAACATTTCATGGCTGACAAATGCAGCATGCAACAATAACACCCATTCCTCATGTTCCTTCCCACTGATATAATATACGATCGGAGAATTCTCTAACCGCAACTGCCGCATTACTTTCCCTCCATTTCTTCTAGAAGTTTTTCATACCATTCTATATTGAATTTCATCAGATCCCTCCCATACCGCGCTGCTACGAGCTGATAATGGAAAACATCCTGGTATTCTACAGGTACGCCGCTTCCATCTGCTTCCTCACATATCATGCATAGAAGCCGGTGTTGCTCCCGTAAACCTGACAGATAAGTCTCAATACTACCGCTGCGGTTTTCTTTCTCCGAATAACCCATAAAATACAATTTGGAAAGCTCGGGATTTTTCATATTCTGCGTCTCCATCGGTGCATTTACCCATTCCGCAAAATGCTGCCGCCCCTTCTGCGTAATCACATAAATTTTCTTATACTTCCCCTTCTCAACACATTCTTCATAACTGATATAACCGGCGCATAAAAGCTTCTTAACAGCCGCCTGTATGCTGCCCATGCTGCTGCTATACATCAGATGTAGGCCCTTCCCGATCCGCTCCCGCAATTGATAAATCGTCCTGCTCTGCAATAACAGAAGCCCTAGTATGATAGTATCCATGAGATATCCTCCCGCCACACAAATCTAGCTGTAATGCGCTATAGAATCTGCCGGCCGCCATGATTGCCAACATTTGTCTCTATTGCGTATATACCTAATAGTAATATTACTATTAGATATATTGATACCATTCATCTTACTATACAATTCATAGGAAGTCAATTGATTCGAAGCTGTTATGTTGAAGCTGTTTTAGGACCTCGATCTACTCACTCTACATGAACTTCCTTAGCAATGACAGCCTTATCCGCCACACTACTGTTCATTCCTTCCTTCTCCATCTGAATCCAATCATCAAAATTGTCAAAAATGAACACATACAATGTTTCTATCGCTTTCCCCTGGACAGCAAATCCGGCTCTGCCTGCCATTTCCGTATCCGGATAAAGCAGTTCCTCATCCTGATTAAAGCAGATCGTATAGCAGGGCTCATAAGACCACCCAAGAAGCTCAAACATCTCTGCATCTGTCATATCAGGATCTTTTGAAAGCAGCTTCTCCCTCCTGTCGTCTGTCAGTTCTCTCTGCTCTCCCGGTGTTGTCACATGGACGATTACCTGATACGGAGATACCACTACATCTTCCAGTGTAATATTCTCCTTTTTCTCACCCACTTCAATTGTTTTTACATCTGTTCCATTTACCGTAAATGGAATGGCGATATCCCAATTTCCATCTGTCCAATGAGACGCTGATATTTCCTCGCCATCAAGCATCCTGTCATCATCATAACCAAGACCGTCTACATTTAAATTAAGTTCGCCGCTGCCTGTATGTTTCTGTGCAAGGTCTATCTTCAGCATGCCTGCAAATGTATGGCTGTCGATCACTTCACCATCAAACGTATTATCGAGCCATTCCGGAGAACTTCCATCCACGCTCCATGTTCCGCCTATATAAAATCCCGCGGCTATCCGCTCATCTGCAATATCCGTGCCTGTATAATGTCCCGGTATATGCGTAAAATCGGCTTCTTCTGCTTCAATATTCACCGTGAGGAATATGGAATATCCATCACAATAGACTTCCGATGCGGTCAACGTGATTCCTTTATCGGATATGGTATAGTCCGATGTATCCAATTTCCCCGCATGATCCTCATTTGTCAGAACCGTTTTCTTATCCATATAGTCTCCCGAATAGGTAGCATCATCCTCAACCTCTTCGAAAATTTTACCAATTAACGGAATCTTAGCTGCCAGTACCGGGTTCAAATATCCTAACCCGCCAATTCCAATCACAACGGCTGCCACTGCTGCCGCCACCGCCATTCCTATTTTACCAAATTTCTTCATTTTAATCCTCCATTCTTGCTCAACTTGCGAATTCGGGCGCAAACACTTATTTGCGTGTGAAAAATCTTCCATATATGGATTTTCCACGCTATTCTTCCTCCTTCTATGCACTTGGATTTCTTCGTCACTTATTGCAGGAGCAAGGGCTTGCTTTAAGATTTGATTCAATTTTTCATCTGTCATATCCTATCGCCTCCAATTTTTCCTTTAACTGTTCCTTTGCTTTGCGCATCCGGCTTTTGACGGTTCCTTCCGGCAGTCCAAGAATCTTCGATATCTCATTTATCTGCATATCTGTCGAATAATACAGATAGATCGGTATTCTGTACTTCTCCGGCAGGGTTTTGACGACTTCCTGGATCATATCTGCCTCATTTTGTCTCAGCACAATATGTTCCGGAGAGGCATCGCTGTCATGATCAGAAAACTCATATCCCTCATCGGACATCTCGTCCATACTGTCAATCGGAACCAGCCTCATCCTGTTCGCATATTTTTTCTTCCTGTTTTTCCATAGATAAATTGAGGTGGATAAAGCATAACTCTTTGTATTCTGCATAGAGTCCAGTCTTTTCTTTTTCTCCAGCAGTTTGAGCATCGTGTCCTGATACAGTTCGTCCCCGTCTTCCGCATCCCCGGCTGTCATCCGGCAAAAACGCAGAATATCCTTTCCAAACTTCAAGACAAACCGCTCAAATTCGTCATTATTCATAGCAGCCATCCTCCTTCTTCTTCCAAGCCGACTTGCAAAGATTTGCCCTTGCATGTATATGTTGTCATGAGCCCGGAAAAAGTTTTCAAATTCTGACATAATTTTCAGTAAAACATAAGCCTTGCATACAAATACGCTGATTGATATGGTATTCTATTACTATACAGGAAATTTGGCATAAGGGAATTGGCTCTGGTAATTGACAAGACCAAAGACGGATAGAAGGGGTATAGAAATGTCTGTAGTTCTAAATGAAGAATTCATATATGAAATCTTATCGGTTGTGGAGGAAATCCCGGAAGGCAAAGTCGCTTCTTACGGGCAGATTGCAAAATTAATCGGCATGGACAATCATGCCCGGCTCGTCGGGAAAGTCCTTAGCATGGCGCAGTATTACGGCGACTATCCCTGTCACCGGATCGTTAACCATGACGGAAAGTTAGCGCCGCATTTCTATGCACAGAAAAACCTGCTCTTAGAAGAACAGGTCCTGTTTAAAGATGATAACCATGTTGACATGAAAAAATGCCGATGGGATTGCTGATTTTAGGGAAATCTCAAAGGCATTTTTCATATAATTATGGACAGACAAATTAAATGAGGGAATACATGTCCCACCGCTGCCGCAACAAGCCTCTATCCAACCAGAAATTAATAAATTTCTTAACTCTACTTTCTAATTTACTCTCATCGGGAATCCCCTGATAGGTTTTAAGCTGATTAATAATACAATCCTTCGTAAACTCAGCCTTTCCCTGCTCCAGAATCAGATTATAAATTGCAAAATCCAAATTCTCATCCTTAGACAAATCCATTTCAACCACGCACATAAGATTCCCTCCTAAATTTAATTGTTTTTCATTATACCATATTCCATAATAATGTCAATATTTTGTGTTTTGAAAGTCTCTTTTATCTATATATTGTTGATAAAATGAATGAGATATTCACAGACACCACTAGCAATCAAAGCACCTAGCGCTTCCCTTTCGGCTGCAAAATCAAAATCCTTCGACGCAGTCCGCTCTATATCTACATAGAGAAAAAAGAATGGCTGAAAGCAAAGATTGCTTGTCAGGATCTTATCAATATCCGATACCGCGTTCAGTCTCACCACTTTTTCATCTGGATTTTCATAATACTTCTTATAGATATAGGAATCTTTCGATGTCCCGGTCTTAGGCGCTTTGAATACAACAAAGCATTCCTCTCCATATCGCTTCTTTGCCGCATCTGCAATAATCTCATACAAAATATCCTTACACGTTGTGAAAGATAATGTCTTTTGGATCAGAACAAGCAAAAAGCCATCGTTATCAGTCAGATCGCCCTTTTGGCTATAATTACCAGATTTATGCAACACCTCTTCTATTTCATCCAAAAAGTTCTTTATATCGAACCCTTCCTTTTTTTCCGCTTTCTCTTTATCTTCCTCCTTACAAATATGGAAACCGTTATCTTTATCTTTAACAATACTTTTATTTTTCAACAGCGTTATGGCATTCCTGATTTCTACTTCTTTTTTCGCTATTTCTTGCGCTACGGATTTATCAATGACACCGAACGATTCTTTTCGTTTAATGATAGAAGCATATCTTCTCTTATTTGTCAGCAATTCTGTCAACATTTTGTTCAAAGCCGAAGTCTCGTCTACTCTTTTTTCAAAAAACTCTTTCTTCAATACCGTAGTCAGCCATGCATCATCCCACTGAATAACGGAATATCCTCTTTCTAATGACGAAGCCTGATACTGAATCGCTTTCCAAATCCCGGATATATCATAAGGAAGAATATAATGACAGCTATCGTCTCCTTTATCTGCCGGACATTGATCCTTATCTTCTTTCAAATAGCTGTATGCAATTTCTTCTATGCTTCTTTGCAGTAAATAGTCTGTCTTCACAACATGATGATGATAAATAATATTGCAATACAAGTTCCACCTTCGCAGCAGAAAATCTTCTACTGTGTTGATCACGCTCGTACATGGGCAAAAAATGAAATGCTCCTGCCCATTTTCTTTTTTCCTATTTAACTGCATACTGGAAATTAAACGCTCATACTCTATCAGTCCCACACTGAACCCCGAATTTATAGCGTCTCTGTTCACATAGTCAAGGCGGTCACCATCAAGCGTACCTGATATAATACTATGCAAATCTTTATAAAAAATTTCTTTTTCTTTTAAGATGCATAGCGCCATTTCACCTACAATCAAGCGAAATAATTGCCTGTTATAGATCAGGTCATCTTTTGCTTCTTCCTCCTTTATCGCTACAACAGCATCTTTTAGCAAAGCTTCCGCAATGCTATTCCCCATCTGCTCATGCAAGTCCCCCTTTTCTTCAAAAAAGCCTGACATAATATCTTTAAATTCTCTAACCGTATCATTTTCCAGGCTCTCCTCTTTTATCCGTTCATACACATTCTTTAATGCAAACTCCGTAATATGGCTGAACGGGGGATGCCCAACGTCATGCAAGAGTGCGGAAATACGTATAGCTTCAAACATAATAAGGAATATTTTCTGTTGTTCGCTTTCTAAGTTCCCCGGTGTCACCCGATCATAAATGCCTCCTCTAACCTCTAATCTATCATAATTCGTTTTTGCTTTCTTCATTAAGCCACCTAGCTTAGGACTATAATTCTCATTTTTTTGAATCGACTGAATAATTTCCGAAATTTTAGCTGACGCTTTTTGGAAAAAGATTAGCTTATCCTCATCAGACGCATTGCAGATCGCATAGCTAAAGATATTTCCACACAAATACATTGTGCCAAATGAGTGCTCTACCCTTTTTGTACGGTTCGTAGGAAATGTCATATACGCTGTAGAATTTTGATGAATCCCGTGCAAACGATTAAAAAAAGTCGTTGCCATAACGTCTTTTTCAAAAGAACTAATTGTAATTTGTCCATGAATCGTATCCGCTACAACAGAACTTTTATCGACAATTCTAACCTTGCTTTCGCCCTTGTCTTTGCTTTTATCCATGCTTTTGTCCTCCGTAATCTATTGCGTAAATTATATAAATTTATAGCCGATATTACAATATACTACGCAAAATTAGCGGAAAATATAGCAAAAATAACATCTTCCTCTTCAATGAAACAGTCTACTGATCTTCTTGCCCCCTTCTCTCCATTGCCAGCAGCCACTCTTTCTTATCTAATCCGCCCGCATATCCTGTCAGGCTCCCGTTGCTTCCTACAACCCGATGGCACGGTATCATAAGGGAAATCGGATTATGCGCGACAGCGCCGCCCACAGCATGTGCCGACATAGAGGGAATACCTCTTTGCTTAGCAATCCTGTCCGCAATCTCCTGATAAGCCATAGTCTGCCCAAACGGTATCGTTAACATAATTTCCCATACCGCCCGCCTAAAAGGCGTTGCTTTCATCGCAAGCGGCGGCATGAAATCTGGCGCTTTTCCGCTAAAATAGGTATCCAGCCACGTATCTGCCAAATCAAAGACTGCCAGTTTCTTCTCTTCATGCGTTTCCTCCAACGTTGCCGCAAAATATTTCTGTCCGGTAAACCATAGGCCGTTTAATGCCTCCCCATCGCTTGCAAGCATAATCTTCCCAAGCGGCGACTCATAATAATGGATCCATTCCACTTTTACCACCATCTCCCTTGCCATAATATAGGCCAATCACAAATGAAACATAAATTGTATCATATTGCATGTCTGCTTTTCGCAAATTTGTACAATACTAAATCTAGTATGCTCTAACCGTTTTTTTCTACTTTTTAACAATATCTTGTTAGTTTTTGCTTTTTTCTATTTTTTTTCACGATTCTTTTTCTACATCTATATTTTCAAAAATTATTTGAATCCTATCTGTATCTATGATATAAAAATGTAAATAGATTAAATACTCAAA
>CAJTSL010000015.1 GCA_910578845.1 uncultured Lachnospiraceae bacterium
GTTATCTTACTGACCATTTCAGCGGACAGTTCCATCCCGTAAAGCTCCTGTATCTGGTCATGGATATCCCTTGTGCTCATACCTCTTGCATAAAGGGAGATCACTTTTTCTTCAATGCCGGAAATATCCCTCTGGTATTTAGGGATAAGCTTTGGCTCGAATTCACCTTCACGGTCTCTTGGAACATCGATCTGGAATTCTCCATACTGGCTCTTGAGGGTTTTGGGAGAATGCCCGTTACGTTTGTTGGATGTGGGAGCATCACCTTTCTGGTTTTTTTCGTAGCCAAGGGAAGCATCCAGTTCCGCCTCCATAAGTTCCTGAAGGATATCTTTGAAGCTGTCCTTTAGCAGGCTGTAAACATCAGCCACGCTGTTAAGGTTGTTATCTGCAATAATCTGTCGTATTTGTTGTTTTGTTGCTGGCATAAAAATACTCCTTTTCGATAAGAATTGTCATATCTTGATTCTTACCAAAAAAGAGGTATTTTTTTCCAAAGACACAAACTATTTTACACTACCTACTTCTCAAAAAAATATGAGAAAAATTTTAAATCAGACCCAGAAGAAGCAAAAATAGCCACATACTTTTCAATTAAGAAAACCTCACAAACAGCGTATTTATGCTGGCTGTGAGGTTTTTACCCTTTCTCAACTGTCAAAAACAGGATTATACCAGATAACACGTTAAATGCAAAGTGCTTTTATAGTAGTTTATCCGGAAATTTTGTCGTTATCCGGTACCCTGATTTCAA
The DNA here is from genome assembly GCA_910578845.1 of uncultured Lachnospiraceae bacterium. Lineage (GTDB taxonomy): Bacteria > Bacillota > Clostridia > Lachnospirales > Lachnospiraceae > UBA3282. The sequence continues at coordinate 755 of CAJTSL010000015.1, forward strand.
GAGCTTGCTTACAGTTTTCAATCACTGCCTTGCAGTGTTCCCCGCCAAATTCCCCATCCAGTGTCCATGCAACTCTTTCCTCAGACTCTATGATAAGCCTGTCTGTCTTAAAGCAATGGATTAATTCCGAATGTGTACGCTTGTCCACTAGCGCTGTTATCATGTTGTTCAATTCCAAAGGGTTAACAGGCCTTTTAACCAGCAGCACTTCGAATAAACCGTCATTTAGCTCGACATCTTTCCCCGTAATGCCTTTGAACCCACCAACAGAAATAGAATTGGTAATCATCCCGTATATATAATCCCCTTCCAGGCATGCGTCTTCATAGCTGATTCTCATCGGGTATGACTTAATGGAAGAAAGCCTTTTGACGCCTTCCAGCAAATATGCCGTATGTCCTAACAGGTTCTTCATATCTTGTTTGGTCGCATAAGAAACATCAGTGAACATGCCAAATGCAGCCACATAGATAAAGCTATCATCGTTAAAGGCACCGATATCGCATCCAAAATTCCTTCCATTTACTACAGTATCCGCCGCTTTGATCATGCTGCGCGGGATCCCAAGGCTATTTGCAAAATCGTTCGTGCTTCCCGCCGGTACATATCCAATGGGTAATTTCTCCTCACATTGCATCATCCCGGTCACAACCTCATCTAAAGTCCCGTCACCTCCGCTACATACGACTATATCATAACCGGCCCGCCGTTCCCTCACGGCTTTTACCGCATCTCCACTAGCCTGCGTCGGATATGCAGTCACCTCATATCCCGCCTTCACAAAAACATCTATAATATCGAGCAGATTGCTCCTGATCCTTGCTTTACCCGCTCTTGGGTTATACACGAAAAGCATATTCTTACTCATTTTCATCCCCCATTCCTGCTTGCTCATAGGGCATACGTCATTGTGAAAAAGAGACTCCCTCATCTGGGAATCTCCTTTATTTTCTGCCTTACTTGCTGCCGCCTAAAAAATCCTCAATCCCTGCAACCGCTTCCGCCTCGTCACTGCCATCAGCAATGACGGTTACAGTATCGCCACCGTTGAGTCCCAGACCCATCATGCCCATAATGCTCTTAGCGTTTACTTTTTTGCTGGCCGACTCAATATACACACTGCTGTCATATTTGCTGGCAACCTGTACAAGCATTGCGATCGGCCTTGCTTCCAAGCCTCCATCTAATTTAATTTGGACAGATTTCTGAACCATAAGTTCTCCTCCTTTTATGACCTCATATCCTCAGCAATCTCACTTAATTTCCTTAGCCGATGATTTACTCCCGATTTTCCAACTCTCGGATTCAGATACTCACCTAATTCCTTCAAGGGCGCTTCCGGATATTCTAAGCGAATTTCTGCCATCTGACGTAAGTTATCCGGTAAATTTTCAAATCCATACTCTTTCTGGATCAGTAGGATATCTTCTATTTGTTTGGATGCCGCATTCACTGTTTTGGTAATATTAGCCGCCTCACAGTTTACACGCCTGTTAATGGAATTACGCATTTCCTTCACAATGCGAAGGTTCTCTAAATTCATTAAAGATACATGCGCTCCCATGACATTCAACAAATCTACGATTCCTGCGCCTTCTTTTAAATATACTACGTGATACTTCTTCCGTTTTATGACTTTCGCTTCAATCTGGAATTCCTGGATAATATCCTTCAACTGCATTGCCTGGGCAGGCTTATTGCAGACAAATTCCATATGGTAGCTTTTCTCCGGGTCGCTCATGGAACCAACACAAAGGAAAACACCTCTTAAAAAAGCACGTGTACAGCAGCTATTCTTAATTAAGAGAGAATTGACCGGCATATCTAATGGAATAATATGGTTGTCATTATTATACAAATGAAGTGCCTGAAGAAGTTTCTCTTCATCTTCTTCTCGCATAACATTATTTATATTATATGTTTTTTGTAATAATGTAAAGCATTTTCTAGAAACCAATTCATTTTCCATATCTAATTTTAAATGGCACCCGTCATCTGCCACATGCGCACCATAGTGGATCAGCGCCGATAACTCCGCCAACTGGCAATGTCTTGCCGGACTGATATATGCTGAAAGCTCCTCTTTCACCATTCCTGAAAATGACATACAGCCAGTCCTCCCTAGAAGTTCTTCTCTCCCACATCGCGATGATATAATTTAAGTCCGTAATTCCCATGGTTTTTCATATGCTTATATAGTTCATTGGCAAGCGTAACGCTACGGTGCCTGCCCCCCGTGCAGCCAATCCCTACCACTAACTGGTACTTCCCTTCCTTAATATAGTTTGGGATCAGGAAATTCAGCATGTCCACCAGTTTCTCCATGAAATCGGATGCCTCGGTAAAGCTCATCACATAGTCCTGCACTTCTTTGTCATTTCCTGTCTTATGCTTCAGCTCATCTATATAGAAAGGATTGGGCAAAAACCTGACATCAAAGACCAAGTCTACGTCTGCGGGAATCCCATGCTTAAAGCCAAATGAGAGGATCGTGACCATCAAAGAATTATATTCCTCATTCAGGACAAAAATACGTTCCATCTCCTCTTTTAACTCTCTTGTTAACAGATTAGACGTATCTATGACATAATCCGCTTTTTTACGGATTTCTTTCAAAATATTCCTTTCTCTCTCAACGCCATCCTCAATCCGTCCATCGGGAGAAAGCGGATGCATTCTTCTAGTCTCTTTATAACGCTTAATAAGGACATTATCTCCGGCATCCATGAACAGGATCTCAAAGGAATACCCGTCCTCTTTCAGCTTTTCGAGAACTCTTCTGGCATCATGAAAAGGCTGGTCAGCACGCACATCTAAGCCCAATGCCACCTTTGTGATCTCACTGCCCGGCGTTACAATCAATTCCACGAATTTCTCAATCAGCGGGACAGGAAGATTATCGACACAATAAAACCCTAAATCTTCCAACATTCTTAATGCCGTGCTTTTACCGCCGCCACTCATTCCTGTTACTACTACAAATCTCATCTTCGTTTCCTATCCCACTAGTATCGTATTTTTTTATCTTCTTGGCAAACTTATTCTTAGTTAATCTTACTTTTTCTTCTAATGCGCTTGCTTCTCTATTAGAAATCTCCCAGGAATATCACTTCCGGTTCCAGTGTTATGTGAAAACGTTCTTTCACCCTGGCCTGCACCTCTTCAATCACTTCTTTGACATCCGCCGCAGTTGCCTTTCCCGTATTCACAATAAATCCACAATGCTTATCAGAAACCTGCGCACCGCCTATGCGATATCCCCGCATTCCTGCATCCATGATCAGCTTCCCCGCATAATGCCCTTCCGGACGTTTGAAAGTACTGCCCGCACTTGGATAATTCAGCGGCTGTTTGCTCTTCCGCTTCTCCATCAATTCATCCATCTTCGCCTGGATCTCTTCTTTTTCGCCCGGCTGCATGCACAATGTGACTTCCAGCACGATGAAAGGCCGGTTCTTAATGATACTGGTACGATAACCGAACTCCATTGTATCGTTATCTAATATGAGTATCTTCCCTTCTTTGTCCATCACTTTAACGGATTCTGTAATCTGGCGCATCTCGCTGTCATATGCCCCTGCATTCATGACAACGCCGCCGCCAATGCTCCCGGGAATTCCTGCGGCAAACTCCAGACCGGAAAGCCCCGCATCCCTCGCCGCCGATGCGGCCCGGGATAGAAGAGCGCCTGCCTGTACGCGGATATGGTTCTCTTCTATCTCAATCCGGTTCATTCCTTCCCCAAGCTTAATCACAATGCCACGATATCCCTTATCGCCAACCAAAAGGTTACTGCCATTCCCCAGTATAAAATACTCATGTTCAATCTGGTTTAAATAGGGCACTAGCTTCAAAAGCTCTTCTTCCTGCTCGATCAGAATCATGCAAGCCGCGTCTCCCCCTACCCTGAAAGTCGTATGTTTGCTCATAGGCTCGTCAAAAAGCATTCTTTCTTTCGGAATGATATTTTCAATATGCTCATATATGGATGTTTTCAAACTCAATTTCCGCACCGTCTCATTCTTAAAATATACTTCAATATTTAGCGCTTCTGATAACGCAGCCTGCTCTTGCTGCGCCTATTATATCTTATGCCAAAATCCTAGCTGAATATTCATATTCCTCTTCCGCTCCGGCACATTTTCAACCTAATCCCCATTTCAGAGCAGGCTACTGCTCCGGCACGCGTCAGAAATCTCAAATTTCCGACTGCGATCAATGCATATCCCCGGCTCTGACTCAAATTGCGGGTTGAAAATGAGTGTATTAGCATGATTTTTCAATCTAATACCATTTTCGCCGCACCATATATGCCTGCGTCATTCCCCAACGTAGCAAGCGCAAAAACGGCTTCTTTGCTGCCATGGAATACTGTTCTCTCATACGGTGGCTTAATATAATCAAACAATACTTCTCCTGCTTTGGAAACACCACCGCCAATGACAAATATCTCCGGATTGATAACGCCTGCGATGACAGCAAGGCCTTTCCCCAGATATTCCCCAAACTGCTTCGCAATCTCTATCGCGAGCTCATCATTTGCTTTTACCGCATCGAAGACTGTTTTAGCAGAAATTTCTCCGTTCCTCAACACGCTATCTTTATCGCTTGCCTGCAACGCTCTTTTGGCAAGCCTGGTAATTCCTGTTGCAGAAGCATATTCTTCCAGACATCCGTAATTGCCGCAGCCACATTCCTCTGTTTCATTGTCTTCTACATGAATATGCCCGATTTCTCCGCCTGCTCCCGTAGCGCCTGTCATAATCTCTCCGTTGATAATGATGCCTCCGCCAACGCCAGTCCCGAGCGTCACAGCGACCAGGTTCCGATAACCTTGTCCGCCGCCTTTCCACATCTCTCCCAGAGCTGCCACGTTTGCATCGTTACCACCTTCTACGCGCATCCCGTCTAGCAGTTTTGACATTTCTTCTTTCATATTAAACTGGCTCCAGCCCAGGTTCACCGCTTTATGCACTATGCCATTTCCGTCTACCGGCCCCGGTACGCCTATTCCAACGCCTGCTACATCCCCTTTCCCAAGTTGCTTCTCTTCCATCTTCCCACGGATACTGGCCGCGATATCCGGCAGTATATCCTTGCCATTGCCCGCAGTCCTGGTGGGAATCTCCCATTTATCAAGGACATTTCCCTGGATATCAAATAATCCCAGCTTAACAGTGGTGCCTCCTACGTCTACTCCAAATACATGACTTGCCATATCTCTTCCCTCTCATTCTTATATTTTATACTTTTAATCATCTTCCTCATCACGCCTCTGCGCCAAGGATTTCTGTACACGCTGGTACAGTTCCTGCGCTGCATTGTAACCCATCTTCTTCTGGCGGTGGTTTACGGCTGCCGATTCACAGATAATGGCGAGATTACGTCCCGGCCTAATAGGAATATTATGGCAGACTACTTTATTTCCAAGGTATTCAATATATTCCTCTTCCATGCCTAAACGGTCATATTCTTTATCCTTGTCCCAGTCTTCCAGATGAATGACGAGGTCAATATTTTGTGTATCTTTTACGCTAGACGCACCAAAAAGCGCTTTAACATCCACGATGCCGATGCCACGCAGTTCTATGAAGTGCTTGGTGATATTCGGAGCGGAACCGATTAAAGTATCGGCGCTGACACGTCTTAGCTCGACCACGTCATCCGTTACAAGACGATGCCCTCTCTGGATCAGCTCTAACGCTGCTTCTGATTTACCGATGCCGCTTTCCCCGGTAATCAGGACGCCTTCTCCATAAACGTCAATCAATACGCCATGAATAGAAATGCAAGGAGCAAGCTGCACATTCAGCCATCTGATGATCTCCGCCATACATGCTGAAGTCGCCTTATTGCTCATCAAAAGCGGCACGCCATGCTTAATAGCGATCTCTTTGAATAGATCATTCGGATGCAGCTCCCTACAGAAAACAATGCCGGGAATCGGATTGTTCAATAGCTTCTCAAATATTTCAATCTGCACTTCTTTATCTAACCCATTCATATAGGAGTACTCTACAAATCCTACTACTTGCAAACGGGTCGCTTCAAAATGTTCAAAATAACCTGCAAGCTGTAATGCAGGCCTATTAATGTCAGGCTGTGTAATTTTGATCTTGGAAATATCAATTTCCGGTGTCAAATTCTCCCACTTCCATTTGTCTATCACTTTCGTCAAACTAATGCTCGCCATACCCCATCTCCTTTACCTTCCGCATAATCGTCATGCTAAAGATCCAACTATCTCTGACGCCATTCATGGCATCACTCTATCGCTTATATTTTATCACACTAACACTGCAATATCAATCTCCTGCGGGCGGCGCTTCCTGCGAATGGAAAAAATGATAAATCTGTCCGGCAATATGTTCCGGGATCTCTGAAACCTCACATAATTGCGCTATCGAAGCATTTTTTACCTCATCAATGGATTTGAAATGCTTCATCAATGCTTTTCTTCTGGCAGGCCCAACGCCAGGAATATCATCCAATACTGATTTGACCTGTGATTTGGAGCGCAGGGATCGATGATATTCGATCGCAAACCGGTGCGCTTCGTCCTGGATCCTCGTAATCAGTTTAAATCCTTCCGAGCGCGTATCAATCGGGATCTCCACATTATGATAATATAGTCCTCTCGTCCTATGGTTATCGTCTTTCACCATGCCGCACACTGGAATATCTATATGCAACTCATCCAGCACCTGTAGCGCAATATTGACCTGCCCTCTTCCGCCATCCATCAGTAACAGATCCGGGAATTTCGTAAAACTGCCAAATTCTTTATCAATTTCTTTTCTGTTTAGTTCCGCCCTTTCTTCCATGCCATGTACGAATCGCCGCGTAAGCACTTCTTTCATGCAGGCATAATCATCCGGGCCGGATACGGACTGGATCTTAAACTTACGGTAATCGCTGCGCTTGGGCTTTCCTTTCTCATAGACTACCATGGAACCGACATTGGCAAAGCCACTGATATTAGAAATATCAAATGCCTCCATCCGGTAAATATCCTCTAGCTCAAGCAGCTTCGCAATTTCCTTGACTGCCCCGATCGTCCGTCCTTCTTCACGCTTTATCCGCTCCTTATCCTGGCTTAATACCAGTTTGGCGTTCTGTGCGGCAAGTTCTACTAATTTCTCCTTGCTTCCCTTCTTAGGCACACGAAGATAGACTCTGCTGCCTTTGCGCATGGTAAGCCATTTCTCTAATATCCCAACATCTGCGATCTCTTCCTGTAGCATCAGTTCCTTGGGGATATAAGGTGTCCCCGCATAGAACTGTTTGACGAAATCCAACAGAATCTGTGCCCTATCATAGCCTGCCACGCGCATCATATAGAAATGTTCCCTTCCGATTAATCTGCCGTCCCGCACAAAGAAGACCTGTACGACCGCATCGCTTTCATCTTTGGCTAACGCTATGATGTCTTTATCTTCACCGCCGCTATCCGTTATCTTCTGCTTCTGCGCTACGCTCTTTACGCTGTTATATAAGTCCCGGTAACGGATCGCTTCTTCAAATGCAAGCTCTTCGGATGCTTCCTGCATCTTTTGCTCTAATTCCCGCAAGATAGGCTTATAGTTCCCATTTAAGAAATCCAGCGCCTGCTCGATCCGCGCACGGTATTCTTCTTTGCTAATATACCCCTGGCAGGGCGCAAGGCATTGCTTAATGTGAAAATTCAGGCAAGGGCGTTCTATGCCGATATCTCTTGGAAGCTTTCTATTACAGGTCTTTAACTGATACAATTTATTCATCAGCTCTATTGTATCTTTCACTGCCGCCGCGCTCGTATACGGCCCGAAGTATTTAGAGCGGTCCTTCTTGATTTCCCGGGAAAACAGAATCCGTGGGTACTCTTCTCCTAAAGTCACTTTAATATACGGATATGTCTTATCATCCTTTAACATCGTATTGTATTTAGGAGAATGCTCTTTTATCAGATTATTCTCTAGAATAAGCGCTTCTAACTCCGAATCAGTCACAATGTACTCAAACCGCGCGATCTGCTCTACCATTTTGTCAATTTGCGGGCCACGCCCTACAATCTTACGGAAATAAGAGCGTACCCTGTTATGCAGGTTAACCGCCTTGCCAATATAGATAATCGTATCATCCACATCATGCATAATGTAGACTCCCGGGCTATTGGGAAGTTTCTTCAGTTCTTCCGTAACATCAAACATTCCTGTCTCCCTCCATATGCGTCCATTCCCCGGAACGGACACCCTAAGTTCTGTCATTCAAGGCAAACGCCTGTAGGCTGACATTGCCGTCCCCTCTATAAGTAAAGTAAATACTGTTATTTCCGTCCGGGATCACGACATCCGTCCAGTACCACTCCCATACGTTCGTATTGTGGACTGGTATCTCTCCCAAAACCGGGCCGTCCCATTTTGTTTTTATCTGGAATGCCCCTTTCATATATCCCCGTGTTGCGATACCGATTCTTCTCACGTTCCGGCAAGCAAAATATTTAAATCCTATCGTTGCAGAATCTTTAATATTTGTGACATATCCGGCTTCTTCATCCCCGTCCCTGCCATCCTGCACGATCTTAGGGTAAGCATCCCCGCCAACATAAACAGACTCCTGCTCTGTAAATAAATGACAGGCAATATAGGCCGGATACTCTCCTTCCCCGTGCAATGCTCCCTGATTTAACCCACAAGAAGTGATCTCCGCTTGCGGGATGCTTCCGTCCACGCGCAGATGGATTCTTTCTGCACATCCCTGCCTTGAATACCATGTGCCGTTCGTATGGCGATGATAGAATATATACCAGGCGTCTTTTACTTTTACTATGCTCCCATGGTTATTCGCGCCATATGCCGCAGGCATTTGAGCCGGCTTATAAGTGTCAATATGCATATCGCAATTACTGACAAGCACGCCTCCATATACGAAATTGCCCGTAGGCTCTTTACTAGTCGCATAACATAGTTCATGCATCACTTCCGAAGAATAAATGAAATAATAGACATCATCTATTTTACGGATAGAAGGCGCTTCAAAAAAAGCATGCCCTTCATACCCGGTTCCCTTACTGTACTCATATCCGGGGACTACGATTTCCGGTTTTTGCAACACTGTCAGCATATCGGCATCCAATACGGTGACCATTGCTCCTGAGCGGGATTTATCTCCCTTGGGGCAGAAACCGGTATATAAATATGTCTTGCCGCCCTCCGTGATCACGCCCGGGTCAAACTGCGGCTCATCCCATTCTTTTTCACCGAGCTTCGTATGATCCGGGTACTGTACGTAGCCATAAAATTCATATTTTCCGGCAGGTGTATCACAGACCGCTACTGAAACAACTGATACCTTATCCAACACATAATACAGATAATATCTTCCATCAGGCCCTACTGTGACATCCGGCGCGTATAGGCACATTTTCCCTCCCTGATTCAGCGGGTCTTGTACTTTCCGGTAAATAACGCCTTCATACCGCCAACTGCCCAGATCATCTATCGGCGCTGACCAACACACATAATCGCCCAGGCAAAAAACATAGCCGTTATAGTAATCATGAGAGCCATAAATATAAATTCTGTCTCCAAATACATAAGGTTCCCCATCCGGTATATATTCCCATGAAGGCAGATAGGGATTAAACGCCTGTTTCCTTTTTTCCATCACGCAATCTCTCCTTCTAATCTCTATCTTCCAGTCTACCAAAACTATGAATCCCTGTAAATTAGAAAAAGAAGCAAGCCGACGCCTGCTTCTCTCTAAAGCCAATTCATTCTTTTATCTATTCGCTTTCTTTTCCGTCAGGCTCGGTCTTATCCGGCTCCTCCGTTACTGTATCCACGCCAGGTTCCGCTTTGGGGTTAGCTCCCGGTACATTCTGTGAGCTTTGCGTGGCATCCGCTGCCAGGCTGGAATGAGAAAATAATCCCACGCTTACGCCGTCTTGCCGTTCCTGTCTTGCATCCGTCTGCTGCCACGTATCATCTCGCCGTATATTCTGGCTTTCTACACCCGGCCCAGTATATGGCGCATTCCATGCTTCCTTGCGAGCTTCGTTGCCTGGATATCCGTTCCCTGCATTATTTTCCGCAACGGCGGCCGTTCCCTTGTCAGATTCCGCATCCGCCTTAGTTTCCTTTTCTATTTTTCCCTTTTTCCCTTTTTTATTTTTCTCATCTTCTTCCGGCTCAGGAATGCCTTTTTCCTTCCGGTAGATTTTCATGAACTCTTTACCAGTGATCGTCTCTTTCTCAATCAGATACGCTGCCAATTTATCCATAATCTCCCGGTTCGACTTGAGCAATTTCTTCGCCTGTTTATAGCTGTCATGCAGAAGCTTCATTACTTCCGTATCAATATCTGCCGCCGTCACATCAGAACATGTCAAAGATGCTCTGCCATCCAGGTATTGGCTTTCTACGGTCGCAAGGCCCATCAGCCCAAACTTCTTGCTCATACCGAATCTGGTGATCATGTTCCGGGCAATGCTGGTCGCCTGTTCAATATCGTTCGCGGCTCCTGTCGTCACAGTGTCGAAGACAATTTCTTCTGCCGCACGCCCTCCTAACAGTCCTACCAGCCGATCCCGCAATTCCGCCTCGGTATCCAAGTATTTCTCTTCTTCCGGCACATGCATGACATAGCCAAGCGCCCCCATCGTTCTTGGGACAATCGTAATTTTCTGTACCGGCTCAGAATTTTTCTGTAACGCGCTGACAAGTGCATGTCCGACTTCATGGTAAGAAACGATCTTGCGCTCTTCTTTGCTCATGATCCTGTCTTTCTTCTCTTTCCCTACAAGCACTTGCTCTACTGCATCGAACAAGTCTTTCTGACTGACGAATTCCCTGCCCATCTTCACCGCGTTAATCGCAGCTTCGTTTATCATGTTCGCAAGATCGGAGCCAACCGCTCCGGAAGTAGCAAGCGCTATCTCATCTAAATCAACCGATTCATCCATCAGGACATCTTTCGCATGCACTTTTAAGATCTCCACACGTCCTTTTAAGTCCGGCTTATCCACGATAATCCTTCTGTCAAAACGTCCCGGGCGCAGCAACGCCTTATCCAATATTTCCGGCCGGTTTGTAGCCGCCAGGATGATAATCCCTTTTTTCCCATCAAAACCATCCATCTCGGAAAGGAGCTGGTTTAGCGTCTGCTCTCTTTCCTCGTTCCCGCCACCGTATTTCGAGTCACGGCTTCTGCCGATGGCATCAATTTCATCAATAAACACGATACAGGGAGCATTCTTCTCCGCCTCCCTGAACAGGTCACGGACACGTGATGCACCGACTCCCACATATAATTCTATGAAATCCGAACCGGATAAGGAGAAAAACGGCACATGCGCTTCACCTGCCACTGCTTTGGCTAACAACGTCTTACCAGTACCAGGAGGCCCCACTAGAAGCGCGCCTTTGGGAAGCCTCGCTCCTATCTTAGAATATTTCCCGGGATTATGCAGAAAGTCTACGACTTCTACAAGCGATTCTTTCGCCTCATCTTCTCCCGCAACATCCTGGAAGGTAATACCGGTCTCTTTCTGCACGTAAACTTTGGCATTGCTTTTGCCAACCCCCATCGGGCCGCCTTTTCCCATCTTCCGGAATAAGAGGCTTAATAACCCCCACATCAGCAAGATTGGCAATATATAATACACCAAAATCGTAATGATCAGACTAGAACTGTCCGCTACCTGCTTCCTGATCTCTATATCATGTTCCAGCAGCCTTGCCGCCAGCGTATCATCATCTTCCATTTTCCCCGTATAGTAAGTCGTATTATTGCCATATGAGTACAAAAGAAATGGATTCGCCACATTCGTTTTGTGCGGATAAGCCGTAATGCGGTCGGATTCCACCAGAACGCTTTCCACTTTCCCTTGCTCTATCATATCAATAAACTCATTATACGAAATCTCCTTATTCGTCGATCCGGTCAGGAATTTCATGAACATGCTGATACTCAGCAGCGTAATCAGCGCAGCAATGACAAGAATGATAAGGCTCTGCTTCTTCGGGTCGTTCCCGTTCCCGCCAGAACCGCCTGGCCCTCCCGAGCCGCCTTTGTTATCCTGTCCCCTATTGGGGTTATTACCACCATTATTATAATTACCATCATATTGGTTTAAATTGTTACTCATTGATGAGGAACCCTCACTTTCTATAGCATCTATTTCTTATTATATGGAGTCCATTTCTATAAATCAATAAGATAATTATGAATTTGTGGACACAAGTATTAAAGATTTCTAAAGTTTTTTCACAAAATTCTCTTTTCCAGTAGATTTTTCCGGTGCCAACATTGTATAATAGTGTGAGAAAGATTTGGAACGTTGCTCCTTACGGCATAAAAGTTCGTGTGAGCAAAATAACATAAACGATAAGAGAGAGGCAGACATGGCAGTAAAGTATGTATTTGTGACAGGCGGTGTCGTTTCCGGTCTTGGCAAGGGAATTACCGCTGCGTCTTTAGGACGTTTATTAAAAGCGCGTGGTTACAAGGTAACGATGCAAAAGTTCGACCCATATATCAATATTGATCCGGGTACAATGAATCCAATCCAGCACGGGGAAGTATTCGTTACGGAAGACGGGACGGAGACTGACTTGGATTTAGGACATTATGAAAGGTTCATTGATGAAAATCTAGACAAGAATTCCAATGTAACAACGGGAAAAGTGTATTGGTCCGTATTACAGAAAGAACGCCGTGGCGATTACGGCGGCGGCACGGTACAGGTGATCCCACACATTACCAATGAAATTAAGAGCCGTTTCTACCGCAACTTTACAGATGAAGAAACGAGAATCGCTATTATCGAAGTGGGCGGCACGGTGGGCGATATCGAAAGCCAGCCGTTCTTAGAATCCATCCGCCAGTTCCAGCATGAAGTGGGCCGCGAGAACGCGATTCTGATACACGTCACTCTGATTCCCTATCTTCGTGTGTCGCAGGAAATGAAGACCAAGCCGACGCAGGCAAGCGTTAAGGAATTGCAGGGAATGGGCATCCGGCCGGATATCATTGTATGCCGGAGCGAATATCCGTTAGAGCCGGGCCTCAAAGACAAAATAGCATTGTTCTGTAACGTGCCAAGCAATCATGTGTTGCAAAACCTTGATGTAGAATATCTGTATGAAGCGCCTCTAGCGATGGAGAAAGAACGCCTTGCCCAAGTTGCGTGCGAATGCCTGAACCTGGATTGTCCCGAGCCGGATCTAGCCGACTGGAAAGCTATGGTAGAATCTTTACGGACGCCTACCGATGAAATTACGATAGCGCTTGTCGGAAAATATACACAGCTCCATGACGCTTATATTAGTGTTGTGGAGGCCTTGAAACATGGCGGTATTTCTAACCGCTGCGTCGTTAACCTTAAATGGGTGGATTCTGAAACCGTAACGACAGATAATATAGCGGATATCCTTGGAGACGTAAACGGCATCCTCGTTCCCGGAGGCTTTGGCGATAGGGGCATTAATGGAATGCTTTATTCCATCCGTTATGCGAGAGAACATAGCATCCCATATTTAGGCCTTTGTCTTGGCATGCAGCTATCTATTGTAGAATTTGCAAGAAATGTTATCGGCTATAATGATGCGCACAGTATTGAGCTAGACCCATCCACGACACATCCGGTCATTGCGCTGATGCCTGACCAAAATGACGTGGAAGATATCGGTGGCACTTTAAGGCTTGGCTCTTATCCCTGTGTCTTGGACAAGTCTTCTAAGGCATACGAATTATATGGAGAAGAGACAATCCATGAAAGACATAGACATCGTTATGAAGTCAATAATGATTACCGCGCTGTACTGACAGAAAACGGCATGAAATTATCAGGCCTTTCTCCGGACAGCCGGATCATAGAAATGTGCGAACTGCCCGGGCATCCCTTCTTTGTTGCCACGCAGGCGCATCCCGAACTGAAGTCTAGGCCGAACAGGCCACATCCTTTGTTCAAAGGATTTGTCAAGGCAGCCCTAGACTACAAGAATCCGGGATCCTGTAAATAATATTATCCTGTTAAACAGCCGTATCAAAGTACATGCAAAACAGCCGGGATTTTATATATGTCCCGGCTGTTCTTTCGTGCTGTATATTCTTTCCGTTTCCTTACGCGCCTCTTTTGGCGTGCAGCTTCATAATCCTTTTATTGCTCTACTTTGGCATCCACCTTAGCGCCTTTTAAATCCTCTTCCAACAATTTCATCCGTTGCAACATCTCTTTAATCGCTACCTGTGCCTTCGCTGCGGTGGAAGAAGGCATGATGATATTTTCTCCCACTTCCTGTAAAAGAGCTGCCTGTTCCCTGGCCTCTTGGCGTTGGTCGGCTTTAATCTCTTCCATGTCCTGGTTCTCTTCCTGCTTGATCTCTAGCTCTTCTTGCTGTATCTCTTTATCTGTTTTTTCTTCTTCGAGCTTTTCTTCCTGCTCTTCTTTCTCTTCGGCTTTATCTTCCGCTTCTTCTCTCTTATCTTCTAGCGTCTCATCGACATGGTCTTGCGCCTCTCCAACTAACATGCCAATGATATCCTTACTGGCATCGGCATTGATTTCATCGGCTTCTTTCAGTGCATCCACCATGCCGTGGTCTTTTAAGCGCTCTAATTTGATTGCGCGGATGGCTCCGGTTTCTGCACGGATTCCCTCCTGCGCATCCTCAATATTTTTCTCGAAGAAACTGTTTTCATTGTCGATGCTCAAAATACGCTGCTGGTACTCTGTAAGAGGCTTGCCATCAAGTTCCTTAAGGCGCTCCTTCTCTTCTTTTGTCAGGCTCACCCTTGTATCTGGCTTCTTCGCTCGTCGCGCTTTCTCCATCAGTTCTAAGTCTTTCTGTTCCTGGCTGTCATCTGACACGCCATATGTCTTCTGTAGTTCGGCTTTATGGGCATTATTAGAGTCTATGATATCCATATTCTCATTAATATCTTCTTCCAGTTCTTCTATATGTGTTCTTCGCTCTGCAAGATCCATATCAATTTTCCGCTCTGCATCCCATGCATCACCGACAACCTTCAATGCTTTCTTTTGTGCCTGCTCCTTACGCATCAGAATAGAATCCAATTTGCCGTCCAGCTCATTCATATTAATAGAGCCATTCTTCACTTGCTCAGAATCTGTTTCGTTTACTCTTGCATCTTTACGGTTCTTCGCATTTTCATTCTGATGCACTAACATATTACGTTCACTTGCACTTGCTCCTGTTACCTGTACTGCCATCTGTCATAACCTCCTTGTCTTTTTGTAGCGAAATCCGTTTCTCCAGGTTTATTGTCTCCTGATATCACATTTATGCCTGCAATATATGTTCTATCTATTTATATCGGCCAGTTTTTCCCACTTCCTTACACAAACGAAAAGAGGATGTCATGAAACATCCTCTTTTCGATGTAAACGGAATTTACTCCAATGCATTCAGCTTATCTACCAGTTCCTGTACATCTCCCATAGATACGCCTCCGCCGAAGCTAACCGGCCCACGTAACGGCATATATTGCAGCATCGCATTTGCCATCTCTTCAGATATTGCTTCCGTTGCTACATCTTTCTCTTCCGAGCCTCCGCCAAACATGCTTTTTCTCACCATCGGCTTCACGAGCTCCCATGCCCTGGCATCGGCCATAACATCTCCTATCGTCGTATCTGTCGTATAGACGAACGGCAGCTTCACGGTAGATTCCACTGTAACGGTGCCTGATAAGACGATATCCCTGGATGACTTACCGATTAAGATATCGAATTCTCCGGTTTCCACATGCCAGTCATGGATTTTCACGCTATAATAAGCAAAAGCTCTTTTATCCAATGTAAATGTAACCGTCTTTGTTTCCCCGGGAGCCAGCTCTACTTTTGCAAAG
Source organism: uncultured Lachnospiraceae bacterium (assembly GCA_910578845.1). GTDB lineage: Bacteria > Bacillota > Clostridia > Lachnospirales > Lachnospiraceae > UBA3282. The sequence continues at coordinate 16,607 of CAJTSL010000015.1, forward strand.
TCACGCAATTCTTTGACCGGACGGATGACCGTGCTTTCCTTATCCGCAACATAAAGCTGTACGACTTCCTTGCCCGTCACTTTGCCCGTATTCTTCACATCTACTGTCACCGTCAGTGTATCGGTATCCTGCATCTTTTCTTTGTCAATCGTCAGATTCGAATACTCAAAATCGGTATAAGAAAGACCGAATCCAAACGGGAAAAGGACATCCATCTTCTTCTTATCATAATAACGGTATCCTACGAAAATGCCCTCTCTATATTCCACCATATCGCCTTCGCCAAGATAGGACAAATAAGACGGATTGTCTTCCAGTTTGAGCGGGAAAGTTTCCGGCAGCTTCGCGCTCGGATTGACTTTGCCAAACAGGATATCGCATACAGCGCCTCCCACTGCCTGACCGCCCAGATACGCTTCCACAATTCCTTTTACTTGATTTACCCAAGGCATTTCTACAGGAGAGCCGTTATGCAATACGACTACTGTATTAGGTTGGGCTGCCGCTATTTTTTCGATCAATTCGTTCTGGCAGTTTGGCATAGACATATGCTTCCTGTCAAATCCTTCCGATTCAAAAGCATCCGGGAGGCCTGCAAAAATTACTGCTACTTTCGCCTTCTTCGCTGCTTCAATCGCTTCCGCAAGCAACTTCTCATCCGTCTCGTCTATATCATCACGATAGCCTTGCGCATAGACGATATTAGCCATGCCGTCTACGGCATCCATTGCAGAAGTCACCTTGTGGCTATTAATATGAGAGCTTCCGCCGCCTTGATAGCGCGGATTTGCAGCATATTTGCCGATAAAAGCAATATCTTCTTTCTCATCTAACGGCAGAATATCCTCATTCTTTAATAAAACAATCGTTTCTTCCGCTACTTTACGCGCTATTTCATGGTCTTTATCTTTATCCCAAACAGCGTTTTTGTCCTTATTCTCTTCAAAGCGGAATACGATATTCAAAATACGTTCTACTGCTTTATCTACGACTTTTTCTTTTAAAGTGCCGCCTTGTACCGCGCCTACTATCAGCTTATCATTTGCGCCAAGAGAGGAGGGCATCTCTAGGTCCAATCCCGCTTTTAAGTCTTCTACCCTGTTATTGACCGCGCCCCAGTCACTCATCACATAACCGTCAAATCCCCATTCGCCGCGCAGCGTCTCTGTCAGATATTTATGGTTCTCAGCCGCATAGGTTCCGTTGATCTTATTATAGGAACACATAACAGTCCATGGTTTCTGCTTCTTCACTGCTCCTTCAAAAGCTGCCAGATATATTTCATGCAGCGTTCTCTCATCCACGCGGGAATCCCCTGACATTCTTCTCGTTTCCTGATTGTTCGCCAGAAAATGTTTGATGCTGGTACCCACGTTCTTACTCTGAACGCCCTTAATCAAAGCGCCCGCCATTTCCGTTGCCACAAGCGGGTCTTCCGAATAATATTCGAAATTACGTCCACATAACGGAGAACGCTTAATATTCACCGCCGGGCCTAAAATAACACTAATGCCTTCCGCCTGGCATTCATTGCCAATGGTTTCTCCCATCTGCGTGATCAGTTCTCTGTTAAAAGATGCCGCCGTTCCACATCCTGCCGGGAAGCAAACTGCCTTAATGCTATCATTGACACCAAGGTGATCGCCCTCCTGGTCTTGCTTCCTAAGTCCGTGAGGCCCGTCAGAAACCATGCTCGCCGGAATACCCAACCGCGGTATTGCCTCCGTATGCCAGAAATCTGCTCCCGAACAAATTGTCGCTTTCTCCTGTAGCGTCATCCGTTTCACTAGTTCCTTGATTTTTTCTGCTGTCATCCCCCTATAAACCTCCTCCATATGATATGTCTTATATAATGATATTATTGCAGGGTAACCCATATTTCTCCAAAAAAAGTCCCGCACCCTCTTATAGTAAGGCATACGAGACTCCTTATGCAGGACTTCCTTAGCGCAACATCTGTTGGTCTAAAAGCTCCTTCAGCGCTTCATCCCCGATGCTGACCCATGCGTCCTCTTCTTCTGCATTCAGTCCAAGATATTCCCGAAGCGTCATGGAATCATCATGAAATCCCCACTCCTGGCTATAATCATCAATCTCTTCGAACGCAATCTCACCGGCGATATATTTTTCTTTAAACGTTTTCCCCAATGTCATATACTCCCTATCCGGCAGGAATCTTTCTGAAAATTTCCCGCCAAATCCTAAATTCATTATACAAAAGAACACTTTATACTGTCAATGCCTTGACTGCTATTTCCAGCCGCTTTAGCGCATCTTCCAAGACGCTTCTCGGACAGGCAATGTTAATCCGTTCAAATCCTTCTCCCGCTTTACCAAAGATTGCTCCCCGGTCCAGCCAAAGCTTTGCCTGATGCACTATCATATTCTCTAGCGCTTCTTCCGACAAACCCAGCGCCCGGCAGTCCAGCCAGATCAAATAAGTGCCTTCCGGCTCTATCAGCCGGATCTGCGGAATATGTCTCTCCAGATAATCCCTTGCAAAATCCAGGTTTCCTTTCAGATATTCCTTTAACTGCTCTAACCACTCTCTTCCGCCTTCGTAGGCAGCCTGACAGGCGTGCTGCCCTATCATGTTCACATGGCAATACCCTATTGCAGCCATCTTTTGTACAAATGCATTCCGCATCTCCTCATTGGGTATCCATATATTAGAAGCCTGTAACCCTGCGAGATTAAAAGTCTTGCTTGGCGCCGTACAGACAATGCTGATATCCTTTAGCCTTTCATCTACCGTCGGCAGCATATAATGCTTATGTCCCGGATATACGAAATCACTATGGATTTCGTCACTGACAATCTTCACGCCGTGCCGCAAGCAAATATCCCCGATACGCCAAAGCTCTTCTTTCGTCCATACCCTTCCGACCGGGTTATGGGGGCTACATAGCAGAAAGAGCTTCACGTTTTCTTGTACGATCTTCTCCTCAAAATCTTCGAAATCCATTTCATAATGGCCATCTGCTAAAATCAATCCATTATCCACTAGCTTTCGATTGTTGTCCTTGATCACTGCACTAAACGGATAGTAGACCGGCTGCTGTACCAAAATGCTGTCTCCCTCTTTTGTCAATGCCAAAATAGCTGTCGCCAAGGCAAAAACAACACCTGGCGTTTTCACAAGCCATTCTTTCTCCACCTTCCAATCGAAATAAGCATCATACCAATTCGCAAGGGCATGAAAATAGTCCTCTTTACTATCCGTGTATCCGAAAATACCAAACGTTACATCTTTCTGTAACCGCTCTACAATACAAGGCGCTGCCTTAAAATCCATATCCGCCACCCATAATGGCAGAACATCCTCCGGCATTCCTTTTTCTGCTGCAAAATCATATTTTACGCAGCCGCTTTGTCTTCTATCCACAACTTCATCAAAATCGTATCGCATTGTCCTTATCCATCCTTGTCCTTGTTTCGCTTACACGCCTATTTCCATCATGGCTTATTCGCCCCTATCTTAATCCAATCCGACAACCCCATCAACCGGTAAAGACAAGACCATGCCCTGTGCTTCGCTCTGCATGCCACAGCTTTTTCCGATTGCCTGCATAATGGCTTGTTTTTCATCCTTCCTGGCCAGGATCATAACCACTTCCCGTTCTTCCTGAACGCTGATTTTCCAGAACTTCATCGCCTCCGCACTCCCGATACGTCTGCTATGGAACACGGTACCGCCCGAAGCGCCTACCGGCCTTGCCGCATTCATTACTTCTTCGCTGAACCCTTGATTGACAATCGCCATGATCATATAATATTCACTTCCTGCCATCCCTGCGTCATTCCTTTCCAATAATGTTCTGTTTACTTCCGGCTGCAATGAATCAATAAGCTGGACGATATGCCCGCTGCCACCGGATATGATAACCGTAAATGCGATCCCGGTATTTGGCATGCCAAGATGAAGCTTCTTCTGTAGCTTCGTGAGCATCTCTCCTGCAAATGCCTTCGGCATCATGCTCATCAATATATTTTTATCGACCCCATCAAGGCCTAGCATATCCATGACCTCACTTGATGCAGTCCCCTGCGCATGGAAAATATACTGCACCGGCACATCGCTTTGATTGAACAAATCTACTGCTTTTTTGGTCAGCTTGGGCGTCGCAACCAGAAATAGCATGCGATAAGACGCGTTTTTATGATTTGCTGTCATCTGCCTAGTCCTCCTCAAATTCAAATATTTCATCCGCACCATCCAAGAAAACATCTTCGCGCATTGCCACTTCGTCCGCTTTCTTGAGTTTATACTGGTATACCATTCCCATAATCTGAATGGCAATTAACGGCGTCAACGCGACCAATGCCACTACGCCAAACGCATCCGTCATCACATTGCCGCCAACGGCATCACATGCGCCCATACAAAGCGGTAATAAGAAAGTCGTCGTCATCGGCCCACTCGCCACGCCACCAGAGTCAAATGCAATACCGACAAACATTTTCGGGACTGCCCTTGATAACAGCAGCGCAATCACATACCCCGGGATAATAATCCAGTAAATCGGCAGGCCTGTCAGGACACGGAGCATAGCAAGGCCAACGCTGACCGAGACACCGATCGACAGGCACCTGTTCATAGACTGTGCCGAGACTGCTCCGTTTGTTACGTCCTCAACCTGATGGTTCAAAACCTGTATCGCAGGCTCTGCTTTTACAATATAGTAACCGATCAGCATACCGATTGGCATAAGCAGCCATCTCCAGCTTTCGGAAGCAATGTCTTTGCCCAGTGAAGAACCGACGGGCGCAAATCCGACGCTGACCCCGCATAGAAAAAGAACCAAGCCAATATATGTATATACAAATCCAATCAATACACGCTTCACCTGCCGATGCTGGTAACGGCGGCTAATCAACTGGAAAATAGCAAATACCGCTCCCACAGGGAGAAGCGACACCATAACCTCTTTGATATAAGGCGGCATGCTGGTAATGAACTCCCATACGACATCCCGTGTCGTCACTACATCCGCAACGCCGGACGCCATATATGCCGCTTCAGTCGGATGATAGAAGCATCCCAGGATCAGAACTGCCAGAACAGGTCCCACGCTAGAGAGCGCTACCAAGCCGAAACTATCGCTTGATGCATTTTTATCACCTCTGACCGAGGCGAGACCGACACCCATCGCCATAATAAACGGGACAGTCATAGGCCCAGTCGTCACACCGCCTGAATCAAAAGCTACGGCAAGAAAGTTTTTCTCCACAAACAAAGACATGCCTATCAAGATAATGTAAAGTACAATTAATATCGTTGAAAGATTAATCTGGAACAAAATCCTCACGATAGCCAAAGCAAGAAAAATACCGACGCCAACCGCCACTGTCAAAATCAGGAAATAATTTGGAATTGCTGGCACCTGCTCGGCAAGCACCTGTAAGTCCGGCTCCGAAATCGTAATGATCGCCCCCATGGAAAAACCAATCAGGCATATCAGGATAATATGCCTCGTCTTGGATATCTGTACGCCAATACCTTCTCCAAGAGGCGTCATTGACATTTCCGCTCCTAGCTGGAAGAATCCCATGCCTATGACTAACAGGACTGCTCCGGTAATGAACATGACCATTGTCCCTAACTTTACAGGAACCAATAATATACTAAGCAATAACACGATACCTGTGATTGGCAAGACTGCGGAAAGAGATTCTAGTATTTTTTCTTTTAACTTCTGGTTCAAAATATCACCTCTCTATTGTCACTTCATTTCGATATCATATCTTTCTTTGGGTCCATTCTATATCATCTTATTTCCCTTTAAAGTTTATAAAACTTTATCACTTATTAGACCCTAAAATCTATAGATCATAATACATCTTAAACTCCGCCGGGTTCGGGATCTGCTCCATCTTCTTTAGCTCTTCCCGCTTACGCGCTACCCAGATATCAATAAGCCGCTGAGGGAACACACCGCCTTTTGTCAGATAATCATGGTCAGCTTCCAAAGCATCTAACGCTTCGCCAAGCGACTTCGGCAAACCTTTGATTTTCTTCTTCTCTTCTTCGGACAACGTATATAAGTTGAAATCATATGGCCCCCATCCGTTCTCGGCAGGATCAATCTGTTTCTCAATCCCATCGAGCCCTGCCATCAGAATTGCCGAATAAGCATAATATGGATTCGCCGTTGCATCAGGATTACGCAGCTCGAACCGCTTAGTCTCCGGAGATTTGGCATACGCCGGGATACGGATGACAGCGCTTCTATTCGATGTCGCATACCCTACTGTAACAGGCGCCTCAAACCCAGGAACGAGACGTTTGAAAGAATTCGTAGACGGATTCGTAAAGGCACACAAAGACGCAATATGTTTTAATAAGCCGCCGATAAAATAGTGCGCCGTACGGCTCAGGCCGGAATATCCGTTCTCATCATAGAAAAGCGGTTTTCCGTCCTTCATCAATAACATATGTACATGAAGCCCGCTGCCTGCTTCCTGATAGATCGGCTTTGGCAGGAAGGTTGCTGTCTTGCCTTCTTTGGCTGCCATATTTTTAATAATATATTTGGTAATCATCGTATTATCCGCCATTGTAGGCATATCCGCCAGCTCTACCTCTATCTCCATCTGACCGGGTCCGCCCACTTCATGATGGTGGTATTTTACTTTGATGCCCCAATCTTCCATCATCATGCACATACGGCTACGCAAATCGTAACCTACATCCTGCGGCGCCGCTACATGATAACCGCCCTTACTTGGCACTTCGTAACCATTATTGCCGGGCACCTCCAAGCTGCAATTCCAATCCGCCTGCCTCGTATCTATCCAGTATCCACATCTGCGCGGTGTAACTTCATAACGGGTGCGGTCAAATAAATAGAATTCAAATTCCGGCCCGATGATCATCTGGTCTGCAATACCGCTTTCTTTCATATATTCCATGGCTCTTAAGCTGACATTTTTCGGATACTGGTCAAAAGGCCTGTTCTCTCCTTTTCCAATCGTACACACATTGCCACACATCGTCAAAGTCGGCACATCGGCAAACGGATCCACATAAGCAGTATCCGGGTCAGGCAGAAATACCATATCACTTTTCTCAATCGGTGCATACCCATAATTGGAACCGTCAAAACCGATTCCATAGGTAAACGTATTTTCCCCGAACCGCTCTACCGGAATCGTGATATGGCGCCAACGCCCGTCAATATCCGTCATTTTAAAATCAATCATCCGGATTTGTTTCTCCTCACACAGTTTCCTAATCTCCTTGCTCTTGTCCATACACTTTACCCCTCTTTCTTATTGTGTCATTTCCTATAGCTTGCCGTCTCCCACAATCCTTCCAAGATTATGGGTAATTTTATACAGTTTGCGTTTATTATATCATAGATTCAGGGAAATCTGCACACTTCTTTTCCCCAAAGCTTTATAAGATACCGTTCTCTGTTTCCCCTTTGACCAGAACTTACGTCATTCGTTTTGCAAGATCACTTCTCCATAGGAATTTTCATCATCCCGAATGATCTGTCCGGCGGAAGGCACGTAAATATGGCCGGACAGCGGATTCTTAATACTCAAAACCTCATTGACTATCGTCGCTTCCACTTCCGATTTCTCAAAACATAAATCCGCATCTATCATCTCACAATCTATCAATTTCAGGTTCTTACAGTAACAAAGAGGCTGTGCGCCAATGATTTTACAGTTTTCAAATGTCACATTCTCACAATACCATGCAAGATATTCTCCTTTCACGACACTATTACGGACAACCACATCCTTTGCATGCCAGAAAGCGTCTTTCGTATCAAACTCACAATGCTCAAATACGGAATCCCGGATATATTGGAAAGAATATTTCCCTTTTAACTTTACATTCTGAAAGTCAATATGTACCGAACGCATCATAAAATATTCACTCTCAGCACTGCAATCCTGCATCATTATGTTCGCTACCGACCAGCCAAACTCCGGAGATATGATATCGCATCCGCTCATCTTCACTTTGCTGCATTCCCGCAATGCCTTAATCCCATGAAGCTTCGTATCCGTAATCTCGATATTCGTAGAATACCATAGAGCAGCACGACAAAGCTGCGTCAGCTCAGAATCCGAGATCCGCACCCCCTTATCATGCCAGAACGGATAGCGTAAATTGCAGAAGCAATGGGAAAGCTGTATATCCCGGCTTTCCTTCAGAGCGCTCTCCCCGTCCGCCGGGCCATCGAATGCACAATTTTCTAATACGATGCCCTGGCTTCCATACAGAGCACGTTCTTCGTCAAAAGTTTGGCTTTTCATGAGTTTCATTATTGGTTGCATATCTATCATTTTCTTCTCCTTATATACAAACCTTTTTGCCCTCTATCCCTGTAGAATATTTAACCTAATCCATTTCGCTATCCCGTCATTATCGTTAGAATCGATCACTTCATCCGCAATCTCTTTAACAGCCTCTATGGCATTTCCCATGGCAATGCCCCGTCCGCACATCCTGAGCATGCCGATATCTGCATAATCGTCCCCAAATGCGACGATATTCTCCAGCGCAAGCCCAAGCGATTCCGCGCTTTGTGCCAAAGCCATTTCTTTTGTTGCCTGCGCCTTTCCAAACTTATGCCAATCCCCGTCCGAAAAACGTACCCAATGGCAGTCGGCAACAGACGCAGCGATTTCTTCCGCATACTGGCTTTGCGGGCAGTCTTCCGGTATTTCCACACATATTTTCAATGCTGCACCGTTGAAATCCTGGTAATCCGTATAAATGGTCTCGCCCCAACTAGCATCCATCTCACTTGGCACTACCTTATAATTCCAATAATGCGCATCCACCGTATCTGTCGCAATCTCACGTTCCTGCTCCCCTATAAAAAGAGCCGTATCAATGATTTTGCGTGTTTCTTCTTCAGTAAACCCGGCCTCGTATACTATTTGGCCCTGGAACCGGACAATCGCACCGCCACTGGCTATGATTAAGTCAGGTTTTACCTCCTGTAATGCTTTCTCTGAATTTCCTTCACTGCGCGCTGTTGAGATCCCTATGAGAAAACCTTTTTCCCTGCATTGCATAATCGCCTCTAACGTAACACGTGAAATTGTCTTATCCGTTCTCAATAAAGTTCCGTCTAAATCAAATAACAGCAATCGTTTCATAACTATTTCTCCGTTCGATAGAATTTGTTTCAGTTACTTTATCCGGTAATTCTTTCCTTACGCCTTTCCGTTCATCTCATCTACTTCCGCTATGCTCTTTACCGTCATCTCTGCCCAGGCCGGCCTGAATCCACTCCTTACTGCATTTCTTGCAGACTTGATATTACACCATGCGCAACAATAAAACGGCACTTTATCCCTTTCCATAATTGCAAGCGCCAATCTGCTTGTTAACGCCGAAGCAATCCCTTTCCTCCGGTATGCCGGCAACACATCAGCCCCAATCTGCCACATTGCATCACAATCCGCTGAACACGCCGCCAACCCTATCAGCTTTCCATCATCATAAGCGCCTATTCCAAGTACGTCCAATTCCTTCCGGTCTTCACACAAAGCATTTGACCATTGCTCAGAATACAAATCCTGAAAATCCTGATGCTCTAATACTCTCGTCTCATAGGGACATTCCAGCGCATGAAGCGCATTTACATCTGGCAGGAAATATTCTGCCATGAAGCACACTTTAAATCCTTTTGGCAAAAACGCCTCATTAAGCACATGCATGTTCGGCGTCTCAAAACAATGTGCGACATCATATCTGGCTAAGTATGAATCTACAATATCATAATATTCCGGCAAAATAGATGCCACAATATTGCTGCCATAACTAACCATATTACAGACAAACGGCAGCTTTAAATATTTTCTTGCCTTTTCATGAACGGCAGAATAAACGATTACGTTCCCATCCATAGAAAAGTCTTCTTCCCTGCACTGTAAGTCAATTGCAGACTGCTGCATCGCCACATGCAAAATATCCTGATTATCCATGCAACCCTCTCCTATATTCCATACCACAGTCTAATTGTAATTCAAACTAATTTTCTTCTCCGTCATATCAACGTGCGCCATGGCTCCATATGGCAGCGCGCATCTTGGTATCGCATGCCCGAAATTGACATTATACACGATCGGAAGCTTTCGATTCTGAATGACCTCTAGGTACACTTCTTTATATTCATCATAATAGGACTCGTCCTGCGGTTTCCCTACGATTATTCCGCGTACCGCATCAAATATGCCTTCTGCTTTCAGCGCCAGCAATTCCTCTCTCACCAAATCAGGCGACGGCTTCTCTTCACACGTCTCTACGAATAACAGTTTTCCTTCCCACTCTTTCCTGTCCGGGAAAATATGATACTTCCTGCATATTTCCTTCTGATCCGCATACCTTGTGCCACTTAAAATATCATATAAGCTTTCCAGGCAACCGCCCAACAATTCACCGCCAAATAGATCCGCCCCTTGTAGAAGCTCATATCCTCTTTTCTCTTCATGTGCGGTTCTATCCGTGCCAATCGCTGCTCTGGAGAAATCAGTCCGCTCCTCATACCATATTTCACTGGGCACGATCTGGTCATACACACTGCCTTCCAGATAACTCTCAAAAGCTTTTTTACTATATGGGATCATTTCATTTGCGATTTCGCCTAAATCACAAATAAAATTAGGACCATAATAAGTACGCAGTCCCAATCGGTAAAACATCAAATGATTAATGGTCGTATCAGAGAATCCTGTAAATAACTTTGGATGCTCTTTAACAGCCAATATAAATTCTTCATCTTCCATCAGATAAGGAAGCAGCCTATAAGTATCATCGCCGCCAATGGCACAGATAATGCCGGCTATGGAGTCATCTGTAAATGCTTGTTTTAAGTCCTGTGCCCTTGCATCCGGATGCGCTTTCAAATAATCCATTCCTTTTAACGCATTGGGCATGAATACGGCTTCCAGCCCATATGCCTGTAACCGTTTTACTCCTATTTCTATGTTATGGCTGCAATACGCTTCTCCGAGCAAGCCGCTTGATAAGCTGACAATCGCAACACGGTCGCCTTTTCTTAATTTGCGTGGAATGTTCATTTCCTAACCTCCAAACCTTGTGCAAGCGGAATCCCAAATACTGCTTCTTCCGCTTTTCTATTCATTCTATCATATCCCCTCCGATTTGTAATCCATTTTGCGATGAAGGAATCCCGGCAGGCTCATGCCCTATCCTTTTCGCCTCGATCCGGTTATTCTCAAATACAAAATCGAAAAGCCTATATTGTTCATCGTTTGGCGTGACACAATAGCAAGTCTGGCATTTACATTTGCAATCCCTCATAGTGACATGTTCCGCTACGGAAACAGGCATATCCGTCCGCCCTTTCAAATCAAAGAACTGTGTCCAAGGATTGATATTGATAAAATTCAGGATTGTTCCTTCAACCTCCTCCACCAGTATATATTCATACCTCTGTGGCGTATCAGGACGCATTTTCAGCCATAATAAATTGTTTGCCTCCGATACGGCAATCCGCCTCATGATTATATTCCTGTTATGAACAGATTCCGAGCCAAGCGTCAGGCATCCATGACAGAATCCATACTGACAATCCTCGATGATAATCCTCTCATTCGCCCCGTTTTCCGGCGCTTCATCTGCATAAGGCCCCTTTCCGCCTTTTAATACAACGGCATCGTCATTGACTTCCATATAACAATTCTTGATCAGGATGTCCTCACATGCATCAATGTCAATCGCATCCGTACTCGGCGCTTTTACCGGCTTTGCCGGAGAATAAATACGACATCCCAAATATTTCACATGATGAGATTTGTACAGATGATTTGTCCAGAAATGCGCGTTTTGTAACCGCAGCCCTGCGACCAGCACATTGCTGCTGTTAGATATATAAACTAAGCGCGGCCTTTGTTCATCTTTATTGGTGCAAGCCGGATTCCAGGCACGTCTATGCCAGAATGCCTTCCATGACCTTAACCCGTTTCCATCAATCGTCCCGGGCCCCATCATGATAAACCCATCAACTCCATCCGCATTAATCAAAGCCGGGAAGTACTGACACGTCTCTCCTTCGATGCGAGTCTCACAAACGGGATAATCCGAGATATCATCACTACCTTTAAGCGTACCGCCCTCTTCTATATAAAGATGGACGCCTTGCGCAAATTTCAATGCACCGCTTATGTACGTCCCTGGCGGCACCACGATCACGCCTCCGCCTTCTCCCACTGCCAGATCAATCAAATCCTGTATTTCTTTCGTATAGGTTCTCCCATCATCCAAAATCTGATAATCAGTTAATTTATATTGCTTGCCCAAATCTGCAAGTTCCGGGATATCTGTATCATAAAACCATTTATCAATGATTGTCCCATCGGGGAACATTTCCTTTGCAGTTTCCTTTACTGTTTCCATTGTATTGCTTGTCTTAATCGCTTCCATGATTTCCGCTTTTATCCTTTCTGTTTCCTTGTTATTACCTCCATGTATTTACCGTGCTTCCTAATTTTATTCTATCAGACGCCCCCTTAAAAGGAAAGAAAAACCACCCGCGAAGCCAAACCGACCTTTAGCGAAACATTCGCTTCATTCATGCTTTCTCATGCTATACTAACTTCAACATCAAACAAAACAAAAAAGGAGAAAAAATTATGTTAGAATGGAAATGGTTTTTAGTAATTGCTACATTATTAATAGGAGAAGAGATCCGGAGAAAAGATTTTGAGAAATTTAAGAAAATCATGACGGACGCGCTCAGTTATACATTGAGCATTGGCATCATATTCAGTTTCCTTGAGACGCTCGGAAGCTACAATATCCAGTTATTTGGCTTATCCTTTGATTTCGCCTGGAATCTTAGCCCGATAAAGATCATGAGCGCTATTTGCGCACTTTTCCTTGCATCCTTCGCCATCAATTACCGGAAGCGTTCCGCGTCCAAATCTACTAATGAAAATTTAACCGAATGCAAGAAAACTATCGCATGACGGATACAGGCACAATGGCCGTTTTGCTATCCGAAATACAGAGAAAGCAATGGGCCAAAAAGGGATTTTACAGCACTAAGATTACCATGGGCGCCAAAGAAACGAACATAAAAGGAGTCTTATGTGCTGCCCCTTTCTTCGTTTTCCTGGCGAGCATATACAGAATTTGCCTGATACAACGGGCTGTTTTGCTTGATTCAAACGCCCCGCAGTTCTTACCTCTTCTTACAGGCATTGTTATCATATGCGCCATAGCACATAATTTATTACATGGCGCTGGCTGGGCTATCATCGGTAAAGCCGGGTGGGATTCTATTTCTTTTCGCTTAAACGGCCTAATGCCCTACTGCTCATGCTACTTAGTCCTTAGAAAAGGTTCTTATCTAATCGGCACCGTACTGCCTGCCATTGTACTCGGTGTTTTCAGTATGGTCTTTTTGGCAATCTATCCCGGAACGGTTTCTATGCTAACCCTGTTAATAAATTTCCTAATGGCAGGTAAGGATTGTGTCATTGCCCTGGAAATAATGAAAAGCAACTTCACCCTTATCGGAAATCTTCCTACAGAGACGGGATTTATCGGATATACGAAGCAAAGCGCTGCCTAAAGAGTTTTATTTTCGGACATTTTGGAAGAATACTCTGCTTTCGCCTTGCGTGACAAAAGGCAGCGCTCTCCGTTATCCATTTCCACAAGGTTTTCTTTTAACATGACATTGCTAATCCGGGACCAATTGACCAGAAAGCTGCGATGGCACCTCCAGAAAGCCTCTCCCAGTTTCTCCTCAAAATGATTCAGGCTGCTGTTAAACTCCAATACCTCATCATCCATGTGTAACACTAATGTATGACGGCTTCCGATTGCCTCGAAATACAGAATATTCTGCAATGGGATATGGCGTACCGAATCAAATAATTTTAACGAACAATACGCCGCTTTCCCATCAGGTTCATGTAACAGCCGTTCACATATGCTTTCCAGGCATGCATTCACCCGTTGCGCCATGGCAGGCGCATCGCCTTTTACAATATAGTCCAGCGCTTCCAGACGGTAGCGGAACGTTTCAAACATCATATCATTGTGTGCCGTGATGAACACAATAAAACCGCGTGGGTCATACTCCCTCAGTTTCACCGCCAGTTCCAGTCCGTTCATATAACCCGGGAAATCTATATCCAGAAAATAAATCGCCGGAACAGTTCCCTTCTTCTGCAATTCTAGCAGCGCAAGCGGATTGTCCACAACCTGTAATGGCCCCATATCCCTTTCCATCATCATGATCTGTTCCCCAATCAGCTTCTCTAACAATGCGCTTATTTTTGGCTCGTCATCGCATATATACACCGGAATCATTCTCTTTACTCCCTCTACACTCGTTCCTAGCAAACCGGGATCCGCAGTTCCTGAACGAAAAAGCCATCTTTCAGATAGGTGCGCATCATACAGTCCGAACAACGGGACACAATTCTCCGGTAACTGGATAACCCCGTACCATGGCCTTTCCCCTTCGTCGTATAATTGCCTTTACCAAGCGCGCCTAAATCAGGCTGCTCATCATAATTATTCGCTATGGCAATATAAAGCTCGCCATGATCCTGTAACAAAACGATCCGTATCTTCCCCTCTTCTTTAGCTGCCGCTTCAATGGCATTATCTAAAAGGATTCCCTGACAACGCAATAAATCTTCTGTTGGCATCTTCACACGTGTAACAGGATTCATGATTTCTAACGCGACATGAATGCGCTTCTGGCGCATTACGCCTAATTTAGTGGATAGCAGGCTGCGTAGCGGATAGGCTTCTATATTAGTAAGGCCTTCCATCTGTTTAATTTCATTGCCCAGCTTTTCGTCAAAATATCCGCTCGTGCGCTGCATGAACTCCTGAATAGCATCCAGATCTCCTTCCTGCGCAGAAAGCGCCATGCCCGAAATGAGGTTTGTAAAATCATGTCGGAAAGCGCGGATTTCCCCCTGCAATTCTTCTAACAGTTCCATGTGCGCCTGCTGCTGGGCAATCGTTTCTTCCTGCGCCCTGACTTTATCTGCGCTCGCCGCATACATAGCGCCAAACTGTATACAAAACAACACGATAATGATCAAGCTGAAACATAATAAGCCATAAGCAAAATCTACCGTTGCGCCAGAGAAAATGAAATCTAAAATAATCTTCATAAATATCAATGCAAAGCATATGACCAGCGTAACAGCCGTCCGCACGCGCCCTTGGAACAAATAAGAGAAGTATTTGGAAAACTCCGTTTTACGCAAAGCATAAGCGATGCCTCCAATCACCGCTAACGTCAGTATATAAGGAACGAAAAGCGTTGTCACCACGAAAAGATACCCTCCGTCAAAAACAGGAGAATAAAAATACGCCGCTTCCGTTAGGAAATCAATTATCGTATAAGTAAGAAAGTGGCCAAGCGAAGCAATGGCAAAAGCTTTATCAATGGCTACATGATACATCCGGCTAAATATCACACATACTAATACGATGATCAGAAAGGCGTCCATGACCTTCATCCACAACGGATCATCACCAAACTGAGCCAAACCAGGCACCAAAAGCGATAGACCTATCTGAAGCCATTCAATCACCAGATAGACTAGGTTAAAAAGAAGATACCGCCGCCACCTAAAGCGTTCCCCTGCCAATGACGATGCAATTACAAATATAGCAAACGAATGTACCATAAGTAATAAGAATATCATAAATACCCGGATACTCAAGATCATTTTACTTATCTCCCATCCTTAAAAGATCTCCTAACAGCGCAAACAGCTTCGGCGTATCTATCGGCTTAGCGACATGTCCGTTCATGCCTGCTTCATAAGCCGCTTTCTTATCCTCGTCAAAAGCATTCGCTGTCATTGCGATGATCGGGATGCCTGCAAGCGCACAATGCTCTAACGCCCTAATCCGCCTGGTCGCTTCGTAGCCGTCCATAATTGGCATCTGTATATCCATTAAGATCAAGTCATACTGTCCTGCTTTTGCTGCTTTCACTTTCTCTACTGCAATGGCTCCATTATCAGCCACATCCATGACAAATCCCGCTTCTCTAAGAATCTCTAACGCAATTTCCTGGTTGATCTCATTATCTTCGACCAGAAGTATTTTCTTTCCCTCGAACGATAACGTCTCTTTCTCCTCGTTCTTTTCCTCCTGAAGGGCAAACGGCGATTCTAAGATTTCCCTCAGTTCCGAAAGGAAAATAGGCTTCGAGCAAAAGGCTGTCACACCCGCTTTCCTTGCCTCTTCTTCAATGTCCGACCAATCATATGCAGTCAGGATAATGATTGGCTTACCGTCTCCAATAATGCCACGGATACGCCTAACGACTTCAATACCATTCATATCCGGCATCAGCCAATCTATAATATATGCTGCATATCCGTCGCCTTGTTCTTCCGCTAGCTTGACGCGAAGAACCGCTTCTTTACCAGATGTAGTCCAATCCGGGCGCATGCCGATAATCGAAAGCATCTGCGTCACACTAGAGCAAGTATTAAAATCATCATCGGCTACTAACGCCCTAAGCCCTTTTAACTGCGGGACGATTTCCTGCCTTACCGGGCCGGAACAAGTCCGAAACTGTAAAGCTACAGTAAAAGTCGTTCCTTTTCCTTCTTCACTGGTAACGGAAATCGTACCGCCCATCATATCTACGATATTCTTAGTAATCGCCATTCCAAGTCCCGTTCCCTGGATTCCGCTGACCGTACTCGTCCGTTCACGTTCAAACGGCTCGAAAACATGTTCTAAGAATTCCTTGCTCATACCGATGCCAGTATCTTTTACCTGGAATTCATAAGATGCCCACCCATCAGGCGCATTTCCCTTTTGTAGGATGCGCACGCTTACAATACCGCCCGGTTTTGTAAACTTCATAGCATTGCTTAAAAGGTTCAGCAGAAGCTGGTTTAGCCTGAGTTTATCACAAAGGATATTCTCATTCACCACATCCGCTGTATCAATATAAAACTCCAACTGCTTTGCAGAAATGTCCGCCTGCACGATCGTCTTCAAGTCGTGCATAATCTCCGGGAGGGAGCTTTCTTTTTCTTCAATCTTCACTTTCCCGCTCTCGATACGGCTCATATCCAGTACATCATTAATCAGGCTAAGCAAGTGGTTGCTGGATGTCGTTATCTTTGACAGATAATCCTGTACCTGCTCTTTATTATCTATATGCGTTGCGGCAAGTGAAGTAAAGCCAATGATCGCATTCATTGGCGTCCTGATATCATGGGACATATTATTGAGGAAGGTCGTTTTTGCCCGATTGGCATGCTGTGCCGCCGCCAGAGCATCTTCCAGGTCAGCCTTCTGCTTCTCTAAACGTTCTTCCATCTTCTTCTCATCATCAATATCAACGAAAAGCCCGACAAATGTGATCGGCGAACCATCTTCCCTTCTGGAAAGCCTGCCTGCCGCATGAAACCACCTGCACCCGGCATGTCTGGTATGAAGCCTGTATTCTACATTATATGTTTTTTCTCCCGTATAATCTTTAACGGTATCCCAATATTCTGTAAGCACCCTGTCTTTGTCTTCTTCATACAAAAGATCTGACCATGACTCGACTCTATTCGGGAATTCCTCCTCGCTCTCATATCCAACCATTTCACGGAAGACTTCTGACCAAGTGCAAGATATTACTTCAGCCCGCTCATTAAATTCCATGCTCCAGAGCCCGGATCCCATTGCCGCGTGGATATTATCCATAGAGGCCTGTTCCTTTTCAATCTGTGCATAAGCTGCCCTAATCCGGTCACCGTCCGCTTTTTCCTGCTCTAAAAGCGTCCTTGCGTTTTTCTTAGCCTGTCGGATTAAAAGCAGGAACACAACAGACATAGAGATGACTGTAATCACAATCAATACAATTCCGCGATGCATCATGTCAGCGCTAATGGAGCTAATCTGCTTGCTGATGACATTATCCCGGATTAAGATTGTCAGCATCCAATTCGTGCCTTCTACGGGAATATAGCATAACGTCTCTTTAACGCCACGATATTGAAAAGCGATCTCCCCGGCTTCCCCATATGTAAAATCATTTTTAGCCTTCTCATAACTATATCCACTTTCTATATCCGCCTCTAGAAGGGCAGAAAGGATATTCGTCCCTGCCTTTAAACTCCCAAAATCATCATTCGTCAAGTCTTCTCCATTACGGTGGTACAGGCTGCAATATGTTTCATTATTGTTAGACTGTAATGTCAGAGAGCTTAACATCTCATCAATATTAATTTGAATGAAACAAGCTTCGATGTTTACGCCCTGAAATTTAATATCTTCCACCGGAACCGCAAGAACAACCTGTTTCCTCGCTCCATAGAGATTAGACGTGGTAATCGTAGGTTCTGCTAGCCCTTCAGCCAGAAAATGATATCTGCTAAGGCCAGACGTCGTACTATGCTCCGTATAAACAATCCCATTCTCATCTACCAGCGCGAACTTATCTATGCCATAAAGCCTTTTGACCTTTCCAATGAATTTCCGTAACGTCTCCTGGGATTCCAAATCAGACTCTTCCAATATGCCAAGCACATTTTCTATATAGGCAAAATTATTCTTTAATTCCTCGGAAACGACTTGCTCCCGGCGTCCTGCGAGCTCTTCCAAATAGAATTCACTGACCCTTTTCACCGCCTGGCTTGTGCTGACCCTTGCGCTATTCGATACCCAAACCGTCGTAACGAGAAGGATTATTGCAATGACAATACCCCCTACTACAGCATATGTAACCGTTTCTTTCTTCTTTACATTGATACCATTATATTTTGAATGTTCCATTATGTTCCCGCCACCCTTAATTTAATTCGCCATACAGCACTTGAAGCATCTCTGCCGCACCATCCTGATAAACAATTATCGTTGTTTCCTCTGTTTTTTCCGGGTATTCGTCTCCTGGAAGATGCCCATCTGCAATTTTAATCGCTACCTGAACAGTATCAAACCCAATCGAATAACAATCCTGTACTCCCAGCGCATATATAATCCCGTCTCTTAGATACCGGAGCGCTTCCTGGTCATGATCCATTCCTACGATAACAATCTTGTCCTCTCTTCCGGCTCCCACGACCGCCCTCGCAGCACCGACCGGATTGCTCATATTACAACAAACAATTCCGGCAAGATCCTGATGCTCTTCCAGAAAAGCTTTCGTTAATTTATACGCATTTTCTACATTATCATCATCATAAGCAATCTCTACAATTTCCATATCAGGATACTGCGCAATGACATCCTGTGCCCCAAGCGCCCTATCCTCATGGCAAGGCGCTTCCTTCGTCCCTACCAGAATAGCAACCTTTCCGCTATATGCAAGCTTTTCGCACAACGCTTCCGTCAATTGCATGCCATCCTCGTAGTTATGTGTATTCCCTACATAAGCTATCCGCTCGCATCCGTCTTCTCTTGCCGCATCGGAGCTCGAAAAAGTCATGACCTTATGTCCTTCTTCTATCAATTCATTGATGACAGGCGCAATCACATCAACGTCCGCCACATCTACGCCGATCACATCAAAGCCTCGCTCTGAGGCATCCTCCATACGTCTGATTTGGTCTCGTGCAGACACTACACTAGGAGCAAGATACTCATAATTAATAATGATCCCCATCTCCTCATACTGCTTCGCCGCATCTTCCATTCCTATCGCTACAGCATCCCACCAGGGGTGCACTATTTTATAAGTGAAATAGAAATTATACTCATCTTTGAGAGGCTCATATTCACCCAGTTTATGGTCAAATTCAATAGCTGCGCCTCTCTCCCCACCACTATCAGTATTTACAAGAAGCGTTTCATCTGGCTCCTGCGCGGGCGCCTCTGCCGGTTCCTTCCCACATCCGGCAAATCCCAAGCTACATAATCCTAAAATAGCCATTAATCCCCCTAAAAAAAAGCCTTTTTCTTTTTGTTCCCCGTGATCGTCCTTATCTTCCAGTAGTTTTTTAAACACAGCCTCATAATCCCCCTCATATTAATACCTTTTATGAATGTTTGCCTGAAGCAAGCTATTATATTTTAGCATATCAGATATTTCATGATAGCGCAATAAACCACTAGTATCACTATATAATAATCATAAAAGCGGACTGAAAACCGTTGACACCGAATACTGCCAAAGCCATTGTAAATATGAAACGGAAATGTTATGCTTAGCAACAAAGGTACAACTATTACAGCCTATATGATGAAATGGACAAACAATGAATAATATTAAGCAAATTTTTCTTGCAATAGCAAAAATGGAAAAAAACATACTGAAAAATGACAAGAGATTGTTTTTCATGAAGTACACATATATGTGTACTTTCTCAGGAGCCAGTCTGATGATGGCTTTTTTCCCTAAAATATTATTAGATATATGTATATATAATTTCCCAGATAAAAAGCAATGGCTGTTTCTTCTCGTTTTTTCTTTGTCTTGTTGTTTTTTGGCGTGGTGCAATGGAATTATGAGAGAAATCGCAAGAGGGAAAATCGGCTATCTAAGAGCTGATTATCTGGCTAACGCTTTTCATAAGTTAATAACGAGCGATTACAAAAATATGGAAGATCCCACTTTTCTTAATAAATATGATTCTGCATTTGATGCATGCGCAAATGCAGAAAACGGAATCGAAAAAGTCTATAATATACTTTTCGATCTTCCTGCATTACTATTAAAAGTGATACTATTTTCGTATATTTTATGTTCATTTTCACATATTGTATTTTGGGCAATCATGATACATATTGTAATCTTATTTTGTGTAAAGAAAAAATCATCGTTATTTAAATATCAATATAAAGAACAATTTTCCAGAATAAGCAGGAAGAAACGTTATTTTAACAATACCACCCAAGATTTCCAATATGGTAAAGATATACGACTATATAATTTCAATGCGCTGTTAAGCCAAAAGCACCAGCATGAAATTAATGAATACAAAAAACTTTTTCTTAAAGTGAAGAAAAAGGAAATTGCATCGCATTTGTCAGAATGTATCTTTTATCTCATTAGCAATTTGATCATTTATGGCGTCCTTCTACTAAAATCTTATAGTCAAATCTCACTTTCAGATATTACTATGTATTTTATTATCGTAAATGTGTTAACAGATTCTCTTAATCTATTAATATCCTGTTTTTCAGATATCTATGGAGAAGGGTTATTTATAGTCGATTACTTTACTTTCCTGCATACAGATTTATGTCATAATTCGGGTGTAGAATTAAGTTTTGGCATGGAAGAAAATATAGATATCCAAATTAAAAATTTTAGTTTTCAATATCCGCATACTGATCAATATATTTTCCGAAATCTAAACTTAAATATTGGCGCCGGAGAGAAAATTGCGTTAGTGGGAGATAACGGAATAGGAAAATCCACACTGATCAAAGTGCTGATCGGATTGTTCAGAGATTTTGAAGGTGAAATATTGCTTGGTGGAAAATCAATTAAAAATGTTTCCAGCGCGAGTTTATTTTCTATGTTTTCAGTCGTTTTTCAAGATGTCAATTTATTATCCTATACAGTTAGCGAAAACGTAACTGGCCAAACCCAATGTATAGAAGAGCAAAAAGTATGGGAAGCAATAGAAAAGGTCGGATTGGAGGATAAAATCCGGCAAGCGCCACAAAGCCTACATCAGCAAGTCCACAAATATATTTCACAAGAGGGATTAGAATTCTCGGGTGGAGAAGCTCAAAAAATGGCTCTCGCAAGAGCAATCTATAAAAATGCCAAAATATTTATTTTGGATGAGCCTACTGCGAGCCTTGATGCTTTAGCAGAGAAAGATATCTATGAGAAATTCGGGCAACTTACGCAGAATAAAACGACTATATTCATTTCTCATAGATTGGCAAGCACAAAGTTTTGTGACCGCATAATCCTTCTAGGTTCCGACGGCGTATTAGAACAGGGGACGCATCAGGAATTAATGCAGTTAAAAGGTAAATATTTTAAACTATTTACGTTACAAGGGAAATATTATCAGGAGAAAAAGAATGAAAAAAATAATCCTATTTATTAAAATATCTTGGAATGTCTCGATTAAATACTATTATGTAGGTTATATAAACCTACCGGCGGCTATATTTTAATTAACGGTATTGATATTTGGGCATATAATAAGGATTCTTATATCAAGAATATTACCGCCGTCTTCCAGGATTATAAAATCTTTGCTTTGTCCATATTGGAAAATATCACATGTAAAGCAAACGGAGATAATGCCAAATCAATTAGCATAATGAAAGAAATGGGAATGGAATATTTAGATACAAAATATAGCAATGGAATATATACGGAGTTAGATAAATCATATGAAGATGAAGGCATTGATTTGTCTGGCGGTGAAAAGCAAAAGCTTGCAATCATCAGAGCTTTATATAAAGGCGGAAGCCTTTTCATTTTAGATGAGCCAACAAGTGCTTTGGACCCACGATCAGAAATGGAAATTTATAATCAGTTTCAGAAATTAACGAATAATAAAATGGCTATTTATATATCACATCGTATGTCAAGCAGCACATTATGCGATAAAGTCTTAGTTTTGGATCATGGCAGAGTAGTTGGCTTCGACAGCCATAAAGAGTTAATTAAGAATGCGAACAGCCTGTATTACAAATTGTTTATGGCGCAAGCTGAAAATTATGTGAAGTGATTAGATATCAATCGTTTTAGCAACCTCCCGCTGCCCGAAAAAAATCCACTTTGTCATTATAGAAATATTGAAAATATCCTTTCCATAAAATATAATAATAAGGAACAGACAGTATAATCTCCAAACTGCCTGTTACCAAAAAAGCAAGCGATATCTCTTACGGATTTCGCAAACAGAATGGAGTAACCATGGAACAGGACAAACAAAATGGCAGAAAACCAAAACATAGCAAAGAAAACATCCACATCACGTTCAACATGGCATGGCCATCCATTGTGGAGTCTTTTTTCGTAGCATTTGCGGGACTTGTTGACTCGCTCATGGTCAGTTCTCTTGGCTCCTACGCAGTAGCCGCCGTAGGACTTACGACACAGCCCAAATTCATTGGCTTATCCCTGTTTTTCGCCCTAAACGTAGCAATCTCCGCCTTAATTGCCAGAAGACGCGGAGAGGAAAAACCGGAAGAGGCAAACCGCATACTGAGTACAGCCGTGTTCTTTATCGTCATAGCCGCTATACTACTTAGTATTTTGTTTGTCGCTTTGGCAAGTCCCATCATACATATG
The DNA here is from genome assembly GCA_910578845.1 of uncultured Lachnospiraceae bacterium. Classification (GTDB taxonomy): domain Bacteria; phylum Bacillota; class Clostridia; order Lachnospirales; family Lachnospiraceae; genus UBA3282. The sequence goes on from CAJTSL010000015.1 coordinate 39,805, forward strand.
TGTGGCTCCACACCGGAAACCCACGACAGCGCTGTGGCATATTTCAGGATTATCATGGGCGGCATGATTTTCAACTGTATCCAGATGGGCATTAATTCGGCGCAAAGAGGCGCTGGCAATACGAAAATCACCATGCGTACTAACGTTACCTCTAATACGGTAAATGTTCTGTTCAACTACTTGCTGATCAATGGACACTTTGGCTTCCCTGCTTTGGGAATCCATGGAGCAGCACTGGCAACCGTCCTTGGAACAGTAGTAGCCTGCATCATGAGCGTTCTCTCCGTTCTCAATCCTGACGGCTTTATCAGCCTTCCTTATATTATGAAAAATAAAATCCTGCCTGCCATGAACTGCTTCCTGCACTTGGTCAGGGTGGGATACAGTGTATTCTTCGAACAACTGCTTATGAGAATCGGCTTCATGATGACTGCCATCATGGCTGCAAAACAAGGAACAGATGCCATGGCTGCCCATCAGGTGGGCATGAATATCATGGGACTGTCTTTCTCATTCGGAGACGGACTACAGTCAGCGGCAGTAGCTCTGATCGGACGCAGCCTTGGCGCCAACGATGAAGAGCTTGCCAAAGAGTATGGACGCATATGCCGGATGTTCGGCGGAGTCATAGCCGTATTCCTTGCAGTCATATACTTTGTCGGAGCCAAACCGCTTATGAGCCTTTTCTTCGTAGAAGAACATATCGTCACAATTGGCGTTAGCATCATGCGGGTCATCATCCTCGTAGTTGTTTTCCAAATCTGCCAAGTAGTATATATGGGCTGCCTACGAGGCGCAGGAGATACTCTTTATACTGCAATTGCTTCCACAATCAGCGTCACCTTTATCCGTACCATCGCCTCTTATCTGGGCGGTTATGCGTTGGGGCTCGGAATCGTTGGCATCTGGTTCGGTGTCCTTGCCGACCAGATTTCCCGGTTTATCTTTGCTTCCACCCGGTTTAAGAAAGGTAAATGGACACAAATTAAGATATAGGCAAATCGTCGCAGGAGCGCTTTCACTACATTGGCACTCGTAACGGCACAGAAGAAAGGAGTAAGATCATGGCATATTATCAAATCAAATTTTTTTCAAATTCCCTCAAAAGGGTCACATCATTTGAGATGTTTCTTCCAAATGATGCGCGCGAGGATGTTCCTCACGAAGACACCGAATACAGCAAACGCAAAATGAAAACCCTTTTCCTGCTTCACGGCTATACAGGCAATGCGGGGAACTGGGTTCCTGAGAACCTGGCAGAGAAATATAACTTTGCGATTGTCATGCCGAATGGAGAAAATGCCTTCTGGCTTGACGGCATTGCCACTGGGCATCAATTCTGTACGTTCTTAGGAATTGAGCTTGTAAACTATCTGCGTAAGACTTTCGGCTTAGCTATGGATGCAAATGAAACGTATATCATGGGACTGTCGATGGGCGGCTTCGGCTCGCTTCATACCGCGCTTTACTACCCTGACAGATTTGGCAAGCTTGCAGCCCTTTCGTCAGCGCTGATCGTCCATGAAATCGCACATATGAAGGAAGGCGGAAGCAATGAGGTTGCCAACTATGCCTATTACCATGAGTGCTTCGGTGATTTGGAGACAGTAGAAGAAAGCGACAATAACCCGGAAGTGCTTGCCAAACGATTAAAAGACGAAGGCAAACAGATCCCTGAAATCTACATGAGCTGTGGCACAGAAGATTTTCTTCTGGAAAATAACCGTGAGCTCCACACATTCTTAGATAACATTGGCGTCAAACACGTTTATCTGGAAAGCAGCGGGAATCACGATATGACATTCTGGAATGAATATGCAGTGAAATTCGTAGAGATGATGTTTGCATAGGTTGAAAAATTACCAATTTTGTCTTCTTACAGAAAATAACCGCCGGATGAATCCCGGTTTTTACTCGAATGTTGCGTAAAGACCAGCTTCATCACCGGCGGTGATGTTTGAGACATTTTGCTTCACGATGTTAGTTTATCACGTCTATGTTAATTCCCGATTCTTGCTCATCTTGCCAGTGCCCCGAGCATCTGCGACGGGTTTTCCTCTGCGTTGACTTTCTCAAACGCCTTTACAATGATACCCTCTTCATTGATCAGATACGTAGTACGTACCACGCCCATGCTCGTTTTCCCATAGTTTTTCTTCTCCTGCCACACATCATAAGCTTTGATGCAAGTCAGCTCTGTATCAGAAAGCAATAGAAACGGAAGCCCATATTTTTCCTCAAATTTCTTGTGGGATGCCACGCTATCCTTACTAATGCCAATCACTACTGCTCCTTTTTCCTGGAACTGAGGATACAATTCCCCGAAATTGCATGCTTGCTTCGTGCATCCTGGCGTATTATCTTTCGGGTAAAAATATAGAATAACTTTCTTCCCTTTATACTCTTCCAATGTGTGTATCTCTCCGTTCTGATCCGGCAATGAAAAATCCGGTGCTTTTATCCCTGTTTCCAGCATACTGTTCTTCTCCTCCTTCATCGCTCATATTCTTCCCCAAATAGCCTTTCCTTATCAAAACAGGCTCAACTGTTCATAATCAGTTCTTCTTTTCAATAGACAAGGTTCTTTATGCAGAAATTCCTCTGTTCTCTTATCATCAAATATCCAAGGCATAATCTCACTCTTTTCTAATATGAGCGGCATACGATCATGGACAGGTTTCATAGAATCATTAGCCTGCGTAGTAAGGATTGCAAAGCGTTCCCCATCCTGATAGCGGTTATAGATCCCTGCCATGAACAATACCCGTTCATCTTTCCGGTAGAAAATATTCTTCTCTTTATTCCTGCTCCACTCGTAGAACCATGTCGCCGGCACGACGATACGCCTATGCCCAATGCTTTCCCGAAATGTCTTCTTCTCCCATACGGATTCACTTCTGGCATTGAAAATAACCTGCTTTCCTTGGAACCCCGGGAATCCCCATCGCCAAAATCCACATTCCAATTCTTGCCCCGCCGCCATTAGGACCGGAGCCGTTTCTGTCGGATGGATATCCTTTGCCTGGAACCGCGGCTCTGCCCAAGCTGCTCTTTTTCCCTTTACGTTCCTGTCTACAGCCCAGACAATTTGTCCAATTTCCCTAGCTATCTCATCATCCACATAATACCTGCCACACAAAGAAAATTCCTTCCTTTCTGTCATCATATTACATTATTCCATCTTCGAAACCTTTCTATTCTCATATGAATCCTCTAGTTGATGTTTTCCCATTTTAGTTCACTATCCACTGGCTTCATCCAATATTGATCAGACAGGCTTAGTCCGTAACATTTTAATAATAACTGCTCCGGATACTGAATACCTAATTGCGCCAATGCTGTCCTGAGTCCCATCCGGCTTGCAGGAATGCTTCTCCCAAGCCACCATTCATTTAATTCTTTTTTATTTGGAACGCCCGATCTTACCTCTATTCCAACTGGCAGGAAATCCCATTCATCATTCTTCGTCACTTTTAGTATCGTTGCAGTATCATCATCCAATTCCAACTCTACTACAGACACATTTTTATTCATCAAGATACATCTCATCGGACTTCCACCTCCTTGGCTCTATACAAAAAGGAATTTGTGTTTATTATATCCAATGCATTATAGAATGTACAGATAGAAAATGGCACATTCGGCTTTGTTTCTTTGTTATTCTCTTCAATCCCGGCAATCGGGACAAATAAAAGAGAGCATGAATCGTTCTATAAATAAGCATTGCACGTGACACACAAATATTATATTATCAAGTATATAAATCAGAAATTATCATAGAAATTCTAATAGCTAAACCTAAGAGGTAAATTTTCCAATGAAAAAATATTTTCTTCCTTTTATCTATGCATTGCCAAGCGTTTTAATCGGAACTTTAGTCATGTATATGCAGGGAATTTCAGTAACTATTTATATACGCAATTTTATTTTTCTGATAATAGGCAGTATCTTATCAATTATATACATGTTACGAAAAAGCAATATCAAACTAAAGCACATTTGCGCAATAGCAGTTTTAAGCGTTTTATTTTTGTATAGTTCATTTCTATCTGATGGAATTGATGGCGTTCACAGATGGATTCCAATTGGGCCTATCTATCTCAATGCTGCGTTTATTGCATTACCCATTTTGTTAATTACAATCAGCAGACTTTTATTAAATGGATATGCAAAGTTCTGTTATACCCTTATTTTCATTACAGCGATCGCTTTGTTTTTACAACCTGATGCTTCCATGTTAAGCGCCTTTTCTATCGCATTAATACCGTTTTTTTGTACCGGAAACACTGATAGGCCTCTCAGATACGTCATTTTATTCCTCCATTCTTGCTCAACTTGCGAATTTTGGGCGCAAGATGCTAATCAGCGTCGGCACAAATTTGCGTGTGAAAAATCTTCCATATATGGATTTTTCACACTAACCATGATGCTAGTTTTAACAAGTATATCTTGGTGGAACATAGACCATCTTGCACCAGTTCCCTATGTAGAAGATATACTCATTTTGGCTCGAAAAAGTGGCTGGTTATATTTATTTTTCTGTATACTCTCTCTTTTCATTTTATTATGGCCATTTGTTAAGAACCGTAAGCGCCAGCAATGTAGCATAATATCTATCAGTTTAGGCACATTCTTCTCTGTTATAATTTTATGTACGCTATTAGGCAATTTCCCAGTGCCTCTTATAGGTTATGGATTTTCACCAATTATCGGTTATTTAATATCTGTTTCCTATGTGGAAAAAGAAAGCGCATGCCACTCAGGTTCATACCGCTAAATTTTTCTTGGATATCTTATGCCTATTTATTTTACACACCACCTCGTTTATTGCCGCTTTATCCATTAATTCCCCTTGATATCTCATTATGAAATCACCCAACTGATCTTTTTTGATAACGGGTATATTTGCATTTTCCAGGCCACTTGTCATAATATTCGGATGCGCCAGGCAAATGACATCTATTATCGGGACTTCTTTGCCAACAATGCTTTCCATCAAAACATGGTGCCTTACTACTTGCTGCCCTGGATTGATTTCCGGGAGCCACTCTTCTTCCCTCTTCTTCTTTCTCAGCCAATTGCCCTGGTGGTCAATATGAAGCTGACCGGAGTAATTTTTAGTTTCAATCAGAAATACACCCTGTGGGCCTACCACTATGTGGTCATATTCCTGGCTTTCGTCTATGAACGTCTGGTTTTCGAGTAATATGCATCGATTGCTGTACTTGCTTGTGCAGTCTTTCTCTATTACATAATAATCATCCGTAAGCCATTTAAGAACATACTCCACTTCCTTTTCTCCCATCGCTCCCCATTCAGCGATAATGCCATGATCATCTTCTTTTTCATTCTCTATATTATCTTCTTTTTCATCTTCTATTTCATTTTCTATTTCATCTTCTTCTTTTTCAAATTTGGCACTCTGTATTTTCTGATCCAAGCAATCACGCATTGACTTCATCACCGACATAATATGCTGATAAATGCTCTCATTACAAGTATGAAGGACATAATATGTACTCCAATATTTTTTCTCTGCATTATAACGGACAATTATTTTTTTCAGCAACTTTTCATCTGCATTCTCTACCACTCTTGCAAATTCGGTTATGCACTCCTGCTCATTACTTTTATATGGGTACAATTTCAAAAACTTGTCCATCCTGCTTTCAAATATTGCCTTTTTCAAACGATTGTATTCTCGTATCGCTTCTAACTGACGTTGTCTTTCCTTCTCCTCACGTTCCATACTACTTAGAATACTTGTCATAGCCATACGCCTCCTTACGCAAAGCAGATCGTACTAAAGTCAATCATATCTCCCAAAGTACATCCGCTTCCTTTTTCTTCGTGATTCGTCAGATTCTTTACCACGGACAACAAGCTGAAGAATTCTTCTTGATTTCTTGTGACCGTAAACAGATCCGCAGTATTTCTTGCATCGCACAAGGCATCATGCATATCCCCCATAAAATATTGTCCAATAGAATTTAATGCTTTTTCTATCGAAATTAGTTTATCTGCTTTCACAAGTTCACAATAGTCTTTCTGAAAGTCCACCCAATTCTCAAGAACTGCCCTGACTTCCTCTGTTCTATGTGTATTTTTCAAACATATTTCCTTGGATACTTGTTCCAGGTCGTTTCCACTCCATGCATAGATTGTAAATTCATCATCAAGGGATTTGCACCATAGCGCAAATTGTGAAAACACATCGTTAAACTTTGGCGCACCAGCTAGCTTGCTCGGTGTAATCCCGGTAAGAACGGAAATTCTCTTATAAATTTCTCTCACATATTCCGGTTTCACATATTCTTTAAATGTTGTTATCTCCTTTAGCTCTTCATCCAACATCACGGCGCCAATCTCAATGATTTCCCTCGGACATATTTGCCGCTCCTCTTGATATTCTTTTGAAATCGGATGCATCTCAAAATCTACAAATATATGTTTCATAGTCTTCTCCCTTCCTCAAGGTATCTTCTTATTTCTTACAAGTACATCATAAAACATTGTTAAAGCTTCCTTTCCAAAAAAACCTGCAAAAAAATAGACCAGTGATTTCTCACTGATCTGTTTCTATTGCGCTTCTGGCAATATCCTAGTTTTGTGGGACAACGATTAATTTGCAAATACATATCGCTTGTTCTTCTGTATCGGTATTCATCAAGTATCCTCCCGGATGACAGAAATTTACGCCGGGGATTCCAATTATATTTTCCAGCTCTTCTCTATTCTTCCCACGCCAATGGGCAGGAAACGGAAGTTTACATTCTTGGCTTCCTATCTCAATCGGTACCGCTTGTATATTATATCCTCCTCTGGCAGATGGGTATACTACATATTTGGCTTTGGATGGAATCAATATACCTTTCCACGGCACACCAACATCCAAAACAACGGTATCATCTTCCATCTTTGATAATGCTTCTCCTACGATCGCTTTAGCATTTTCACAGCTCCTCATACTGGCAATCTCATTTTGCAAGATAAATGTGGCGACATCTACAGCTTTAAAAAAACAGGCATCAGATTCCAGTCCACTGTCCCATGTAGGATTTGCTTGCGTGATAACCCTAGCCAACTGGTTATTGCCTCCCATATTATCCTGGATATCCAACGGTTGTATAAAACTCTCGTCAAAAGCTTCAGCCGCACTTTTACTCACCAGCTCTGCGCCATATTCTTTCCATAACAGCCCGAAAGAAGCATATGGCACACCATTATCCCTTGCCAATAAATTCTCATTGTGATGATCATATTCTCCGCCACACAAATCAAAAACCAATCCATCATAGCCTTCCGGCACTTTGTTTCTCCGGATAATTGTGATGTCCGGTTTTAGAATTCTTAATAATGCAGCGGAAAATACATCATCTGCGTGAAATCTTCCCGCATGTGTCATCGCTTCATTTGGTAGATTCTTCATTTAATTGTCCTCTTCTTCATCGACGCCGACTACTTCAATTGATGCAGCTCGCTTATCACCATTTAAGTATAAATCCAGAGCATATGTTAAATCACTCATTTTTGATAAGCTTTCTGGTTTTTCTACAGCCAGCTTGAATCTTACACTGGAATTAGGGTGTTTCATATATTTATCTAACAGCCTTATGGTATTAGATGTACGTTTTGCTTCTTTACTGCCAACTGCCAATATTGTAAATCCACTTGTTTTTTCAGGATCTCGCAGTCTCAATACCGCTAATATTGCTTCTAGATATCCTAAATATCTCTTTTTATCTTGCATTTTTACTTCAAACTTCTCACCGAAGCGTTCACATCTTGCTAACATTCTTTTAAGCCCTTGTAGGATAAACTTGACCATTTCATTCATAAACGCTTCGTCAACATTGTAAAATGCATAGATAAGATCTGAATCAAAACAACACATCTTTCCCAGTTCTTTAACCAAAATATCCATTTTAACACGATAAGCGTCTTCATCAACTGCACTGCGCACTTCATTGATCAATACTTTGATCGCGGATTCGTTTTCACTATTTTTGAGTAACATATCCATCATTGACTTCATTCGCCATTTTTCATTAAATTTATCATAATCTGCAACGAAAAACTTTTGGATGAGGTCTGGTGTATATTTCCCGATCGAAAACATAACCTGCATACAGTCTCCCATAAAGAAAGATAAGTCTCTGCCTTCATTATCTTGAAAGAAGCCTTCGGGAATATCTTTCATTTTAAGTATCCCGGCAATTTGCCCTAAGTATTGATATAACTTAGTATGGATAAACCAACTAACAAATTCTTTCGCTTCCGGCAATTCACTAAGCACGATATTACGGATTCGAAATATATTCTGACTAAGGAACCGGTCAGTCATTGCAATCTGATGTGACTTATCCTGATGCCCTACATAACATACCATATGCCTTTTAATATTGCTTTCGATTTTAACCAAGCTATCTCGTGTAACCGCAATTTCTACGAGAACATTCTCATCCGGCTGTAAATTGGTTTTCGGCGGCCAAATATTCACAGATTTATTTTCTCTCTTCACATTCGCCCACTCCACAATAATTTCGTCGAATGCCTTTTCGTTAGGATTCTCCGGCCTTAAAGTTAACTCATAACTGTTATCAAAACCATATTTATACTTTACAGACAGTTTCACAATAACATCATGATCCAAAGGAAAGCTCTTGTCTGTAATGTATGCTTCTATTAATGCCGAGGTCCTGCCAAGATCCTTCTTTTTCAAAGGAAACCTGAACTCCTTTTCATATGCTTTTAATACAAGGCGTTCTTCCACTACATGATTGTTCTCCTCTCCCATTACATCAAAAGAGATATCAGTACCGACAAGTTCTAATTGCGCATAATTTCCATCCTTAATCACTTCCAAACTAAGTTCCGGAAGATACTCTGTCCAAGTCGGCTTATGCTTTCTTAACCGATCATGGAAAACATAGGCTCCTTGGTTGATATGCTCATTCACACTACAATAAATGCCCTTAAATGACGCCTTAAATGATTCATGCGTATCCATTATGATAGATTTCACTTCTTCCACTGACACAAAATCCATAATAACATCATTTAGAATATTCACATACTGAACGGGAGACTCTCTCGGCAATAGATACTTTATTTCATTCCAAAATTTTCCGAAAGCGCTCAGCCATTTGTTTTTACTTTTTCGTACAATGAATTTATCATATTCGACTCTGAACACATTTACAGTATCATTTTCTACAGATGTGTAATTATGTCCTATGCCCTCTTTTAATACACTGCGAACAGTGCCGGATTTTACTAAGCCATCAAGTTCCTGCTCCCCGATTGTATAGCCCACCTTATTGGCATACGTTTTAGCATAATATTTTAAAAACGCATACTCTGTAATATATTCCCCGCTCTCCTTTTCCGGAAATGGCGGATAGTGATTGCATACATAGCCTTGTACTCGCTTCTCATCTTTTATCGTGAGCAAACCGGCACTCGCCACTTCTCCCAACAAATCTATTGACACAAATACATCCGTTGGCTGAAATACATTCTTCTCCGTGCCTAAAATCTCCGTTAGCGCCGCCACGCTTCTCCATACAGGAAAGCTTCTTGGAAACCATGCTTTCACGCATTGTTTTAATTTTTTCTGTGAAAACTCTTCCAATGCATCCGGGACTGTATAGATAAAATAGTCATCATATGTAAGCTTTACCCGATTCCTTATTTTCCCCAGTGATCGCATGAGCGCTTCTGTACGAAGTTTATCTCCTACTGCATCAGAAACATAAATTAATTCTTTTGCTCCGGGGTAAACACAATGATCCCTTACTTCATAAACCGTAGTCGCATTATTGTCTTCATATACAACTGCAACACTTGAAACATTTTCCAATGCTTCTTCATTTACTGTTGTATATGCACCATTTGCCAGTACATCATACACACAAGTACCAATCTGGGAAACTTCTACATGATCAGTATATGTCAAGCTATGTCCCAAATACGCTTCTATTTGATCTAAGCACCAGTTTACGACATAGTTGATGCCGCTCACATCAGCCCAAATCTTTAATTCTTCCAATTTGCGGCCTATCCTAACATCTATATTGACCGGGTAGCCTCTCTTCTCCATCAAGTCACACGTACAATCCCCGGCAAAGGACAATTGATACTCGTCAATTCCTCCCGTTCCGTTTTTACTAAGCCCCGTAGGCCTCATGTAAATCATTTGCTTATCCAGTGATAATGAGATATGGAGCGGACTGTCTTTATCATAATCTACTATGCATTCAAATAATTGCTCATCCTCTTCCGAAAGGTCTATCCGTTCCTCAAAAATCTGAACCGAATCAAAGCTTGTAATATAAGCGCACAGAGAAACAAATACAGCTTTTACATACATAGATAGAGCAATATCCCAGAAATTCGAAATGTACTTATCATATTTACCCATTTCCAAATACGCTTTCCAAATAATGGAATAATTTTTATCGCCCAGCAGCACATTGTTCGCTACTGTATGATTAACCGGCTTTACATCAGCAATATGCGAACTGTATAGCATCTTTTTGATTTTCAGCAATTTTCTTATCTCTGCCGAATCCGTATCGCCATACCCATTTTGGCCAATCCCATTGTTAATGCGGTCATTCACTCTTTTCAGCAACTGTTTATATAACATCATAGCGACTTGATTCTCTTTGATGTCATAAGTATATTCATTTACTTGCGTAAGGATCTTGTTCTTGCCGGAGAGTTTTTCTTTAATCGTTTTGCCCGGTTGTTTGCCAAGCCAATCCATCGTTTTTCTACTCGTGTTCCGCAATCTGTATGGCCTAACCATTTTATCGGCCTTAACTATACTATGACGCGGTGAACTGAACACTTGATAAAGCTGCTCGCCCGCATAATTGATTATTTCCATCACATTATCATATGGTAAAGGTCTTGCATTCTGCTCATTTGCAGCATTCGTTAAAAAGCTTATTAAATCTTTTTCCGAACCGCATGTAGCGATTTCCGACCAGAACTCGTCAAGAACCGCGTTATTAACCGGGTCTCTTCTAACTGCTAAATTAAATATGGTCATAGCAGTTTGGCACATAATCCACCATGCCCCCTCATCCGAAGGTATCTCATTAGAAGCTGCTTTTTCCAGCAAGCCTGCTTCAATGAGTTTAGGCGGAAGTAGATTACTTCTATCTTTTCTGCTAAGCAACAATGAAATTCCTCCATTTCTATCTTCAAGGCACCAAACAATAACCAGTTTTGACGCCTCAAACAGTATTTTAGCTACGATTCTTCTTCAAGGTACGCTGCACTCTTCCATATAAAAGTATTATTTATATTATTGACTGCACTTTCAAAATCAGACAGCAGCCCATTGGCAATTCCATTATCACCAAATAAAACATTACGGATTCTTTCAATGCACTGTGCCTCTATGTCACCAGTCTTATCAATGCCACGCAGCTTGGGCATTACTTTATGTACTAAAGCTTCTTCAAATGCGCCTTCAAGCGCCTTGTCACATACAACCTTATCCTTCGGGTGTGCCTTAAACGCCTCAATGACCATGGGATGATTTGCCATATAATTCTCAACAGTCTGCCATACTCTATGCCCAAGTCCTCTATCGGCTTCGCGCATAGCCTCTTTCACTTCTTCCAGTCCCTTTTTGTACTTTTTAATCAATTCTACAAAATTAGGGTTCTCAATCACAGTGTCTTCCAGCCAACTATTCCATGTTTTTTTGCTCAGCATAGGCACCGGGTCATTATTATGGATCTTTTTCCTGCTTATAAACTCTTTTGGGCTTGGAAAGCTGATCAAGCTCCCCCGATCAAGAACCTTGTCCGATAACGACTTGGTCGTCTCGTCTTCGTTCATAGTCCCAACCCAAAGCACATTATCGTTCAATTCAAGCTGATACTTATCCATACCTGCGCCCAAATCAATTTCCACACAGACTTCATCATTCGTATTACGTCTTCTTTCGAGCTTGCTTAACATATCACTAAAGTACAATTCCACATGTGCCAGATTCATTTCATCAAGCAATACTAAGAACATGGTATCCGATAGATTAGAATCTTTCGCAACTTCCTCCGGGCTTGTACTAAACTGGACCATAGCTCTAAGCAATGTCGTCGCATTAAATCTATTATCAACCGAATTAAAATATCCAAACAGTGCCTGCGGGCTATCCCAATCCGGCTGTACAGCCATGGCCATAAAGTACAGCCCACCATATCTTGCATAATACTCCGGCAATATAGACTTGCCAGTACCACTTATGCCAGCTAAAACCGTAAGCGGTGACCAATCAGCAGTTTTTAACGCTGTATGGAAAGAATACAGCAAACGCCTATTAAAATGAATATCAGAGTCAACACAATTCTCATAGATCCTCTCAAGCCACTCCACTTCTGATATGTTCACCTCAGCGAGGGGACGTTTCTCTAATATTGGCTTCTTAATGGCATCCAGTCTGGCCGACAATTCTTTTGGCTGCTCATACAGGCTCTTAAAGCGGTTTACTTCCTCCCCATATTTTACAATTGTTGCCTCTAGCGCTTCCCGTCTTTTTTCGAGGTACTTGCAATTCTCCCTCTCAATTTCCAACTGATTTGTAGTCTTCATCCATTGCTGTTTCTCATTTTGTAAGTCGTAAAGCTCGCTTCTTGTTTCGTTTAACTGACGTTGCAGGGCATCATATGCGCTTGCTTTCGCTTTATACTCCAAAAACAGCTCCTGCTCCGGCAATTCTCCTTTTTCTTGTTTCAATTTCTGGACTTCAGCCTTTAGAGCATCTATCATCTTCAATAGATCCTCTACTGAATTACCATCCGCTTCCCGTTCCAATTGCTCATATCGTGCCAATTGATCAGCATAAGCTTTTGCCTGTTTTTGATAATACGCAACAGATTCCTTAGCGCTCTCCATTTCACTTCGGAACCGATCTACTTGCGTTTCTACCGCATCCTCAATGTAGCGTTGGTTTCCTTTTCTATCTTCCTCCAGCATTCTAGCGTCAAAGCGTAATTCTTCCTCCCGCTCCTTTAGCCCGCGCAGCTTTTCTTCATATTCCATTTTCGTTTTCTGAATAGCTTTTTGAGCATCTTCCAAAGCCTTCTTCTGCTCTTCTATTAACGTCATTTCCTGGGCCGTCTTATCCTTGCCCAATTGTTTCATCTGTATTAATTCTGCCTCAATTTCTTTTTTACGTGTTTCGTAATAAGACTTTGCTTCCGAATCTGCTAATGCCACCTTTTTTACCCTTAGCTGCGCTACTTCTTCTGAAAGCCTGATCTCAGCTTCAACTTTCTCTTGCTCTAGGTTCTGAATATCCGTTTGCACTTCCTCCAAGCGCTTCTTCAGGGTATCTAATGCCTTTCTGTTCTGGACGACAAACCCATTTTCTGCATTGTTCTCACGTTCGATGAGCTGCCTTTCTTTGCTCATGAGCTCTGTCTCTTTTCGCCCAAGCGCCTTTTGGCGTTCTTCCATTTCTTTCTCTCTTACGGCAACAGCTTGCTCACGATTTGCAATTTCCTCCTGCTTCCTATAGATCTCTGCATCTTCAAGCCCAGAATCTTCAGTCAGTTCCTGCTTTATTTCTTCATCAATCATTTGGTTACTTCTTTTATTCATCTTAATCCTCCATTCCGAGAACGTTCACGTTCGAGGAACCGCAAGAGAAATCTGCGTATGCAGTTTCTCTTGTCGGCTCAAGGCCTATTTGTGACGTCCTCGGCACAAATAGCCGTGTGATAAAATCAGTTATCAAGCTGATTTTTCAACCTATCATCCTCTTGACTCTATCATACAGAAAAAACGGAATCCATATTTAAAAAAACCTGCAAATTTATAAATTCCTTTCTGCCATCATATCAAGCAAAGTATTGATTGTTTCATCTACATGCTCTTTCAAGAAATCTAAATCTATGCTCTCAAAATCCATTTTACCATTATGTTTCCGGTCATTAGTGGTAGCATCGATTACTTTGACAAGCAGAGGCAACTTTGCGGCGACTATTGGCAGCATTGAATCTTCATATGTTTCTTCCGAGAAAAACCATGCATAAAACAATGTCCCAAGTGTTCCATTATGATAATTTCTGAATGTTCTGGAGAGTTTGCTCAAACTATAATACGGTATAGAGTCTACTTCAAAACCGTACTCCTGCATTTTTTTCAAATATGCATTGTTTGCATCCGGGTTTTTATAATCTTTAATACTTGCCAAAGCATGCATGTTTAGCCGTGTCGCACATATTCGTTTGAAAATAGCCTCCAATACTTCCGATACCCTACCGGGATACTCATCTGCTTTGAGCAAGATCTCTTCCTGTAACGACACAAGTTTGCTTAGTACAGCGCTATACTTCTTAGCATTTGCGGTATATATTCTTTCCACCTCGATTTCAGCATTTTTAGATACCTTAATCCGGTCCGGGTTTAGAAGGCGTTCATTCTCAAAATTAAAATTATGCTCTTGGTTGAAAGAAAGTCCTTCTAATAACAAGGATGCGATGTACATATTCTTAATACTATACGCAGCAATCGTATTAAAATTATATTCTATGACATTTCCATGTTTACCCTCATTTCTTAATTCCACCAGCTTATTTAAATACGTAATAAACCGTGGCACATATTTTGCTAATTTATAGAATGGATGGTCATTCGTCCTGTGTGCCACTATCAAATTGTAGGCTACCAATGCGTCCACTTTGCCTGAAGAATTGGCTCCAATGATCGCCCCTTTTTTTATTGTAAAAAACCGTTCAAAATCATTCTCTTCGTCAGTGAATCCTACTTGCTTCGCAATGCCTGACAAAATAGTAGAATTTCCAAACGGAAACTTTATAAGCATACCGCTGTCGAAGTTAATATATCGTTGCATAACCTCTATTAAAATCCCAGCTACCAGATCATAATTATCCACGACATAATCATTCATCTTTTTTTGGACAAATTCATAATTACTTCCCGTATTCTTCTGTAGAAGCGATTGGATCCATACGTAATTAGATTCTACATTTAACAACATACGGTATAAATGCGGATAGTTCTCAATATTATCCGATAAGATTTTTCTAACCGCAATGTTCACTTCCGACTGTTCTTTTTTCGTATTTTCTAATTGTTTGTCTGTCATGCCATAAGCTTCTTTACGCAAACCAATTATCACATCTTTAACATCTGCATTATTCTCTCGTTCTGACAGTGACATAACCGCCGCAAGTATATTACTCGCAAATCCGACCCCAAAAGGATAACACATCTGGACTTGGCTTTTATTCACGACATCATCTACGGGCAATGTAAGATTCGTTGCTACATATACCCATCTACATTCTCCCAAAAAGGACACCTTTTCGAGATTGCGCGGGAGTTCAGACGCCTTTGTTTTTTCTTGGTCAGCAAGCGTGACGACTTCACTCACATCATCCGGAATCAGCATCTGCTTTCTTTTCTTATGCTTTCTTAATATTCCTATAATATCATACGCCGTCGGTTGAATCTTCGTTTCTTCGTTATCCGCGTGTACAATGACTGCTTCTTTATACACCGGATTCGCTACCGCTTCATCGATATAGAATTGGACTCTATTCCCCTTTCGGCTTCTTATACCTGTCGAATAAAGTTCTTCATCAGATATAAATGTATCCATAAACGTTTTGGTAATATAGTTATAAAATACATAGCCTATTTTCAGGTCATAGCTATCATCGTCATCGTTGAGCATCGCATGCCCTTTTGGCGTCAGCGAATGTCTGCTATCGATCAAGTCTCTATTTGTCAATTCATCTATAATCAATTCTATTAATTCTATATGTAATAAAAGCTTCTCTGCGATATCTTCATTGCTTTTATTTCCGCCAGCAAGAAGTTTTAATATAGTCTCTTGAAAAAAATTCAAGGCCTTGCCTCTAGGATATGGCACTGATACTTTATAAGCACACATAGGTAATAACAGCCATTTTTCTAAAGGCTTTTCATGATAATATCCTTTAGGATAAGATGGATTTTGAAATATCACTTCTGTCCTCTCATGAAATAATCTTGCCATACTTAGCCTCCTTATCACACAAATGATAATATGCAACCAGCGAAGGAACCGCTTGCTCCGCCATTTCTCCACGCAACATTTCTTTGTCACCTACACAGACCAATGCTTTTTTCTGTCTGCTCATAGCTACGCACAAACGATTTTCATACATTAAAAAACCATATTTTCTCTGCATAGCCTTCGATATCATCTCTTCCGTGCCATTAGCCGGAATTTCATAATTGTTAGAACGCACCATCGAGAGATAAACAAAATCAAATTCCATACCTTGGAATGCATCTACAGTACCAATTTTAATATACTCCCGATCCCCATATTTACCGTTCCAATAATCAGATGACAAGACATAACGGCCTGATTCATCCTTTACAAATATTCCTATTTCTGATGAGCTTAATGTGTCATATATTTTAGTTACTTGCTCTCTGTAGAAAGTAATAATGCCATATGTATAGTTTTTCCCATCTGGTGAAGCAAGCATCTCTTTTAAATGCCTCGCGATGCGAATCGCTTCCGCATCCCTGCTCTTACTCATCCCGGAATCTTCTTTGCCCGCCTTAAGCGGCACATTCATCCATATACAAGCTTTATTTTCAATTCCGGGCAGATTATGAGAAAAAAATGCCGCATCTTCGATTCCATTTCCGACTCTCTCACTCTGGCTATACTTCTCATAGAAATTGTCATTCACAAACTTTCCAAGCACAGGATGCATTCTATATTGTTTGTCCAAAGTGATCGTTCTCTTAATCCCATCAGCTTTTTCCAGCATTTTGAGTTTTTCAAATAACTGTTCAAACATGCTCTCTTTAATCTTCTGTTGGACAACTGAGGCCAAATCACCCGAACTCTCTATTTCTTTTTCAAGCTCCTCTACGATCTGCTCATCTACCATGTGGGGCAATTGCCTATGGTCACCAACAAGGATTATCCTATCTCTGGCAACCGACAGTGGAATGAATAAGTCTAGCGGGTTGCTCCTGGCTGCTTCATCCGCAAGCACATTGTCATAAACAATATCCCCGCCCTTTAGCTCCATAATTTCCTTGCGCATGATCTGCTGGTTTGTGGCGCCATTGACAGATATATAATTCAGCATGGCATTCTTTACTGCAAGAGGATTTTCTTCAAGTGTCTGCATATACTCAAGCAGCACAAGATCTTCCCCTTCCTTCCCACCCTCAATCTGTTCTAGCAAATATTCGGATATACTTGTCAGCAAATTTGTAATATCATCTCTTTTGCCACATTCTGTAAATATTTTTTCCTTTGGGATTATCTGCACAAGTAAATTTTTCCTTATTTTTCTCAACAGTGAGAAATCATAGCTTTTACTCTTTTCCATACGTTCCAATTCATTTATAGCCTTTTCAAACTCAGGATTTTCCTGCCTCTTCAACATCATAATAGCGAAATGAATATTGCCTCTGCCATCGTCGCTAAAAGCTTGCCCGTTGATAGGGATTTTTCTGATGGAACGATCCAAAGCTGCAATCGAAGCATCTTGCTTTCCGCGAGTCTTATATTTTAAGTCCCTTATATGAGAATTTATTTCATTCAGCAATTCTATAGATAATTGTGCGCTTAACAAATCTCTCGTTTCCTCTAAAATAGCGATAGTTTGGTCAACTGATTTGGAAGAATACATGTAATTAGTATAAATTTTATTGTAATCAGCCAAATATTTCTTATCCAAAACTTTCTGGTGTTTCCTATTCAAATCCACAAGTATATTATTTATCCAGTTCTGAACCGCATTGTTATTCTCATCGGAAACATCATCCGCATCTGAATATTTACTCCCGAACTTCATAGCAGGAAACCCAAAGATTTCAATTCTATCAAGTGCATTCTGCACAGCATCATGCTGAAATGCCGTAACAAGACTTCTGCCAAACATGCCGTCTGTAGCATCTGCCTCTTCGTCCAGACGCTTTAATATGGCTGTAATAACGGTAGTTTTCCCTGTTCCGGGAGGCCCTTGGATAAGCGCTATATCTGGCGTATTGAGAGCTATTTCAATAGCCAAAGCCTGTTTTTCAGTCGGTGGCCGGTACTTCTTGCTCTTCTTATCCGTAAAAATTTCCTCTTTAACCCGGTCGCTCAAAGCCGGCAAGTGTTTCTTCCTCGGTTTGGATACGCTCTTCCCTTCCAGGATAGCCGCTAAGTTAGGCATAGGGTTTGTTAAGTTTTCTATTTTCTCCCTTGCAACTTCTCTTCTATGTATACGTAACCCATCACCCTGCGTTGACATAAAGACATAGCCACTTTGCATTTTAGCCATCTTCTGAGCCTGCTGCTCATCTAATGATATGTAAATACACTTTTGCATAGGATTAATGTCTGCTGCCAATTTCGCATTCACCGTATGCTTTGCGTTCTTTTGCATGGCCTTACTAAGCTCATAGTCGTCTAATTCTTTATCAAATGGATTGATGAGTGAGATTCCTAAAATATTTCCCTTGATAATTTCTTTCTGAAATTTTTCCAGGATCTCATCCATTTTCGCATCACTCTGGATATCAATCCGGTACCTGTTGCCTTCCGGTTCAAAATTATCATACTTAAGCGCGCCTAATTCACGAGCCTTACCAAAAACTCTTCTTCTCTCTAATTCACCATATTGATCCCATATCTTTATATAGGAACTATTCTTAAAGCCGCCAATCGCTTGGAGCACTTCCTCCTTTACAGCTTCCTTTTCATCAGTGAACTTCAGATTACCTTTGGCTAAAAAAAACCGATAATCATTCTTCTTTATATTTTTTATAACCTTGACCGCACTATAATATTCTTTTTCAGATTCATCCACTTGCTTCTTGACTTGTATATAAAATGAAGCTGCGGCAATAACAAATTCATCCAGTTTCGTCTTTTCGTCAGCATGTGCATGAACGCCTATTACTACATAAGAGAATACGCCCTGCTCATATCTGGTAGCATTCTCAAGTTCTTTCATAGGCTTCATAACATTAGAAACCACAACCAGCTTTAATAAGCTTCTTAAACATTCATCCGTAACATTTATCGAATAGTCTAACGGTTTTACATCTGTAAACTGCTTGACTAGGACTTGAATGGTGTCTTTACCATGCTGATTTACTTCTGCCAAGATCTGCAATCCATTTCCAGTTATTCTATTGACGATGTTTTCCGTATGCTTATTATAAGGTTTAACGCTTACTGTTTTCTCATCGTCAACTACCGATGCCAGCATCATTTGCTCACCCATCTTAATCAAACGGACGGGCTCATTTTTTAACATATGAGCATTTTTATCATGATCTATCCGATCAGTTCCTTTAAACTCAAGAACTTCACTGATACATCCGTGCCTTAATTGATCCAAATGCATAGACATTCCTCCTAATCAGCTAAATAACATAAAATTTTATATGCCTCTTCCTAATCTTATTTAAATCATCAATTTGCTGGATCTCCTCATCCGACATATCCTTATCTTTCTTTAGAATATTGAATGACAAGATCAGATTATTTATACTTTCGAATTTCTTACTTTCTTCCGGACGGATAACCCCATAGGATGTATTCGAGGAACTGATCTCAATATCCCGTCCAGCCATATTTCTAATGGTGTATATGCCCTTTGCTATTTCAAGTTCAATAGTAACCATCTTTTTCTGCGAGAATGAAAC
This sequence comes from uncultured Lachnospiraceae bacterium, assembly GCA_910578845.1. Classification (GTDB taxonomy): domain Bacteria; phylum Bacillota; class Clostridia; order Lachnospirales; family Lachnospiraceae; genus UBA3282. The sequence continues at coordinate 59,509 of CAJTSL010000015.1, forward strand.
ATCATCCGTATGATAGTTATAAAAACAATATTTACCATCCTTCATATCAAATAGTTTCACTGCAATATTATCAATTCTCTTAATATCATCCTTAGATATTCCTTGCACAAAATACTCATCATTATTAAAAGAATCTATATGCTGATTTTCAATTTCTACAATTTCATCGATCCTATATTCATCTATGATCTGGGAGTAGATAACTTTTTCACGCTCACTTGTTCTGCCCGTTTTGCAAAATGGACACTTGGCTTCTGCTTTGGTCATGAGAAAAGTACTCTTACAGTATTTACACGTAACCGTATAATCTTGCGCCTGCTTCAATGCAGTATACCAATCTCGCATCTTCGGCCTGCTTAGTGGATTATGACGTCCTTCTTCCGAAAACGTCCTCTCAAATAAATTTCTCACGTTTCTAGTAAACGCAATTTTCCCCGGAATACCTGTAGAACATCTGTTACGGTCATCCTCCGGGTCTTCAATCCAGGGAATCTCCCCCTGCTGCGCTAGAACAGAGGCATCTTCCTCTTCGTCATCCCAGCCGGCATCGCTTTCCGTAACCATCTCCCCATCAAAAGGCGAATTTAGCGTCAATATCTCATGCGCCAAAATAGCAAATGAGTATTCGTCACTTTCCAGCGTATTGATCCCGCCTTTAACCACCTCCGGTGCAGTATAGCCTTCGGTAGATATTTCCTTTTCCATATCATACCTATAACGCATATTATCTGCATCAATCAGCCACACTTCACTTGAATCCATATTTTCAGATACAAATACATTATTGGGCGATAAATCTGCATACACAGCCGAGTGAGCGAACAGCTTTGTAAATATTTCAGCAAGATTCGTTAATAGTTCCAACCGATGGCGCAAGCCACCTGTCTGATAATAAAAGATAACAGGATTGATATCCGGTTCATCAAAAGAACGAATCCAATGCTTGATCGGTTTCATTCCGTCCAAAAAACGCATAATATACCCGCAATATGGCTTCCGCAGCATACTTGCCGGTTTTGCTATATGGATAAAGTCAGGAATATTCATAATTCTGACTTCATCCATCTCGTCCTTATATTTCTCATACTCTTTCTCATCTACCACTGGTTGCCCTGTGCTTTTATTAATTTTCATCTTAACGATAATATTAGGATCCGATGTTCTCCAGACAATGCCTTGGCCACCTCGTCCGATTTCCTTTTCTAAGAAAAGCTTATTTCCATCCTCGTCAATCACAAATTGAATCGTATCTTTTTCATCCATATGAGCACCACCTATATTTTTCTATAACAGACAATCGTTCTGTCATCGCCAGCATTTATTACATTCCAATTTTGTAGAATTGAGTAAATCAAATTATTTCTCTTAACTAAGTTATCTGCTTCATTCACTCTTTTCCATAACAGGCTTACAAAGGCTTCCTTCTTGTCCTCCATTAAGGTTTCCGACACGCCGTCAGTCATCAACATCAGGCTTATGCGCTTATTCTTAATATCATACTCTCTAATCGACCATTCATCTAAACTACTGATATTGCTTAACCCCGAAGTAAAATTTGAGAATTCATCTTCTTTCGAATGGAATAATGTTATTTCATCGTCGATAGAGATATAAATATTTCCATCTCCTAACTGAGCTACATAAAGTTTATCCTCATTAGAGATGTATGCAAAAAGGCATGTAGTTCCGCATTCTTTCTTTGGATATGGATAGATTTCAAGATTCCATATAGCATGTAAAAGCGGAATGAGCAATCTAATATCCATATCCTCATATTGCTGCCACTTTTGGACGGCGTCACAGACAGCCTTACAAGCTGCCCGCGAGCCTATTTCAGAATATCTATGGGAACCCATGCCATCGGCAACCACCAGTACAGTTCCAAATTTATACTTTTTAGCAATGCATGCATCCTGATTCACAATACCCTTCTGTTGATGCAGTAGCCCCTTAACCGAAGAATATGCAAACTGTTCCTGTTTCATATTAATCCCCTATTCTTATTCACTTTAAATAGCCATGTCAGAGCAGTTTACTGCAATGACATGCGGTCAAGGCCTATCCCCTGCTCTGACTCAAATTGCGAGTTGAAAATCAGCGCATCAGCATGATTTTTCAACCTATCTTATCCCATCAAAGTCAATATCTTGGATGTCCGTCGTAAATAAATCCTCTGCCACCTTATTCGGATCCTTACTTTGGCTTCTCTGGATCGTACAGGAAGATATAAATCGAAAGAACTTAGAAATGTCTGCTGCATCTTCCACATAGTATACTTTTTTCTCCGGATGATCCAAAAATTGTTTCATCATATCGATATCAGCATCCGCTCCAATTGCCAAGCTCCATCTATCACATTTTGAGCTTCTGCCCTCCGTTGTGAATTTGGCCAACTGCTTGTTGAATTCTATCCTATTGGCATCATTAGGATCATAAGGCTCACCATCTGAAACCAAGACAACGACCGGGCGATACGCGTTCTTCGGAACCCTCGACCTATCTTCAATCATTTCATAAGCCATATCAAAGGCCTTACCCATACATGTACAGCCGTCTGCAACCAGATCAACATAATTCACATCTTTAGCACGAGTCAGATCTGTATGAAGATGTACATCGCTTCCAAACGTTATGATAGAAACATAGATTTCTGACTGAATTACCTGTTCTTGCGTAAAGCTCTGGATCATCTCTCTAACAGAGTTATTCAATTCTTGAATTTTTCCATCATATGACATCGAGCCGCTTACATCTAACAATAAAATGACCGGTAACATTTTCGCCTTTTGCATTACAAATCCTTCGAATTCATTCTGTGCCATCTTCAATTCCTCCATTTTGTTTTATTAATATTGTTGAAAATTGATTTTAATTGTAATATATTGTGTCTTTTTTTTCAGTTTCTTGTAATATAATGCCTGTTTCATGATATAATGTTTCTGCAATTCTCATTACGCTCCTTTCTGAAGAATTGCAATTGGTATTCTTTATACTCAAATCATACCACATCCATTTGAACAAAATTTAAAAAAACCTGCAAAAAAAGGAATTGATTAAAATGGCGAAAAAAACAAATACTTTTCTAAATGATATCAAAAATTATGATTTAATAAGAGAAATGCTGCATCACATTTATTTATATGGCAATTATTCTAAAGGAGATATTGTTAAGAACAACATTGCCGGCAGTGAACGATCTGTTTATGACATGATCAATAGAATTAAGAATTATTTAGATGGCGAATATCTGACAACACATAAACTACCAAATAGAAAACAAGACAAACAGGGATATCGCTTTCGATACGACCCATTTCAATGCCCTATAAACTACTTAGCAGATACTTATAGGAACTGTTCCTATGTAGTGGAAGACTTCATATTTTATTTTACATTATTACAAGCATTTAAGCCTTATGAGAAACATAATCCGTATAAGCAACATAAGATTGATGCTTATTCCTCAGATGTATCAGAATTAACATTAGAGGGCAAATACAGCTACGACACTCTCATGAGTAATTTTCACGATATTCTGACGGCTAATGAAGATATTTTACAAATACTGGGCCAAAGCAACGCCAATTCGCCGGACAATAGCGAAGCTATCTTCACCCCCGCCAAGGCTAGGGATAGGCTAAATGAGTTAGTCGAATGTGGTATCATCATCAAGGAAGAACATACATATGCATTAGCTCCCGATCTTCTGGAAAATTATGAAGAATGGTTAGAAAGCATCCTGCTGATGGTACAGTTTTTCTATAACTATAGCGATTTGTGCATACCCGGATATTATTTAGCACACACCCTCTCCCAATATTCAATAGTACTTGGAGCCAATGAAAGCCCAAAAATGTTTTTCGAACAAGAGAATCCCGTATTTTTTTATAAGAATTCAAGTATACAAAATGTAATAGATGACCATACCATGTGGACCATTATCAATGCTATGCACGGCGTTTACCCCATTTCCTTGAACTATAAGAACAAAGATAAAGTCGTTCACTCTTACGACGTTTATCCTATAAAGATAATCATCGAACGGCAATATGGCCGTCATTACTTATTTGCATATAACTACGCCTATGAGAATTTCATCATGTTCAGAATTGATTCGATAAGCAATATCAGTCCTTCAGAAAACATTGAGAAATCAAAGACATTCCCATTCTTAGAGAGTACGCATGATCTGGAGAAACAGCTTAACGAAACATATCACAACTATATGAAAAATGTATGGAACACAACTGCTTCCGACACTCTTTATGATATTCTTATCCATTTCTCGTGTGATAAAAGCAATTACTCACAGTTACTTAGCAGGGTTTCTGCTACAGGGCGTAACGGCACAATTATACCGATCAACGATACATCTTTTGATTATAAAACAAAAGTCACAAGTTATATTGAAATGAAACCCTGGATCCGTGGGTTTGGCGAATATGCCATTGTTGACAAAGACGCTTCTCCTGAATTATTCGAAGAAATAAGGAACGATTACAGAAAGGCATGTGCATCTTATGGAATTATTTAACAAATACAAGAATAAGGACTTTATCAGCATCACGAATTACATAAACCACTGTATCAACGATACCAGTTCAGCGCTCACCGAAGAAGAATTGTCCGCGGAATTGCTTGGCACGGCGCAAAACACTTTTGACGAACTAATCGCCGCATTACTTAATCAGAACAAAAACGGATTAGACCCCAAACATCCAAATGCGAATCTGTTGATAAAGTCTAACCATAAATTATTGCCAATTCGCAACAACTATGTCCCGGTCAGGCTATCCGTTGCCGAGAAATCATGGTTACTATATATTCTCCATGATGAAAAAGCAGAACTATTCCTTGATAAAGACATTATTGCCAACTTAATCGCAGACTTAAAAGCAGACCTGTCGCTTCCTGATATAGCAAAATGCATTGATATTAGAACTTTGGGACATAAAGAACTGACCCACTACTCTGATGAAACGAAATCCACATTCAGGACACTCGTTGTTGCCATTAAAGAAAAGAAAGCAATCACTGTCACCAATTCCGCATTCAACGGACAGGTCTATGAAAATCAACTAGTATATCCATACAAGCTGGAATACGCACCACAATTTGATTCCTTTTCTTTATCTGCATACAACGTAGAAGCCAAAAGACCTATAAAAATGAACCTACAAAACCTGAGTGATGTGCAAATCTGCGAGCCGATTGCGCATTATAATGATTTCATCCAAAACTTTGAATCTAAACTTGCCGCTATACGGGAAACAATACCTGTAACCATCGAAATTACTGATGAAAAAAACGGATATGACCGGTGCAGTTACAAATTCGCATCATACGACAGAGTCTGTTATGAAAACGAACACGGCAATCTTACTATGAATATATATTATTACAGATTCCAAAAAGATGAGATCATAAGGAACCTCATGTTTTTGGGTCCTTCTGTTCAAATCATAGGCCCGGTGCACATGAAAGAAGAGTTTGTTTCTTTTCTCAAAAAGGCATATGACCGATATGAGAAAATCCTGTCTTCGTACAGAAAATAGATAATATATATAAGAAATTTTCAAAAATAATGAGGTTTATCTTGACAGCCGTACTATACGATCGTATAATTTATTATACAATTGTATAAAGAGGTATCAATACATGAGAACTATATTTTTATCCATTTTGGGAATTTCAGTATCTATTGGTTTGCTAGTGATTGGATTGATTTTACTGTCACCATTTTTAAACAAAAGGTATGCCGCAAAGTGGAAATACCTGATTTGGATTTTTATTGCGTTACGACTGCTTGTACCTTTTAGCGGAGTGAACGGACCGTATATTATAGATAGAATATCGCAACGGAAAGTTCAAACGACGGCTGAACCGGAAGAAAATAATACTGACAATACAACTGACATAACGACTCCATATCGGCGGATTGTTGTGGAGATACCAGCACAGATGACTACTCCAATCATAGTCCCGACCGAAAATGATAACACAAGTATAACCATGCTTGATATACTGGCTTTTGTTTGGGTCATCGGCGGCCTGCTTTTTATGTCTGTACATCTTTTCAGCTTTTCCTATTTTAAACGGCAGGTGATGAAAAAGGGAAAAGCCATAAAAGATGCACCTATTCTAAGCCAGATGTTTCAGCTCAAACACGAATTACATATCAAACGTTCCGTATGCCTGATGGAATATTACGAAGCTGAAAGCCCTATGATAATAGGCTTTATCAAACCTGTTTTAGTTTTGCCAAAAGAGCAATATAGTTCTGAAGATTTGTTTTTCATTTTAAAACATGAATTGGTTCATCTAAAACGGGGAGATGTGTATATAAAACTACTTTTCCTTACAGCGAATGCTGTCCACTGGTTCAATCCATTAATCTGGCTCATGCAGAAGGAAGCTGTAATTGATATGGAACTGTCCTGTGATGAAAGAGTCACACAAGGCACAAGTTACGCATTGCGAAAAGCATATACAGAAACGTTGTTGTCCATGCTTCATAAACGATGTGTGAGGAAAACCGTTTTATCAACGCAGTTTTATGGCGGAACAAAGATTATGAAAAAGCGTTTCAAAAATATTTTGATAAAACGCAGTAAGAAAAACGGGATACCCATATTAATATGTGCAGTTGTCTTAACAATCAGTCTGGGAACATTGATCGGCTGTTCTGTTACCAAAGAGGATATGGAAAACGAGAATAGCAGAAACGATGGCACTGCAAATGAAAATACGGCAAATGAAGGGACGGGAAGTGAAGATACAGGAAATGTGCCCGGACAGACTGCACAGGAAGCAGATCAAACTGAAATGGCTCCTGTAGACAATTCCTCTGCTGATAATCATACATTGGAAAACACAATCACACTTATTTTTTCCAAAGAAGGAGAACAGGAACAGAAACCGGCTACACTTGCAATTGGCAATGGATATTCCTTCTATTTGCCCGATGATGAGCAATGGCATCAATCTGCTCCTGACCTATGGACAACTGACATCAATGAACAGGTTGCACTTTGGATAACGCATTATGAAGGCGAATCAGTAGAGTCCGTTAATCAGAAACTTCAAAGTGATGGCTATGCGGAAGAGGACTCTCTTAAGTGGTGGAAACAAGAGGGAGATCTGATATATCATGCTGTACAGAAAGTATTCGATAATAACGTATGGGGAATATTCTATTCTTATCCGGTTGATTTCGAAGAAGGATGGGGAAGAGAATTTCCTGTAATTACGAATACGTTTGCGTTGTCGGATGCAGCATACAATAATGAAGCGACGGATGACACCTCAAATGCAGGCGATTATCTAAGCGCTGAAGATTGTCAGGAAATCAGAACTATTGTAGATGCCTTTGCAGCAGCATATTTTGATGGCAATGCCAATGCCATTCCAGAGTTTCTGGCAAGTACATATGTAGGGAATATCGATACATATGAAGGCACAGGAACAATAAGCGATTTAACTGTGAAGGGATTGTCAGATACTGATGAGAAGAAAATTGAAAATGGGACATGCAGTGTTTCCATGGAATTCAGGGACAGTAACTACGAAGATATGTTTCTATATCTGACAATTATATTAGCCAGAGAGGAAGATTCCTGGAAAATACAATTCTATGGTGTGGAAGGATAAATGAATTTATCTGCAAAAATGGATTATTGGCTAATCCCGGGCATGTAGCATGAACGAGGCTGGTGGGCGCTGCTCACCTCGGCCTCCAAAATAAGGTCACACGTTTCTTGCAATACTGCTAATAGCGATGGCACAAGACCGATGTAGAGGAAGTTGCGCATACATTACTTCCAAATAAGCTCCGCAATTATAGATACTTCTTGAACGCATTCTTCATTTTCGCCATGACATCTATCAGCCAGTCAAACTGCGCATTCCATTGATTTTTATCTCCAAAATCCACATTCTTCTCGATAACGATACGGCTTGCTTTACGTTCCGGCAATTCCCGCCAATCAAAAGCCAATCCTGCATCTAATTCAATGGCATCTTTATTCTGAAATAGTGAATGGAAAAGTTCTTTATCCTCACTAATATAAAGTTCTACATCCAATTCATTACGTTTTTGAATCTGCGATACGGCAATATGGCAAGCTGAAGAGCCTATGCTAAAATTCATCCAATGATCCATAGACGGTTTCCGTCGGTTAAAGTTCTTAGTAAACTGTGCGTTTTGAAAAGCATAGTCCTGAAATGCCACCCAATAATCGTAACGCTGCTGTTGCGTTCCATTTGCAGATTCGTTCTTCTTCACTTCCTTTGACCAATCATTCGGCTTTTCAATCACTTCAAACTTCACTGCCGGCTCAGAAGTCCCGATACGATACAATTTTATCTCGCAAAGGAAAAAACCTATTTTTTCATCGATATGATTATTCAGCCATTCGATAGCTGCCTTATGTTCCTCACGGGCACGCTTTACAACCCAGATAATCACATTCGCTGCCTTGCCGGAGGCATAGGTGATCAGCTTACCGAGATGATCATGGTTTGTGTCCTCTAGTTGATTCTCAATAATGATTTTTCGGTCGGTTCCTGTTTCGGATGCAAAAATATCCACATTGAAATCACCTACGGAAGACTCCGTCTCGTCTACCGTAATATCCAGTCCCACTGCATCAGCAAGAAGCGCAATATTATCATCCTGAGCAAGCCACGGGGTAAAATCCAAAGCCTCATGCGGCCATACTGTTCTCAGGTCTTTTATTTCTTCAAGTCTGCTCAAATTTATCATTCGTTCATTCCTCCTTTTATTCATTTAGATGCAATTGCACTCGGAGTTATTGAAGTTACTTTGCTAAAGTTCCCATATTTTATAGCAATTTGAACCATTTGTTCATGTCCAAACCCTTTCTTTATACTTTCATTACAAAACTGCTTTACTACTGCATAAAAATCTCTCTTTCTTTTCCATTCTCAAACAAAAATAATGCCATTCTTCCTATCCGACTGCTCTGCACCTCCGCCTGCTATTCTAACTATACTTGCTATTTACTTGTCAGTTATGTTTACTGAAAGATCGTGTACATTTACAATATTGACTCCCCCTATTTGTTCAAGTGTACAGCTCTTACAATAATCAATAACTACTTCATAAAAAACTTTTACTCCTTTTGATACGATACATCTTCCGCCGCCATACTCATTTCCGGTTCAAGAGAATATACGACATCGCTCTTCCTTTTTAATTTCTCGTACAATACTGTTCCAAGCGTATCCATAATCTGTTTCATCATATCCGGCTCTTTAAACATGCGAACAAAGAACTCCTCATTTTGTTCATAACGGCTCGCCGCCATATTAGGAAAGTCTTTCTCGAAAAGCAGCATAAAAGTCTTAAAATCATTGTTCTGTGCATATCCATGCCATTTATCCTGCGCTTCATAATCGCTTTCAATCTGTAAAAGGACTTTATCCATCTCTGTAAAATCTGTTCCATAGCGTTCATTGATTTTGTCTATAATGACCGTAAGCGGATTCTTCTTTTTATCCTTACGTCCCGCTTCGCCGGTAATTGGTCGGAATCCTTCTTCCGTTGGTTCCAAATCAATGCTTCCTTCAAAATCTTTTTCCAAACGGTAATATTCCAATAACACTTTATCATCCACATTGACACGTTCCATATTCCCTTTAGGTAACTGCATTAATAAGAACTTAGCATATACACTGAATTTATGGATATCCTTGTCAAACAACCGGCATACCTGCGTAATAAATGCATAAATACGATTGAAACGGGCAAGTGTAGATTTAAACATATCCTGCCGCTCTGTACTTAATGATTGAAAACGGACAAGCGCCGGCTTAATTTTTCCTTGTAATTTTCCAATATCTCCGCTTGTTTGCAGCTTCTTTGCGTAAAAAATATCCGCAAACTGCATGATTTCATTTTCCTGATATACATGATACTCATCCAGTGTATTTTTCAGGTCATAAATGACATTCGGATTTGTTTCTTCTTCCAATGTCGTTTCTTCATAATAAGGCTCAAAAGATTTTTTGATATCATCTGCTGAATTCACAAAATCAAGAATAAATGTATCCTGTTTCCCTTTACAAGTACGATTAAGGCGCGAAAGCGTCTGAACTGCTTTCACACCTGACAGTTTCTTATCCACAAACATCGTATGTAATAACGGCTCATCAAATCCCGTCTGATATTTTTCCGCTACAATCAGCATACCGAAATCATCTGTATTAAACGCTTTGGGTAATGCCTTTTCCTTGATTGTCTTTCCATCCTTTGTCTTGTTCAGTTTTTCCTCCGTAAATGTCTGTCCATCATCTTCAATTTCCCCCGAAAATGCGACAAGTACATCAAGGTCATAACCTTTCTCAAGAATCTGTCGTCGAAATTCTTGTAAATACCGCACAGCATGTAAACGAGATGGCGTTACCACCATTGCCTTTGCTTTACCGCCAATCTTTGTTCTGGTTACACGATAAAACTGCTCCAGCATAATAGCCGTTTTTTGAGAAATATTGTGCGGATGTAGCTTTTCGTAATCCAAAATAGCCTTTACTCCTGTTGTTGTATCTATCTCCGGATTATCAGGTATTGATTTTACAATCTTATAATACATCTTATATGTCATATAATTTTTCAGCACATCGAGGATAAAGCCTTCCTCAATAGCCTGTTTCATAGAGTATATATGAAATGGATGATAACCACTGTTCTCATCTTTTCGTCCGAACATATTGAGTGTCTTTTCTTTGGGTGTCGCTGTAAAAGCAAAAAATGACATATTGCTATGTACTCCTTGCGCTGCCAGTTCATCTAACAGCTTATCCTCATCATCTTTGTGATTTTGTTCCTGATCATATTCCATCTGAGCGTATTCTTCCAAAATCTTCTCTGTATCCGCCAATGCATATTTCAATTTTTTTGCCGCATCTCCCGTTTGGGAAGAATGTGCTTCATCAACAATAATCGCAAACCGTCTGCTACCTGATTTTACTTCTTTATAAATCACCGGAAATTTTTGCAATGTGGTGATAATAATCGGCACACCATCATTAATGGCATTCTTTAGCTGCTGTGCATTCTTTTCAATTTTCTGCACAACGCCATCTACATGGTCAAACTGATAGACCGTATTTTGTAACTGCTCATCCAACACCTTACGGTCTGTAACAATAATAACTGACTGAAAAATCTTCTCGTCATATTTATTGTGCAGTCCCGCCAAACGATGGGCAAGCCATGCGATGGAATTGGATTTCCCGGAACCTGCACTGTGTTGTATCAAATAATTTTTACCATAGTAAGAATTACCATGGCTATTGATTTTGACATCTGCAAGCAGTTTTGTTACCACATCCAGTTGATGATAGCGAGGAAAAATCATTGTTTCCGACTTAATTTCACCCGTATCATTATCCCGTTCCACTTTTAGATGAAGATATTTGTTTAGGATTTCAAGCAAACGCTCTTTGCAAAGAACATTCTGCCAAAGATATGCTGTATCATATCCACTGTCATTTGCAGGATTTCCTTTTCCCCCAACTCGCCCTGCACCGTTGCTTCCTTGATTAAATGGAAGAAAATAAGTCTTTTCTCCTTCCAAACGTGTAGTCATATAAACCTGTGTAAGATCTACCGCAAAATGAACCAGCACACGTTCTTTAAATACAAACATTGCATCTTTTCCCCTACGGTTAAATTTATACTGTTCAACCGCATTTGCCACGCTCTGCCCTGTAAACTGACACTTTAACTCCATCGAAACAACAGGAATTCCATTGACAAATAGCACAATGTCAATGCTGTTCTCGTTGTTTAATGAATAGTGTAACTGCCTTGTACAATGTAATATATTGGCTGCAAATTGTTCCTGTGTTGTTGTATTAATAGAAGTTTCCGGTTTCCAATATATTACACGGAATTTAACGCCTCGGTCTGTAAATCCCTGACGTAAAACTTGAAGCAGTCCTACCATTTTCACTTCACGGCAAAAGCGCTCCACTACCTGTTTTTCGCTCTCTGTTCCATATATTTTCTCATAACGCTCCCACTGTTTTGGTTGGCTTTCCTTTATAAATTTCAGAAAGGTTTCCGTATCCAATGCCAGCTTACGATCAAATTTATGCGGATCACCTTTCTCATAGCCACCCTCGGTAATGAGATATTCTTCTATATCCTGTTCAAAACGTTTTTCCTTTATATCAAAGTCCGACATGAATCGCTCCTCCTCAATGTATCTTTTGCTCTTTAACGAATTTCGTGTATTATGCTTTTACTCGCTCTGCTTTTCTTTCTGCTGTAAATAAAACATGGTTTTTTGTATTTCGATTTCCTTTCGCAGTTCTTCTTCTGTCGGTAAATACAATTTGTATTTTGATGCAAATAACTGCTCATTGCCATGAAGGACAGAATATCGTGCAATGTCTTCGTCTGTTTCTGTACAGAGTACGATACCCAATGTCGGATTATCGTCTGTACCCTTCTTCAATTCATCGTACATACGAATATACATATCCATCTGCCCTACATCCTGATGCGTAATTTTGTCTGTTTTCAAATCAATTAGAACAAAACACTTCAAAATGTAATTGTAAAATACAAGGTCTATAAAATAATCCTCTTTCTCTGTCTTGATATGTTGCTGACGGGCTACAAAAGCATATCCTTTTCCCATTTCCATAAGAAATTTCTGAATATTAGAGATAATACTGGCCTCCAAATCAGTTTCCGTAAAATCTGTATTGGACGATAATCCAAGGAATTCCGCTATAACAGGATTTTTGACAAATTCCAGCTTATCATCCTGGAAATCGGAAGTCTTTTCCAGCATTTCCTGTTCCACCAAATCTTTATGCTGGGATTGCAATATACGATAGTAATATTGTGTATTAATGTTACGTTGCAAAGCGCGCACACTCCACGTCTGCTCATATGCCTCTTTCTCATACCAATTACGGGCAGCAGAATCTGTTACCTGTAATAAAGCACGATAATGAGACCAAGACAGGCGTATATGAGATTGTCGACACACTGTGTCGACAATCTGGGGAAACTCTTTATAGAAACGCAGACAGTGATAAAGATTACTGCGGTCATAGCCTTTTCCATACTGTACCGTCAGCTCTTTGGATAATTTTTTAATAATGTTGGCACCGTACTCAGCGCGATTTGAACCATCAATTTCTTCTTCAGATATTCGATATCCAATCAGCCAATTTCTTTGCGACAGAATTGTATCTACTGCATGGTAGGCTTGGCGTTGGGAAATTTCTATAATGTTTTGGATATCTGATAATATATTTTCTGATTTTTGATAGATGCTCATAATATCAGTATTTTCAGTTTTTATGGGTTCATTCATAATGCTCCTCGCAAATTATTGTGCCATTGACATCAATCCAAATATTTTTAATAGCCTTTTTCTTTTATTCCACATAATCCTTCATCAGCATTTTCATTCCATATTTATTGTTATTCTCTAAGAACTGTAGTAAATTAGGATGTATCTTAGGAAAATGCATATCCATAAATTCAACAATTATTGGCATCACCCAATATTGGCAACCCTCTCTTGGTGTAATACCAAATTCCATATCATCTCTATAATCAGATGATTGTATTTTGTCCGGTAATGCAATAGAAAGAATACTAATAAATATTGATGTTATATTACGTACTGTTTCAATTACTTTTTGTTTTCTTTCTTGATAGTTTCCATATAAAGTATAATTATCCAAAATATATTTTCGTCCATTACCATGTACATAATTATTTAGGGTTCTATCTGTCTCTTTCCATATATTTTTAAGGTATATTTCCATTAACTGTTTTATATCTTCATCTTTAACAAGCTGTGCTATATATTTAGACGTATCAAAATACTGTTTTCGCTCCTTAATATATTTTTCATCTTCCAAAACATCATAAACCCACAATTCAACAGCTAAATCCGCAGCAGATTTACGTGTACCTGCTGCTAAAATCCCCATTTCTGATATTACAGCTTGAATCAGATTTACAGCCGTTAACTCTGTTCCATATAATTTTTTAAATTCGTTATCATCTAATCTTGACATATTTTCTACAACCTGAGCCACAAAAACATACTGAATTATGTCATCTCTATATTTTCTTGTTAATGTAAAAGCATCCGAAAAATATCCCCTCTGACAGCAAAAATCAATACTTTTAATAGTATTTTCCGATGCAGTAATTGATTCTCCCTGTAAAAAATATGTACCTCTACTGCTAACTGAAACACTTGGACTAGAAAACATATTATCTGAAATTCCCGTTAAAATCATTGCTATTTCATCTAGTTCGGCTATTTTACACCCTTCATTATTCTCTGAAAATATATCACTCATTTCCCATATCTCCAATTTTCTCATAAATATATGTCTTTTTTCCTGTAACTACTTCATAAATCAATGACTTTCTATACGCAATAAGCCTATTTATCTGTTTCATCTTTTTACATATTACCATATCTATTTTTTTACATTTATCCTCAAGAATATATACAACTTTTTTTTGTAATTCTATATCTGGAAATGTAAAGTCAATTTGTGACAGCAATTCTTGGTTCACATTATTTATATTAGAACCTTGGCTATATTTTTCCAACTGTTTTCTAAAATCTAAACTTCTAAAAAAATAGAGTAAATAATTGCTGTCAATAATATCCCTCCTCATATTCCTAAATCGAATGCAAAAACCGCTATATGTCAAAGGATAATTAATATTTTTAACCATGGTTGCCCTGCCAACTAATTCCTTACTACCATTAGAACGAACAAAAATGATATCACCATCCCTTAACATATATTCTTCTGATACTTCATCATTCGTGAGAATATCAGAAAACATACTAATATCATTTAATATGAAATGATCCTTGAAATCTCCCACGCCTAAAAACTTAATTTTTTTCCCATCTATTGTGTTAGAAAAATTTAAACCATTTTTCATTTCCCCAATGTAGCCAAGATGACATTTCGTTCCTATCATATTATGAACAGATTCATTAATGAACGACATCTTAAATGCTTTGATCTTTTCTATGATATCTTGTTGTTTAGCAATAATAGAGTTTATCTTAGTACACTTCTTATCAAGATAACTCACTATATAATGTTGAATCTCTATCGGCGGTTGAATTATCGGCAAGTCGGAAAAGTCTTCATAATTAAGCGTAAATCGTATATTCTTTGAATAATGCCTAAACTTCCGTTCATCAAAAATATATTGAAACCAATAATCAGCATACTTAGGCGTCATTCCATTCTTACAAGTAAGTACCTTATATGCTGGAGAAATCATTCCATTATAGGGACTTATTCCTGAAAATACCGCTGACATATCAAGGTCAAACAGGCACATTACAATATCATTCTCTTTAACAACTTGATATGTATCAAAAGACTCTGGCAACTTACCTTCTGCATTATTTATATCTTTTTCTTTTATCCCCTTTGTTGTTAATGATAAAAGCTGTGTGTTATCAGATTGTCTACCTACAACATTCTTAAAACACGAGAACACATTTTTGTTTCTTGTTACATTCCATGTTATAGGAATATCCCCTACGTAAGAAATCCCACTATCCTTCATTTCCCTCATATATCAAAGACCTCCTGCAAACTGCCTTCTAGCTCCTTTTCTAGTTCCAATATTTCCGCCATAATTTCAGCAGAAGGCTGCGGCACTTCATATTTATAGAAATACCTCGTAAATGGTATCTCATATCCTACTTTGGATTTCTTTTCGTCAATCCATGCATCTGGAGCAAACGGCAATACCTCACGTTTAAAGTAATCCTGTATATTCTCCGTCAAAGGCACATTTTCCGTATCACGCAGCGAAGTATCCGGCTGCTTCTTTCCATTTTTCAGTACCAACTCACCATCTTCACCGCGCAATGGTCTCTCTACCGTAATCTTTGTGTACCCAAAATCATCATTATTAAAAATCTTACTAATCTCTGTTTCTCGAAAATCACCATAAATCTGCGTAATTTCCGCTATTGCACTTTCAGGAATATCATTTCTTTTATTTCCAAGTGCTTTTCTGCGCTTTTCATACAGTCCGTTCGCATTGATAAGCTGCACTTTACCTTCCCTCTTTGTGCCCGCTTTTTTATTAGATAATACCCATATGTAAGTAGCAATTCCCGTATTATAAAAAATATCATTTGGCAAGGCAACTATCGCCTCAAGTAAATCCCTTTCAAAAATATATTTTCTAATATCAGAAGGTCCGCTTCCAGCATCGCCTGTAAAAAGAGGCGAACCATTATGAATAATTGCAATCCTGCTTCCACCGTCACGAGGTTCTTTCATCTTGGAAATCGCAGTCATCAAGAAAAGCATTTGACCATCCGAGGCTGCTGGAAGTCCTGCCCCGAAACGCCCCGCACAGCCACGCTTTGCCTCATCTTCTACTACTCTTTTTTCATTTTTCCATTCTCGTCCAAAAGGAGGATTCGATATAATATAATCAAATTTTTGTCCTTCAAACTGATCATCTGAAAGCGTATTTCCATCTTTGATAAAATCTGCATTATTGCCCTTTATCAACATGTCCGCCTTACAGATTGCAAATGTCTGGTCATTTAATTCCTGACCAAATGACATAAGCTCTGTAGCAGAATTTAGTTCATGTAGATATTCTTCAGCAACCGAAAGCATCCCGCCTGTCCCACATGCCGGATCATAAATCGTCCTTGCGATATTTTTCCCGGACAAAGTGCTGCTGTCATCATAAAACAAAATATTTACCATAAGGCGGATAACCTCACGAGGCGTATAATGTTGTCCCGCATCTTCATTATGCGACTCGGAAAATCTGCGAATGATTTCTTCAAAAATATATCCCATTTCTAAATTGGAAATAACATCGGGATGAAGATTTGCTCTGGTCGAAGTGAACTCTTTTATAACAATATACAGAATACTTTTGTTTGCCATCGTATCAATATGTCTATCAAATTTAAATTTTTCAATAATATCTCGTACATTTTCAGAAAAGCCATTTAGATAAGTATGAAAATTCTCTTCAATATTATCAGGATCATCCAATAACTTTTCAAATGAATATTTACTGATATTGTAAAAATCGTAACCCGATGCTTTGCGCAATAACACATCCCGCATCGGTAAAGTCTTAACCTCATCATATTTTTCATAAACCGCTTCCTTTTTATCTGCAAGAATACAATCAAAACGACGGATAACCGTCAATGGTAAAATAACCTCTCCATATTCATGCGGTTTGTATACACCTGTCAGTTTATCTGCAATCGCCCATATCAAAGCGGCTTTTTCATTTATACTTGTACTTAAATTCATATAATACCCCTTCTGTATTTTAAATGACTCTTAATGTTTTTGATTTAGCGCCTTTTATCCCTATTCTTTTAATATATCCAACTGTCCAAACATTATCAAGCTAAAAATTCTGCTCTTTCTAGTTATTTTCCTTCGTCCCACAATGCTTTTCTAATAATCATACATTTTACGAGCTACTCATAAATTATCATCTCTTCATTTTATCTCATAGGTCAGCTTATTGTTATCACCAGATAATTAGCTAAATAATCCTTGTTGCACACAAATGTCCATAAAATTCCAGATTTCTTTCGGATTCTAAAAACTATTGATTGATAACGTATAATAAGTTTCGCAAATTCAATTTCATAAAAATAGACATGGTCTATCGCCGTTTGGTAGAATTAAGTCACCACAACAAAACCTACTAAAGGAGGCATAAAACCATGTCTGATAACATTATACAACTAAACGAGGACTTAATAAAGCACGATCTAAAGGATCTTGTCCGTTCCAGTGTTGAGGAGACCCTAAATGCCCTGCTCGATAAGGAGGCAGATGAACTTGTAAATGCTGGGAAATACGAACGTTCAGTGGAGCGTCAGGGTTATCGTTCCGGACATTATAAAAGGGATTTTCAGACTACTGCAGGGGAAGTAGAGCTCAATGTCCCCAAGCTCAAAGGTGTCCCTTTTGAGACTGCCATTATCGAACGCTATCGCCGCAGGGAATCCTCTGTGGAAGAAGCCCTGGCCGAGATGTATCTGGCAGGCGTCTCCATGCGCCGTGTGGAGGATATCACGGAAGCTCTCTGGGGAACCAAAGTGTCACCCGGTACGATAA
>CAJTSL010000016.1:0-21057 GCA_910578845.1 uncultured Lachnospiraceae bacterium
TTTTTTAGGAATTCATTTTCCTCTTCCAAATCCTTTATGCGCTTTTTCAGGGCGCGCAGTTCGGCATCCTCCTGATGGAGGTTTCCACTGCCCACAAATGGTTCTGCGGGATGCTCCTTAAAGCGGGACATCCATGTATACAGGGTATTTACGTTGACCCCAAGTTCCCTTGCAACCTGTGCAGCGGGTACTCCTGACTGCACCCTCTTGCATGCCTCTTCCTTGAATTCGATACTGTACATCTGTGCCATAATCTTTCCTCCTGACTCTGCTGGATAGATTATACCACTCGTTCTATATGTCTATCAAATGGGGTATAAGGCATAGAGCCATTTTTGCGCCACAAGCCATTTTCAATGAAATTCCGGCAAGTGGCTTTTCCTTTTGTTCGCTATTATTTTTAGACATTAAGAAACCGCAACCCCTTGATTTCTCAAAAGATTGCGGCACTTATTTTTATTATTTGGCTCTAATTTAAAGATTATTCGATGATAGTCGCAACTCTGCCAACCCCAACAGTACGTCCACCCTCACGAAGAACCTTTCTTTTCGGCTGTATCTTATTCAGAAAATATTTTCTCCCATAGAGCTATCTGCTTCCCGTTTCCAACGGAACAACTGCCAGCGACTTCCCTAAAGGCGCCAATACCTTCAAAATCGTATCCAACTGCGGGCTAATGCTACCCTTTTCCATTCTTGCAATAACAGGCTGTTTTACCCCGCTTAATTCCTCCAGCTTTTTTGACTTATCCCCTTTTCCTGCCTCGCCTTTATCAGCTCCCCGATAATAGACACCCCAGCTCACTCTCCGCTATTTCATCCGGCGTAAGAATACTTTCCATAAATTCCAGAACATTCCCATAGATAAATTATACCTTAAAGTTATTGACTCTTTGTGTTGGCACTCCTTCTCCTGAATATTACCGCACCTATTCCGCCACAATTCGGCATGGATATATAGAAATCCGCATGAACTTTTATGAAAACTCAAATCCCGCAAGTCATTGGAAGCACTAAGGTTTATAGACATTTATGGAAATCCATGAAGATATAAAACCAGCCTCGCGTATTACGATGCCTAAATACAGATGGATCAGTCCTATTCTTCCGCTCCTGCGCCTTCCGTTTCCGCATTCAATGTTCCTGAACTTGATAATATATTTTCAACTGGCTCTACATTTACAAACTCTATCTCTTCCTGGTCAATGGCTTCTTTTGTAGCAAGATAATCTTTTAATTCGATATACTCATATTCTGTGAACTTCATTCCATCTGTGCTATAATAATACGTTTTGATCTGGTTTCCATACACATCATATTCCCTACAAATTATCGATTCTATTACATCACTATCATCAACATATGAATAAGACATTTCCCTGACTAGCCTGTCATCAGCATCATACACAGATTCAAATGACCATCTCAAATGACTATAATAGTCAATATGTGATTCTTTTAACATATTGCCATGGCCATCATATTCATACTCCACCACATTATACTCTTTGCCATCCAAAAACATCGTTTCTTTTATACTATTTCCTGCACTGTCATAAACACATTCTTCTTGTTTAATCCTCGTACCGTCCCCCACTAAATAGGAAGTTTTTGTTGTCTGGTTATTCGTATCATTATATTCATATTCATTCCAATGAGAAGCCGTGACGTTCCCGTCTGCATCCATGTATGTGTAGGTCTCCTTTATCTCATTGCCATTCTCATCATATTCAGATTCACACAATCCCGAAGACGACACATTTCCGTCTGCATCCATATCAATGTAGGACATCTTTATTTCATTGCCATTCTCATCATATTCGTATTCATACACGATTGAGCCCGTCACATTTCCGTTCCCGTCCATGTAAGTGTGGCTCATCCTTATTACATTGCCGTTCTCATTATATTCAGCTTCAAACGCTGTTGAATCCATCACATTCCCGGCTCCATCCGTGTTAATGCTTGTGCTCTTCTCCTTTATTGTATTTCCATTTTCATCATATTCATATTCATACAGATAGGAATCCAAGGGATTCCCGTTCTCATCCGTTCTAGCGCTGGTCTCCTTTATTGTATTTCCATTCTCATCATACTCATATTCATACGAAGATGAGCCAACCACATTCCCATCCTCATCCGTCTCCGTTTCCGTTTCGGTCTTTTTGATAATATTTCCTTTATCGCCATATTCATATCCATATAAATATGGTCCACTCGTCACGTTCCCGTCTGCATCCGTGCAGATATATTTTATGGGATTTCCTTTATCATCGCATTCATACTCTATTAATAATATTATGGAACTGTCTGTAGCATAAGTAATCTCTTTTAACACGTTGCCAGACTCATTATAAATATATTTCTTTAATGTTTCCACCGAGCCGTCAGCATGATAGTCTGTTTGTGCCAGACATATGTATTTTTCTTCCACTTCCTGTTCTGGTTCTTCTGCCTCCACATCTCCGGTTACTTCTTCCTCTGCCTCATCCCCGGCTGTGGGCGTTTCTTCTACCGCCGGTTCTTCTACAGCTACAGGTTCCGTTTCTTCCACCTCTTTATTCCCACATCCTGCCAATGATGCACTGATCAATGCTGACGCCATAACCAGTGTTATTAATTTCCTTTTCATCCTTTAAAATCTCCTCTCCCATTTTTCATAGCATACATAATTTCAATCAAAGCATAAAAAAATACGATAAGAAATCGTATTTCTTTAAAAACTCCGGCTCCCACCAAAATACCCATGCGGCAGAATGCTCTACCGCAAAGGGCACTCGGCGAGAATCAAAGACAGGGCATAAAGTATGTACCCACACTTACACCCTGTAATATATTAAGGTATGCAGACATCAGACGTCTATACACACGAAAAACATTGAATTTTCTGCATAACTGCTATATAATAGTTGCGTGTGTATCGCAGACTTTGGTCTGTATCGTGTGGTAGTTCGATTACCATTCCTTGCCCGACATTGCGCCAACAATGTCGGGTGGTACACCGTATGCCTTTAATTCTCACAGGTATTTTAACATTTTGTTCTCAGTGTGGCAAGCACAATCTAAAAAACGTTTCCCATAACAACCTACTAGCCTTTATTTATTGTCTAATGGGCATGTTCTCTTTAATCGGCCGAACTTCTGTCGTAATTGAGCCGACAGACAGTTCCTTGGCTATTTTCTCAGGACAAACTTCTCCCCTTCATAAATCCGTACCGGGTTCCCCCTGATAATGCGGGCATGCTCCCGCCAAGCGGCATTCATTTGTTTCGCCTCCTGCTCTTTCTGTAAGTTTGCCAGTTTCTGCTGTAACTTCTCCATCGCATGCTGCTTATTGAGAAATTGGCTCCGTTCTTCCGTGGACTGCGCTACCAGGCCTGTCGGTATATGGATGACCCGCACACCCGTTTCAACCTTATTGACGTTCTGTCCGCCTTTCCCTCCACAGTGGAATTTTTCGATGCGATATTCTTTCTCTGACGTGATCTCATCCTGCTCCGGGATAATGCTCACATCCACATACCAGTTCTTCCTCTTATGGTTTTTACGGAACGGGCTGCTGCATATCCACAATACCGTTCCCTCAAGGCTGTCCAAATCATGTCCCGTCCGAAACAATATGGAATCATAACAACCTTTTTCATCGCCTTTTGTTTTGGCTATCTCTTCTATGTCACTATATTCTCTTTGTAAAGTTTCAAATAGCTTCGCTACTGCTAGCTGGCACTCGGACGGCCCCTGTCCCGCACTGATCTGTACTATCATAAATTCTCTGTCTCCTCTACTTTCTGCTCCCTGCCTTGAAATTATAGACAGGCTTTAATATTTCTGTTATCTCTACAGTATCTTCGATCTGCATAGTAATCTCCGTTATGGAGCGGTAGGCAAAAGGCGCTTCGTCTAACGTATCTGCTGTGACACAACTGCTATAGATGCCCTTCATTTCCTTTTTAAACTCTGATACCGTATGCCGGTCCTTTACCTCCTCACGCTTTAGCCTCCTGCCGGAACCATGCGGCGCAGAGTAAATCCAGTCTGTATTGCCTTTTCCAATGCCTAAGATAATCCCATCTCTCATATTGGCCGGAATGACTACCGGTTCTCCTTTTCGTGCGGAAATAGAGCCTTTGCGGAGTATGCCAGTATCATCCAGATAATTATGCGGCACCGAGAATTGCCCTGCCATTTTCCACTTCATCCCTTTTAAGATCTCCCTGATAATGATCTGTCTGTTCCATTCGGCATATCTCTGAATGATCTGCACATCTTCCAGATAAGCCGCTTTGCTATCTCCTTCCAGATAGCTCATATAATAGGGCACTTCTTTGCCCTGTTCTTTCAGGCAGTCATGCGCAAGTTTCGTGTAATGCTCCGCTACTTCCTCTCCTAAATGCCTGCTCCCTGTATGCACTACCAGATATAGATCACCGTCATCACTTTTATCCAGCTCAATGAAGTGATTACCGCCGCCAAGCGTGCCAAGGCTTCTGTCGGCTTTCTGCCTGTTGATATGACGGCTGCAATGGAGTCCTTCATAGGAAAATTCCCCCGCCATATGATGGGGATCTTTGCGAATGGTAAAGCCAGACGGTATGTTCTCCCGGATCACCCTGTCCAATTTCTGGAACTCTGCCTTATTCTTATTTAATTTCACACAGGTCATGCCACAGCCGATATCGACACCTAAAAGCTGTGGGATCACTTTGTCGGTGACAGTCATGGCAAGACCGATTGGCGCAATCTTTCCCGGATGGATATCTGGCATCATGCAGATCGTACTGCCTTCTGCGATTTCATTATCACATATCATTTTTACCTGCGCCTGCGCGTAATCTTCCACATCATTTGTAAAAATCTTTGCTTCGGCGTAAATGCCTTTTACTATTTTCATATCTTTTCTCTTCCTTTTCTCTGAAAATGGGCGCAAAAAAAGCACCCCAAAGGTGCTGTATCACAATTCCTCTTTCTATTTCTACACAGTTCTATACCGCATGATACGATAAAAATTTCTAAAGTCCCTATTTCCTATCAGTACCTTCTATTGGCACAAAAAACCTATCTGTAAAATTCAAGGAGTGACATACCTTTGATTGTCAGTTTCATTATTTTGTTCTGGATTGCTATATTGTTCTGCATAGTAATCACCATACCTTTCTCTCAGCTTGTGAAAAATATATTTTTCACAGTACGACCTTCTTTTGCAGCACTTGTATAGAACGGATCTTGGACAAATCCCGGCGATCCGCCCCATAGCAACTATTCACAATGTTCTTCTCTTAATACCTTTTTTTCTCTTTTAGCTCCTGATAGAGAATCTTATAGTTCTCATAGCGAACGCGGCTGATGCTGCCGTTTTCCACTGCTGCTTTCACGCCGCATCCCGGCTCACTGATATGCGCGCATCCGCTGAACCTACATGACGGCTCATATTGCCTAAACTCAGGATAATAAATCCCCAGTTCCTCTTTGGGGATTTCGGTAATGCTAAGGGATGTAAATCCCGGCGTATCCATGATATAGGTATCCTCGCCCAAAGCGATGATTTCAGAATGCCTGGTCGTATGCCGTCCTCGTTCAATCTTACGGCTGATGCTACCTGTCTCCATTTTCGCCTCGGGATGCAGACAATTGATGATCGTGGATTTTCCTACGCCGCTTGGGCCTGCAACGGCTGTCGTCTTTCCGGCAAGCGTCCCTCTTAACGCTTCCATGCCTTCTCTTTCTAGCGCGCTGACGAACAGTGTCTGGTATCCACATGATTCATACGCACTGCGAAGCGCTTCTTTTTCTTCCTTCGATGCAATGTCTTGTTTATTAAAGCAAATGATGCTCGGAAGCTTTTGCTGCTCCATCTTGATCAGGAATCTGTCTAATAGATTAAAATTCGGATTTGGCTTGACAATAGCGAAAATAACCAGTGCCTGGTCAATATTGGCTACAGCCGGGCGTATCAGCTCATTTTTCCTTGGCAAAATCTCTACGACATTCCCTTCCTTGTCTTCCTCACTGAGTACGTCGATCCGAACGTCATCGCCTACTAACGGCTTTAAATTGACATTACGGAAAATTCCCTTTGCCCGACAGGCATATACGCCGCAGTTTTCTATATATACATAATAAAATCCCGCAATCCCTTTAACAATTTTCCCTATCATCTATCCCCTGTCTCTATTCTGCTGTAAACGCAATCTCCCTATTGACTGTTTTCTCTGTTGATGTGCCATCCACCGTAATTGTCTCTCCCGTTTCCGGATTCGTCGTAGTCGTTGCCTCTGTCGTAACTGTAAACCTAAACTGAATCGTTCCTGTGGCGGACTTAATCCCAGTATAATTGACACTTACCGGAAAAGTAGCCGTCTGTGTGCTCAAAAGCTGTGTGCCATCCGCTGTCGTAAGCGTTACAATGACATTCATGCCGTTACGGTAATCCGGGTCCTCAGTCGGCGCTGCAATGCTATCGGCATATTTGTATGTGACCGCCGAAGGCCCAACGCTGACTTTTAGATCAATGACAGTCCCTTTATCCACATATGAGCCTACCGAATAACTCTGGTAACATATTTTATCCAGAAGCGCTACGTCCTCATTGTTCACCTGGGATACCGTCCCAACTGTAAGCCCGTTCTCAGTCAACGTCACTATCGCATCCGCTTCTTCCATACCGACGACATTCGGTACCTGTACTTTGGTGATCTCCGCTCCCTGGCTTACGCGGATGGTAATAGAAGAACCGGGAGGCGCCGTTTTCTCCGCCTCTGGTGACTGGGCGATCACATAACCGCTTTGCACAACTGCATCATAGCTTTGCGTCACATTGACCACAAAACCGGCTTTCTCTAACATGGAAGTCGCTTCTGCCTGTGATTTCCCCAGTACGCTCGGTACGGTGACTGCATCGCTCCCCTCCGCTACCGTGAGGATGACATTACTGTTAACCGCTACCTTCTGTCCAGCCTTCACGCTTGCCTTCATGACCGTGCCTTCTTCATAAGCTTCCGATACTTCATATTCTATTTCAGGCGTCAAGCCAAGCGCGATTAAGGCACGCTTCACCTCATCAAGCTGCTTGCCCACCACCTCTATCATTTCTACCTGCTCCGCCTGTTGTTCTTCCTGTTGCGCCGGTTCCGTGTTATCTTTGCGCAAGCCAGAGAACACACCAAAATAGTTTCCTACTACGAAAATAATAATGCCGCCGACAAGAAGCGCCGCTACCACTGCAAGAATGGTTGTAATGCTTTCCATCTTAGGATCATAATCGTCCTCTTCCTCATCTTCATAGTATTCATCTTCATCATCTATATCGTCATCATCTATGTCCTCGTCGTCTTCTTCCTCATCCTCATCTTCGTATTCGTCACGGTAATATTCTTCATTTCTTCTAAGGCGCATCGCTTCATCCATAGAATCCCTTCTGTCAGACTGTCGCTTAATCTGCGCCATATCTTTGTCGGTGATCATTCTGGTGGATGCTTCTTCATCCGGGTCTATGACCTTGACAAAATCTTCGTCCGGGTGCATCAATGATTGCTTCAAGTCTACAATCAGCTCTCCCATAGACTGATATCTCCGGTCCGGGCTCTTCTGGCAACATTTATATACAATCTGCTCCACGCTCACAGGGATTTCCGACACAAATTCTCTTGGGGAAGGAAGCTCCTCCTGGATATGCTTAATCGCAATCGCTACCGTCGTCTCCCCATTAAACGGAACACGTCCCGTTAACATTTCAAACATCGTGATCCCCAAGGAATAAATATCGCTTTTGGCATCACTATAGCCGCCTCTTGCCTGCTCCGGTGACGTATAATGCACAGATCCCATCACATTCGAGGTAATGGTATTGCTAGTTGCCGCTTTTGCGATTCCAAAATCTGTCACTTTAACTTTGCCTTCTTTGGAAATAATAATATTCTGCGGCTTAATGTCCCGATGGATAATATGATTGTTATGCGCGGCTTCAATTCCCATAGATACTTGGATCGCTATGCTGATAGCCTCCTTGACGGAAAGCCTCGCTTTCTTCTCAATATATTTTTTCAGCGTAATGCCCTCTACTAACTCCATGACAATATAGTAGATATCGCCTTCTTCCCCAACATCATATACGTTCACGATATTAGGATGCATCAGCCCTGCTGCCGCCTGCGCTTCAATCCTGAACTTAGATACAAAGTTCTCGTTCTCACTGAATTCCTGTTTCAATACTTTGACCGCGACAAAACGATTCAGCTTATGGTCTATTGCTTTATATACATCTGACATACCACCGGTACCGATTTTTTCCAGTATTTCATATCGGTCTCCGATTATCATTCCCAACTTAATCATGTTTCACCTCATTTGCTAACGGTTCTATAAGAATGACCGAAATATTATCTTTACCGCCATTGCCATTGGCTTCTTTCACCAATGCTTCCGCTCTTTCTTTCAAACTTCCTCCGCCTTTTACAATCTTTTGTATCTTTCTGTCCTCTACCATATTAGTCAATCCATCAGAACAAAGAAGCACGATATCTCCTGCATTCAGCTCTAAGTTAAAAAAGTCTGCTTCTACTGTATCTTTTGCGCCAATCGCTCTAGTAATAATATTTTTGTCCGGATGAGTCCTTGCTGCTTCTCTGTCAATCCCTCCCATGCGGATCATCTCTTCCACCAAGGAATGGTCAACCGTAACCTGCCTGATCTTATCATTCACAAGATAGAGCCTGCTGTCTCCTACATTTGCGACTTCCAGATATCTGCCGATGCAAGTGGCAATAACGACAGTCGTGCCCATTCCCATAAGCGCTGCGTCCTCTCTCGCCTTCTGCCTCGTATATGCGTTCGCTTTCTCAATCGCTTTGCCCATAATACGGACAGGATTCTTCTCATAAGACATAGCCATCTCCTCTACGATCGTCTCCACCGTATATCTCGACGCAAAGTCTCCCGCATTATGTCCGCCCATTCCATCTGCCACGATAAACGCATTCGGCAAATTCCCAACAGGGACTTCCGAACAGTAGATGAAATCTTGATTCAGTTTTCTTCTTCGCCCAATATCTGTTATCGCATAGGACCTTAACACAATATTACCCTCCTATGACTGCTTAGCGATATACCCCCGCCTAAGCTGTCCGCAGGCACCATCTATATCCCTGCCCATTTCCCTTCTAATAGTAACATTTATTCCATTTTTTTCAAGTTTATTTTTAAATACTTCTATCGCCGCCTTGCCAGATTGTACGAAATCCCGCTCTTTAACAGGGTTTATCGGAATCAGGTTCACATGACAATTAAGCGGCTTGATCAGCTTAGTAAGCTCTCTCACGTCCTCTTTCGCATCGTTGACCCCCTCGGCAAGGCTATATTCAAATGTAATCCGCCGCCCTGTTTTTTCAAAATAGTATGCGCACACTTCCATCAATTCATCCAAAGAATACTCTCTGGCAATCGGCATAAGCGCGCGGCGCTTTTCATCTGTCGGCGCATGTAACGATAACGCAAGGGTAATCTGTAGCCCCTCCCCTGCAAGCGCCCGTATCTTCGGAACTATACCGCAAGTCGATACCGTTATGTTACGCTGGCTGATATGTAACCCGTTCTCATCCGTAAGCATCCTAATAAAACACAGCAGATTATCATAATTATCCAAAGGCTCGCCTGTTCCCATCACGACCACATTCGAAACCCGCTCCCCGGTCAGCCTTGTAATCGCATAAACCTGATCAAGCATTTCGGACGGTAGAAGGTTTCGTTCCCATCCGTCTATTGCCGAAGCACAGAAACGGCATCCCATCCGGCATCCTACCTGCGAAGAAATGCAGACGGAATTGCCATGTTTATATCGCATCCATACGCTTTCCACCAGGTTCCCGTCAGCTAACGCAAATAAGAATTTCCTCGTGCCGTCTACCCGGGACTCCTGCACTTTCACTTGTTCTAACGCCGTATAGGTAAAAAGCTGCCCGCATTTCTCTTTCAAGGACTTTGGCAGATTGCTCATCTCCTCATATCCTCTGGCAAGCTTCACATGCATCCAATCATATAATTGCTTTGCCCGATACGGCTTTTCGGAGAGCAAAAGCATCTCCTCCTGTAATTCGGGCAGCGACATAGATTTTATGTCCTTCATTCTCCCTGTCCTTTCTTCCGCAGCTTGGCGAAAAAGAACCCGTCTGTTTCATGGATGCCAGGCAATAACTGTACCATGCCCCGCTCCCCCATTTCTTTCATCTCCTCGGGCAGATACGCGCTCATATCCTCTAAGGCTAGCGGAAATGTGTTACATAGCCACTCAGCCATTTTCTCATTTTCTTCCGGGCTGATCGTACAAGTACTATACATTAAGACCCCGCTCGGTTTCACATACCTTACTGCATTTTCTAGGATCTGCTTTTGCAGCTTTGGCATTTCTTCTATAGACTGTCTGCTCACATGATATTTGATATCTGGCTTCTTGCCGATCACGCCAAGCCCGGAACAAGGCACATCCGCTATCACAATATCGGCGATCTCATACAAATCCTCCCGGTAAACACAAGCATCGCTTACCTCGATCAACATATTCTCCTTGCGCATCCGGGCACGGTTTTCTTCCATGCGCATGATTTTATGCTCTGTCAGGTCAAAAGAAAGCACCTTGCCAGTCCCTGCGAGCTTCGAGGCTGCATGAAGAGACTTCCCGCCAGGCGCTGCACAGACATCTACAATCGTCTGTCCCTGTTGTATGCCTGCCGCCTCTATTGCCAACATAGAACTTACATCCTGCACCGCAAACACGCCATCCGCATACCCAGGCAGATGTTTGATGCCTTCCGCTTTTTCGATCTGTACGGCATAAGGCAGATACGGATGCTGTCTGATCACTACGCCTTTGTCTTCCCACGCCGCCCAATATACCTCGCGCTCTGATTCTGTCAAACGTTCCTCGAACCGTACCGTCACTGCGCCTCTTTTGAGAAAAGCATCCAATATTCTCTCAACGGTTTCCGGTGCATAGCTTTCCAAAAAGAATCCCACCAGCCACTGCGGCATAGAATACATAACGGATAGATATGCGACCGGTTCCTTTTCTTGCTCCGGGTAGGGAATTTCCTGTTTCTTCCTGGACAGGTTCCGCAGGACGCCATTGACATATCCGCGCAAGGAAGCGAATTTCCTTTTGCCGGCAAGGCTGACCGCCTCATTACAGACTGCCGCGTCCGGTACGCTATCCATGAACATAATCTGGTACGCGCTCATCCGTAACAGTTCCCGGATCAACGGTTTCATCTTCTTCACCGGGACACTGGAAATCCGGTCGAGCACGTAATCAATCCGAATCCTCTCTTCTATACATCCTTCCGTGACTCTTTTCACAAATGCCTTTTCTTTCGGCATCAGATAATCATATTTCTCCAAAACATCGGCCAGCAGCAGATTGACATATCCGTCAGTCTTTGCAAGCTCCAATAATATTTCCAGAACAATTTCTCTTGTATTCATTCCATCAGCCACGCGATTAATCTCTTCTCCTATTGTTATTGCCAAACAGTATAATCAGCCTGAGCAACTGTAAGATCGAAGAAGCCGCTGCCGCCACATAAGTCAGCGCCGCTGCGCTAAGGACTTTACGGCATCCCCTTGTTTCCTCGTCTCCCATCAGGCCATAGCTCCCTAACATCGTAAGCGCTCTGCCGGACGCATTAAATTCCACCGGAAGTGTCACGATTTGAAAAAGCACTGCTAACGCAAATACCCAAATCCCGATTTGGATGAACATCTGGTTCATGCCAAGCAATGCGCCAAGCAAGATGATGGGAATCCCAAGCTTCGAACCGATATTGGCTGCCGGAACAAGCGCCGTCCTGAATTTTAACGGCGCATAACTTTTATGATGCTGCACGGCATGGCCACATTCGTGTGCTGCTACGCCGATTGCCGCAACCGAATCCGAACTATAGGTCGCATCAGAGAGCCGGAGCACTTTGGCGGAAGGGTCGTAATGATCCGTCAATTCTCCCCTGATATGCTCCACGCGTACGTCATAGATCCCGGAAAGCTCCAGAATCCGCTCTGCCGCCTGCGCTCCCGTCATACCGCTCCTGCTTCTCACCCTGGAATATTTCTTAAACGTCGAACTGACACGCAACTGTGCTACGATACATAGTACCGCGCCAATAATGACAAGCAAATAAGTAGGATCAAAATACATTCCGTAATAACCGCCGTAATACCTCATAACCAAACCGCTCCTTTCCTATTTCATCCTAACCGCTCTCCAATACATATCTTGGCGCCAAGCAGGAAATCCTTCACCGCCATCCTTTTCTTTCCCTCTAGCTGTATCTCGGTAATTTTCAAGGCCTTATCTCCTGTCTGCACATAAAAGGCATCTTTTCCTACCGCTATGATTGTTCCTGGAAGAGCGTTTTCAAGGCTGCCATCGCCTGCCTCCTCATCCTCACATACACTGCTATCCCATATTTTCAGAGTCTTCCCATGATATGTGGTATAAGCGCTCGGCCAGGAATTCATTCCCCTGACAAGCCGCTCGATCTGTACGGCATCTTTGTCCCAGGCAATCTCTCCCATAGATTTCTGCAGTATTTTCACATAACTCGACTCCGCCTCATTTTGTTTCTCAGGCGTGATATCGCCCGCCTCTATTCTTCGCAGCGCTTCTACGATCATCCTGGCGCCTTCCTTCGCAAGCTTATGATAAAGGCTCTCCCCAGTCTCTTTCCTGTCAATAGGCACGACGCTTTGCATCAATATATCGCCTGTATCGATACCTTGATCCATCTGCATAATGGTAATGCCGCTTTCCTGCTCGCCGTTTATTATCGCCCATTGGATTGGCGCTGCACCACGGTATTTCGGCAACAGGGACGCATGGATATTAACGCATCCATACTTTGGCATCTGCAAGATTTCCTCTGACAGAATCTGTCCGAAAGCCGCCACGACAAACACATCGGCTTCATAGCTTTGCAACATTTCTACCGCTTCTTGCGCTTTGACCTTCACCGGTTGGAATACCGGGATATCATACTTAAGCGCACATTCCTTCACTGGCGTCATTTGCATTTTGCCACTCCGCCCTTTTGGTTTATCCGGCTGCGTAACCGCTGCCACGACCTGATGCTCTGAGGCAACGATCGCCTCTAGCGCCGCTACCGCATAATCCGGCGTTCCCATGAACACTACTTTCATCTTAGTCCCCCATTCTTGCTCAGATTGATAAATTCTGCCGCCAGGCTGATTTTATCAATCTATTCTTCTACGTCTTCCATATCCTCCAGATCTTCTAAATCCTTTAATGACCCTTCCACTTTTTCCACATACAGATGCCCATCTAAATGATCCAGCTCATGCAACATGGCTCTGGCAAGCAACTCTGTCCCCTCGATTTCAAATGGTTCTAAGTTTTCATCATAAGCAAGCATCTTGACATAGTTAGGCCTTGTCACATGCCCTGTCTTTCCCGGTACGCTAAGACAACCCTCATATCCGGTCTGTTCCCCGCTCGTTTCCAAAATCCGGGGGTTAATCATCAAAATGGGATCCTCACCTGTCGTGTCGATAACGACGATCCGCTTTAGGATACCAACCTGTGGTGCGGCAAGCCCAACGCCATTCGCCTCATATAACGTATCGAACATATCGTTAATCAGTTCCAATATACGGGGTGTTACTTCCTTTACTTCCTTACAACTTTTCTCTAAAACGGGATCACCAATTTCCCTAATCTTCCTAATAGCCATTTTCTCTCTCCTTTTTATCAGTATTCGTATCAGTATATAGTCATCGGGTCAAAATCAAACTGGATACTGATATTCTTAAAATCCTGTTCTTTGGCGTATGCTTCCAAGATATCTTTTATCAGCACCAGCTTCTCATATTCCGCATGTTTGAAATATAAGATATGCCGGTATAAATCATTGAGCCTGGATAAAGCAGCAGGCGCAGGCCCTATGACATATGGCATCGCCTGCTCTTCTATCTTCTCCCGCAGAAAGCGGACAAACTGTTGCAATACTTCTCCCCCTGCCTTCTCCTCTTTTGCAATGCTAAGAACAGCAAGCATATGTGCGGCAGGCGGATATTGTAACAACTCCCGGTATACGATTTCTTCCGCATAGAAACCCTCATAGTCTTGTTTCGCTGCATGTATGATACTATAATGCTCCGGCTGGTATGTCTGGATGACGACTTCTCCTGCCTTGCTCCCTCTGCCCGCCCTGCCTGCGGCTTGCGTCAACAACTGGAACGTCCGCTCCCCCGCACGGTAATCGTTTTGGTTAAGCGATAAATCCGCCGCCAAGATGCCGACCAACGTAACATTGGGGAAATCATGCCCTTTCACTATCATCTGGGTACCGACCAGAATATCTGCGGCACCGTCTGCAAAGGCTGATAATATTTTCTCATAGCTTTCTTTGCTCCGTGTCGAATCCGCGTCCATCCGCAGCACCCTTGCCGTCGGGAACTCTTTGTGGACCGCTTCCTCAATCTGTTCTGTCCCCGCCTTAAACCCCAGTAAATATTTGGAGCCGCAGGCCGGGCAGGTTTTTGGCCTGCTTTCTTCATAGCCACAATAATGGCAGACTAGCTTCCCATTGCGATGTTCCGACAAAGAAACGTCACAATGCGGGCATTTCATAACATGTCCGCACGCCCTGCAAGAGACAAACCCCGCATATCCCCTTCTATTTAAGAAGAGCATGCTCTGCTCCCCTGCCATTAGCCGATTTTCCAAAAGGCTCTTTAACTTCCGGCTGAAAATAGAACGGTTCCCTTCTTTCAATTCTTCCCGTAAATCTATCGTATATACTTTAGGCAGGCTGCCTCCCGTTAGGCGCTCGCTTAACTGGTATAGCTTATGCTCGCCCTTTCCGGCACGGTAGTAAGCCTCTAAGGAAGGCGTCGCTGAACCAAGCACGACGCTCGCTCCTTTGATCTTTGCAATTTGCATTGCAGTCTCTCTCGCATGATATTTGGGCATGGATTCACTTTTATAACTATTCTCATGCTCTTCATCTATCACAATCACGCCTAGATCCGGAAATGGGGTGAACAATGCCGAACGGGGCCCTATGATGACATCTAGTTCGCCTTTCCTTGCCCGCTCCATCTGGTCATATTTTTCCCCCATGGACAACGTAGAATTCATCACCGACACCCTGTCGCCAAATCGTTTATAGAAGCGCAGCAGCGTCTGATACGTCAGCGCGATTTCCGGGATCAGCACAATCGCCTGCTTGCCCATCGCAACCATCTGCTCAATGATCCCCAGATACACTTCTGTCTTACCGCTTCCGGTAATGCCATGTATCAGATATGTCCCTCTTTTCCCGCCGTGATATTCTCCCACAATATCTTCTATAATGAAACGTTGCTTCTCACTAAGCGGTTTGGCAGCTTCTCTTCCGGCAATCTGTTTCACCGGGTTTCTATAGTAGCTTTCCGATTCTATAGCAATCATACCTTGTTTTTCCAAACTATTCAAGGTCGGCGCCGCCACATTTAACTTTTCCCTTATCAGTGAATAAGGCAGCACCTCTTCATCCAACAGCGCCTCTAACACCCTTATTTTCGCTGTCTGGCGCTTCTTTGCGCATATGCTGATCTGCCTTTTTATTTCCTCTGGTTCACAGCGCCTTATTATCTTTTTCTTCTCAGCCTGTTTCAATTTCTGTTTCACCGGAATTACGGTTTTTAACGCGGTGATCATCGTCGATCCATAATGGCTCTTCATCCAATATGCTATCCGGATCAGATCGCTCTCGACCGTTGCAGCATCCTTGTCAATGGCCGCAATCTCTTTTATCTTCTCCTCCGGGTAATCCGCCGCATCTGCTAAATCAACCACATATCCCAATATGTCCTTGTTCCCTTTTCCAAACGGGACATGTACCCGCACCCCCGGTACGATTTCCCCGAGCAGCGCATCCGGTATCCTATACCGGAAAGGCCTGTCAACCTTCTCATGGGAAATATCTACGATAATATCCGCATATCTTTCGTTCATCCGTTATCCTCACATCCTGCCAAGAACAATCTCAAAGACAATCCCAAGGACGCCCTTCTCAATGTTGCTCCTTTAAAATATCCCGGATCAGATCTCTTTCATCCATCGGATATTTCACGCCTTTGATCTCCTGGTAGTCTTCATGCCCTTTTCCCGCCAGCACAATAATGTCTCCTGCCTCTCCATGGGATATGGCATAGGCGATGGCCTCTTTCCTGTCACATATTTCTACATAAGCGCCGTCAGTCTTGGCGATCCCTATTTTGATATCATCAATGATTTCCTGCGGCTCTTCAAACCGCGGGTTATCGGAAGTAATAATGGTAAGGTCGGCAAGCCTGCCGCTGACTTCTCCCATTTCATAGCGCCTTAGCTTCGAACGGTTCCCACCGCATCCAAACACGCTGACCAGGCGGTGCGGATGATATTCCTTTAAAGTCGATAACAGGCTCTCTAACGCCATCGCATTATGGGCATAGTCAATCATGAGCGTAAAATCATCCGATACGTGGATAAGCTCAATCCTGCCCTTTACTTTCGCCTGCTGCAATGCCTTTTGTATCACCTCATCCGACACCTGGAAATGCCTACAGATCGCAATCGCTGTCAGCGCATTATACACGCTGAATGTCCCTGGCGTCGCAATTTCCACATGGAATCCCATGAGTCCTGTCACATCAAAGGCTACGCCTAGTTTACCGCCACCGGAAAGAAGCTGAAGGTTCTCCGCTTTTAAATCGGCATCTGTTTCAATCCCGTAAGTCTCTATCTCACAAGTATGCCCCGCTATTACCTTCTCCCAATGCGCATCGTCCCGGTTGATGATCCCAATGCGGCACTGTTTGAACAATAACCCTTTGCATGTCAGATAATCTTCGAAATCTTTATGCTCGTTCGGGCCGATATGGTCTGGCTCAATATTGGTGAAAATGCCATAATCAAAAACAAACCCCTGCGTCCTATGGAGCATCAGCCCTTGGGACGATACTTCCATAACTACCGTATCACATCCTGCATCAACCATCTGTCTGAAATATTGCTGTATCAAATAAGACTCTGGCGTCGTATTATCCGCATGGATATGCGTCTCGCCGATAATGACTTCAATTGTGCCGATCAATCCTACTTTACGCCCTGCCTGCTCTAGGATAGATTTTACCAGATAGGTCGTCGTCGTCTTTCCCTTTGTCCCGGTAATGCCTATCACTTGTAGGTCATCTGCCGGGTTCCCGAAATACGCTGCGGCAATAAATGCCATCGCATACCGTGTATCGGCAACCTGGATCACTGTTATCCCCGCGTCTTCTGGAAGCGCTACTTCTTTCTGCGTAACAAGCGCCTTTGCGCCTGCCGCCACCACCTGTGCGGCGAAATCATGCCCATCCACATTAGCTCCCTGTATGCAAATAAAAAGGCTGCCAGATGTTACTTTCCTGGAATCATAAATAACTTCCGACACCTCTATTTCATCTGTCCCCCTGATGCATTGATATGCTAAGCCTGATAATAGTTCTTTTAACTTATTCACCAATCATGCTCCTTTCAAAACCACTCTCATTTAGGCAATCACTTACCTCTCTACTTAAAATAGCACGAAACACGTTCTATTTCAACTTTTCCAATTTCTTTATGGAAATTTATAACTTTATTAAGGGAAGTTTATATTTTTATTAGAAAGAAAACACAGTTTAGACACATTTCCAAACTATGATAGTAATCAAGATAGTTGAATAACTCACTATCTCCCCCCTCATAAGAAAAATACGAAAAGCCTGAGAATTTCTCAGGCTTTTTCGTTGCGTCTTTATCATAGCTTCTCTATCGGTGTTCCTGCCCGCCGTTGCCTGGCGCCGTCTCTCTAACATGGCTTCTAGCCACTGTTTCCTTACCGCAGTTTCTCTACCGCTATGGTCTCCATAAATTCCTGTGCAATATCAAGCGGGATATCTGCGCTCCTAAGCGATGTCGCATTCGCTGCCGAAATAGCCACCGCCCTTTTTATGGAATCTTCTTTTGACTCTCTTTTCACAATCGACATCGCATACGCCGCTACTACACAGTCCCCGCATCCTACCGTATTAAGCGCCTGTACTCCGCCTGCTTTGGCAAAATACACATATCCGCCACTCGTAATATTTAAAAGGCCTTTTTTGCCCATAGATACCAATACATGGGCAATGCCCTCTTTATGAATGGAGAGCGCCGCTTCTATGACTGCCTCCCTATTAGGCAGTTTATGCCCTACTATATATTCTAATTCCTTTAAATTAGGCTTGATCAGATACGGTTTAGCCTTAATGCCCGCTCGGAGGCTTTCCCCGCTTGTATCAAGCAGCGTTTTGATGCCTTTTATCCTCGCTTTCTCGATTAACAGCGCATAAACATCTTCCGGCAGCCCCCTTGCAATA
Organism: uncultured Lachnospiraceae bacterium; assembly: GCA_910578845.1. Classification (GTDB taxonomy): domain Bacteria; phylum Bacillota; class Clostridia; order Lachnospirales; family Lachnospiraceae; genus UBA3282. The sequence continues at coordinate 18,406 of CAJTSL010000016.1, forward strand.
GATCCTGACAAAACGACCAGCTCGCAGAACGAAAGCAGATTATCATATTGCATAAGGAACTGTTTAAATTGCTCTTCTTTCACTTCCGGTCCCGGTTCTAAGATCTCCGTCACATAACCGTTATCAGCCAATATATTCATATTGCTTCTCGTCTCACCGTCTACCCGGATGAAATGGCATGCCACTTTCCTGCCCTGCAAGTCGTTTTCGATAAAATTGCCCGCATATCCCCCAAGGAACCCAGTCGCACATACCGGAAAATCATATTGCCGGAGCACTTTCGTCACATTAACGCCTTTGCCCCCTGCAAGCGACACGACGCTGCGCATCCTGTTCACATGTCCCGTAATCAATTCCCCTGATGTATACGTCTTATCCACAGCGGGATTTAACGTTACTGTAAGTATCATGGAAATCCTCCCTTCCTCCTGTATCACTTTTAGGCAATTGCGAAACTCCCGTTTCCAAAACCTAGCTATGCAATATAGACAATGCAATCGCCTATGCATCATTTTGCATAATCCTGCATCACAATCTGTAAGCTTTCCCGCCCCTGATACACATTGATGTCAGGATAATAAATCATTTGAATGACAATTTCCTTGCTTCCTTCCCTATATAGCTTTGCTTTCTCCTTTTCCCCGAAAGCCTCCTCCAAGAAGCCATGCCATTTCTCCAGATCCCCGAAGTAAACCATTTCAAAGGCATTGCCATCCTCATCCTGGATCCGGTACTTTCCTACATTCCCTTGCTTGCCAAGGAGCCGTCCCTGTAAGATATGTATATTCTTCTGCGCGAAAACGGGCTTTGGATTGCCGTTTCCAAAAGGCTCTAGTATCTTTAACTGCTTCACGAAATCCATCCTGATATAAGATAACGGCATCGGCACATCAATGACAATCTTCTCTATAAAATCTTCATCGGACAATTGTGCGTTTCTATTAAGCGTTTCCCTAAACTCTTCTATTTTTTCTTCCGGCATCGACAGGCCTGCTGCCATCTTATGACCGCCATATCTGGTGAACAGATGCTTGCAGATGCTCATCTGCTCATACATATGATAAGCTTCTATGGAACGCCCTGAGCCTTTAACCCCTTCTTCCGCTTTCGTCAAGACGAAAACAGGTTTATGATATTTCTCTTTAATCCTTCCGGCAATAATGCCGGCAAGGCTCTCATGGCAATCCGGCAAATAAACAACCAGTACTTTATCATCAAGGAAACCGCCCGCTTCGATCATCGCTACAGCCTGCTCTACACCCTGTCTTGTCATTTCTTTGCGGCTATCGTTCAGTTCCTTTAATTCTCCTGCAATCGTTGCTGCCTGTGCAAAGTCGCCGCTTGTGAGCATCTGCAATGCTTTTGTCGCCGTATCTAGCCTTCCTGTCGCATTTAAGCACGGCCCTAATACAAATCCAATATGATAAGCAGACAAAGGCTTGCCTTGCAATCCGTTCACCTCAATTAACGCCCGCAGCCCCGGATTTTTCGTATGCGGCATCCTCTCTAGCCCGTGCCGCACCAGGATCCGGTTCTCGTCGCGCAGCTCCATCACGTCGCCTACCGTAGCAAACGCCGCAAATTCCATAAGCTCTTGCAACAGCTCCTGGTGTTCATCTACGGCTTCATCCGTCCGTACTGCATGGGATTTCTGTAAACCCGCATATTCTTCCAGCAAGGACTGTACGAATTTATAAGCTACGACAGCGCCACAGATGCCATCAAACGGATACTGGCATTTCTCCTGTTTCGGATCTATGACGGCTTCCGCCGGCGGCAGCAGTTCTTTGCGTCCGCCGTCTTGCGTCATTTCATAAGGCACTTCATGATGATCCGTCACGACCACGCTCATGCCAAGCTCTTTCGCATATGAGATCTGTTGCTCTGCCGCGATTCCATTGTCACAGGTAATGATCGTATCAATGCCGTCTTCATGTGCCTGCACGATCAAAGTATCATTGAGTCCATACCCATCCTTCACCCGATGAGGGATCACGGTGTCCGCCTTCGCCCCACAAGCCTGCAAGCCTCTAAGCAAGATATAGGTAGAACAGATCCCGTCAATATCATAATCACCGATCACACGGATGAGCGCCCCCGCTTCTATCTTAGACAGCATAAAAGCGACTGCCTTCTCCATACCATAAAGCAGTCGCGGTGCATATAAATCCTCTATTGTCCCATGTAGAAAGAAATCAATTTGCGCATCCCCTACAATATCCCTGTTACGGATAATCCGGGCAATCACAGGGTCAATTTGAAACGTTTCTGCAATTTTTGAAAAATCGGCTTTCTTTGCCGATACCATCCACTTTGCCATGTTTATTCCTTATGCTGTCTTCCAAATGGACCAGACGGGAGTCGAACCCGTGTCCAAAAGCCTATTCCCTGTCCTTCTACTATCATAGTCTGTCGTTTCGGATGACTCCTCATTCCCTCCCGTGCCAGGAGACAGACGCCCCAACACGTTTAGTAGCTTCATCATACGCCCACAGGCTCAAAGCTTTGCCTGTGTCGTTTCCCGCATAGTCGATGCCCGGGTCTTAATGTGCGGGTGCACTAAGCCGGACAGCTGCCATTAGGCAGCGTATGCTAAATTATCTTCAGCGTTTATATTTAGTTTTGCGATTTGACGCATCGCCTGCGGATAGC
>CAJTSL010000016.1:21067-76274 GCA_910578845.1 uncultured Lachnospiraceae bacterium
TCCAGCTGCAAGACCCCTGTCGAAACCTTGACTGGCCCTTATATAAAATTTCGCTTTTTAGCTTGCTTGACGCAAGCTGTCTCACTTGCGTCTATTATATCATATATCCGTTATTTTTCCTACCTTTTTTATAGATTTCTAATTTTAAAATCCCTTTCATGCTCTCTTCTTTGGTCTTTTTTGGCAATATCTTGTCTCTTATCATATAGCTTTTTGCCTTTGGCAAGCCCGATCTCGAGTTTTGCCCTGCCATCTTTAAAATATACTTGCAGCGGCACGATTGTATACCCCTGTTCGGCAAGTTTCCCGGCAAGCTTTCTGATCTCCATCTTATGCATCAATAATTTCCGGGTACGCAAAGGATCTTTGTTGAATATATTTCCTTTTTCATACGGACTGATATTCATGCCATAGACATAGGCTTCCCCATTCTCAATGCGGATAAACCCTTCTTTAATGCTACATTTGCCAAGCCGCAGCGATTTCACTTCTGTCCCATGCAGCGCTATGCCCGCTTCATACTTTTCTTCTATGAAGAAATCATGATATGCTTTCTTATTATTTGCAACCAGTTTCATTGCTTCCTTCGCCATCTTGTAAACGCACCTCCCTCTTTTTGGCGTGCCGCCTGGCATATCCCTTTGCTATTAAAAGGAATCCTCCTCTATAGGAATCGAGAAATCAATTGTCTTCGTCAGACGTTCCACACCATCCACCCGGATTCTGATCTGCTCCCCTAAACGGTACTTTTTGCCGGTATCTTGCCCCACCATCTCATAAGCATTCTCATCATAGTAGAAAAAGTCCCCTGGAAGCTTGGAGACATGGATCATGCCTTCTACCGTGTTTGGCAATTCAACATATATGCCCCAGCTCGTAATGCCGGATATGACGCCCTCGTACACTTCTCCGATATGTGCTTCCATATATTCCGCTTTCTTTAACTTATCAGTCTCTCTCTCCGCCTCTTCCGCGCGACGCTCCATTTTAGAAGAATGGTTTGCGACTTCCGGCAGCCTGCCCTGATAATGCACGATGCGCTTCTCTTGCAGGCGCCCTCTGAGCTGTTCCTTGATAATACGATGGATCTGCAAATCCGGGTACCGCCTGATCGGAGACGTGAAATGACAATAATATTGACAGGCAAGCCCGAAATGCCCGCTGCATTCTACCGTGTATTTCGCCTGTTTCATGCTACGGAGCGTCAGCCTGCTGATTAACGTCTCTTCCGGCGAACCTTCCATCTTATCCAATAACTTCTGGATTTCTTTGGGATGGACTTCTTCTCCTGACATCTTGATATGATGCCCAAAATTTATCAAAAAGGTAGACAGTTTCTTGATTTTCTCGGGATCCGGTTTATCATGCGTACGATAGACAAAAGGCAGCTCCATCCAGAAAAAATGCTGTGCCACCGTCTCATTTGCAATCAGCATAAAATCTTCAATGATTTTCGTCGCCACGTTCCGTTCATACGGCTTAATCTCTGTCGGATGCCCACTTTCATCCAGTATGATCTTGCTCTCGGAAAAATCGAAATCTATGGAACCGCGCTTGTGTCTTTTTAAGCGCAAAATAGCGGCAAGCTCCGCCATCAGCTCAAACATCGGCACCAGTTTCTCATACTCTTTGCATTCCGCCTCATCATGGTCTTCGAGTATCTTCTTCACGCTTGTATAAGACATTCTCCGGTCTACCCGGATAACTGTCTCTGTTATCTGGTAATCCGTCACATTGCCTTTCTCATCAATGACCATCAGGCAGCTTAACGCCAGCCTGTCCACGCCCTGGTTGAGGGAACAAATCCCGTTAGAGAGCTTGTGCGGCAACATCGGGATCACCCGGTCTACCAGATAAACGCTCGTGCCGCGCTCATATGCCTCCCAATCCAAAGCCGAATTCTCCTGCACGTAATTAGAGACATCCGCAATGTGTACGCCCAGATGATACAATGATCCCTCTTTGGAAAGGCTTACCGCATCATCCAAATCCTTGGCGTCTTCACCGTCTATCGTGACCATCTCCATATCCCGCAAGTCCATGCGTCCCGCCATGTCGGCTTCCGACACGTTATCGGGGATGCGCTCTGCCTGGTTCATGACTTTCTCTCCGAACATGACAGGCAGCTCAAAGCCGCGGATGATCGACATGATATCCACGCCAGGGTCATTGACATGCCCTAAGATCTCTACTACCTTCCCTTCCGGTTTATGGCGTTCATCTCCGTAGCTTGTCAGTTCCACTACTACTTTATGCCCATCTACCGCGCCTTTAGAACGCTCTTTCGGGACAAAGATATCAGTGCCAAGCTTTCCGTTATCGGGAATCACAAACCCAAACGAAGCTGACTGCTCGTAAGTCCCTACGACATGGCGCATGCCGCGCTCTACGACCTTACGGACAACGGCTTCCTGTCTTTTCCCCCGTTTGCCAGGCAGAAGCTCTACCTGTACTTTGTCCAGGTGAAAAGCATTGTTCACCATCTCTTCCGGGATATATAAGTCTTCTTCCCTGCCTTCTATTTCTACGAAACCGAATCCTTTGGCATTGCTGATAAACGTGCCAGTCAAATATCGCATGTCCGCTTTTATATATTTCCCTTTGGCAGTGACTTCTATCTTGCCTTCCGACAAAAGCGCGCTTAAAATATTCCGAAACTCTTCCCGGTCTTCTCTCTTGACCTGCATGAAAGAGGCAAGTTCCTTCTCTTTCATCGGCACATACATTTCATCTTCCACTAATTCACATATTAATTTTTTTCTTTTTTCAAATAATTCTTGATTCATTGAGACTCCTTAATAAAAACAAAAGCACTCTTTTGCAAGAGTGCTTCCACATCATCTAAAACAGATTCAGGTTCAGAATAATGGCTAACAGCATAAATCCCACTGCCAAGCCTGTAGAGATCTTAACAAGCTTCCCTTCCATCGAACGGCCTTTATTCTTGCCCCAGTATGTTTCGGCTGCGCCGCTGACTGCTCCTAAGCCTGCGGACTTCCCTTCCTGCATTAATACCAGTATTACAAGTGCAATACAAATGATAATATATATAACGGTCAATACAATCCTTAACGCTCCCATTTCAAAAACTGCTCCTTTCCCTATATCAAGCAGATTTTAGTTTATCATAGAAATGCCTGGTATGCAAGATGTAATTTGGAAGTTTTTCTATTTTCTACCGTTCCGGCATCTGAAACCCGGCAAGCGCCCTGTTAAGATAATCATTAAACGGTTTCATAGCCTGGTAGATCTTCACGGCATGGGCGATAAAATCCGCTGCATCGCTTAAATCTTCATCTTTGATCACATATTCCAGATACCAGCTTTTATACTTTAAGTATTCCGCCTGTGGATGCTCTTTATCGTACCCGCGGGGAACATTTTTCAGCGCAGACCCTTTTACGGTAAAAAATTCCTGGAATTTTGCTGCATGGATGATTTCATCCCACTCGCCAGAATGCGCGCAGATATAGTCCCGCACCATTGTCGTTGCGTCCTTAAACATGTCCGCGAACAGGCCGCCGCCAAGGAAAGACTGGTCGCCAGGTTTTATCATCAGATAATACCCAACTGGGACTGGCAGTTTGCCCATGGAAGAAATATGCGCACGGAAAGCCGGATTATAAGGGGATTTATCATGACTGAAACGCGTATCCCTTACTAATTTGAACGTAAGCTCTTTTGGCTGGTTGTGCAGGATGCTCGTATCAAATTTCCCGATCTCTAGAATCAGTGCCTGTATCAATTCTTCAAATGCCGCATTTGCCTCCTGATATTGTGCCTTATGCGCATGATACCATTCACGGTCATTATTCCGGCTAAGCCCATTTAAATAATCCATTATTATCTGCATACCCATTTTCCCTCCTCTTTATGCATTCTTCACAACCGAAAATTTTGTAGAATCCAAAAATTCCTGAATCATCTGTTTCATATGTTCCGTTGACCGGTACGCCTTGCAAAACGAAAAATCCTGCGACAGATCATCAATATCTTCCATTGCATTCTTTACATCAACCATCGTCTGTACCGGGATTTCTACAGCCGTCATATAATCAAGCTGCATCGGATGGATCCTATGGTTTTGGATCGCATAATTGACTCTGTCTGCGCAATGGCACTTACCGCTGCCATACTCCCCACAATAAGCGGAAAGAAAGTCCGCCATTTTCTTCCGTATCCTGGAAAGCTTCTGCCGGTACGCTTCCGGCGTCATATCTAAAAGCTCTCCCGCAATATGGCTGTCTAGATGGAACATCGTCCCTAATATGAAAATACATCTGCTCTCTGTATCCAGGCATTGCAGCATCACATTGGTACACGACATCTTAAGCTCCTCGGCAAGAATCTGTTTCTCTACATTCTGCGTCAGATCCGGCACATCCCGGATATTCCCGTTTTCTATATCCTCTCCATAAAATGTAAAGTTTAACGGGCGCTTGGCAAACATGTGCTTTTGGTAATTCTTCAGATGATTGAGCGCAATACGGAATACCCAGGTAGTAAATGCGCTTTCCCCCCGGAAAGATGACAAATGCGTGATCATTTTCAACAAAATGTCCTGCGTGGCATCCTCCGCGTCCGCGAACGTGCCGAGCATCCGCAAAGATAAGTTAAAGACAATATCCTGTACGCTCACGATAAGCTCCTCTAGCGACTTTTTGTCTCCTGCTACGGCATTGTTGACTAACTCTTGTAATTCTTCCTTGCTTTTCTTCATTTTCTTCCTCCTGTCACATTTCTTCCCGCATCTTCTGCCATTGCCTGCTGTATGTACAACAAGCCTGTTACGGGATACTATATTAGACAACGGAATCGTCCTCGTGTGACAGAAAATTCCTATTTTTTTAGAATTGTCACAAATCGGCCATCCTCATAGTGCCAATGCAGCAAACACATCCTTGGTATTTTCCTGTAATGCCCGTTGGTTCATCAGGAAAGCTTTCATCTCCGTATGCTGCGCCCCCAGATCGGTTAGCACTGCGTCGAAATTCTCCCCGGTAATACAGCCATGGTCTAACAGGAACTGATAATAACGCCTGTCGTCCCCATGCTCTTCTAATACGACCCGCCATGTCTCTTCCGAAGCTTCGCCTTTCTTATGTGCCTGCAAATAAGAGAGCAGCCTCCCCCGCACATCTTCCTGCAACATAGCATCATGCATCAGCCGGAGCATGGAAAGCCTTACTTTAGAGCGCCGCTTCTGCTCTATATAATACTCCAGGTTGTTCTCTTTACTGCCGTAATCTTCTTCCCCGCATAGAAGCATTTTAGAAAAGCCTTCCGCGTCTTCTCTCTCCATCAAGTCCATCATTCTCGTGTCCCACTTAGCAAACCATTCCCTGCTGCCCGCCGCTAGCGTATCGAAGAGATAAAAAGCATCCAGCTTGCCCATCACCGCTGCGAGAAGATAAGAAACATCCTCTTGCCAAGCTTTCTTTTGCTGTGCATCTTCTTCTGCCGTCTCTGCCTCTGTGCAGACTGCTATCATCTGCAACTTCTCACAGTCTTTTAAAATCCCTTGCCCGATTGCAAGTTTTTTACGCGGCAGCGTCAGTTTCTCTAAGTTACGGCAGGCGGCAAATGCCCAATCCTCTATCGCGGCAATGCCTCCGGGCAGGACCAGCTCCTGTAATGTTTTCACTCCGAGAAAAGCTTTCTTCCCAATGACTGTAACTTTTTTGCCTGCTATTTGTTCCGGCACGGTCAGTGTGATGTCCTTCCCACGGCATCCGGTTAACATAACATTGTTGTCTGACACTTTAAACTGCAATCTGCCATGCTCCGTATCTAATTCCTGTATTCGTATCCCATCCATAGCCGTCTCCTTTATTTCTATCTACAACCATCTGCCCTGTCTCTATCTACAGCCATCCCCACTGTTTCTAAACTACTGCCATCTTTCTTTTTTCTACCCATTCTTGCCGTTTCTTCTCACACTGGCGCATGCGCCCTTGGGGAAAACGCCCATCTCCATATCCCAGGCATTCCCCGGCATGGACTAGGAGACCTTAGAACATCCCTTCCCCTTCGTCTAGCGCTTCAATCTGCTGCATCAGGATATCGTTCCGTTCCGTTATCATCATCTCTTCGTTATGGCGCCTGTAATCCTCGCTGCCATACATACTGATGAATTTCGCACTGTCTTGGTTCACCGTGCATTCTGTGAGCAAAACAAGCATTTCATTTCCACTGCCAAATGTATCTTCTACGAACGAGAACAGATAATGCAGCTTTTCTCCCGTCGCTTTCGTCTCTTGCTTATAGGCAGTTACTTCTTCTTCATATTTCTCTCTTAAGAACCCAAGCACCGCTTCCCCGTCCGGCAGCCCTTCCATCCGCAGCGTTTTCTCACAATCACTTAAGAAACGGATGACATTGCGTTGCTTCCTCTTCTCCCTGTCAGAAAGGGATCCTGCTTTTTGCAAAGCTTCCATGCCTTTTTGCCTGCCTTCAATCTGTCTGCCCAGCATATCTCTCATCCCGTCCGCCGAAGCGTCCCCCTGCGCAAGCATGTTTTTGAGCGCTTTCATGTGTACAAGGACATTACTGATATAATCCAGTTTCTCTATATTATCTTTTATCTCATGCTGCACGTAATCAATGAGCATTCCCATCAGGGAAAGCCGCTCGTCAAAGCCTGCTTTCCTCGCCTTTTCCCCCGCTTCTGCCGGAGCGTTCCCGGTAAGAATGGCCTCGATATGATAATCTTTCCTGTATTTCTGGTATAAATCATAATATGCCGTAAATTCTTTGACGACCCGTGGGTTCCTGATGTACTGCTCTACCAGGGACTCTTCTACTTTCATCCCTTCCTCTTCATATAACAATATCATCGCCGACAAGTCTTCCCAACCCCTCGCCGTAATATAATTCTTCCCCCGGACAGTTGTCTCTACCTGATAGAAATCCTCTTTCTTCAAGTCAAGATAATTCGTGATTGCCGTATGCAGGCTCTTTTCTTTCGCATACTCTTTCCAAACCGCATAATCGGCCTCTACTTCCAGGATCTTCATCCGGTCAAGCGTCACAATGTCAAATTCCCGTACCGACTTATTATATTCCGGCGGATTGCCCGCAGTCACGATCACCCATCCGTCAGGCACCTGATGGCGCCCGAATACTTTATATTGCAGAAATTGCAGCATAGATGGCGCCAGCGTCTCCGAAACGCAGTTAATCTCATCCAGGAACAAAATCCCTTCCTTGATGCCGCTTGCCCGCATCACATCATAAACAGATGCGATGATCTCACTCATCGTATATTCCGACACATCATAAGCTTGTCCCTCATATTCTTTATGCGCAATAAAAGGCAATCCCAATGCCGACTGCCTCGTGTGGTGCGTCATAGAATACGAGACTAGCGCAATCCCAAGCTCCTGCGCAATCTGTTCCATCACGGCAGTTTTCCCAATCCCTGGCGCTCCCAACAAGAAAATCGGGCGCTGCCTGACGACCGGGATCCGATATTCCCCTTCTCCATCCTTTTTCAAATATAATTTTACGGAATCTTTAATATACTCCTTGGCTTGTTTAATATTCATCGCAATGCTTACGCTCCTTTTATGATTTTCCTAATCCCGCTCTTTCTCTTGATGATTTCCTATTTATCCCCAAACGCCGCCTCTTCTTCCGGCAAGATAATCTTAATCGCCCACGGTGGCACTTCCGGCACATCCCCGTCGTCCTTTAAGAAGATGAAGGCCGTATCATAGTCCGGCATCTGCCCCGGGTAAATGCCATAACCGTCTGTAAAATAGAGCAGTCCTTTCAAATTATCGAATTCGCCTTCCGCCTTTAATGCTTCGACATATTCAAATACCGGGCGAAAATCGGTGCCACCGAATCCCTTAAGCTTACCGGATGAAAGAAACTCATCAAAATCTGCCTGACAGGTTATTTTCGTATCGCTTCGCACCTCATTGTCACACTGTATGATATGCACGTTGATCTTACGGAAAAAATTCTCTCCCTGCCGCATAATCTGATACGTCTTATCCAAAAATGCCTGCACCACTTCTCCCCGGCAGGATGCCGAGGTATCAATCGCGATGACAAAATCCCTGATCTTATTCGTATCCTTATACTCTAACGGCTCTACGAGCGGCATGTTCCCATAGCGGGAAAGACCGTAAGTATAGTAAATATAATCAAACTCATCATCGTTGACTTGTACTGTCTCCCCCATGACCATGAAGCGCTTAAGGAACGCGGTATAATCATATCTTTCCCTTGTCGCCTCTTTTAAGTTCTCTTCCATGCTTTGCGCATTGTTTTTGTCTTTGGAGAAGCTTCGCAGGTCAGCCTTGACACGTTCGCTGATCTTGCGCCATTCCTCCTGGGATAGCGACAATTCTTCCTTTCTGTCCCAGTACAAGTGCTCATCATAATGGCAAAGCGCCCGCCATTCCTGCAACGCCTTGCTTGAGGGCGTCTCGATCCTAAAATGCCTGTATAGCCTCTCGGCAGTCAGCCCGCCGGCCTGTTTTCTTAAAAGATCTAGCTTGCTTTGTAGCAGGCTGTCCGACTGCATGGAAGCGAGATGGAACCGCATTTCCAGAATCGTGCTCTCTACAGCGATGTCCGTTGCCAGATCCCAATAATCGCGCTCCAATTTGTCCGTCTGGAAACTATGATAGAAGATACAATGCAACAGCACATGCAGATAAAGCCTTACCATGAAATGGGGCTCTTTCCGGTATCGGCTAAGCAAAAGCATCGCATCATAATAGAGCGTAGCGCCGTCATAAACAAAAGCTCCCGTTTGCCGCCTTTCTTCCAATTTCAGTTTGGAAAGCGCCACATCGAGGAAACGCATATTGATCAAAATACTGTCATGTGCCAGTCTGATGATTTCAGCGGCAAGCGCTGCGATCTGCTCTTCTTTTGCCATGTGATCTTTTTTCACCATTTGCTCCCCTTTCACCGTACGATCCTCTTTCATCATATTGGCTCTCTTTCACCATATGATCCCTTTTCACTGTTCGATCACGATCCTCCCGCGCCATATGATCTTATCGCGTCCATAAGCCAAACAGGCGATTGAAAGTCCCGCTTCCAACCGCCTGTCGTCTGTATCCTAACCGCTTGTAACAACCTCATCTAGCAGAAAGGATTATACTTCTTCTCATGCCCGATGTCTGTCATGTCTCCATGTCCCGGGTATACCTTTACGTCGTCCGGCAGCAGGAACAGCTTCTCTTTGATGGAACGGACAATCTCACTCATGCTCCCTGTCGCCAGATCCGTTCTGCCCACAGATTCCTGGAAGAGCGTATCCCCACTGATCAATATCCCGTCCTCTTCAAAATAATAACAACAGCTTCCCACTGTATGTCCCGGCGTCGCTATCAGTTTGCAAGTCATATCCGCAATCGTAATCTCTTCTCCGTCATGCAAATACCTGTCCGGTACTACGGTATAGGGCCTTCCCACCTGCTCCGATACGTTCACGGCAGCATCCTCGCATAATACTTTCTCCGCTTCATAAGCATAAATTTGCGCGCCGGAAAGCTCACGGAGCTTATTCGTCCCCCAGATGTGGTCGAAGTGGCCGTGTGTCAGAAGAATCCCGGCTATACGGAATCCCTTTTCCGACAAAGTCTCATATATATAGTCTCCTTTATCCGCAGGGTCAAAGAAAATCACATCCTTTTTTCCCTCCCGGTATACAAAATAGCAATTTGTCTGACAGATGCCAAGCATCAGCCTGCCAATCTTTAAATTCCCCATATATCCTCTTCCTCCTTATGGCCCGCATCTTTGCCGGCTTGGTAAAATGCCAATCTTCCTTTTCCTGTCAGCCCGCCTTCTCTAGCCCGTAGTCCTCTCAATGTCAATCACGCTATCAATTGTCCTGATCTTATCAATGATACGATTCAGCTCTTCCCTGCTGCGTATTTCAAAGCTGACCGCGATTGTGGCAGTCCCCTGTTTATTGATCCTGGTATTGACACCGAGAATATCAATGTCCTTCTCGGTTAAGGCTCTTGAGACATCTGCTAAGAGGCCGTTGCGGTTAGTCGCATAGATGCTGATGTCTGCAAAGTATTTCTCATCCCCGTTATCTTCCTCCGACTGCTGCCATTCTGCATCTATCAGCCTGACACGGTCAATCTCCGGCAGGTTCATGATATTGATACAATCCGTACGGTGGATCGAGACCCCCCGTCCTCTCGTCACGAAACCAACAATCTCGTCTCCCGGGACAGGCGAACAACATTTAGAAAACCTGACCGCTACATCATGGATGCCTTTCACGACAATGCCGCTGTTGCCCCGCTTAGCCTGCATACGGTTATGCTGGGCGTTTTCCTGCACCTCGGCATATATTTCCTCGTCAGTAAGCTCTTTGCGGTGATCGTTGTCATACATTTCCTGCATACGGTTGATGATCTGGCCTTCTTTTAACCCGCCATGACCGACGGCCGCCAGTACAGAATCCCAATCCCTAAAGCCATACTTCTTCATTATGGCGTTTTCATATTGTGGGATCAGGACATCCTGTGTATTAATGGATTTGGCTTTGCAATATCCTAAAAGCAGTTCTTTACCCTTTATAATATTATCTTCTTTTAACTGCTGTTTAAACCACTGGTTAATCTTATTTTTCGCCTGCGTGCTTTTTACTACGTTTAGCCAGTCACGGCTTGGGCCTTTCGAATTCTGGGATGTCATGATCTCGATCCGGTCGCCGTTTTTGATCTCATAATCAATGGTGACCAGTTTGCCGTTTACTCTGGCGCCGATCATTTTATTGCCGACCGCGCTATGGATATTATAGGCAAAATCAATGGGCGTCGAACCTGCCGGCAGGTTCTTAACATCTCCTGTGGGGGTAAAACAGTACACATAGTCTGAAAATAAGTTCAGATCACTTTTCAACAATTTTAAGAATTCTTTGTTATCTTCCGCCGTCTGCTGCCATTCCAGGATCTGGCGCAGCCAGACTAGCTTCTCCTCCTCCTGCGCTTCCACCTTCTTGCCATCGGATGCTTCCTTATATTTCCAATGCGCCGCAATACCATATTCCGCTGCTTTATGCATTTCATACGTACGGATCTGGATCTCAAAAGGCTGCCCACCGGAACCGATCAAAGTCGTATGCAGGGACTGGTACATATTGGCTTTGGGCATAGCAATATAATCTTTGAAACGTCCGGGGATTGGCTTATACATCTCATGGATGACGCCAAGCGCCGCATAACAGTCTTTGACCGTATCCACTATGATGCGCACGGCAAATAAATCATAAATCTGGTCGATCGTCTTATTCTGGTTTTTCATTTTCTTATAAATACTGAAAAAGTGCTTAATCCGTCCGTCAATCTGTGCCTTGATGCCAGCGCGTACGATGTGCTCGCTCACCTCATCGACAATTGACTGGATGTATTTCTCCCGCACGCTCTTCCTGATTGCAATCGTGTCAACCAATTCGTAATACGCTTCCGGCTCCAAATATTTCAAAGACAGATCGTCCAGCTCCACCTTGATTCTGGAAATGCCAAGGCGCTGCGCGATCGGCGAATAAATATCCAATGTCTCCCTTGCGACTTCCTGTTGCTTCTCCGGTTTCCTGTACTGTAAAGTACGCATATTGTGCAGCCTGTCAGCAAGTTTTATAATAATGACACGGATATCCTTTGCCATGGCAAGGAACATCTTGCGCAGATTCTCCGCCTGCCGCTCTAGTTTCTCCGCATCTTTATCCCCATCCGTATCCTTATGGAAATTCAATTTATCCAGTTTCGTGACCCCGTCTACCAAAAGCGCGACGTCCGCGCCGAAATTCTCCTCAATTTCCTCATCCGTGATCGGCGTATCTTCTACCACGTCATGTAAAAGGCCTGCGACAATCGTCTCCTTATCCAGTTCTAAATCTGCAAGGGCAATCGCCACGCATAGCGGGTGGATAATATATGGTTCCCCCGATTTACGGACTTGGTCTTTGTGCGCTTCATACGCCACCTCATATGCCTTTTCGATCAGAGAAATGTCATCGGAAGGATGATATTTGCGCACACGGGCGATCAACTCCTGGTACAATGTCTCAGGACTCTGAAATTCTTCGATTGATTCAATTCTCCCATCATCAAAAACAACTTCTTTTTTTTCTTCTGTCGCCATTCTCATCACCAATCGCTTTACTTTGATTCGCTTGCCACTTCTACTATTGATAGATTATACACTATATGCGGTAATATGGAAAGCAGTTTCATCTGATAAATCACAGCAAAATATTCACATAGAATAAAAAAGAGCATCCGCAAGGCACGAAACGCAGCCTGACGGACACCCTCTTTTCTACTATTTTACTATTCTATCATTACATCATGCCGCCCATTCCAGCGCCGCCCGCAGGCATTACCGGCTCAGCTTCCTTGATATTAGCAACAACAGACTCTGTTGTCAACAATGTGGATGCAACACTTGTCGCATTCTGCAACGCGCTTCTTGACACTTTGGCAGGATCCAGAATACCTGCTTCTACCATATTGACATACTCCTCTTTCAAAGCATCGAAGCCTACGCCAACCTCAGATTCCCTTACCTTATTGATGATAACGGAACCTTCTAGCCCTGCATTTGCTACGATATGGTACAAAGGAGCTTCTAAAGCCTTTAAGACGATCTGCGCGCCTGTCTTCTCGTCGCCTTCCAACGTATCCGCAAGCTTAGCAACCTCTTTGGATGCATGGATATAAGCGGAACCGCCTCCGGCGATAATGCCTTCTTCTACTGCTGCTCTTGTAGCTGCAAGGGCATCTTCCAGACGAAGCTTTGCTTCTTTCATTTCTGTCTCTGTCGCCGCTCCTACACGGATGACTGCCACGCCGCCTGCCAATTTTGCAAGGCGCTCCTGTAATTTCTCTCTGTCGAAATCAGATGTAGTCTCTTCAATCTGTTTCTTAATCTGTCCAATCCTTGCTTCAATAGCAGCTTTATCGCCTTCACCGTCAATGATGACTGTGTTTTCTTTCTGTACTTTTACAGATTTTGCACGTCCGAGCTGATCCATTGTCGCGTCTTTTAATTCTAAGCCAAGCTCTGAGCTGATGACCTGACCGCCTGTCAGGATCGCAATATCCTCTAACATTGCTTTTCTTCTATCGCCATAGCCAGGCGCTTTTACAGCTACTACGTTAAATGTTCCGCGAAGCTTATTGACAATCAAAGTCGTAAGCGCTTCTCCTTCAACGTCTTCCGCGATCATAAGCAATTTTGCGCCAGACTGTACGATCTGCTCCAGGATAGGAAGGATTTCCTGGATATTAGAGATTTTCTTATCGGTGATCAGGATATAAGGATTCTCTAACGTAGCTTCCATCTTATCCATATCGGTTGCCATATAAGCGGAAATATAGCCTCTGTCAAACTGCATGCCTTCTACCAAGTCTAACTCAGTCAGCATCGTCTTGCTCTCTTCAATTGTGATAACGCCGTCGCCGGAAACTTTTTCCATAGCGTCTGCTACGAGCTGTCCTACTTCCTCATCCCCTGCGGAAATAGCCGCTACTCTTGCAATATGCTCCTTGCCGTTTACTTTAGAGCTCATCTTTGCAATTGCGTCCACTGCAACGTCTGTCGCTTTCTTCATACCCTTTCTTAAAATGATCGGGTTTGCGCCTGCCGCAAGGTTCTTCATCCCGGCATTTACCATAGCCTGTGCCAGAACAGTTGCTGTTGTCGTTCCGTCGCCTGCCACATCGTTTGTCTTGGTAGCGACTTCTTTCACAAGCTGTGCGCCCATGTTCTCAAATGCGTCTTCTAATTCGATTTCTTTGGCAATCGTGACACCGTCATTGGTGATCAGGGGAGCGCCGTAAGACTTATCTAGTACAACGTTTCTTCCTTTGGGCCCTAATGTCACTCTTACTGTATCCGTCAACTGATTTACGCCTGCTTCTAACGCAGCTCTTGCTTCTGCGCCAAATTTAATTTCCTTTGCCATAATGAATCTGCCTCCTACTCTGCTCTCTTTACTGATTGCTCAGTCATATTTGCATTTCCTGTCATTGTTTGCTTACGATCTGTTACTATTGATTTTGCTATTGCTTTGCCCAATTCTATTTGCGGCCCCAAAACTGTGCCGCTAGCTACTGGCCGCTGCTTATGCCTGGCATATTATGCTTCGCATACCGCTAAAATGTCATTCTGTCTTACAATAATGTATTCTTCTTCATCGATCTTCACTTCTGTCCCGGAATACTTAGAATAGATGACCTGATCGCCTACTTTGACTTCCATTTTCACTTCTTTGCCATCTACAACACCGCCCGGCCCAACTGCAATGACTTCCGCCTGCTGTGGCTTCTCTTTATTCTGTCCCGGAAGGACGATGCCCGACTTTGTTGTTTCTTCTGCTACTAACTGTTTCAATACGACTCTGTCGCCAAGTGGTACTAATTTCATATTTCTGCCTCCTTAAATTTACTCAACTTTGCCTAACTATTGTCTTTGCCGCAACTGTCAGTTTCTGCCGGACAGTTGTTGATCACTGCTTGTTAGCACTCATCTTAATCGAGTGCTAATTACTAAAGCATATATTAAATTCATCTATTTTACTTTGCAACTGCAAACAAATCCCTTTTTTTTACTTATCTACACAATTATCTCTTGTTATCTCTTTTTTTCTCCCATTATCTTATTATCTCCCAAAAATTAGAATTTAATACTTTTTTTAGAAAATACCGGCCCCTATACAGGCAAATGCCTTTTTCATAGGGAACCGGTATCTTGTGTACTTTGCTATCTTCTTGTGTTCTTTGTTATCTTCTTATGCACTTTGCTTTCTTCTTACGTGCTTTGCTTTCCTTACTTACGTGCTATTTTCTTCTCTCCAAACGCTCCCGGTATCCCGGCGCGTTCTTAATCTCAAATTTATTATCGAACATTTCGTATTCGGCATCCGCCAGTTTATCTGCGATTGCTTCTTCTACATTTGTCTTATAGACAACGCCGCAGGCTACGGAAGGCGCGATCACTTCATCTTCATAAGCAAGGCATGCTGCCTGTACCCTGGCAACATAATCTTCCGCTTCCCCTTCATCGGCAATCGGGATCAGGACAATGAACACATCCCCGTCTACGCGCCCGATGACATAATCCGCTTTCGCTTCTTTTTTCAAAATGCCCGCTATCGTCTTAATCAAACGGTCACTTTCCTCGTCCCCGAAATTATCGTTCACATACTTCCAGTCATTGATATTGGCATTGATCACGGCTACCGGGACAACCTCCGACTGATCCATTGCCCGCATGCGCTCTTCGAAATAGAACTTATGGCAAACCCCTGTCAAGGCATCTTCATTCTCACCGCTTGCCATTTTCGTATGTTTCTCTTGAAGCTTTTCCTCCAATTCATCCATATAAATGGCATACTCCCTATGTAAATAGGCTTCTTCGCCCAAACAGGAAAAAAGCGTCACCGCCTCATCAAGCATCCGCTCCACGTCTTCCGCTTTATCAGCTTCCACGCCATCCGCCTTACTGTAAAGATGCGCTATCGTCCGGTTATAGACCCGCACCTTCCTGCCAGGTTCTCCGACAACGTCCGGGATAAACCCAGCAAAATTGCCAATCGAAACTACTTTTTCCCCATGTCTGTCCGTCAGTAAAAGCTCGGCTCCCGTAATCGCCGCAAGCGCTTTTAAATGGTCCCGCAAAGAATCCACAGGATATAAATTATCCATCGCATAATTCTTAATGTTTTCCTTTATCCTTTTCTCAAATGGAACTGCTTTGTACTCCATACTGCCCCTCTCCTATTCCCATTGGTCCTGTATTGAAAATCTGCATTAAGTATACCTGTTTTATAGGGGTTTGTCTAGGGAGAAATTGGCGGGAAGCAATCAAAGGGAAAAGAAAAAAGCCTTCATCTTCACAATCGCAATTTTATATGGTAAAATATCACCATGACATCAAAACAAATTACCCGTTTGCGTTTGTTTTTGCACAT
Organism: uncultured Lachnospiraceae bacterium; assembly: GCA_910578845.1. GTDB lineage: Bacteria > Bacillota > Clostridia > Lachnospirales > Lachnospiraceae > UBA3282. The sequence goes on from CAJTSL010000016.1 coordinate 37,029, forward strand.
GAATTGATGTCTGCGGCTCAAATCCGCAGATCATGGGGAAGGCATGGTATTCATATGACACATAAGGAAAAAGCAGAACAACTCTTACATCAGCAATATCACTGTTCACAGGCGCTGTTTGGCGCCTTTGCAGAAGATTTCGGTTTAGACTTAAAGACTGCGTTCAAAATCAGCACTTGCTTTGGCGGCGGTATGCGCCAGGGCGGGACATGCGGATGTATCACTGCTTCCCTGCTTGTGCTTGGCATGGCTCTTGGCTTCTATGACAGCCAGGACAAAGAACAGGAAATATATGGCAACCAGAAAACATCCGAGTTCATCCGTCTCTTCACTGAGAAACTAGAGGGAAATATTAACTGTCGTGACATCCTGGGCAAAGATATCTCCAAACCGGAAGATCTCGCCACAATCCGCAAAGAAGGCCTGATATTAAAGAAATGTCCCCACGCCATGAACACAAGCATCGAAATATTGGAAAAAATGCTCGCCGAATATTTGAAGGACAAAACAGAAAATAACATCGCTCCGGAAGATATCCCGCAAAATGACGAAATGCAGAGCGTATTAAAACGGATCGCCAAGCTGCGGCGCTTCCGGCGGAACGTTAACAACCTTTTGCACGCTTCCCCTAAGAATATCGGCTTCATCCAATTTGACATCCGTAAATTCAAGATCATCAACGATTTATACGGGGAGAAATTTGGGGATGAGATACTGGACTTTATCATCAATCAGTTAAACGATCTCTGCCACCCTGAACAATATTTTGTCAATTTAGGCAGCGATATCTTCATCGTCGTAACCGAATACGACACCGATGAAGACATCGTAGCGTTCATACACAGCCTGGATGAGCGCATCCAAACATTTAAAGAGATCAGGCTGCATGTCACATATGGCGTCTATACGGTGGAAGATCGAACGATGGAGCTGCGGCAAATGGAAGACCGTGCCGCAATGGCAAGAAAAGCCGCCAAAAACAACATCCTGACAAATATCCTCTTTTATAAAGAGCAATTCAAGGATTCCCTATACAATCGGAAATTCATAGAAGAGAATATGCAGACCGCAATTGCCGACAATCAGTTCATGATGTATCTACAGCCTAAATACAGTATCACCAAAAACGGGATCATTGGCGCAGAAGCGCTTGTCAGATGGAAACACCCCGAGCGTGGCATGATATACCCTGACCAGTTCATTCCTGTCATTGAAGAAAACGGGTTCATTAAAAAAGTAGATTACTACATATGGGAAAAGGCATGTCAATTTATCAAAAAATGTGGACAGGCAGGAATCCGTCCTTGCCCCATCTCCGTCAACGTCTCAAGAGTCCACTTACGGGAAAATGAATGTATCAGTGTGCTGACCGAAATGATGAACAAACACGGCATCCCCAAAGATATGCTGGAACTGGAAATTACGGAAACCGCCGACAACCAGCAAGTAAGCCTGAAAGCATTCCAGTTAAAAGACGCCGGGTTTACACTGCTAATGGATGATTTCGGAAGCGGCTATTCTTCGCTGAACATTCTTCTAGAGACCCCTTTCGATGTCATCAAGTTAGATAAGAAATTCATGGAGAACATGATGGTCTCTAACAAAGGGCGCCTGATCCTAGAGCAAGTAGTATCCATGGCGAACAAACTGAACTTAGGGCTGCTCGCAGAAGGCGTTGAAACAAAAGAACAGATAGATCTGCTGCATAATATTGGCTGTGACCAAGTGCAAGGATATTATTACGCGAAACCGATGCCGGAAGACGACTTTTTCGCCCTCTTGTCCAAACAACAGGCCAAATGACTTAACTTTTCATGTCCTGCTCCTGTTCTTTGCCTTAACCGAAAATAAAAATCTCCTCGATGAGCGCTTCTAGCGCTCTCGAAATGGCAATTGCCAGCTTAAACGGCCTGTTCAAAGCTTATGAGCGATTTTATTCGCTTTCGCCTCAGCCTTGATCCTGTTCGCCTGATAGCGTTCGTCCATTAGCGTATTCGACATCTTCCCTTCGAAGAAGAAGCCAGTCTTCTTTGTAATGACCGTCTTCATTACCAGCATAATAAGATACAGGCCATATAACAAACAACTAATACCGGCAATCTCTACGCCGCTAAAAACCGTATCCTTTACAGCCTTTTGATAGGTGGCAACATCTTTTAAATAAACGGATAGCAGAATCAGGCCGCTGAAGAATAATAACAAAGCCAAAAGCAGTAAAATTCTTCTAAAGGGCACCTTCATTCTAGGCATTCTGGTCACTTTCTCACTCATATTGATCCCCTCCGGCCGCAATCGAACAATACAGCATATGAAATCCATATTCCAGGAATTGGCGCTTAGATAACCCCATCGTTACCTTGATATATTCCTCTTTGTTTGCGGCAAGCTGTATGATACCCGACAGCATGCCCCAGAAATTAAATATGGTAGGCATGATTTCCAGGTTTCCACGCAGATCGCCTTTTTCTATGCCCGATAATAAGAAGTCTTTTATCTTCTCGTTTATCTCCTCCCCAACTTCATAGGTTTCTTTTTCTTCGGGCAAATAGTCATGATTTTCGAAATCAATGTTAATGTTATCCAACACCATTTTGAAGTAAAAAGGAAATTCTTCCTGGTACCGCACCAGGCCATGACAGATACAATCATACCTTGCTCTCGTAGCATCCTGTTTCGCCAGTGCAGAGACAATATAGCCATATAATTTTTTCATGCTATTTAACACTAGAATACCAATGATTTCCTCTTTGTTCTCAAAGTACACATATAGCGTTGCTTTGCTATACCCGGCAGCTTTGGCGATGTCATCCATGGAAGTGGCGGCAATTCCTTTTTCCATAAACAGCATGGATGCCGCAGACGCTATATTTTCCCGATGCACGCTTTTAGGCTCTTTCTTTCTTCGTGCCATAAGTACCTCCTTGTATTAATTAAATTATATAGGCAATTGCGAAACTAAGTTTTGGCAACTGCACATTGTGCAAAATAGACAAATCGTCGCAGGGTCGCTTTCGCTACATCGGCACTCGTAGCGGCACATAAGACGCTACAATACAGCGTCTAAGTGCCGACGGTGCCAAAGTGCCCTGCTCGTGATCTTGTCTATTTTGTACAACTAAGTTTTGAAAAATAGAAGTTTCGCAATTGTATAATTAAACTATCAGTTTAATTATATAGAAGTGCATTCTTTTTGTCAATTGCATTCTTTGGCCATTCCTGTGCCCCGGCTACAAGCCTATAAAGTGAAAGGCTTATAAGAAAAAACGGAAATGCATAACTTGAAATGAAAATCTTACAATGAAAAACGACATAACCCATAAGTTACGCCGTATCCTCCAATATCTATGATATCATATAACCCTGTCTTTACGCTTCCTTATACCATTCTAAGTCCGTCGCCGGTATCACGGTATAATTATCTTCTCCTTCTCCGACCCGTAATATCACATTGCGGATCCCCGCCTGGATCATCATGCGCGCACATAGAGGGCATGGCTTTGCTCTATGCACGGAACCGTCCTCTGGATTGATCCCTGTCAAATACAAATCCGCCCCAAGCGTCTGCTCTCTGGAACAATTGAGCAGCGCATTCGCTTCCGCATGAATCGCACGGCAGATTTCGTACCCTTCCCCTTGGTGCATATTACGAGGGATCCTTGGGCAGGTCCCAATATCGCAACAGTTTTCAAAGCCTCTTGGCGAACCGTTATATCCTGTTGAAATAACCGCATCGTCTTTTACAATCACTGCTCCATACTTACGTTTAATACATGTGCTTCTATACGCAAAAGCTTCCGCACAATTTAAATAGGTGTCACTCTTTGAAATTCTTTTATTTCCTTCCGGTCTGACCATGTCGCTCTCCTATCTTCTATCCAAAATCCCACAAGCCAAAGCCCCTTGCTCACAGGCATATAGGTGAATAAAACTATACTGTATCTATATGAGACAAGTCTACCACACTTAAGGTTAGTTTGTCATTATAAGCTTGACAAATGTTAGGATATATAATAGTGTGATAAGAACTTCAAGCCACTCATTACATAAATAATTGTGAAACTCCACGAACGGAAGCGAACACAAGTCTTGAAATGCTGTTATTTACTAGGAAAAATGCCGATTGCCCTATGAATTTACAGAGGTTTTACAGAGAATAAAAAATAGATAAGAAGTCCAGTGCAAAAAATTGAAAACAGGTTGATTATTTCTCATAATCTGTATATACTATGAATAGAAGTAAATGTTAGCCGCTTGCTGATGGTGCGGGGTATAAGTGATTCAGTTCGTAAATGATGCCACTTGCTATACAGGTGGGATATAAATGGTATAGTGCGTAAATGCTCCCCATCGGCTGATGTCGGTGGGGATTTGCATAATATAGAGTTTTCCCAAAGGAGAATATTACAGTATATGGAGATACGACAGGGATATTCTTATCATATCAAAGATGAATTTTTTGATATGGTGCAGGATAGATACTTGATGAACAATAAAGAAAATGGAAATTACCGTCCTCATTTCTATGCAATACAAGATAAAAAGAATCACTCTCTTTATTGGATGATCCCCATAAGTTCACAGGTGGAAAAGTATAAGGTCATTATAGAAAAAAAGAAAAGAAAATACGGAAAGTGCAATACAATAATTATTGGTAAGTTTGCAGGAAAAGAGAATGCATTTTTGATTCAAAATGCTTTTCCCATTATTGCAGAGTTTTTTGATCATGTACATACAGTTGAAAATAAACCAGTGACAGTACATAATGAATTAAACAGGATTCTTATGAAAAATTTAGGGGAAGTGCTTGCGTTGTATAACCGTGGGATTCATTTGATATTTACGGATATTAATAAGATACGGACTATCATGGAACAGGAATTAGAAAATACTGGATGCCAGTAATGCCATTGCTTGTAAAGATGCGAGTAATGGCATTTTTTAGTCGCGATAGTTTACATTTGATTTGGCAGTAGTATTTAATGAAAAACGCATATCTGTTGTATTCATATGTTAGCATAAAAATAGAATGCTAAAGTGTTAATAATAATCTTTTGCTTGGCAGTACTTAAAATATTACCGAACACTGATAAAATGTATCAATATTAATAAAGTAAATAAAATCAAGCTTTTCCCCAATTGCATACAATAGAATATAATATCATAAAGGGCAAAAAGTATTGAAAATAATAAATTCTGCCAAACATAGATTTTGATATAGGAAATTTCGAAAACTGGGGGATCCAATACTGGTCAAAGACAGAAGCTTTCCTAAAGTATATAAAAGAGCATCCTTCCCTTTCATGAAAATACCGCTCCTAACCAATCTTCTCCAACATATAAGCGGCGAAATCACGCAACATTTGGCAAGCCGCTTTATCCGCAGAATCGTATGTCATGCTGCAAATCTCCTGATCCTGCCAATGAACGGCTCCATCTCCGGTATATGCGCATAAAGCGCTGCGGACGATGCGGTGATACCTTAACGGGAGATTAAGAAGCGCCCACTCGCCGCCCTGCTTCTTGGACAAAACAGCTTCCGCCCTGCAATATGCCAGCACTCTGCACAGATTTAATATGATGTAAACTGGATTTTCTTCTATTTCTGTCACGGCGCCTTCTATATCGCACCTGATACTATTCAGATAGGCCTCTTTTGGCACCACTGAGAATACTTCCGGGATGGCTTTTCCACAAAGCGCAATCCCTGCCTGATATGTCACAGTAAAATGTGCCGCCAAGTCTTTATCCTCGCCATGCATCGACAGACAATATTTCTCCAGATCGGATTTACAGGCATCCCTATGCGCGTTGGAATAGTGTAACTCGAATGGTGTCGGATATCGGAACGGGTTACAGTATTTTTCATGCACAACACTCATCTCGACACCTTTGGGCGGGCAATCTCCGTCAATCTCTAAAAGAAACGCAATAAGGAGTTTCTTTTCCTGTAAGGTGACTGTCTGATTGACGATGACCAATAAATCAATGTCACTATTCTCCCACCGAAAACACTCAAACGCAATGGAGCCATGAACGTAAATGCCCACGAGCTTATCTTGCAAGATATCCTTATATGCGCTCTTGATCCGTTCTAAGACCTGCGTTTCTGTCGTGTTCATTCCCATGCCCTTCCCTCATCCAGCACGCTATCTTGTAAACCATGTTTACTATGTGCAGATACTAATGCTCTCGCCTTTGCTTTTATCATAACATGGCGCTAGAACGTTGACAACCGCTACGGTTCTTGATCCCGTTGCAACTTTTGCAAATCTTGTATTTCCTCTTGACTTGCTAAGGAAAAGGAATTATAATCATTAATGACTATCGGTCATTAATTTTGATTTTGTATTTGTTACCATGGTGATTCGTTAATTACGGAACTATGTTTGGAAAAATAGGCGTTTCACCATTACCTGAAATGATGACCGCAACAAGGAGGAATGATCAATTGGCACGGCCTATGAAGAAGACACCGGAACAATGGAAAGACGAGATTATGCGCACGGCACAGGAATTATTTCTGTCAAAAGGATATGAGAAAACATCTGTCGCAGACATTATGGACGCCGTTGGCGGCGCTAAGGGGATGTTTTACCACTGCTTTCAAAGCAAGGAAGAAGTCATGCAGGCGATTGGCGACAGGATGTTTTTCGAGAACAACCCCTTTGATGCCATTCGGAAACGCACCGATCTAAACGGCCTACAGAAGATTAAGGAGCTCTTGCTCCTCAACCAGCAGGATGCTACCCGTAACCATTTGAACATTGAAGCGATCCCTATCCTCAAAGACCCTTACATTCTAATGAATGCCATTGCCTCCAACCGGCGCATCCTGACGCCTTTATGGTATGAGCTATTAGAAGAAGGCAGACGGGACGGTTCCATTCAAACGGAATACACGAAAGAGATCGCCGAACTTCTGCCACTGGTCAACTTTTGGCTAATGCCATCTATTTATCCCGCGGATGCAGACGAGATCCGGCATAAATATTGTTTCGTCATGGAAGCGCTGTCAAAAATGGGACTTCCTTTGATGGAGGAAACGTCCCTCATTGACCAATTTCTATCCAATATCCCACCAGAGACATTGGAGCATCCATGAACATAGACATAAATAATTGCGAAACTAAGTTTTGGCAACTGCACATTATGCAAATAGAAGCTCATCCAGAGGGATTCGCATCTATAGACAAATCGTCGCAGGGTCGCTTTCGTTACATTGGCACTCGTAGCGGCACATAAGACGCTACCATACAGCGTCTAAATGCCGACGGTGCCAACGTACCCTACTCGTGATCTAGTCTATATTGCATAATTAGGTCTTGGAAAATTGGAGTTTTGCAATTGCTTAATGAACATAAACAATTAGAAAGGAATCTTCTATGGCACAAAAACTTTTTACCAGAAATTTCATCCTTCTGATCCTTGGACAGATTAGCTCGTTATTTGGCAATTTCATATTAAAGCTTGCGCTCTCTATGTATGTATTGGAGAAAACAGGGTCCGCATCCGTTTTTGCCGGCATCCTTTCTGTTGCAACGCTCCCTTCCATTTTACTTTCGCCGTTTGGCGGCGTTCTTGCAGATCGGGCGGATAAAAGAAAGATTATGGTGTCTTTAGATGCTTTAACAGGCATATGTGTCCTTAGCGCCGCTCTTTTCTTATCTGCCAATCATGGGCTGGCTATCATCGGTATGCTTCTCATTGCGCTTTCTGTACTCGGCGCTTTCGAGACGCCTACCGTACAAGCATGCATTCCTACTATGCTAAGTGGCGATAATATCACAAAAGGCAATGCCGTGGTAAACCAAGTCGCCTCCCTTTCGTACCTGACCGCCCCTATGCTCGGCGGTATTCTATATACCGCGTTCGGCCTGCTTCCGGTCATGTATGCGAGCATCCTCTGCTTTTTCCTGACCGCTGCGCTAGAATGCTTTATCGTCCTGCCTACCGGCAATCAGTCCACGGATCATATGCCCACCGGCCCTCTGACCACTAAGCAGCCAATCTCTGCGGCCATCAAACAGGATTTCCAGGACAGCATCCATTATATGGTAAAAGAGCAGCCGGACATTTTCAAAATGCTGTCTCTGACTGCTCTTTCAAGGTTCTTTGTCATGGGTGTCACCCTTGTCGGATTACCCTTTATCATCCGCACCATCCTTCATCTCAATGCCAGATATTATGGCGCTGCGGAAAGCGCCTTGGCAATTGCCACAATCTGTGGAAGCGTCCTCGCCGCCCTTCTATCAAAAAAGTTGAAAATACATAACCTCGCTCTGCTGCTAGCATCTCTTGGCATCTTTATCCTGCCTGCCGGATGCGTGTTCCTGCTGCCTTGTAGCATAACGGTGAAATATATCGTCATTATCTTCTCTTTTTGTGGCATGCAGGCGGCTATCAGTATCTTCTCTATCTTCGCAGTCTCTCTGATCCAACAAAGGACGCCAAACCATTTCATTGGCAAGATAATGGCATACACAGCCACGATCACATTATGCGCACAGCCAATCGGTCAGCTTGTTTACGGCTTCTTATTTGACAGATTCCGTTATGCCGTCCACTTTGTCCTGCTTCCCTCCGGTATCATCATATGCCTCATCGGCCTGTCAGCCTCTAAATTCTTTGATGCCCAGGAGCCATAAGCTCCAAGGCATCATTGTCATTTATTTGATATCTTTACAATTTTTGCTTTATCGCTTCAACTATTTTCATTTTTCTCCGGTTTTTCAGGTTCTTTGGCTTTGGATTTTTCTTTTTTCCGCCCTCTTGCTTTCACGATCATCCAGATGACCACGATAAGAAACACGAGCACGGCAGGAATTATGTAAACTAGATAATCCCTGATGTCTTTCTCATGAATGCAGACAACAAATTCCACTGTCTCACCCTGTGCGCCGAACAGATGATAAATGCCCATTAACTCTGTATTCGTCTGTTCCCATGCATCTCCTGCTTTCACATAAACGTTAATGCCATCCGTTTGTCCCTGCGGCGCCTGATAGCGGATTTGATGTACGTCTGCGCCATCCGCCGGAATGCTTAGCTTCCAATGCTCCGCCGCTTCTTCCGGCATATCCCCAGTAAGCTCCAATTGGCTCGCCTCTATCGTTTCCTCCTGTTTGAACATGCCGTCGGCAAGAATGACAGATTGCGCATTCGGACGTGTCTGCGCCGAAGCAAGCGTCGTCAGATAACGCACATATTCTACCGTCACATCTTCATCATACGCGACGTTGCGCAGTTCTTTGCTGTCCCAGTCGGCATAGAACCCTTCTTTTGCCGGGATTTCCGGGTACTGGCTCTGCGCCACAATGCCGCCGTATGGGCATTCCACGATCTTAACTTCCTCTTCGTCTGCATAGAAAGTGATCATCATCTTATGGAAAGAATCCGGTACGCCTTCGATCTCCATCATTTCCTGATAACTGACCGGTTCCGCCTTGCCGCTATAGCTGATACGGTCAATTCCTGCGATCTCTTCCGACACGAAGAAATTATTCTCAACAATGCCGTTCTCGTCAACTTTCCCGGCTATCGCTCCCGAAAATGCTGCCGCCTCTTTTACCCGGATGATCGCCAGACAGCCTGCTATGCTAGAGCCAGCGCCCGCTATGCCCGCTACATATTCATCTCCTGCCACGCTACATTTCGCATAACTGCTTATGATATGGGATCGCGACTCTCCCGCAATGCCGCCTACATAACTTCCCGCACTGCTAGTGACCTTTCCGTAATTCTCACACCTTAGAACCGTACCCATCTCCTGTAAGCCGGAAATACCGCCCACATAACTTTTCTGCGCTGTGACTTTCCCGGAATTGGTATTGTTCCTAAGGACACATTTGGTCAGGAAAGTAGAGTTTAATTTGGCATCTTCAATTCCCGTTACATCGCTTTCCAGGTCAAAATCATATTCAATTGCCATTGTCCCTGCTATGCCCGATACATTGATATCCCCGCGGACTTCTCCGCTGTTCTTGCAATCGGCAATCGTCGCTTCCGTGCTCGTCTCGGCGTCCTCCTTCGAATTATCCTCATAGATGTTGGAATAATCCATATCCAGCACACCGTCGATGGCATCCGTATAGAGCCGCATGACCGTACTGAACTGGTCGTTTAAGTCCGCCAGATCTCCCAATAAGACGTCATTCGTAGAGGACATTTCATCATTCAGATATCCTAGATTCTCCGAAAGGCTCTTCAAATTCGATGTCAGGCTATTCGTCTTAGAACGGTATCCTTCCCCAAGCTGCGGCATGCTGATATCCGGCATATCGTTTAAGCTGTTAAAAATATTCTTTGCCTCGTCCCCGGCATTTTCCATGTTCTCTGAAGCATCTTTCGTATACCCGACAGCATCTTTTAGCTCACCCGCAACTTTATCCGTCATCTCTCCTTCATGGGAAAGCACAAGATCCGACATCGTCTGCAAATTGTCCCTCATATCAGCCGGATAGCTTACCCCATGGGCATTCTCGTATTGCACATCCGCATAATCAGAAGCATCCTCCGCGACCAAGGAAGCATTTTCCGCAAGCAGCTCCGCGCTCTTATTTAACACCGCCTCGTCGCTCTCCCTCCGGGACTCATCAGATGAGGGGAACTCATCAAGAATCGTGCCTGTCGCGCCATCATAATGCACCCAGTCGTCCACATGGATAAAATCCCTAAAATCGCTGGAAGAAATAAGGTTGTCATCCACGCTTCCATTTACCATCGGCCTTAAATCACTGACATTGCTTCCAGGCGTCTGCCATGCAATATTGATATAAAAATGATGATATCCGCGCATGGCGTCCTCATAATATCCCGCATGCTCCTTCCCTGCATTTTCTATAGCCGCCTTTGCAGCATCATAGCGTTGCTGTTCATCCGGCGACATATACTGGTATATAGAAAGCGCCTCTACCGTATCCTCCAATTCCCCCGCCGCATCTTTCACATTTCCCGCCGCGTCTCTTGCCTGATCCAGCACGCCGCCTTCTTTGGCAGTCTCGTCCATGACAAAATCCAAACGGTTAATCGCTTCATTCACGGATCCTACCATCCCGTCTGTCCATTCCACAGTCTGGTCTGCGAGAAAAGAAGTATCATCTAATGCCTTGCCTGCAAAATCCTGTATGACTGCAAGCCTTCCTGATATCGTATCGGACTCAGCCCCTGCATCGTCTAACATGACGCCTGTCAAATCGTGCATTTTATCAATATTTTCCGAAAGCTGATAGGCAATGTCCTTTGTCAGGTCAATTGCGATAAACGGTTCCGTCTGTCCTGCGATACCGCCTACGTCTTTACGCCCATATACGGAACCCGCATTCTCACAAGCATACACATATCCCGACTGACGCCCGACGATACCGCCGATATTATAGCCGATATGCTCATACCCGATCGTCCCCTTATTGGCGCAAAATTGTATTATACCCGTGGAAAGCCCGGCAATGCCGCCGGAATCAATCGTATTGCTGTTCATGGATTCCTCTTTCTCGCTCTCACTGCTCTCCCCGGATTCCAATAATCCCGACGCATACTGCGCAATATGAATATCTTCTAAGGACTTTTCCCTGTCAGTATTGGATACATTGACATTGCCTTCATTGACACATCCTACGATATTTCCCATGTTATCACCGACAATGCCGCCCGTATAATGAGCCCCCGTCACTTTGCCTCTTCCTGTACATTCTATCAGGATACCGCTCGGCTCATTAAAGCCTGCGATGCCACCGACATAATCATTGCCCTCAACCAAGCCTTCAAAGCAACAATGGATGATGATGCCGCTGTTATCGCCGACAATGCCGCCAACTACCATTTGTTTCCCTTCAGGCCTTACCGTGCCTTTTACATGCAAATTCGCGACCACCGCCGATTTCTGCGTATAACAGAATAACCCCGTATAAGAAACATAGTCCCGTACAGTAAGACCGCTGATCGTATGTCCTTGTCCGTCAAAATAACCACCAAACGTCGGAATGGAGACAAACTCGCTGCCTGTCAGATCTAAATCCTCTTGCAGATATACTTTCTTGTTCTGTGACCATGTATCCAGCCAGCAATCTTTGGCAAATTCCTGCAAATCCTCCACGGAATCTATGTATACTTCTTCCCACTCATACGCTTCATCAAGATAGGAGTCTATTGTCTCGTTAGCATCTTCAACGGTTATGACTTCCTGTTCTTCCTTTATGTCTTCCTCTAAGCTTTCTTTCGTTTCAGCATTCTCCTCTGCCATGACATTCATCACCGGCATTAGCGCGAGCACACCGGCAAGCCAAAGAGAAATCACTCTCTTCTTATACATAAGCCTTCACCTCCTCGCTTTCTGCCGGGATTTCTATTGTTCTCTCCGGATGATTCTCTTGCAGCTCCCCCTCTATGCTTCCCCTCTGCACTGTCATCTGTCCTGCCATCTGCGCCGAAAGCTCTTCATACGCTTCCTTTGTCAGCTCCGTTATATCCCCGGCCTCTACAAATGCACTGACATTCCCTCTGATAATCGCATTCATGCTGCCTGTTACCGTACCGTCAATCTTCCCGCGTACCAGACCGTCTACCTTCATCAGCCCAGTCGCGTTCTTCGTCCTGATTGGCATATTCATGACAAATGCCGTCTTCTCGATAATCTTATCCCCTACAAGCAAAATCTGCGGTAACACGAACATCGTAATAAAGATGGAAATCAAAGTCCCACGCCCTAAACATTTCCCAATGCCAAAAATCGCTACATCGGAAGTCAGCTTCCCGATCAGGATCCCCGCTACCGCTAACATCGTCCCGGAAGTGATAATCGTCGGGAAAGACAGGTTCATCGTATCAATAATAGACTGCTTACGTCCCATTGTCTTGCGCAGATCGGTATAACGGCTGGCAATGACAATCGCATAATCAATATTGGCTCCCATCTGGATAGAGCTGACAATCAGATAGCCTAAGAAGAAAAGATTGTCATGCTGTAAGGACGGAACTGAGAAATTGATCCAGATGCTTCCTTGTATGACTGCAATCAAAAGCACCGGCATGCCAGCGGACTTAAAGGTAAACAGCAGCACCACCAATACGACCAGTATGGAAACCACATTCACGACCATATTATCCCGTGTAAATGTTTTCTGTAAATCATACTGGCTGACCGACTCTCCACAGACAAGCACCGTGCCTTCATAATACTTTCCTGCAATCTCATGCATCCTTTCCAGGAAAGCAAACGTCTCCTCACTCTCTTCCGGGAGCGTCAGATATACGAGCATACGGCTATAATTCTCGCCCTGCAACTGGTTCTTAGCAAAGTTCATCTGCTTATAGGCATCATCTAACGTTTCCTGTAGATCACTCTCTAATGTGACATAACCTTCCTCTACCTCGTCATATACGAACATGAACATATCAATCAACGGCACCTGATAATCGGACAAACCGTTGACTACTTTCGCATAATCTTCGTCATTGACGGCATATGCGGTATAGATTAATTCCGCCACTTCATAGTCTAAATCTATCAGCTCCGAAAACTGCCTCGGTGTCAGCTTATCCGTCAGATGATATCCGTCCATTGCCTCAATATTAGCAAGACCCATCGTATAATCCACTTCTTCACACATATCCAAATCACGAAGCAGCGCTTTCTCGCTGTCATAATCTCCGGCAGGCACAATCAGCGCCACCATATTCGAGCTGCCGAAATTCGTCTCCTGCATCTGTTCTGCCTTCTGCACCCGGTTCTGTAACGGCGGCGTTACCGTACTATAGCCGAACACATAGGGGCAATTCTTAGAGATCATATAGCCGACTACAATCGCGATCAGGAAAAGAGGCGCCACAATATGCCTGGAAAAATAGGCAAACTTTCCTACGATCGGGATATCCGGGATAAAATTCTTATGCTTTGTCTTATCCATCAATTTGGAAAATAACATGATCACGCCCGGCATCAGCAGAAACACCGCACACAGGCTAAGCAGGATTGCTTTGATCAACACGACTCCCAGATCCGGCCCCATTTTATACTGCATGAAAGTCATAGCGATCAGACCGCCTATTGTCGTAAGAGAGCTGCCCGCAATCTCAGGAATGGCTTTGCTAAGCGCGATAATAACGGCTTCCCTCGCTTCCAGCGAAGCATGCTCTTCTTTATAACGGTTCAGCAGAATAACCGCATAATCGACCGATAACGCTAACTGCAATACAATTGTGACCGAATTAGATACAAAAGATATGGTTCCTAACAGAAAATTCGTTCCCATCTGAATGACTGCCGCCGACAGAAACGTAATCAATAAAACCGGGATTTCCGCATATGCCTGCGTCGTCAGAAGCAATACAGACACAACAATGACCGCCACCAAAACAGAAATCGTATTCATCTCCTGTCCGATTAATTCCGCCTGCGTATTCCCCAGACTGGTTGTCAGATAATAATCATAACCTGCAAATAGCTCTTTTACCTTATCGAGCACAACAAGACAAGCATCGTCCTTCTCATCATAATCAAAAGTAATATTATAATAGGCAGAGCCGTTCGCATAATGTTCCTCCGTGTCATCAAACCCTACCGAAAAAACACCCTCTATCCGTTCTAAGCGTTCATACATATGCTCCGCCTGCTCATAAGACACATTCGCAAGCATGATGTTACAAGCGCCATATGTAATGAACTCCTCCTCCATTAAATCCAGTCCTTGTCTCGTCTCCGTCGTTCCCGGCAGATAATAGGACATGGAGTTTTCCACCCCTACCCAATTCCTCGATATGGCAGAAAAAATAATCAGGAGACCAAAGATGAGGAAAAAGAGGTTTCTCTTATCCACAATAAAACCACAGATCTTGATCATTGCCTGATTACCGTTTTTTTTCGTATTTACATCCTTATCCATTGTATAAGCGCCTCCTACGTTCTACACTTGTCAGGAATTATAGCATTCCGCTATATGGATGACAATCCTAGAATACGTATGAGTGCTATACAATTTCACTGTTTTGTATATTTAATTTTGTAATGGTATTTTAGAGTACCTTACATTGACATATCTCATCCAATATGTATTACGCATAAAATGCCTTAAGCTCTCCCCTATCTTTTCCTGTTTTTCACCCGGCCCGATAATCACTTCCCGAATAGGCAAATGTCCCCTGCACCATATCCTGATTCCCTCTTCCCAATCAATAGAGAATCCCTCCTCCTGCATCATATCTTCAAGCAGGCTCATAATGTCTTCTTGGTTATTGCCTTCGCCAATATAAATATCTTGTTTTTTAATAAAACGTGTACAACTAATCCCGATATCACGCAGTCTATTCATAATGCGCTGGTAAATGCCGTCAATTTCCGCCTTGTCCTTTCCTTGTTTCTTTGCTCGCTCCTCGATTTCTTTTCCCAAGATAACTTGTTCCACCGGCTTTTCTTTTTTCTCTCCATCGCCCATTTCAACGGCAATATTGGGAAGCTTTTGCCCATCCCGCATGATATATTCAACCTTTTTTCTCATTATGACACGGTTTTGCGCCTCTGTATCTCCCAAATCACTGACGGAAAAAAGAATTCTATACTCGGCTTCTTCATAAAACCCCAAATCTTTTACAAAAGGTATCAAGTTTAAAAGCATATCATTTCTAGAATCCGGGTCATCCTCAAACTTTTCCATCGCCACCCAGAATTTTTCTCTCTCACTCTTTTTATCTGTTACCTCTTTATCCTTATTAACATAGAAAACACGGTACGGCATTTCAATAAAACGAATGCATTTACCATCCAGTTTATATTTACTATCTTTCCTGTTTTCCGGATTATTCAATACCGTAAACATTTCCGTATGTTTCAGTCCCTTCTCTTCTTCGAAGAAATCCATACCTAAGCTCACGCCATTTCTTGCGTATCCCCTCCATTGGCTCAACAAGTCACCCTCTTCACAAAAGCAAACCATATAAAACATCTGTACGCCTTGCTGAATGCTTTTAAAAATCTTCTGTCGCAGCCCTGGCTCTAAGACTTTTTCTTCCACATATTCCTTGATTATCTTTTCACCAAGCTTATATTCTTCCGAATCATTAGAAAAACGGACATTACGCGCCAGAAAAGAATCCGTTTCCAAGATCTTCCATATTGTCTCTATGCCCGCATAATGATAAAGCAGTCTGTTATCCCATTTAGGGAGCCGGAACGCCTCTTGGTATTTCGTCTGCAAGGCTGCCTTTCTTCTGCGCGTATCATTTCCTTTGTAAAACATATTTCTAATCCTTCCTCTCAATTATCCTCAAAAAAATCATTCACTTTATCTTCCTTCAGTTCTAATTCCTTATCGCCAAGTATTTGCTCCCTATTTTCCATATACCATATTGTCCTCGCCATAGCGCCATAAGAAGGATATTCCGTCACCAAATCTTTAGATACATATCGCTGGATCAATTCCTTTGTCCCCATCAAACTTAAAACCTGCGAACTGAATTCCCTAATCGATGTGATGACATAGATCCCCGCTTTTTCTTTAAATCTCCGATAGATTTCTTTTCCTATCTTAAAGCCGGAATAATCATTCACGCTTGCTTTATTATATTCCTCTTTGCTTAATGCGACATCCAATAGAATTCCCGTACTCACGCCTTTTTCTTCATTATTTTTAATTTTTTCGTCAAGCTCATGATATATGCTTTCATCGTAAAACCAATATTTTTCTTCATTACGTACCGTTTCTTTCTTTTTCCCCTTCAGCCATTCCACATGAATCTTGTCAAAGGATAAATATTCTTTTAAAGCGCCTTTCTCTTCTAACATACTTACCATTTTTTCATATGAATCCTTGATGCCTATTGCGTGTTTTTCTGAATCCTCAATAATGATAATGAATAACTCGTTCATTTCCTAGTCCTCCCATACATCTAAAATTGGAAGCTTCACATAAAAGAATTTTTTTCTTTCTTCCAATCCGGTGTCAATCAATACACCGCCATTATTGTCTGACAATCCATAGCAAGCATTTACCGTTTCCTTAATTGTTGCCAAAGAAATGCCATCTTTTTTTCGTTCCAGCGAATCCTTTATATCCTGTTTAATCCGCTGCATTTGCTTACTGCTTCTGAAGGGATTTTTTACTACCAAATACTCATTTTCACGATAAATATAGACATCTGCATTCCCTCTTTTTCCAGAATGATTAATAGCGCTCAAAATAAGCTCGGCTATAATAACACTTATTCTTCTAAAAGATAAGCTTTCCCCATCCTCAGTCTTGCGCAGCCTTACATTTTTCTCTAATAAAGCTTTCGAAAAACATTCCTTCCCATTTTCATCCAGAATGCGAAAATTCTCAACCACATGCATACTTTCTATCAGAAATTTCAATTGCTGATAATAAACCTGCCTAAATGATGCATGTGAAGGCTCTCTTTCCGGATTTGCCCCAGCCAATATCTGAATATTCATCCTGGCAATATAAGAATTAATAACCATGTGCAACAAAGCACAATCCCGTTCTTTCTGCTTCTCGTCCAAGGAATCCTTATGCTCATAAAGTTTTGTTATTTGATTATAATACTTCAACAAATTATCACGGTCCGTATGGTCTGTCGCACGCTGCAATCTAACCTGTTTATTGAAGTATTCCCGCGAGCTCCATCTTTGAATCATATTGTTGGAAAAATCCTGTCTCAAATGCAGCAGAATCATGTTGTGAAAAGCCATAATCATTTTCAGACATATGAAAATTCTTCTCTCCGATAACCCTTCGTCAAAATCCAACTGTAACAATATCATATTGTTCACATTATCATCAATATTCTGGAGGTTATATTTAATATATGTTCTCTTTCTCTTAGCGTTATTTTCCTCTACTATATAAGTTGGTATAAATGTATCCGCCACTAAATCCCGCATTCTGGTACTGATATCATTTTCCTTCAAGTATTCTACGTTTCCGTTTTCCTGTATCCGATAATATTGCTTATTCTGGATTTGGTCGTCCACACCTGTCCCATATACCAGATAGCAATTCATGATCCCGTCGAGCTCTCCAATCAATCCCAGTAAATGATTATAATAAATCTGCGCATCTTTTTCTTCCTCTCCTCCTAGCTTTTCATCTAAATGTTGATATAGCTTTACCACAATATTCAACAAACGATTCCCATTATCCGTTAACTCTTTGTCCCAATAACCATAAAGCTTTAACAGTCTCTTAAAGTTTTCGTAATAATACAGTTCCAATAGTTTTGATAAATGCTGCTCTAAACCGGCATCTTTTTGTTGATTCTTTTTAATATCCCTTGCCAAATCACGGATGCCATCATTCCATACCCTCGTATTTTCCAAAAAAACTACCTTAAAAAATATTTGCTCCTTTTTGACGGGCATTAAGATCAGCTCATCCCTATCAAATATTTTAACCTCTTTTTCATCTAATTTAACATATTCTTCGCCATACAGCAACAAATACTCCAAAAAAATACTTTTATTCTCATCGTTGCTCTGGCAGCAAATCCGTTTCACAATTCCAATATAACGTTCTTTAAACTCTCTTTTTTCTTCTTCTGAAACCACTAATTTATTAACGGCTTTTAAAATATTCATCATATTCTTTTTCCGAATAATATAATATGAACCTAAATCCGATAGCCTTTTCATCAAAATTAGCAAAAGATTGCAAATCACATGACCGGATTTCTCTTTTTGTTCCATAATAAAACCACTTATATCCCTAATTTCTTTATGTTTGCTGATTTTACTTCTGCTTTCATTTACGATATAATCGATCATCCAAAGCATAATCTGGAAAATGGCTTCCCTATTGCTTTTCAAATAGCAAATAAACGGGCGTGACAAGATTTTCACATAAGAAATAATCCACTCAAGCTGCTCGTCATTTTGTTCTGTCATCAGTTCGAGCATTGCTTTGCGGACTTTTTCCGTGTCATTTCTCTCACACCCTAATTCCCTTAATCTCTCATTTGCCAAATGGGAGCATATCATCCTGCGGTATGCACGTTCTCTTCCGTCATTTTGCGCTGCCAACAATTCTTCTTGCATCTTATTTTGAATTTCCTGGGGGTTATGCCGCT
Organism: uncultured Lachnospiraceae bacterium; assembly: GCA_910578845.1. GTDB lineage: Bacteria > Bacillota > Clostridia > Lachnospirales > Lachnospiraceae > UBA3282. Next base: position 56,079 of record CAJTSL010000016.1, read on the forward strand.
CTATCTTCTTATCCCAGAATTGGTATTGCTGGTTCGTGGAAGCTTGTTGTCTTAAATTCATAAAATTAGTTACTAGTTTACACTCCGTACAAGCATCTTCATGATTACGCATAGAGGAAATACTTAAATTGGCGTAAGCGTGAAAATGTTCCAGCCGTTCTTTTCTATCATCCCGATTGATGTCTTTCACCATCAAATTCTCTACACTGTCTATAGACATACGGTTGAGCATAACAACTACGTCTGAAAACACTTCTATCTGTATATTTTCATTCTGCGGATAAATTAATGAGCGGAAAACAGTCCTGGCTCTTGAAAATGCCCGCCCTGATATAATCGTATCATCGACAAAGTGAAAACGAATCAGTGCTTTTTTCCCAATTTGCAGTAAATTATAATATAAGCCCACAATATTGCTATACTTTGTTTTTACATTTTCCCGGAATTCTTTTTCCACTTCGAAATTCAAGACTAAAGCCGCGTTATCAAACAGATAATGATTGACTTCTGCTACAAATCCTGCATTACTATAATGAAGCGGCGAAACGATAATGTCATAAACAATCCTGCCGTCTATGCATTTTCTCTTTTCACGTTCTTTCTTTAGCCATTCAATGATATTTTCACGTTCCTGGATAAAATATTGTTCCAGGCAAAAATAATATAAATAATGATTCCCATTGCGAATCACATGCTTATATACCAAACTATTTTTAAGCGCTTTCACTCTTTCTAAATTTTCATCGCTCTTTTTTCTTATTTCTTTTGGGAATAACTCCTCATCCTTTACGCCAATCATTTGCACAGGTACAATAGATGTCCGGTCAGTCTCAATCAACGGCCGTTCTTTCATGAAATCATCCGGAAAACAAATTGGGCATTTTAGCGGCAGATACCATTCAGTATGTACACTAATAAAATATTCTACATCAGGCTCATTCGTCGGGAGCAATCCAGTCTGTATACGATTCCCCACTATTTCCTTCCAAAACTGCTTCTCAAGATCATCACGTTCCTTATTAGACGATGAACGAATCAATATCAATGCATAATTTGCAATTATGCGCATTTCTCCTTCATTTGCAAGTCCTCTCTCCTTTAAATCTTCCAGTAAGGCATTGCGTACTTTCTGATGCGTCGTAAGTGTTGAATTTATCGGCACGATTATCGCAAATTGCAATGGCCTGTCGCTTTCAAGGCATTCTCTTTCCATATATCTGAATTTCCCGCCAAGCCTTTGCTCATATACCATATAGCTTACGTGGCAAGAAGTTCCTTCTTGTTCTCCTTTATTCCGTAATTCCATCACAGTTTTATATAGCAATAGCTCTGAATAAGTCTCGTACCCTACCAATATCAGCTTCTTTTCTTTGTCAACCGGAAGCTTTCTCAATATCAGATTTACGAAACGGCTGATATAATAATTATTATGAAATAATATTTCCGCTTCAAAAAAAGAATCTATGTGGATTTTAGAGCCTATCCTCATATGCGCATTTTCGATTTTACATCCAAGGCTATGCTTTTGCATATCTGCATTTAATGTCTGCGCAACATTTTTCTCAAATAGCGTCATCTGTAAATCTGAAATCTCTATCATATCAAACGGAACCAGCTTTACTTTTTCCACGTTTTCTTCCGCATTTTTAGAAACACCATATTGTTCTAATAAGTATCTCATGATATTCGTCGTTTTCTTATTAATTCCTTTTACCAACATAATCTTGCTGGCAATTGCATATAAACTATTAATATTGCTTCCGGTTATCAAAAGCTCTATTTCATCTCCAGTAAGATAAATCTGCATATCATGCAAATACTCCGACAAATAGGACTTGCAATAAAATATAGCAAAAATACGGGCAATCTCCAAAATCTGGCTCTCGCTACAATTATGGAACATACAATAAAGTTTCTTCCCTTTTGCCTGTAGCCTGATCTCACACAAGATAAGAGCCTTGCAATATATTTCCATTTGACATCCCATATCATCCCGCATCGAAATAAAAACAACTAATTTTTGCTGTTCCTTTATCTTTTCTTCCCATGCAAGCATCCACGCAAGCATCCTGCCTGCCAGCATATTGATGAGTTTTTCTTTTTGGACCTGATTTACATATTGCAATTTCGGCATCTTCTTTAACATTTGCTCTATATCACATTTTTGCACTACATAATCAGTTGACATATCATACTGATATTCCATATCTGCTTCCAGGGCAGTCACGATTCTCTGTTCATGCTCGCGCAGCGGAATTAGTATAGTATACTCTGTTCCCGGGATATGCGCATTTTCCAAATCTTCTATACCCCAGCATTCCTTATTGGCATATGTCTCTTTTCTTTTATCGTATTTATACTTGGAAGAACTGATTACCCTGAAAATTCCCTCATTTGCAGATACGATAGAGGAAAATACCTGCAATCCATAATGGTGTACAAGATTCTCTTCTTTACAGTTATACTCCTCCCAAAATTTCTTTACTGAATCCTCTTGCGTATCACCAAAAAAATGAGATACTTTCAACTCTTGCACAGACGAAACGCTATCAACCCGCCTCTGAAAGCTTTCAACAATGTTTTCTTCTGATACATCTAATAATCTGATTTCATAATAAAATCTGGTTACAAAATCTGATATCCCATAACGATTTTTTAAATAAGATTTATTTTTACTGTTTTCATGAATACGAATGCTTAAAAATCCTACTTTATCAGTTGTATGATAAACATTTTCCATAAGCTGCAAAATCCCATCCGTAAGATCCCACGCATTCAATCTGATTCTCTCTATCTCTTCTTTTTCAAAGCAGCGCTTATCCTTCATATAAAATATCTGCATACAAAACAAATAATAAGCGAATAAAGGCATATCTTGTATTGCCTGTTGAAACTCTTTGCTGTCATAAATATTCTGATAATATTTTTCTCTGCGTTTTGAAGGATTTCGGAAATCCTCAATAAAATTTTCCCGGCAGCGCTTTTCAATCTGTTTCCATTTTTCATTGAATTGCTTAGATTGCCCGCTTTGTTCCTTATGTTGCTTAAGGCTATTTCTCCAAAATCTCATCTCTTGGCTATGCTCGTCCATTTCAATCATTGGATTTACTTTTGCATGCCGTGAACCAGTTTTTTTACGTTCCATTTTCTCTATCTGCCATATGTTATCCCGTCGATTTAGCCACTCTCCATATATACGCTCTTGATATGACCATCCTTTCTTCATAAAGCCAAAGAAAAACTCTTCTGCTTTATTCCATACCGCATATTTTTCCGCCTCTTTTGTATACAATAAACATTTAATTTTCCGGAATTTGTATAACAATGCCCTAAGATAAATATATTCAATTGTGGCATCTTCTTTTTCATGTGCAACCCGCAGATATCCGTCCCCTTCCCATACTTGCCCCAAACAGGCTGCGTCATACTGCTCTAATTCATTCCTCCGTATTCTTACATCTATTGCAGAAAACATCCTTTCCGTATTCTTTTCAGATGATTCTTCACTTTGATATGCATATACTTTATTCTCTAATTCCGGCAACAGCTCTACATTTTTACTTTGATATATAAGCATATCGCAAAATTCACATACACTTGCATAATCTTCCGCCTTATTCACAATATCAAATACTAAATATAGTTTTTTCATTCGTAACACCCACCACATTATTTTTTCATTTAACATATTTTACCATACTTAATTACAAAAATATATGTTCAATTTAATCTAATGTAGCTTTTCATTAATTTAACAAATAATTATTCTCCCGGTTCGCCGCCTGCAAAGAAACTAACTGATAAGTCGCATACCCTCCGGTAACTAACGGTTCTTCATTGCAAATTTCTTCTGCTTCTTCACGGCTGTCCGTTTTCAGGATATACATGCCAGCCATACCCGGATAGCCTTTGAACACACCACAAAATTCCAGCTTTCCCTCATCGTCCAGCTTTCTTATGTTCTCAACATGTTCTAACACTGCTTTCTTCGTCAGCTTATTATAAGTCTTGCTCTTCTTTATCATCATCATATACATCATCTTTTCCATTTTAATCTCCATTCCGAGAACGTTTACGTTCGAGGAACCGCAAGAGAAATCTACGTATGCAGTTTCTCTTGTCGGCTCAGGACTTATTTGTTCTACATTTCTTTTTTAAATGCCCTATTCCCATAATTTCCTTTTATTCCGTTTCACTAATCATCATGTATCTCCCCCTTTTTATTATATCATAGCCATGGAAGCCGTAATCCATAGCGACTTCAATAAGAATTACGAAGTAATTCTTGAAGCGCAAGAGCGCGCTTTCAGTGGTGTTGCATTTGTCATATGAATAGTTTATCATAAAATAGTGACAATAACTGTCACTATTAGGAAAGGATTTTCAAAATGTCCAAAGCAGAACGACTCATTGAAATGATGATCACCATAAATGCAAAAAGGGATTTTACAATAGGCGAGTTGGCTAATGAATTCTCCGTATCAAAAAGGACGGTGCTACGCGACTTACAAGAACTGGAAAAAGCCGGTTTCCCCCTCTATTCTGAAGTTGGCGCCGCGGGCGGGTACCACATTTTAAAAGAGCGCATTCTACCGCCTATCACGTTTTCGGAAAGCGAAGCCAAAGCGGTATTCTTCGCTTGTCAGGCATTACAATTTTATCGTGATTTGCCTTTCGAACAGGAGACGATATCTGTCTTAAAGAAATTCCTGAATTGTCTGCCTTTGGATATCCAGAACAGCATTGCACAGCTCCAAAGCAAGATCGTATTCTGGATCCCGGACAGGCATCGCGACTCTCCGTTGCTCAAAGAAATGTTCCATATTACTATAAACCGTCACGCGGCAACGATTCAGTATTCATCAACACATTCCGAGAGCACACGCATGATTGTTCCCGTCGGGTTATACGCTATGAACGGACTTTGGTATTGTCCTGCCTATTGCACCAAAACCAATCAGATCAGAACATTCCGCATTGACCGTATCAAAAAAATCATAGAAGAAAAACCTTACCCTGATGGAAAATACCCTGTTCCCGCCTCCATCCAAGAGTATCTTGCCCACTTTGATGCTGGCGAAAAATACCACGTGAAAATCCAACTGACAGACATCGGCGTTAAACGCTGTGAAGCCGAGTGTTTATTGGCAAAAGGCTTAAAAAGACTGCCAACAGGTGGCGGGATCATCGACATGGAACTAGACTATACAACCTTGGAATGGGTCGCGGATTATTTCCTGCCATTTGGGAAACATGCTACGATATTAGAACCAACAGAATTAATAGAGTTAATGAAACATAAAATATGCGAATTGTATCAACATTATTGTGAGCCAAAATTGTGAGCCAAAAGCCTTACAGTAAGCCAACGGGGCATCAAAGAATTAAATTAGCTAATTCACTCGATGCCCCGCCTTACTTCATTTTCTTACTGCTGTTTTGGCAGTTCTTTTATTGCTTATCCGATTACTTATAGTTCACAATCTTACCAAAATCAGCTTTCAAAGAAGCGCCGCCAACCAAACCGCCATCGATATCAGGCTGCGCGAATAATTCTGCTGCATTGCCTGCATTTACAGAACCGCCGTACTGGATACGGACAGCCTCTGCTGTCTCCGCATCATAAATCTCAGCGATGCAGTCACGGATGCCTTTACAAACTTCTTCAGCCTGCTCTGTCGTTGCAGTCTTGCCAGTACCAATTGCCCAGATTGGCTCATAAGCAATTACCATGCCTTTCACCTGATCTGCTGTAACTTCCATAAGGTCAGACTTAATCTGTAACCTGATCCAATCCATCGTTACGCCCATTTCTCTCTGCTCTAATGTCTCGCCACAGCATAAAATAGGAGTAAGGCCTGCTTCAAGAGCTTTCTTTACTTTCTTATTCAGGAGCGCATCATCTTCCTTGAAATAATCACGTCTCTCAGAATGACCGATGATAACGTATTTTACGCCTGCATCTTTTAACATAGCAGCGGAAATCTCGCCCGTAAACGCGCCTTTTTCTTCGAAATACATATTCTCTGCGCCAACTTCTACGTTTGTGCCTTTTACAGCTTCTACGACCGGGACAATATCAATTGCTGGTACACAGTATACAACATCTACGTTATCAGATTTTACCAGATCTTTTAACTCTTCACATAATTTCACTGCCTCACTGGGAGTCATATTCATCTTCCAGTTGCCGGCTACGATTTTCTTCCTTGCCATCTTCTTATTCTCCATTTCCTAATATTCATATTCTTTCATGATTGCTGGAAGAATGGCTCATGGGAGATATTCTTCCAGCAATAACGTAGTACATCTAAGCTGATGTATTTTATCAGCTAGATGTACTTTATTCCGTTTTATCGTCCACGCAGGCTACACGGCGTATTTGCTACGCTTTCGTCTTTGGCTGTTCTTATTTATCGTCTGCAGCCATAACCCCAGGGAGTTCTTTGCCTTCGAGGAATTCAAGAGATGCGCCGCCGCCTGTGGAGATGTGGCTCATCTTGTCTGCGAATCCAAGCTGGTTAACAGCCGCTGCGCTATCACCACCGCCGATGATTGTCGTTGCGTCTGTCTCTGCAAGAGATTTTGCTACGGCAATGGTACCTGCTGCAAGCGTCGGGTTCTCGAATACGCCCATCGGTCCGTTCCAAACAACTGTTTTAGCAGATTTTACAGCATCTGCATACATTTTCGCTGTCTCCGTACCGATATCAAGGCCTTCTTTATCAGCAGGGATCTGGTCAGCCGCTACTACTTCTACATCAATCGGCCCGTCAATAGGATCCGGGAAATGAGATGCGATTGTCGTATCCACCGGAAGCAACAGCTTCTTGCCAAGCTTCTCTGCTTTCTCCATCATTTCTTTACAGTAGTCCAGTTTCTCATTATCTACGAGAGAGTTACCTACTTCCATTCCTTTTGCTTTTAAGAATGTAAACGCCATGCCACCGCCGATGATCAAAGTATCACATTTCTCTAACAAGTTATTGATAACATTGAGCTTATCAGCTACTTTTGCGCCACCAAGGATCGCAACGAAAGGCCTTACCGGATTTTCAACAGCATTGCCGAGGAAATCAATTTCTTTCTGCATTAAGTAGCCAACCGCATTCTCGCCGCCTTTTTCGGAGATGAACTTCGTAACGCCTGCTACAGAAGCATGCGCTCTATGAGAGGAACCGAAAGCGTCGCATACATAAACGTCTGCCAAATCTGCCAGCTCTTTGCTGAATGCTTCGCCGTTCTTGGTCTCTTCTGAGCCACGGAAACGGGTATTCTGCAATAAAACAACATCGCCTTCCTTCATAGCGTCAACGGCTGCCGTAGCTGCCTCGCCCGTTACGTTGTAATCAGACACAAAGTTAACTTCCTTGCCAAGTTTCTCTGATAATCTTTTCGCTACCGGCGCCAAAGATTCTCCTTCATTAGGGCCGTTCTTTACTTTGCCAAGGTGGGAGCAGAGAATGACTTTTCCGCCGTCCTTGATCAATTTATTGATTGTCGGAAGCGCTGCCACGATACGGGTCTCATCGGTAATCTCGCCATTTTTAAGCGGTACGTTAAAGTCACATCTTACAAGCACGCGCTTGCCATTTACATTAATATCATCTACGGATTTCTTATTTAATCCCATTTTTTATTTCCTCCGATCTTTTTTTCCATCAAGCAGGGAAAAGGCATTTTCCCCTACGCATTAAATAAGGCCCGGCCCATGAGGCCGGACCTTGATGAATCTACGTCAGATTCTTTTCAAATCTCCATGAATTAACCTAACTCAGCAAAATACTTGATTGTTCTAACCATCTGGCTTGTGTAGCTGTTCTCATTGTCATACCAGGAAACAACCTGAACCAGATTGTCTTCGCCAACCATAGTCTGTGTTGCATCGAAGAGGGAACCAAATCTCATGCCGATAACGTCGGAAGATACGATTTCTTCATCATTGTAACCAAAGGACTCATTTGCTGCTGCTTTCATAGCTGCATTGATTTCGTCTTTTGTTACGGATTTCTCAACTGTTGCTACCAAAATTGTTGTGGAACCTGTAGGAGTAGGAACACGCTGAGCAGAACCGATTAACTTACCATTGAGTTCCGGAATAACAAGGCCGATTGCCTTAGCAGCGCCTGTGCTGTTAGGAACGATATTGATTGCGCCTGCACGGGATCTTCTCAGATCACCTTTTCTCTGAGGTCCGTCAAGGATCATCTGGTCACCTGTATAAGCATGGATTGTGCTCATGATACCAGATTTGATTGTTGCTAAATCATTCAATGCTTTAGCCATAGGAGCTAAGCAGTTTGTTGTACAGGAAGCTGCGGAAATGATGGTATCTTCTTTTGTCAATTTGGTATGGTTTACATTGTAAACGATTGTAGGAAGGTCGTTTCCTGCAGGAGCAGAAATAACAACTTTCTTAGCGCCGGCATTGATGTGTGCCTGTGCTTTTTCTTTGGATGTGTAGAAACCGGAGCACTCTAAAACTACGTCTACTCCAAGTTCTCCCCAAGGACAATTGTTAGCATCTGGCTCTTTGTAGATCTTAAGAGTCTTGCCGTCAACTGTGATAGAATCTTCTCCGGCTGAAACCGTGTCGCCTTTTTCATATCTGCCCTGTGAAGAATCATACTTCAACAAGTGTGCCAACATCTTAGGACTTGTCAAGTCATTGATTGCTACTACTTCGTATCCCTCTGCACCGAACATCTGTCTGAATGCAAGACGACCGATACGACCAAAACCATTGATTGCTACTTTTACTGCCATTTTCGTTTCCTCCTAATAAAAATAGAATATATTTTTATTTCGCCAAACTGCAACGTGCAGATTGACAAAATTTTGTCAACAAAATCATTTTACCTAATTTGTCCTCAAAATTCAAGGTGTAAATCAAAAATAATTGGAAATTTATCATAAATTTTCCATAAGCCTAAGGAACGTTAAAGGAACTGCCAGCCTAAGAGCAAATGCTGCATCCTATACACGTAAAATTGCGTTCTTACCATACGCCCTTGCGCTTGTCGCGCAAATGCGTTAGACTTTAATAAAATGAAAACAAAGGAGAACAATGATGCCAATCACAGCCGATTACCATATGCACACTTCCTTTTCCGGAGACTCTGATGCCCCGATGGAAGAAATGATCCTACAGGGAATCCGCCTCGGATTATCTGACATATGCTTTACGGAACACCAGGATTTCGATTACCCTGTTTCAAAAGATGTGCCTACGGGTTATTTTGATTTAAATCCTGACGCTTATCTTTATGATTTCCTAAACTACAGAGAAAAATACGCAGGAAAAATTGACCTGCATTTCGGCGTCGAGCTTGGCTTGCAGCCACATCTTTCCAAAAAAAATGCGGCTTTTGCAAAAGCGCACGACTATGATTTTATTATCGCATCTTCCCATATCTGTAACAAAAAGGATCCCTACTATCCATCATTTTATGAAGGAAGGGCAACAGAAGATGCTTACCGGGAATACTTTTCCTCTATTCTGGATAATTTAAAAGTTTTCAGCAATTTTGACGTCTATGGGCATTTGGACTATGTCGTCCGCTATGGCCCAGGGAAGGATGAGCACTACTCTTATGGACAATACCAGGATATTCTCGATGCGATCTTACAAAAGCTAGTCACAGAAGGCAAAGGCATTGAAATCAATACCGGCGGGCTAAGAGAGAGCCTGAAAGATGTCAATCCCTGCCGCGCCATGATCCGCCGCTACAAGGAGCTTGGCGGAGAGATCATCACGGTCGGTTCTGATGCCCATGCCCCTGAAGCAATTGCCAGCCACTTTGATAAAGCCGCCGCTATCCTATTGGAATGTGGCTTCCAGTATTATTGCACATTCGAAAAAAGAAGCCCCGCTTTCCATAAAATATCTCTCTGATCGCCCGTCTTAGCCAACCTCTCCACATGGCGCAATGACACCGCCACCCAGCACATGACCGCTTTCATAGAAAACAACAGCCTGTCCCGGCGTAATGGCACGGACAGGCTGTTTAAAGCTACACTTCACACAGTCCTTGCCAACGCTTTCAATCAGGCACATTTCGCCCCGATGCGCATACCGTATCTTCGCTAACACTTCCCTCGGCGCCGTCAGTTCTTCTATGCCCATCCAATTCAAGAAATGGCAGAACAATTCATTCCCGTAAACGTCCTCCGCCTCCCCAATGACTACCTCATTGCTCTCCGGCCGTATCTTTGTTACGAAAACAGGGTGTCCCATCGCAAGGCGCAGGCCTTTTCGCTGTCCGATCGTATAATGAGTGATCCCAAGATGTTCTCCTAAGACCACGCCGTCTTTTGTCACATAATTCCCTTTGCCTGGCACTCTCTCCGGCGCCTGTTTCTCGATAAAAGCCGCATAATCATGATCCGGGATAAAACAGATCTCCTGGCTGTCCGGTTTGTGTGCCACCGGAAGGTTCTCCTGCTCGGCAAGACGGCGGATTTCTTCTTTCGTATACTCTCCTATTGGCATCAATGTATGTGCAAGCTGATACTGCGTCAGATTATATAAAGCATAAGTCTGATCCTTTGACGCTGTCACGGAATCGGCTATCACATATCTTCCATTCGCCAGCCTCTCGATCCTGGCATAATGCCCGGTCGCAATATAATCGGCGCCAATTTCCATGCTCCTTTGCAGCAAGGATTCCCATTTCACATAACGGTTACAGGCAATGCATGGATTTGGCGTCTCTCCTTTTAAATAGGAATCTATAAAATATTGCATGACATTTTCTTGAAATTCTCTTTTGAAATTCATCACATAATGGGGGATCCCCAGGTGGCGCGCAACCGCTCTGGCATCCTCGATTGCAGATATGCCGCAGCATCCTCCGTTTTCTGTCTGCTCCAGAACATCCTCATCCTGCCAGATTTGCATGGTAACGCCTATTACCTCATAACCTTGCTCTTTTAACAGCAACGCTGCCACAGAAGAATCTACGCCACCTGACATCCCCACTACCACTTTTTTCCCCATCACCGTAACCAAGCCTTTCTTTTAACCTTTTACGACATGTCTTACCGTCCTTATTGAGTTCCCTCTTTTATCATTTTCCTTATCCTTTGCGCATACTATGAAATAATACTGCTCTTGATTGGTGTAATATGCAGCGTAAAAACCCACTGTTGATCGGAACCATTATTTTAACTGTTACAGGGCTACTCAGCCGCTTTATCGGCTTTTTCTACCGTATCTTCTTATCGAAAGTATTCGGCGCGGAAGGCATGGGCATCTACCAGCTCATCTCTCCGGTTTTAGCGCTTTCTTTTTCCCTGACCGTATCAGGCGTACAAACAGCCATTTCCAAGTTTGTCGCTAGCGAGACGACTACACATGACTATAAAACCTCTTTCCGCACCTTATGGGTAGGCTTCCTGCTCTCCATGGCATTATCTTTCGGTTGCATGGCATTCATTTATCAGTATTCCGAATGGATTGCCATTACTTTCCTCCTAGAGGAAAGGACCGCGCCTTTACTCCGCATCATCGCGCTTTCCATCCCTATGGCCACAGTACATTCCTGTATCAACGGATATTTTTATGGTATCAAAAAAACAGCGATCCCTGCCCTCTCCCAGTTATCGGAACAAGTTGTCCGGGTCGGTTCCGTTTATCTTATTTATCATATATGCAGCAACAACAACTTAACGCCTACCATCAGTTTTGCCGTTGTCGGCCTTGTAATCGGTGAAGCCGCTTCGATGATCGTCTCCGCGATTGCCATCATATACCGTTCCTTTAAAGTATTTGATAAGCCATACCGCCTAAAAGCATTGTCTTCTCCCTCGCCTGAAAGGCGAAGATCCTATTTCCAAATTGGGGAAAACCTCTTGCACCTTGCCGTTCCCTTGTCGGCTAACCGTATTATCATCAACATATTACAAAGCATTGAAGCAATTTTCATACCTAATAAACTAATGGCCTATGGGCTGAACAATGCTGACGCTTTAGGCGTCTACGGCGTCCTGACTGGCATGAGCATGCCGCTCATCCTCTTTCCATCAGCCATTACCAATTCCATCTCCGTCCTGCTATTGCCGATCGTCTCCGAAGCGGATGCAAGCGGCAACCGGCACGCTGTGGCCAAAGCTATCCTGAAATCCATCCAATATTGCCTGCTCCTTGGCTTTGGATGTACGCTTATATTCCTTCTATGCGGACGTTTTGCCGGAAGAGTCCTATTTGACAGCGAGCTTGCCGGAAGCTTCATTCTCACGCTCAGCTTCATATGTCCCTTTTTGTATGTTGCCAGCACCCTTAACAGTATCCTAAACGGACTTGGGAAAACAGCGCTTACTTTCCTCTATAGCATCTTAAGCCTGCTGGTGCGCCTGCTCTTCGTCTTTTTCGCTATTCCCATCTGGGGCATCAAAGGCTATTTGTGGGGCATGCTCGCAAGCCAGATTGTCCAGACTGCGCTTTGTACAATCTCAGCGCTGCGTATTTCCTCGCGGGCAAAGGCAGGCTGATCGTATTCTGTAACCAAGATGAACCGATAACGTCTTGTAACAGAGATAAAGCGATAACGTCTTGTAACAGAGATAAAGCGATAACGTCCTGCAACAGAGATAAAGCGGTAGCGTCCTATAACAGAGATAGACTGGTCGTATTCCTACTTGCGATTCTTTCTTTAATATACTATAATGTATGTGCTTTCGCAATCACAATCAAACAAAGGAGCATGATAATAATGTCATTTCAATATGTCAGCCAGCTTCCGACACCGGAAGAGATCAGGAAACAGTTTCCGGTCCCGGAAAGCCTTGCTGCCCTCAAAAAACAACGCGACCAGGAAATCGGGGATGTCATTACGGGCAAAAGCAATAAATTTCTCGTTATCATCGGGCCCTGTTCCGCAGACAATGAAGATGCCGTTTGTGAATATATTGGCAGGCTTGCTAAAGTAAATGAAAAGGTAAAGGACAAGCTGATCTTAATCCCGAGGATTTATACGAACAAGCCAAGGACTACCGGAGAAGGCTATAAAGGCATCGTCAGCCAACCGGACCCGGAGAAAAAGCCGGATTTTACCGCCGGATTAATTGCCATGCGTAAAATGCATATCCGCGCCATGGCGGAATCCGGGTTTACCGCCGCAGATGAGATGCTCTATCCGGACAACTGGGGCTATGTCGAAGACATCCTTTCTTATGTGGCTATCGGCGCGCGTTCCGTAGAAGACCAACAGCATCGTATGACGGTAAGCGGTTTCGACGTCGCAAGCGGCATGAAGAATCCGACCAGCGGTACTCTTTCCATCATGTTAAACTCTGTTTATGCCGCACAGCATTCCCACTCGTTCATCTATCGTGGGCATGAAGTAAAGACAAGCGGCAACCCGTTAGCGCATACGGTACTACGAGGCGCCGTCAACAAACATGGACAGAGCATCCCCAATTACCATTATGAAGACCTGATCAGGCTACAAACCTTATATCAGGAGCATGGCTTAATCAACCCTGCCTGCATCATCGATGCCAACCACAATAATTCAGGCAAAGAATATGCGCAGCAGATCCGTATCGTCAAAGAAGTCATGCATAGCAGGAAACTAAGCCCGGATATTTATAAATTGGTCAAAGGTGTTATGATAGAGAGCTACTTAGAAGAAGGCTGCCAGAAAATCGGTGAAGGCATCTATGGTAAATCCATTACCGACCCGTGCCTTGGCTGGGAAGCATCTGAAAAGTTAATCTATGATATCGCTGAATATGATTAAAGCCACCAGACAAAAATATGCTGCAAAACGGACAGATACTGTCCGCCATGCAGCATTTCTTTTACCCCTGCTATTTCTTCTAAATTCGCCTATTTCTCCTAATTCGTCTATTTCTCCTTTCATTCTTCCTCTTTCTTTAGGCGTTTGCGAAACGGTTATTTTTCAAAACCTAGTTGTGCAAAATAGACAAGATCACGAGCAGGGCACTTTGGCACCGTCGGCACTTAGACGCTGTATTGTAGCGTCTTATGTGCCGCTACGAGTGCCAATGTAGCGAAAGCGGCCCTGCGACGATTTGTCTATTTTGTACAATGTGCAGTTGGTAAAACCTAGTTTCGCAATTATCTATTCCTATTTCAATAACCCCTCAAACACTGACCTATCCACCGTAAATTCCTGTGCTCCCATATAGCCTGGCGCGATCTCATATTCATCGAAAACGACAACCAGATTACCGGCATGATCAAAATAGAAGTTCTGGTCATCTTTTAACCCCTGCCAATTCCATTCCGGCACTTCCTCATAATCAACCCAGTATACCTTCATTTCATCCTCTGCCATGGCTGTCCGCATCTGTTCCCGTATATTCTCGCTAATCAGTTCATGATAGCCGCTCCCTTCCCGGAATAAATCCCTGATCTGGACACGCTGCCCACTCTGCTTATCAATCGTATACAATTTATAAGACTCTGAACCGCTTCCTGCCCCTTGGTAAATAGAAAGCTTCAATGTGAAATAACGCTCATTATCCGTCACTGTCTCATGATGGATCTCCAGGCTGCCATAGCTTTCTCCTAGATCAGCCGATCTCTGGAACTCCTCGATTAACTGGTTCGTGACTTCTTCAATGTCAAAATTTACCTGCTCTACCGTTTGCTGTAATGTATCTAATCCATTTGCCGTCCCGTCTCCATGCTCCTGTCCCTCTTCCTGGGCGCCAGCCTCATTGCCGCTTATGACATCCTCTTTGCCTCCGATATCCTCCACAATGATCTGTGGCACTTCTACATTGGCATCAAACCGCTCGCTTTCATACTGATAATCCCGGAAAGTCACCGCTTGGAATAATTTCCCCACTACTGGGATATTCCCCATCGCATATGCGACATCCGCCCCCGTATTGGGCAGAATGATCAGCAATGCTACTGCTGCTGCAACAATCACCGGTATTTTAGCTCTACGTTCTCTCTTAGCACGCCTAATGGCTTCTTCCATTCTTCTTCTCATTTCTTCCGGTACCGGAATATCCTGGTATGCTTCCCGTGCTGCTTCAATCCCATTCTCTAATTCAGTAAATGCTTGGCTTTCCGCCAGCTTCTCTGCCTTATTCTCATTATAATCAACGATTTTTCTCATATACTAACCATATCCTTTCTCAATGACTCTGTCTCATTCTTACCAAATGTTACCTGTCAGGAAAGCTCTTTACGCAGCTTCTGTAGCGTCCTATATAACCTGCTTTTTACTGTGCTCAGATTCTCCTGCAAGATCTGTGCAATCTCCGAGAGCGTTTTATCTTCATAGAACCGCAGGATAATCAATGTTTTTTCTTCCAAAGGCAGTTTCTCCACCACACTTTGCAAATCTATCTCTATGCAGTCCTCTTTTGCAGTCACGTTCTCCTCTTGCAAGACTTCGTATTCCCGGTTATATTTTTTCAAATAATTTTTGGCGGTATTGATCATGACACGATAGACCCATGTCGATGCAAAGCTTTCCTCTTGTAGGCTGTTCGCTTTTAACATTGCCTTATAGGCTCCTTCCTGTACAATGTCCATAGCGTCCGCCTCCCGATGCACATAACTAAATGCAAGCCTGTAATAACTCTCATAATTTTCTAGCAATATGCTCCGGATCAATGCTTCTTTCCTACTTCTCATGCCTTCCTTTCTTCCTCCGTTTCTGTGTTATGTACCTATTAGACAACGCACATTGCCGAAAAGTTTCAAAAAAAATTAGCTCATCCACGTGGATGAGCTTTTGCATATACTTCCCTGATTCGGTTATGGTTTAAATGCGCATAAACCTGTGTCGTGGAGATGTCGGAATGCCCAAGCATTTCCTGTACGCTCCTTAAATCTGCTCCATTCTCTACCAAATGTGCGGCGAAAGAATGGCGTAACGTATGTGGCGTAATATCCGCCTTAATATCCGCCTTTCTGGCGTAATATTTGATCAGCTTCCAAAACCCTTGTCTGCTCATCGGCTGTCCCGAACAATTGGCAAACAAGATATCTGATTTCTTGTCTTCTATCATAGATTCCCTGATATTGCCCAAATATTTATCCAACGCGCTCTTGGCTGCGCCCCCGAAAGGAATCACCCTCTCCTTGCTCGCGTCCCTACAAATCAAGAAATTCATCTGCATATTAACATCGGTGACTTTCAGCGTAATCAGTTCTGTCACCCGGATCCCTGTCGCATAAAGCAACTCTAGCATCGCTTTGTCCCGGATTTCTTTCGGAGAATCACCGCCTGGCTGCTCTAAGAGCCGCACGACTTCCTCTGGCGACATGATTTCCGGAATTTTCTTCTCTATCTTCGGTGCTTTCAGCTTTTCAGAAATATCTTCGCTTATGATCCCTTCCTGCATCAGGAAATGGTAAAAAGCCTTAAGAGACGCGACGCTGCGTGAAACGGTTGCCGCTGCAAAGCGGCTCTCTTCCAGATATTGGATATAAGAAGCCATTGCCTCCTCTGTTACCTCTAAGATCCTATGAATCTCCTTCTGTTCCATAAAATGTTGCCATTTCTCTAAATCCCGTTTATAAGACATTTCTGTATTGTTCGAAGTTTTCTTTACGTTATGTAAATAAGATATGAATGCAGTAATCTCTTTTTCCATCAATCCGGAAGCCTCTCCCACCTATTTGGTTTCCTATGAACGAAACCAATGTACATTTAACATTATAAGCAGATTTCCTTCGAAAAGCAAATGGATTTTTCCTGATTTTGCGGGCGTTTCCGGCACATTTAGAGGAAAGCACAACATATCGTCAAAACGGATTTTTACGGATACCATATATTGAAAAATTTTTTTCAGATTTTTTAATTTTTTTACAAAATTGTTAATATATAATGAACAATTTGTGGGTTTACATAACTTTCTATCATACACCCCAGAATGATCAGAAAAAGGATCCCGGCAAGACTGATAACCTTTTTCAAGATAAATTGCTTCCCGATCAGATAACGGCCTTCGAATCCGTCCGTCTTTCCATACAGGCTTCTGTTGCACTCCATGCCCCATTGGAACAGAAGGAAATACCCTGGCACAAGCAATAGCGCCTGTGGGAAGACACTTGCCGCCATGAAAAAAAGACCTCTGACGCCATAACGGATAACTGCTATCGAGAGGATGCAGCCAGCGCTGGCCCCAAGATAGCAGACATATCCGCAGACAATCGGAAACCCGATCATTGTAGACGCAAGCACACAAAGGATCAAAATCGTAGATACCCTGTGCTTCAGAATATAGCCGAACAGATAGCTGCCGTCCAGCTCACTGCTTTGCAGTTGTTTCATCATCGCCGTATTCAAAAGGCCATCCTCGTCCATCCAGACATCATGCCTGATATTGACCAGTATGATCCCCAGGAATAATCCAGTCATGAATAAATACAGCAAGTAATAACCGCCTTTGTTCATTTGTCTTGATACCATATGCACGCCCTCTTTCCAATTATCTAAATATATGTCAGAAAGTACGCCCATATACACAAATTTACTTACCGTATTTATTTTTATAAGCCATTAGCGCCGCTACCGTCTTACTGTCCTGGATCTTACAGTCATAAACCATCTCTAACAGCTCTTCTATGTCATATTCTTCCACGTTAATAAACTCATCTTCATCCAGATGTTGTTTCCCCGGCTCGAGATCCGTTGCCACATAGACATCAATTTTCTCATTGCAAAAAGCAACCGTTGTGCGCAAAGTCATCAGCAACTCCATTTTTCCCGCTTTGTAACCGGTTTCTTCCTCCAATTCTCTCGCCGCTGCAATATGCGTCGGCTCGTCTGCACTATCCAAGGCGCCGGCAGGAATCTCGATGGTTTCCCTATCCAACGCGTTACGGTATTGCCTTACCATCAGAAGCTTTCCTTCCTTATTCACTGCGACAACAGCCGCTGCCCCTTTATGGCTGATAAAATCCCATTTGACAATATTGCCGTTTGGCACTTTAATCGTATCCTGATAGAAATCAATGATAACCCCTTTATGCACCAGCGTCCTTTCCAAACGTTCCACTCTTTCCAAGCCCATCCTAACCCCTCCTTTTCCTATAAGCAATGAATCCACTTTAAAGGCATGGACAAAATTTCTTCCATGTCCTCAATATATCCAACTCCTACACTTCTACTATTTAATCATGATCGTATCACATATTTCCCAACAATTTATTGACACTGACCAGCTTCACGCATAAAACGAACAAATCTGTTGCAGCCGCCATCTCTTCCGGTGTCGGGAAAGTCGGCGCGATACGGATGTTACTGTCTTTTGGGTCTTTTCCATAGGGGAAAGTAGCACCCGCTCCTGTAAGGATAACGCCGGCTTCTTTACACTTTGCTACAATCTCCTTCGCACATCCTTCCATGGCATCAAAAGAAATGAAGTATCCTCCTACCGGTTTTGTCCATTCGCCGATACCAAGTCCGCCAATCTCTCTTTCCAAAACGGTAAGCACAGCCTCGAATTTAGGGCGGATAATTTCTGCATGCTTCTTCATATGCGCAAGTACGCCATTGAGATCTTTAAAATACCTGACATGGCGAAGCTGATTGACTTTGTCATAGCCGATCGTCCTTACTGTCACGCCTTCTTTAATAGAAGCAAGATTAGCTAAAGACGCTGCCATACCCGCAATTCCGCCACCCGCAAAACTAATTTTGGAAGTAGAACAGAATTCAAGGACTAAGTCCGGATTGCCCGCCTTTTCACACTCACTAAGGATTTCTAATATTTCATCCTGTTTATCTTCATAAAGATGATGGACCGCATACGCATTATCCCAGTAAATCCGGAAATCTTCCGCCGCAGGCTTTAAATGCGCGAACCGCCTTACCGTCTCATCCGAATAGGAGATTCCCTGCGGATTAGAATATTTCGGTACACACCAAATGCCTTTTACGCTCTCATCTTCATTTACATACTTTTCAACCAAATCCATATCCGGCCCTGTTGGCGTCATCGGTATGGTAATCATCTCAATGCCAAAATATTCCGTCACTTTAAAATGCCTGTCATATCCAGGTGACGGACACAAAAATTTCACCTTGTCTAACTTACACCATGGCGTGCTGCCCATGACTCCATGCGTCATAGAATGGGAAATCGCATCGTACATGACGCTAAGGCTGGAATTTCCATATACAATTACATTTTCTGCCGGAACACCCATAATATCTCCCAACAGTTTCTTCGCTTCCGGAATGCCATCCATTAAGCCATAATTCCTGCAATCAGTCCCATCTTCTGTCCGAAGAACAGAATCTGAGTCAAAAACATCCATAATATCCATCGTCATATCAAGCTGCGCTGTCGTCTGCTTCCCTCTGGACATATCCAGCTTCAATCCCTTGCTTTTTGCTTCCGCAAATTCGTTTTCAAGTGATGCTTTCAATGATACAAGTTCTTCTTTGCTCATTTCTTTGTATGTTTTCATAAAGATTCTCCTCCTCTGCATAATTGTATACAATCATACACTGCCAAATATTCTACTACATTCCACTCAGGAAGACAATACCTAATCCAAAAAATATGTAATTATAACGTTAAAAAAGGGGCTGTCGGTTAATGCCGATTTTGGCCCCTGATTCCTAAGAAAAAGAGAATCCCATGAAATTCAGGCTTTTCCAAATCCTGACATTCCGTGGGATTCCTTCTTTTCTTTTCGCTGAACTTATTTTAGGGCGCAATACCCCCTTGACCTTATTTTTTTCAGGTATCCTTTTCCCTAAGCTGTTTTCTGCTCTGTTTTTCCCTCGTATTTTTCTATTTCCTGATGAAGGAACCGGTGATATTTATTGATATTCCGACCGATCGCGTACAGCATAAACTCTTTATATACTTTTTCGCAGCTACGATAATTAAAACGCCGGAACCCTTCGTTTTCCTTGATGTCTCCAAAGTGCCCTTCTGTCTGGATGGATCTGATCTGGCGCTTCAGGATTCCTTTCTCACTCTGGATGTTTGCCTGGGATTCCTCCTTCAGTTCTTCCCAACGCTCATTGATCTTCATGATTTTGTTCCGGTCTGCATTCTTTTCTGCATTGTATTTATACAGGCAGCGGGACTTATGTTCACACCCGCTACAGTCTGCACACCCATATACTTCGAATGTCTGGGTATATCCTTCCTGCTCTTTGCTTTCTGTCCGGATATGACGCAGCTGCCTCCCATCATGACAGACATAGTAATGCTCATCCTCAAAGATCCGGTATGTCATGT